>NZ_JBPJZS010000007.1:0-393285 GCF_051216435.1 Variovorax pasteuri
CCAACTCGCAATCAGCTCCGAAGAAACCCATCGCAACCAACACCTTGCGGTGACTGTCAGTCGAGCCCTCGATTATGCACAGTTTTTAGCACTTCGAGCAAGGAGGAGAAGATTTTTCATCAAGCAGTCACTTGCCCGACCGGCTTCACACACTAAAAAGCAAAAAGCCGCCCAAGGGCGGCTTTGCATCCTGCAACTCGCTGCTTAGTAATAGCGCGAGTTGTTCATGCGACGCATCGCTTCGTACAGCGTAGGCATGCGTGCTTCCTGCGAACGCAGGTTCATACGGGCAACGGCATCGATCTTGGCGGCTTCAGCAGCGGGCACAGTGCCTTGCGATTGCTGACGCCACATGGCGGCCTGCAATTCCTGCATCACGCGCGGATCGTTCTTGGCCGTTTCCAGGAAACGAGCGTCAGCGCGAGCAGCAGCACGGCGCTGAGCAGCAGCACGCCAGGCGCCAGCGACGCTGCTTTGGCGGACCGAGCCGGCAAACAGCGCAAACAAGCCGATGGCTGCAAGGCAGAACACCGCCCACACGGCGAGCACGCTGCCTTCGTTCCAGTTCGACACGAGCGAGTCGGTCACCACCAGCACGGCCGCGGCAATGGCGACGATCAGCAGGGCGATGAGGGGGCGGGCGCCGTTGGCACCGGCGCGGGCGGCCTGGATCTGGCCGAACAGGACTTCGGCGCGATGCACGCCGGGGTGGACAGTAGGTTGGTCAACGTGGACGAAGCTGGTCATGATGCATCCCTCCTAAGGGATAGTGGTAATCAGTGGTGGCGAACAAGGCCGATGCAGTGATATTAGGGCTTACCCTAGTGCGTTTCCACTTTATCTTTCTGATGTTTATCATTCATAGCACTGATGGACGTCAACTTTCGCACGCTCGACCTCAACCTGCTCCGCGTCTTCGACGAGGTGATGGCGGAGCGCAACCTCACGCGCGCCGCCCGCAACCTGTCGATCACCCAGCCGGCGGTGAGCAACGCGCTGAGGCGCTTGCGCGAGGTGCTGGGAGACGAACTGGTGCGCCGCTCGGGTGCCGGCGTGGAGCCCACGCCCCGCGCGCTGGCCCTGTGGCCGACCGTGCGAGACGCCCTGCGCCAGTTGCAGCACACGCTGGCGCCCGGTGAGTTCGATGCGGGCACCGCCGACACCACCTTCCTGCTGGCCATGGCCGACGCCACGGCGGCCGAGCTCATCCCGGGCCTGGTGCAGATCGCTGAAAAGGAAGCACCCGCCATCTCGATGCGCGTGCTGCCCCTGACCACGCGCGACCCGCGCCGCATGCTCGAGCAAGAAGAAGTCGACATGGCCGTTGGCTATTTCCCGGCGGTGATCGCCAGCCTCGCGGCACGCGGGCAGTCGGGCGTGGGCGTGGCGTTCGAGACCCAGCGGCTTTACCTGGGTCAATATGTGTGCGTAATGCGGCGGGACCACCCGCTGGCAAAGTCGCCCCTCACGCTCGACGACTATTGCGCGGCGCGGCACCTGCTGGTGAGCTTTTCGGGGAGGCCGTACGGCTTCATCGACCAGACGCTGGGCGCCCTGGGGCGCGAGCGGCGCATCGTGGTGACGGTGAACCAGTTCTTCACGGCGGGCCGGGTGGTCGCCAATTCAGACCTGCTGACCGTGCTGCCGCGTCACTTCGTGACGGTGACCGGCATCGACGACCAGTTGGTGCTGCGCGACCTGCCCTTCGACCAGCCGCCGGTGCACGTGGATGCCATCTGGCACCGGCGCGCCCAGCACGGGCATGCGCACGAGTGGCTGCGCACCGCGCTGTTGCGCTCGGCAGCCTCGGCTTTCGCCGGATCGGTCCTCGGGCAGAAGGTGCCCGGCTGACCGAAACGGATCAGCGGACGACGCTGAGCCAGGCGCTCGCGGCAGCGCGCAGTTCCTGCGCGTCGTGGGCACCGCGGCCGGCACGCATGTCGGCGCTTTCCATCAGGGCCGACGCATGGCTCGCGGGGGCGTTGACGGTGGAGGAACGGAAGAAACGTGCCACTTGGGCGATGAGGCTGAACATGATGTTGCGCGGCTTGTGGCCGTGCTCTGAGTGGTTGATGTACCAAGATTAAGGGTTATCCCTAACAAAACAAGTGCGACCTTATGCGCTTCATGCATGGGGCAATTCACCTAGACTGCCCCGACGATGAAGCTGCAACTGCTCTCCGACCTGCACCTGGAGTCCCACCCCCGCTTCCATGCAGAGCCCGTGCCGGGTGCCGACATGCTGATCCTGGCGGGCGACATCGGCTCGTACCAGGAAGGCTCCCGCCTGACCGACACGGACTTCGGCCTGGGCCGTTTTTCCCCGCGCAACGGCTGGCCCACGCCGGTGATCTACGTGCCGGGCAACCACGAGTACGACAACGTCGACTTCGACGAAACCCACGACAAGCTGCGCGCGCTCTGCGAAGAGCTCGGAATCCTCTGGCTGGAACGCGAAACCCGCGTGATCGACGGCATCCGCTTCATCGGCACCACGCTGTGGGCGGACTTCGACGCGCTCGCCGTGCCCACCGACAGCCTGGCCGAGGCGCTGAAGAAGCGCGGCAAGGCCATGCGCGCGGCTGACTTCTACCTTGAAAAAGCAGCCACCATGCGTCACGGCGAGCTCTTCCTCGCTGCGCAGTTGCGGGAGCAGGGATTGGCCTGCCAGGCCTGGCTCGCGCAGGCGCTGGCCGAGCCGTTCGACGGCACCACGGTGGCCATCACGCACTTCGCGCCCAGTCTCGAGAGCGGCGACCCGCGCTACGGCCTGACGCCCGGCACGGCCGGTTTCTGCAATGGGCTGGACGAACTCCTGCCCCACGCGAAGCTATGGCTGCACGGCCACCTGCACTGCCCGTCCGACTACGTGAAGAACGGCTGCCGCGTGGTGGCCAATCCGCTGGGCTACGCGCGCAACGGCGAACAGGAAGGCTTCAGGCCCGGACTGCTGATCGAGGTGCGCTGAAGAACCAGGCCTCGACGTGCGCGCAGCGCCCCGCTGTGCAGTCAGCGCGAGGCGATGCCGTCGAAGCAGGTCGCGAGCACCAGGTCGACGATCTGCTCGTCGGTCTGCAGTCCGCCGGCCTTCAGGAAACCGAGCACCGGATCGCAGGCGCGCGCATACAAGGTGTACAGCACGGCAATCGCGGGCAGCTTCGAGTTGAGCGAGCCGTCGGCCTGCGCGGCCTGGATCCAGCCGCCGAGCTTGTCGCTCAGGGTCACCAGGCGGTCGAGGTAGCCGCGGTTGTTCATCAGCGCGGCGCGCAGCGTGGAGTTCTGGTGCGGCAGCGAGGGCATCTCGCCGGCCAGCTGCACCTGCATCGACCAGCGCACCACGGCGCGCAGCTTGGCGACGGGGGTGTCCTCGGCCGGCACGGCAGCCACGAAGTCGAGGGTGCGCTGCATGATGCGCACCATCGCCGCGGCGGCCAGGTCTTCCTTGCTGGGAAAGTGCTTGTAGAGGCTGGCCTTGGCGATGCCGACGGCGGCCGCCACCTCGTCGACCGTCATCGACTCGAAGCCCTTCTCGGCGAGCAGGCGGTTGGCCGTCTGGACGATGGCCTCCTCGCGGGCCTGCAGCATCTGTTCCTTGAAGGAGGTCTTGGCGGGGGCGGTGGCACTCATGGGCGAAATTCTAGTCTTGAGCGTCGCCGATCAGACGGACTGGATGCCGAAATACCAACCAGTCTTTTACAGACCGAGCAGTTCCGACCTGACGTTCAGCTGCTGCGGCCCTTGGACACCAGGCGGATGCCGGGCATCAATTCGGCCGCCAGTTCCGGCCGCTCCAGCGCGTAGTCAAGGTTCATGCGCGCAATTTCGACGTGCTCCTCGCCCAGCGCCTGCGCCCGCGAGCCCTGCCCCCGCTCGATCGCCTGCACCATCGCGTGATGGGTGCGATGCGCCTGGCGCATCCATTGCTGGCCTTCTTCCATCGACGACTGCATCGGCAGCATGGCGCTCGGCGCGGCGAAGGGCTGGCCGCCCAGCATGTCCATCACGCGCTTCAGGGCCAGGTTGCCGCAGCCTTCGAGGATCAGCTTGTGGAAGCGGTCGTTCATTTCGACGTACGCCGCGTAGTCGTCGATTTCCATGCTCGGCTTGTTCACGGCGCGGTCGCCGTCGTCCAGGCAGTCCTTCAGGTCGCGCAGCAGCTGGCGCGACGCACCGTCCTCGGCCAGCAGGCGCGCCGCGAAGCCCTCGATCACGCCGCGCACGCGAATGGCGTCGGCCACCTCCTGCGAGGTGAAGCGGCGCATCTGGTAGCCGCCGCTGGGCGATTGTTCGATCAGGCCTTCATGCTCCAGGCTGGCCAGCGCGAGGCGCACCGGGGTGCGCGAGGCGTCGAGCTTCTCTGCGAGCGGGATCTCGGCCAGCCGCTCTCCGGGCACGAATGCGCCCTTGAGGATCAGGTCGCGCAGTTGCACGAGCACGCGGGATTGTTGGGAGTCCATCGGCGGATTCTAGGAGACGCGCCCTCATTGCACGCAGCAGATTTATGCTGGCTCAGTTGTTGCATGCATTCTTCGTCAGCAGGTGTGTAAAACACACGGAAGTCTGCGTATTTACCCTGACTGTGGCGCTTCAATGCCCCGTTTCAGGGCAAAAAAGCCGATGCAGGTTTGACCGATGTGGAGGATCACCAAGACAATGCATGCAGTTGCATGCAATGACAAACAAGCCTCTTCCCACAGCACCCACGATGGAGCCCGCACGATGATCAGCGCAGAGCAGAACGAATTCATCACCCGCGTCGGACCCGGCGCGCCGGCCGGCCAGCTGCTGCGCCGCTACTGGCAGCCGGTGGCCCTGACCGACGAACTGGCGGGCCTGCGCCCGGTCAAGCCGGTGAAGCTCATGGGGCAGGACTTCGTCCTGTTCCGCGACGAGAGCGGCCAGCTCGGCATGCTCGACCGCGACTGCCCGCACCGCGGTGCCGACCTTGCCTTCGGCCGGCTGGAAAACGGCGGCATCCGCTGCGCCTTCCACGGCTGGCTGTTCGACGCCAAGGGCAACTGCCTCGAAACCCCGGCCGAGCCCGCCACCAGCAAGCTGTGCAGCCGCATCAAGCAGTCGGCCTATCCGGTGGTCGAGAAGGCCGGCGTGGTCTTCGCGTACATCGGCGAGGGCGAGCCCCCCGCCTTCCCCGACTTCGACTGCTTCGTCGCGCCCGACAGCCACACCTTCGCCTTCAAGGGCCTGTTCGAGTGCAACTGGCTGCAGGCGCTCGAAGTGGGCATCGACCCCGCGCACGCCTCGTACCTGCACCGCTTCTTCGAGGACGAAGACACCTCCGAGAGCTACGGCAAGCAGTTCCGAGGCGCCTCGGCCGACTCCGACATGCCCATCACCAAGGTGCTGCGCGAGTACGACCGCCCCGACATCAGCGTGGAGACCACCGACTACGGCTTTCGCCTGAAGGCCCTGCGCAAGCTGAGCGAAGACACCACCCACGTGCGCGTGACCAACGTGGTGTTCCCGCAGGCCTTCGTGATCCCGATGAGCGCGGAGATGACCATCTCGCAATGGCACGTGCCGGTCGACGACACGCACTGCTACTGGTACGCCGTGTTCACCAGCTTCACCGGCCCGGTCGACAAGCAGCAGATGCGCGACCAGCGCCTGAAGCTGTACGAGCTGCCCGACTACACCTCGCGCAAGAACAAGCGCAACAACTACGGCTTCAGCATCGAGGAACAGCTGACCGAAACCTACACCGGCATGGGCGACGACATCAACGTGCATGACCAATGGGCCGTCGAGTCCCAAGGCGCCATCCAGGACCGCACGCGCGAGCACCTGGGCAGCACCGACAAGGGCATCGTGGCCTACCGCCGCATGCTGGTGAAGGCCATCGAGGCCACGCTGGCCGGCGAAACCGCGCCGATGCTCATCGACGCCGCGCAAGCCGCCGCGATGACCGGGCCGCCGTCCATTGACGGCATCGGGCGCAACGTCAGCGACGAAGCCGCCACCGAGGCCTACTGGCAGGACGCCGACCGCGCGCGCCGCCTGAAGTCCGACTGGGCTGCCGCCCGGCTCGCCGGCTGAGCGCACGCCATGAGCAGCAACACATTCGTCGACCGTTTCGGTCTCTGGTCCGACGACCAGCACGCGCAGGCCAGGGAACTGGTGCGCCGCATCGACAACGCGGAGGTCGACCTCGTGCGCTTCGCCTGGCCCGACCAGCACGGCATCCTGCGCGGCAAGACGCTGGTGGCCACCGAGGCCCGCTCGGCCCTGTGGGAGGGCGTGAACCTCACCTCCACCCTGCTGGCCAAGGACACCTCGCACAAGACCGTGTTCCCCGTGTTCAGCGCCAACGGCGGCTTCGCCATCGAGGGCCTGCAGGGCGGCGCCGACTTCACCGTCGTGGCCGACCCCGCCACCTTCAAGGTGCTGCCGTGGTCCCCGCGCACCGGCTGGGTGCTGTGCGACGCCTACATGGCCGACGGAAAGCCCTGCCCCTTTGCGACGCGCCAGATCCTGCAGCGCGCGGTGCGCCAGCTCGACGAACTGGGGCTGGACTTCATCGCCGGCCTCGAGGTGGAGTTCCACGTCTTCAAGCTGGAAGACGCGCGCATGAACCTGGCCGACTCGGGCCAGCCCGGCGAGCCGCCGCGCGTGTCGCTGCTCTCGCACGGCCACCAGTACCTGACCGAGCTGCGCTACGACCGCGTCGACACGCTGATGGAGCTGCTGCGCTCGCAGCTCATCGCGCTGGGCCTGCCGCTGCGCTCGCTGGAAATCGAGTTCGGCCCGAGCCAGTTCGAGCTGACCTTCGGTCCCACCGCGGGCGTGACGCCGGCCGACACCATGGTGCTGCTGCGCAGCGCCATCAAGCAGATCTGCCAGCGCGCCGGGCTGCACGCGACCTTCATGTGCCGCCCGAAAATTCCGAACGTGATGTCCAGCGGCTGGCACCTGCACCAGTCGCTGCGGCGCAAGAGCGACGGCGTGAACGCCTTCATGCCCGAGGCCGAGGGCCGGCACCTGAGCGAGATCGGCATGCACTACCTGGGCGGGCTGAAAGCGCACGCCTGCGGCGCCGCGGCGCTCGCGAGCCCGACCATCAACGGCTACCGGCGCTACCGCCCCTTCTCGCTCGCGCCCGACCGCGCGATCTGGGCCAAGGACAACCGCGGCGCCATGCTGCGCGTGCTCGGCGGCGTGGGGCAGAACGCCTCGCGCATCGAGAACCGCGTGGGCGAGCCCACGGCCAACCCGTACCTGTACCTGGCGTCGCAGCTGTTCTCGGGCCTGGACGGCATGAAGAACCGCATCGACCCCGGCCCCTCCGCCGACGCACCCTACGAGACGCCGGCCGAGCAACTGCCGCGCTCGCTGGGCGAGGCGCTGGCCTGCCTGCGCAGCGACGAGATGCTCAACGCGCAGATGGGCAAGACCTTCGTCGACTACCTGTGCCACATCAAGGAAGCGGAAATCGCCCGCTTCAACCTCGAAGTCAGCGAGTGGGAACACCGCGAGTACTTCGACATCTTCTAGACCTTTCCATGCCCACGATCCACTACATCCTCAAGGACGGCACCACGCGCGACGTCAACGCCAAGCTCGGCGCCAGCGTGATGGAGACCGCCATCCGCGGCAACGTGCGCGGCATCGACGCCGAGTGCGGCGGCTGCTGCTCCTGCGCCACCTGCCACGTCTACGTGGAGGACGCCTTCCTCGACCTGCTGCCGCCGCCCGACGACATGGAAAGCGCCCTGCTCGACGCGGTCGCCTCCGAACGCAGGCCGGGCTCGCGCCTGAGCTGCCAGCTCACCGTCACGGCCGCCTTCGATGGCCTCACGGTGCGCGTGCCCGATACGCAGATCTGAAGCGGGGGTCGGGCATCATCGCCCGCTTTGCGCATCCGGTTACATGACAGCGGCGCCCGAGGGGCGCATTCACTCCACCTGAAAGGTCTTTTCAAATGACGCCAACGACGCCCATGACGATCTCCAAGAGAACCCTCCTGTCGACCCTGTTGCTGGCCGGCTTCGGCCTGCTGGGCGCGACGGCGCACGCCGCCGACGAGCCGCTGCGCATCGGCCTCATCGCCACCTACTCCGGCCCCTATGCCGACTACGGCCGCCAGTTCGACGCGGGCATCGCGCTGTACCTGAAGGAGCACGGCGGCAAGGTGGGCGGGCGCACCGTGGAGATCATCAAGAAGGACACCGCGGGCCCCGCGCCCGACGCCGCCAAGCGCATCGCGCAGGAGCTCATCGTGCGCGACAAGGTGAGCATCCTCACCGGCCTGGACTTCAGCCCCAACGCCTACGCCGTGGGCGCCATCGCCACGCAGGCCAAGATCCCGACCATCGTGATGAACGCCGCCTCGTCGGCCATCACCACCAGCTCGCCCTACGTGGCGCGCCTGTCGTTCACCGTGCAGCAGGTCACCGACCCGATGGCGCGCTACATGCTCAAGGAAGGCATCAAGGACGCCTACACCGTGGTGGCCGACTACGCCTCGGGCGTCGATGCGGAAACCGCCTTCAAGAAGACCTTCACCGCCGGCGGCGGCAAGGTGTCGGGCGAGGTGCGCACGCCCATGAACAACCCCGACTTCTCGGCCTACGTGCAGCGCATCAAGGACGCCAAGCCCCAGGCCGTGTTCTTCTTCTTCCCCTCGGGCGTGATGCCGCCGGCCTTCCTGAAGGTGTGGAAGGAGCGCGGCATGGAGCAGGCCGGCATCAAGCTGTACGCCACGGGTGAAGCCACCGACGACAGCTACCTCGACGCCACCGGCGACGTGGCGCTGGGCCTGGTCACCAGCCACCACTACTCGTTCGCGCACCCCTCGCCCAAGAACCAGAAGTTCGTGAAAGACTTCGCCGCCGACAACGGCGCCAAGCTGCGCCCGAGCTACTTCGCCGTGACCGCGTATGACGCCATGGCCGCCATCGACCTGGCACTGGCCAAGACCAAGGGCGACACCGGCGGCGACAAGTTCATGGAGGCGCTCAAGGGCCTGAGCTTCGAGAGCCCGCGCGGCCCGATCGAGATCGACCCGGCCACGCGCGACATCGTGCAGACCGTGTACATCCGCAAGACCGAACGCGTGAACGGCCAGCTGGTGAACGTGGAGTTCGACAAGTTCGACCGCGTGAAGGACCCGGCCAAGGAAGCCGCCGCCAAGTAAGGCGCAACGCAAGCCGCCAGCCAGCACGCAGCAAGCAGGAAACTCATGGGCATCGTGATCTTCGACGGAGTGGCCTACGGCATGCTCCTGTTCCTCATCGGCGTGGGCCTGTCCATCACGATGGGGCTCATGAATTTCGTCAACCTCGCGCACGGCAGTTTCGCGATGGTGGGCGGCTACGCCGCGAGCGTGCTGATGAACCAATTCGGCGTGGGCTTCGGCCTTTCGCTGGCGGCGGCCTTCGTGTCGGCTGCGCTGGTGGGCGCGGTGCTGGAGTTCGTGTTCTACCGGCGCCTGTACCGCGCGCATCCGCTCGACCAGGTGCTGCTGTCGATCGGCGTGGTGTTCGTGTCGATCGCCGCGTTCACCTACTTCTTCGGCCCGACGATGCAGCCCTTCACGCTGCCGCCGGCGCTCGACGGGCAGGTGTCGATGTTCGGCCTCGAGGTGGGCCGCTACCGCCTGTTCCTGATCGTCTGCGGCGTGGCCGTGCTGGTGGCGCTGCTGCTGGGCCTGGGCAAGACGCGCTACGGCGCGATGGTGCGCGCGGCGGTGGACAACCAGCGCGTGGCGGGCGGCACGGGCATTCATGTGCAGCGCCTGTTCTTCCTGACCTTCTCGCTGGGCTGCGGTCTCGCGGGGCTGGGCGGTGCATTGAGCCTGGGCATGCTGGGGCTGGAGCCTTCGTTCCCGCTCAAGTACCTCGTCTACTTCTTGATGGTGGTGTGCGTGGGCGGTGCGGGCACCGTCACCGGGCCGTTCATCGCGGCGCTGCTGGTCGGCATCGTCGATGTGGCGGGCAAGTACTACTGGCCTGAAGCAGGGGCCTTTCTCATCTACGTGGTCATGATCGTCATGCTGCTGGTGCGGCCCCACGGCATCGTGGCGAAGAAGGGGATCGCATGAAAGCCCTGAACGTTTCCGCCGCGCAGCTGCGCATCGCCGAGGTCGCCTTCTGGCTCGCACTCGCGTCCACCTTCTTCCTGTTGCCCGACAAGCTCACGCTGATGAGCCAGGTCATGATCTTCGGCCTGTTCGCCGTGTCGCTCGACATGGCACTGGGCTACGCGGGCATCCTCACCGTCGGCCACGCCGCCTTCTTCGGCGCGGGTGCGTACGCCGCCGGCCTGCTCGCCAAGTACGGCTGGGGCGAGCCCTTCACCGGCCTCGTGTTCGCGCTGGTCGTCAGCGGCCTGCTGGGCTATGCGCTGAGCTACCTCGTGGTGCGCGGCGCCGACCTCACGCGGCTGATGATCACCATCGGCGTGTGCGTGCTCCTGTTCGAGGTGGCCAACCGGCTCTCGGGCATCACCGGGGGCACCGACGGCCTGCAGGGCGTGGTCATTGCGCCCGTGCTCGGCTTCTTCGACTTCGACCTCTACGGCAAGACCGCCTTCTGCTATGCCTTCGGCGTGGTGCTCGCCATGTTCCTGCTCGTGCGGCTGGTGCTGCGCTCGCCCTTCGGCCTGGCGCTGCGCGGCATCCACGACAGCCGCAAGCGCATGCTGGCCATCGGCTCGCCGGTCGAAGCGCGGCTGCGCATGGCCTACGCCTTCTCGGCCGCCGTGGCCGGCGTGGCGGGCGCGCTGCTGGCGCAGACCACGCAGTTCGTCGGCATCGAGTCGATCGGCTTCAACCGCTCGGCCGAAGTGCTCATCATCCTCGTGCTCGGCGGCACCGGGCGTCTGTATGGCGGAATGATCGGCGCCATCGTCTACATGCTGGTGCACGACGGGTTCGCCGACATGAACCCGCAGTACTGGATGTTCTGGCTCGGCATCTTCCTGATCGCGGCCGTCATGCTGGGGCGCGGCGGCATCATGGGGGCGCTGTCGCGCTTCGTTCGCACGGGGAAGGCGCGATGAGCGGCTCCACCACCCACACGCTGCGCACGCAGAACCTGGGCATCCGCTTCGGCGCCTTCCAGGCCGTGAGCGAGGTGAACCTCTCGCTCGAACCCGGCGCGCGGCAAGCGCTGATCGGCCCCAACGGCGCGGGCAAGACCACGCTCATCAACCTGCTCACCGGCGTGTTCAAGCCCACGAGCGGCTCGATCCACATGGGCGAGCGCGACATCACGCGCCTGCCCTGCGACAAGCGCGCCCGCATGGGCTTGGCGCGCACCTTCCAGATCAACACGCTGTTCCCCAGCCTCACGCCGCTGCTGTCGGTGGTGCTGGCGATCAGCGAGCGCGAAGGGCTGGGCGCCACCTGGTGGCGCCCGCTCACGGGATGCACCTCGGTGTTCGACGAAGCGCACGCGCTGCTCGGCACGCTCAAGCTCGACAGCCTGGCCGACGTGCCCGTGTCCGAGCTGCCCTACGGCAAGCAGCGCCTGCTCGAGATTGCGCTGGCGCTGGCCGCCAAACCCCGCATCCTGCTGCTCGACGAGCCCGCGGCCGGCGTGCCGGAAGACGAGAGCGGCGAGCTGTTCGAAGCCATCGCGGCGCTGCCCGAAGACATCAGCGTGCTGTTCATCGAGCACGACATGAAGCTCGTCTTCCGTTTCTCGCGCCGCATCTCGGTGCTGGTGGGCGGACGCATCCTCACCGAAGGCACGCCGGCCGAGATCGGCACCGATCCGCGTGTGCGCGAGGTCTACCTGGGAAGCTCTCATCACCATGCCTGAAACATCCGCATCCGTACCCGCACTCGCGTTCGACCGCGTCACCGCCGGCTACGGCAACGCCGTGGTGCTCGACCGCCTCGACTTTTCATTGCAGCAGGGCGAGAGCCTCGCCATCCTCGGGCGCAACGGCGTAGGCAAGACCACGCTGCTCGAAACGCTGATGGGCAACACGCGCGTGATGCAGGGCGCCATTCGATGGCAGGGCGCGGACATCACGCGCTGGCCCTCGCACCAGCGCGTGCGCGCCGGGCTGGGCTGGGTGCCGCAGGAGCGCGAGGTGTTTCCCTCGCTCACCGTGGAAGAGAACCTCACCGTGATCGCGCGCTTCGGCGCGTGGAACCTCAAGCGCGTATACGACTTTTTCCCGCGCCTGCGCGAGCGGCGCGGCAACTACGGCAACCAGCTCTCGGGCGGCGAGCAGCAGATGCTGGCCATTGCCCGCGCGCTGATGACCAACCCCAAGCTGCTGCTGCTCGACGAGCCCATGGAGGGTCTCGCGCCGATCATCGTGGAAGAGCTGGCCGCGGCAATCCGGCGGCTGTGCGAGTCGGAAGGACTGGCGTCCATCGTGGTCGAACAGCATCCGGTGCTGGCGCTGGAGATGACGCACAAGGCCATCGTGCTGGAGCGCGGCACTGTCGTGCATGCCGGCCCGAGCGCGGCGCTGGCCGCCGACAGGGGCCTGCTCGAAGGCCTGCTCGGCGTGGGCATTGCCGAGGACGTGGCGGGCTGACCCGGCGGCCTGAGGCTCCCCCCGGCCTCAGGCCCCGGCCCGTTCGCGCCAACGCCGGGCGCACACGCTGAAGCGCCACGCGGCGAGGCACGCGAGCGCGAAGGCCACCGCCCACGAGACCCACAGGCACGCGAAGACGATGAAGGCCACGCCGATGTCCGCCAGGTGCGTCCAGAACGAGGGGGCGTTGCCGCTCAGGCCCTGAAGGCGCTGGAGATAGGCGCCCACGCAC
Organism: Variovorax pasteuri; assembly: GCF_051216435.1. Taxonomy (NCBI): domain Bacteria; kingdom Pseudomonadati; phylum Pseudomonadota; class Betaproteobacteria; order Burkholderiales; family Comamonadaceae; genus Variovorax; species Variovorax pasteuri. The sequence goes on from NZ_JBPJZS010000007.1 coordinate 12,746, forward strand.
CACCACACGGCCGGCGGCACCGCGGCAACGCACAGGGCGTAGCCAAGGCTGGCCTCCAGCGGGCCGATGCGGCCTTGCGACACGGGCCGCTGCCAGGCGAAGAAAGCGACCACGGCGAGCAATGCGCAGGTCACGAAGCCGAGCAGCAACAGGCCGTTCAGCAGCAAGAAGTCGTCGTCCATGGGCGCAAAGCTCCGGCAGTGCAGGTGGCTTGCACTTTAGCGGCGCCACTCCCGCACAGCGCGGGAACCGCGCAGAAGTAGCCGCAGACGCTACCCGCAGAAGCGCAGGCTCAGCTCAGCATCTGCCCGCGGCTGCCGATCACCGCCACGTCCACGAACTGCCCGCCTTCGCGGTTGGTGCGCCCGTAGTTGATCTTCACGCCGCCCAGGTCGAAGTTCTCGATGCTGGCCAGCCCCGACATCACCGACGCCCGCGTGAGCGGGCCGCCGGCGCGGCGCATGCCCTCGGCCAGCACGGCGGCGTTCAGGTAGCCCTCCAGGCTGGTGAGCGAGAACTCCTTCACGCCGCTGGCCAGCATGTCGGCCTGGTAGCGGCGCACGATCTCGAACTTGGTCGAGTACGGCGAAGGCACCACGATCACGAAACCCAGGCCCTTGGCCAGGTCGCCCATGGCCGCGAGCGCGCTGGCCGTGATCGACAGGCCGTAGGCCGAGCTGCTGTTGCCCGCCTCGCGCAGCGCCTTCAGGAACACCGGCGCCGTGCCGGCCAGGCCCACCACGATCACCTGCGGCTTGGCCTTGGCGATGGCGGCGGCCGCAGGCCCCACTTCCATGCTGGTGGTGTTGGGCGTGGTCGCGATGACCGCCGGCTCCAGCTTGGCCTTGGCCAGCGCGTTCTTGAAGGCCGCCAGCACCGACTGGCCCAGCGGGTCTTCCGAATGCACGAGGCCGATGCGGCTCTGGCCCAGCACGGCGGCCGTGCTCACGAGCTTGTCGACTTCCTGGTCGTAGTTGGCGCGCACCCAGAAGGTGTTGGGCGAGGCCTTCTTGCGCAGCGAGATGGTGCCGGTGATGGGGCCGACCACGGCCATGCCGGGCACCGCGTCCATCACCTCGGCCGTCTGGCGCGTGCCCAGCGGGTGCAGCAGCGCGAGCACGGCGCTGTCCTTCTCGAACGCCAGCGCGTTGGCCTTGGCCACGTCGGGCTTGAAGGTGTCGTCGGCCATCACCAGCTCGACCTTGGTGCCGCCGATGCCGCCGGCCTTGTTCAGCGCCGCGAAGAAGGCGCTCGACCCCTGAAAGAGCCCCTGGCCGTTGGCCTTCTCGACACTGCTGTTGTCGAACGTGGTGCCCACGCGCACCGCGCGGTTCTGCGCGAAGGCCGGCAGTCCCAGGCCCGCTGCGGCGGTCGCCGCGGTGGCGGCCATACCGGTCAGCACACGGCGACGGCTGTTGGAAAGCGGCGCAATCGACTCGCGCGGCAGGGGATCGGTCATGGTCGAAGTCTCCAGAATGCTGTCACAAACGTTCACATTTCTACTAGAAATGTAACGCAGCTGCCCGTTCTGAAGATGACAACCGGCGCGCGCCGACCCGCCGTTACAACAGTTCTTCGCCCACGATGGGCAGCAGCAACCAGTTCTTCAGGCGCAGCCACAGGAACTCGCCGGGCTCGTCCTCGTGGACGATGTCGCCGCCGGCGTCGTCGTACTCGAGCCACTGCACGCGGCGCCCGTCGGGGCCCAGGCGCAGCCGGTAGCCGATGTTCACGCGCCCGGTGGTGCGCATGAGCTTGTCGTAGTCGCGCACGAGCTCGGGGCTGTCGATCACGAGGCCGACCTCGGTGTTGACCGCCGCCGAGCGGTGGTCGAGGTTCATCGAGCCGACGAAGAAGCGCTCGTCGTCCACGATCGCGAGCTTGGCGTGCAGCCGGCTGGTGGTCTTGCCGAAGTCCCCGAACTGGCCCGAGCGCCCGCTGAGCACCGGCGCGATCTCGAAGATGTTGACGCCGATCTTCAGCATGTCGGCGCGGTAGCGCTCGTAACCCGCATAGGCCAGCGGCTCGTCGGTGGCGCCCAGCGAATTGGTGACCACGGTGATGTGCGTGCCCTGCGCCACACCGCGCTTCATCTGCGCCATGCCGCGCGGGCCGGGAATGAAATAGGGCGAGGCGATCTTCACGTCGCGCCGCGCGGAGTCGATCACGCCCAGCGCGCCCTCGGTCACGCTGCCCTGGAACGCGAGGTCGGCCTTGCGCGTGATCTTCTCGGGGTCGTCCACGAAGAACGTGAACGGCGCCCAGTAGCGGTCGATCTTGCCCGTGAGCAGCTGCTCGCCCACCGGCGACTTGTTGAGGATGTCGCGCGGGCGCATGGCCACGTCGGGCACCGCGGTGCGCGCGATCTCGTCGAAGCGGCGCTGCGCGGCCTCGCGCGTGGTGCGCAGCGGCGCGATGTTCTCGATCGGGCGCACGTGCGGGCTGTTCCAGTAGCGGTCGAAGCCGGCCGACATCTCGCGCACGACCGGGCCGCTGGAGATCACGTCCATGTCGATGAAGTTCGCCGCCGTGCTGCGCATGAAGTACTCGTTGGCGATGTTGCGCCCGCCCGTGACCGCGAAGCTGTTGTCGGCCAGCAGCATCTTGTTGTGCATGCGGTGGTTGATGCGCCCGAAGTCGGTCAACGACATCAGCAGCCGCGTGGAAAGCGAACCGGCGCGCGAAGGCAGCGGGTTGAACAGCCGCACCTCCACGTTGGGAAAGGCCGAGAGCGCGCTGAACAGTTCGTCCTCGCCGCCGGTATAGAGATCGTCCACCAGCAGGCGCACGCGCACGCCGCGCGCGGCCGCCTCGCGCAGCTCCTTCAGGAACAGCAGCCCGACGTCGTCGTTCTGGATCAGGTAGTACTGCACGTCGAGCGATTTCTCGGCATGCCGTGCCAGCGAGATGCGCGCATCGAACGCGAAGGCCGCCTCGGGCAGCAGGCGAAAGCCCGAGAGAGCGGGCGAGCCGCCGCCGGGTGCGTCCTTGGCGGCGAGCTGCGCCAGCTCGGTCTGCGACACCTCCGTGGCCGAGAAGGCCCTGACCACGGGCATCGGCTGGCCCGGCGGCAAGCTCACGCAGCCGGCCAGCCAGAGCGTGGCCGCGCCCAGCGCCAGGGCGGCAAGTCGGCGGAGGGAGGGGGCGCGCATGGCCCGAATCGTAGCTCGCGGCGGTGACGAACGCGCGGCCTATGATCCGCGCACCAAAAAGGGAAACAACGTGCTCAACGGCCTGTGGCTGGGATTCTTCGCGGTGGCGGCACTGGCCGCGCTGGGGCGCTGGCTCGTCGGCGGCGACCCGACGGTGTTCGCGGCCATCGTCGAGAGCCTGTTCGCCATGGCGCGGCTCGCGGTCGAGGTGATGGTGCTGCTGTTCGGCACGCTCACGCTGTGGCTGGGCTTCCTGCGCATTGCCGAGGCGGCGGGGCTGGTGGGCTGGCTCGCGCGGCTGCTGGGGCCGCTGTTTCGCCGCCTGATGCCGGGCGTGCCGGCGGGGCACCCCGCGCTCGGGCTCATCACCATGAACTTCGCGGCCAACGCGCTAGGCCTGGACAACGCCGCCACGCCCATCGGCCTGAAGGCCATGCGCGAGCTGCAGCGGCTCAACCCCGACCCGCTCACGGCCACCAACGCACAGATCCTGTTCCTGGTGCTGAACGCTTCGTCGCTGACGCTGCTGCCCGTCACCATCTTCATGTACCGCGCGCAACAGGGCGCGGCCGACCCGACGATGGTGTTCCTGCCGATCCTGCTGGCCACCAGCGCCTCGACGCTGGTCGGGCTGCTGTCGGTGGCGGTGGTGCAGCGCCTGCGGCTGTGGGACCCGGTGGTGCTGGCCTACCTGGTGCCGGGCGCGCTGGCGCTGGGCGGGTTCATGGCGCTGCTGGGCACGCTGTCGGCCGCGGCCATCGCGTCGCTGTCCTCGCTGCTGGGCAACCTCACGCTGTTCGGCGTGATCCTGCTGTTCCTGCTGGCCGGGGCCATCAGGCGCATCAAGGTCTACGAATGTTTCATCGAAGGCGCGAAGGAAGGCTTCGACATCGCGAAGAATCTGCTGCCGTACCTCGTGGCCATGCTGTGCGCGGTCGGCGTGCTGCGCGCCTCGGGTGCGCTCGACTTCCTGCTGGGCGGCCTGCGCTGGCTGGTGACGGCGGGCGGCTTCGACGCACGCTTCGTCGACGCCATGCCCACCGCGCTGGTCAAGCCGTTCTCGGGCAGCGCGGCCCGCGCAATGCTGATCGAGACCATGAAGACCCAGGGCGTCGACAGCTTCCCCGCGCTGGTGGCGGCCACCATCCAGGGCAGCACGGAGACCACGTTCTATGTGCTGGCGGTGTATTTCGGGGCGGTCGGCATCCAGCGCGCGCGGCACTCCGTGGCTTGTGCGTTGCTGGCCGAGGTGGCGGGGGTCGTTGCCGCTGTCGCTGTCTGCTACTGGTTCTTCGGGTAGGGGCTGCGCCGTTCACCCACGGCGCCCCCTGTGCCCCCGCCCTGAACGCCCCTATTTCCGCGGCTCGACCACAGGAAACATCGGCTCGAAGGTATCGAGCATCGACATCAGCTCCGCCAGCTTCCCGCGATCGCCGTCGATCTTCACCTTGCCGGTCAGCACCGCCGCGGGAAAGCTCGTTTCCTTCAGCGTCACCGCATCGAGCGTGGCGCGGCTCAGCGTGATGGTGGCGTCGGCGCCGGGTTGCTGGCCGGCGATGTGCGTGAGCGCCGAGTTCTCCAGCGTCAGCACGAACTGCTGGTTGGAATCGGTGAAGTTCCAGTTGATGACCATCTTCCTGCCCTCGGCCTTGGCCGCGTCGAGCCGCACGCCGAGGAAGTCGAAGAACAGGTCGTTGCTCACCGCCTTGAGGGTGTCGGCGTTGGCGCTGCTGCCCGCAGGAATCTTCGGCACGCCGTTGCGCAACTCCATCGCGCCCACCAGGTAGGCGCTGCGCCAGGTGCCGGCCTCCGACTGGTAGCCGAGCTGCTCCAGCGCGTCGGCGCCCAGCTCGCGCGCCGCGCGGTTCGACGGGTCGGCGTACACCACCTGGCTCATGGCGCTGGCCACCCAGCGGAACTCGCCCTTGCCGAAGTCTTCGCGCGCACGCGCCAGCACCGCGTCGGCGCCGCCCATGTACTCGACGGTCTTCTTCGCGTAGGCCACCGGCGGCAACGGGTTCAGGTTGGCCGGGTTCGCGTCGTACCAGCCCAGGTACTTCTGGTACACCGCCTTGGCGTTGTGGCTCAGCGTGCCGTAGTAGCCGCGCGCCGACCATTCCTGCGCCAGGCTCGCGGGCATGCGCAGCGTCTCGGCGATGTCGGCCGCGGTGTAGCCCTGGTTGAGCAGGCGCAGCGACTGGTCGTTGATGAACTTGTACATGTCGCGCTGCTTCTTCAGCAGGTCGACGATGCGCTCGCGCCCGGTGGTGGGCCAGTGGTGCTGGGCAATGAGCACGTCGGTCCTGTCGCCGAAGGCCACGCGCGCCTCGTCGATGTACTTCGACCACAGGTTGCCGTCGCGCACCTCGGCGCCGCGGATCGTGTAGAGGTTGTGCATGTTGTGCGTCACGTCTTCGGCCATGTTCAGCACGCGGAACTGCGGCAGGTACAGCAGCATTTCCGACGGCGCCTCGGAGCCCGGCACCAGCCGGAACACGAACTGCACGCCGTCGATGGTGCGCGTCTCGGTCGGCTTGTCGATGGTGGCCGTGGGCGCGATCAGCGTGACGCTGCCGTGCGCCAGCGCCTTGCCCAGGCCTGTGTCGACCTGTCCGCGCACGCCCGGCGGCAGCAGCGAGCCGAACTGGTACTGCGAACGCCGGTTCATCGCGTTGCCCGCGAGGATGTTCTCGGCCACGGCCGTTTCCATGAAGGCCGCGGGCGCGATCACCTGCACCTTGCCGGCAGCCACGTCCGCCTCGCTCACCACGCCCTTCACGCCGCCGAAGTGGTCGGCGTGGCCGTGCGTGTAGATCACCGTGCCCACCGGCTTGCGCGGGCGGTGCTGGTAGTACAGCTCGAGTGCGGCGCGCGCGGTCTCGGCGGTGAGCAGCGGATCGATGACGATCAGCGAGGTGTCGCCCTCGACGATGGTGATGTTCGCCAGGTCGAAGCCGCGCACCTGGTACACGCGCTCGGTCACCTTGAAGAGGCCGTGGATGGCGTTGAGCTGCGCCTGGCGCCACAGGCTCGGGTTGACGGTGTCGGCGGGCACGTCCGCCTTGAGGAAGTCGTACGGCTTCATGTTCCAGACCGGGCGCGCCCCGGTGCCGGGCACCAGCGCGTCGGGAACGGTGGCGATGAAGCCGCGCATCGCGTCCTCGAAATCGCGCCGGTCGGCGAAGGGCAACGCCTTCGCCATGTCGGCATTGGCCTGCAGCGTGGACGGCTCGGGCGGCTTGGGCGCGACCTGCGCCGGGGCCGATGCGGCGGTGAACGCGCAAGCCAGTGCAACCAGCGCGCGGGAGAAATGAGGGGGCGTCATGGTGTGTCTCGGTCTTCCAAGGGGGCAAGGCCGGATTCTCCGAAGCCCTCCATGCATTGGCAAATGCAAAATACGTGCTTGCTTTTTAAGTGGAACGCAAAATGCAGCTGCGCCAGCTCCAGCATCTCGTCGCCCTCGCGGACCAGGGCAGCTTCGGCCGCGCGGCCCAGGCCGTGCACCTGTCGCAGCCCGCCCTGTCGCGCAGCATCGACAACCTCGAGGAAGGCCTGCAGGCGCGCCTGATCGACCGCGCCTACGGCACGGTGCGCTTCACCCAGGCCGGCGAGCTGGTGCTGGCGCGCGCCCGCGAACTGCTGGCCGACGCGCAGCAGATCGCGCGCGACGTGCTGCAGCTCGAGGGCCTGGCCATCGGCAGCCTGGCGGTCGGGCTCGGCCCGTTTGCCGCCGGCACGCTGGGCCGGCTGGCCCTGTCGCTCATGACGCAGCGCCATCCGCAGCTGCAAATGCGCATGGAAGTGGCCGACACCGCCACCCTGTGCGAGCGCCTGCACCGCCGCCAGCTCGACCTGTTCATCGCCGATACGCGCGACCTGAAGAAGCAGCCCGGCCTGCAGCTGGCGCGCCTGCCCAACGTGCCGGTGTCGTTCTTCGTGCGGCCGAAGCACCCGCTGCTCAGGCTGAAGCAGGTCACGCTCGAACGGCTCATGGACCACCCCGTGGCCGGCCCGCACCTGCCGGCCGAGGTGGCCGCGCATTTCGAGCGCCAGGTCAAGCGAGGCGAACGCAGCGTGTTCAACGTGACCTGCGACGACGCCGGCACGCTGCGCCACCTGGCGCTCACGGCGCACGCGGTGATCCTGGCGCCGCTGGCGCCCGCGCCGGGGCACGAGACCGGTGCCCTGGTGCCTCTGCCCGTCGCGGGCCTGGCGCGCATGCAGACGCATTACAGCCTGGTGACGCTCGCAGGGCGTACCCTCTCGCCTGCGGCCACCGCCTATTCCCGGCTGGTGACCGAGTTGATGAGCCCCGCCAAGCAGCCCCCCGGGCGCTGAGCCAAAATGGCCTTCTGCCCTTCAAGCACTTGCTGCCCCTTTCAGTGACCACTCCCCGCCGGGCCCAACCGCCCTCCTTTTCGCCCGACGAGTTTCGCGATGCGCTCGGCACGTTCGCCACCGGCGTGACCATCGTCACCGCGCGCGCGGCCGACGGCACGCTGGTCGGGCTCACCGCCAACTCCTTCAATTCGGTGTCGCTCGCGCCGCCGCTGGTGCTGTGGAGCCTGGCGCGTGCGGCCGGCTCCATGCCCGCGCTGAGCACGGGCTCGCACTACACCGTGAACATCCTGGCGGCCAACCAGAAGGCGCTGGCCGAGCGCTTCGCCACCAAGAACATCGACCGCTGGGCCGACGTGGCCTTCACCGAAGGCCTGGGCGGCGCACCGGTGCTCGCCGGCGCGGCGGCCAGCTTCGAGTGCTTCAACCGCAGCCGCTACGACGAAGGCGACCACGTGATCTTCGTGGGCGAAGTGGAGCGCTGCAGCCACGATGCCGGCGCCTCGCCGCTGCTGTTCCACGGCGGGCGCTTCTACACGGAACACCCCTTGTAGTGAAGCACCCCGCGCTCATGCCCGTGCTGCTGCTTCTTGCGCAGACCGTCATGGCGCAGGAGGCCCCGGGGCCGCTCAAGCAGAACTGGTTCGACGACCCTTTCTTCCAGGTATCGGCCGGCCTGCCGGCCTGCGCCGTGCCGGAAGGGCCGTTCTACACGGCCGAAGAGCGCCGCCTGCAGACCCATTCGCGGCTGGAGCGCGGCACCAGCTGCTGGCTGGCCGGCAAGTGCGCCGACAGCAATGCCTACCGCTACGACAAGCCGCTCGCGCCCAAGGTGCGCGCCGCGCTGCTCGCGGTGCCGGGGGTGAACAAAGGCAGCGTGTGGGTCATGATCCAGCGCCGATGGGTGTACCTGCAGGGCTGTGTGCCGAACGCGGCGCTGGCGAAGAAGCTCGAACGCGCGGCGCGCGCGCTGCCCGATGTGGAAGCCGTGGTGCCCGACCTGAGGGTCGGCACGCACGGCCAGCCGACCTACCCGGTGGCCGCGAAACAAGGCATTTCGCCACTCAGCCCTCCAGCGCCGACTCGTGCCAGTGCCGCAACAGCAGCCGCCCGATCGCGCTCACCGCCAGGAAGAACAGAAAGCCCAGCAGCGTCGCCGCGATGACCTCGGCGAACAGCAGCGCGGTGTACATGCGCCCCTGCGCGAACACGATCTGCACACCCAGCCCGCCTTCGGCATTGCCCGAGCCGATGATGAATTCGCCCACGATGGCGCCGATGACCGACAGCCCCGCGGAAATGCGCAGCCCCGCGAAGATGTGCGGCAGCGCGCCCGGCAGCCGCAGCTTCCAGAACGACACCAGCCCGCTCGCGCGGTGCAGCGCGAACAGCTCCGCCAGGTTGCGCGAGGTCGAGCGCAGGCCCAGCATCGTGTTGTTGATGATCGGGAACAGCGACATGATGAAGCTCACGATCACCACCGACAGCTCGTTGTAGCCGAACCAGAGCACGATCAGCGGCGCGACCGCCACCACCGGCACGGTCTGCAGCAGCACCGCGTACGGGTACAGGCTGCGCTCCAGCAGCCGCGACTGCGCCAGCACCGCCGCACCCGCGATGCCGAGCACGATGGCCAGGGCATAGCCCAGCAGCGCCTCTTTCAGCGTCGAGAGCGTGGCGCCCACGAGCACGCCGGCGTTCTCCGCCGTGGCGGCCGCCACCTCCTGCGGCGACGGCAGCAGGTAGCCCTTGCCCTGGTAGACGGTGGCGCTCAGCAGCCACCAGAGGCCGATGCCCAGCAACGCCACCACCAGCACCGGGCTGGCGTTGCGCGCGAAGGCCGCGGCCGAAGACGAGACAGATCGGGTCGTTGCCATGGCCCGCTCCCTCAAGCCAAGGCCGGCGCGTGGTGCTGCGCGCGCAGCACCGCGGTCACCTGGCCGGTGAGCGCCGCGAAGCCGGCGCTGGCGCGCAGCTCGGGTGCGCGCGGAAATTCGAACGGCACGTCGATCACGTCCAGGATGCGCCCCGGCCGCGGCGACATCACCACCACCCGGTTCGACAGGTACACCGCCTCGTGCACGTTGTGCGTCACCAGCACGCCGCTGAAGCCGGCTTGCCGCCACAGCGAAGACAGCTCTTCCTGCAGCACGTCGCGCGTGAGCTCGTCCACCGCCGCCAGCGGCTCGTCGAGCAGCAGCAGCCCGGGCCGCAGCGCCAGTGCGCGCGCCAGCGACAGCCGCATGCGCATGCCGCCGGAGAGCTGGTGCGGGTACGAGGCCTCGAAGCCCGCGAGCCCCACCAGCTTCAGCGCCTCGGCGGCGCGCGCCTTGTAGCTCGCGGGCGCGTGGCCTTCGAGCTCCATCAGCAACTGCGCGTTGCGCTCCACGGTGCGCCAGGGCAGCAACGCGGCCTCCTGGAACACGAAGGCGGTCGCGATGCCCTCGGGCCGCGTGCAGCGCCCGGTGCTCGGCGCGACGAGCCCCGCCATGATGCGCAGCAGCGTCGACTTGCCGCAGCCCGAGGGCCCGACGATGGAGACGAACTCGCCCGGGCGCAGCGCGAAGTCGACCGCGTCCAGGGCCTGCAGGCCCTCGCCCTTGCCGAAGCGCTTCGAAACACCTTCCAGCCCGATGGCGGCGCCCGGGGTGCTCATGGGTTGCAGCCCGGCACCAGCGTGCGGTCGTAGCCCTGCTTCGCGTCGAAGCCGGCCGGCAGGAAGTTCACGCTGCGCAGCTGGCCCGCGAGCTCGCTCCAGCGCGCATCGGTCATGCAGCCGATGCGCCCGAGGTCGTGCGAGATCAGCGTCTCGATCATTTCCTTGTTGGCCGCGTCGTAGATCTCGGGTGTCATCTGCTTGTTCATGCCGGTGATCAGCGGCTTGAGCCCTTGCGGGTTGCGCACGTAGTCGGCCCAGCCCTTCTGCACCGCTGCGATGGTGGCTTTCACCAAAGCGGGGTTCTTGCGGATCAGCTCGTCGGTGGTGAAGAGCACGTCGTACGGCCGATAGCCCAGCGAGGCCAGCGTGATCTGCTGCACCTGCACGCCGGCCGCGGCCATGCGCGCGGGCAGGAACAGCGAGTAGCCCTGCTGCACCATCTTCGGGTCGTTGCGGAACAGGCTCAGGTCGCCGCTCACCGGGATCTCGCGCGAGCCGGAGAGCTTGTACTGCTTCTTCGTCCACTCCCAGTAGGCGTTGCCGAGGTTCACCGCGAAGGTGCGGCCCTGCAGGTCGGCGATGGACTTCACCGCCGGGTCGGCGTGATAGACCAGCGTGTAGGGCACGTGGTCGAGGTGCGCGAACACCGCGCGCACCGGCGCACCGCGCAGGCGGGCCAGCAGCACGTCGTCGGCATTGCCGATGCCGAACTCGGCCTGGCCCGAGGCCACCTGCGGAATGGTCTGGATCTTCGGGCCGCCCTGCAGCACGCTGATCTCGATGCCGGCTTCCTTGCCGAGCTTGTCCTGCTGGGCCTGCCAGTAGCCGGCCTGGTCGGGCTGGGCGAACCAGTTGCTGAGGATGCGCACCGGCTTGGGCGCGTCGGCGGCCTGTACCGCGAGCGGAAGCACCGTGGCCAGCGCAAGCGCGAGACGGCGAAAAGTGGGAGAAATCATGATGCGGAAGCCTCGAGCCAGGGAAGTTGCGCCGCGGTGTAGCGGAAGGTCTGGAACACGCTGTTCTGCCGGCCGGGCACGTACTTGCGCGCGGCCTCGTCGGGGTATTCGGCGAACCAGGGAATCACGTACTCCCACACCACCTCGCCGGCCGGCGTGACCTCGAACAGGCGCCCCGTGGCCGACTCGGTGACATGCGTGTTGCCGTTTGGCAGGCGCTGCGCGCTGCCCATGTAGGCCGTGTAGAACGCGTTGACCAGTTCGTCCGCGTACTGCCACACGACCTCGTGGGAGGCCGGGTCGATTTCGAGAACGCGCGAGAACGCCACATGCTTGCCGGTGCGGAAGTTGCCGTTGTCGAAAGCAAGAATGTGGCCGTTCTCCAGCGCGACAGGCGCATGCTGGTGCGACAGCACCGACGGCGGAATGTGCAGCTTCACGGCGCCCGTGCCCTTGTCGACGCCGACGATGCCCGAGGTGGTGCGCAGGCTCATCAGCACCAGGCCCTCGCGCGTCACGTCCAGCCCGTTCACCAGCGGCCAGTGGGTGCGCCCGAAACCGGGGTGGATCGGAAAGTCCTCGGGTGCCAGGTGCTCCCAGGCCTTCCACTCCCACACCAGCTTGCCGTCGCGGTCGACCTCGCGGACCACGTCGCCGTACATCGGCTCATACGGGCCGTGCGCCGTGCCGCCGGGCACGCGTTCGGCAAAGCCGGCGGGCACCGGCGCGCAGCCGGCGTACAGCAGGTGGCCGTTGGCCAGCCAGCGGGCGTCGTGGTGATGAGTCGGGTCCTGGAAACGCCAGACGATCTCGCCGGCGGGCGTGGCCTCGTAGAAATCGCCGCCGTGCCACAGCGACCAGGCGCCGTAGATCTCGGGCGAGTCCGCGTGGTTGCCGTTGTAGCCCAGGTTGCCGTTGGGCAGGATCACGGCCGCGCGGCCGGGGCGCACGGGCATCTTCCACTGGTGCGCGACGCGGCCCTCGATGTCGATCAGGTAGACGTTGCCGTCATCGGTCTGCGGGGCGATCAGGGTGTAGCCGCCGGCACTGAGCGCCGGGTCGTGGGCGATCAGGCCGGTGCCGCGGCGGCGCTGGGTGATCTGGTCGACGGTGGTCTGGGTCACGGGAACGAACCTCGGGGAAATGGACGAATGGTGCGAATCTAGGCCGCATCGCGCGTCAGGAAAATCTGTTTGTTTCGTACAGTGCGTATAGAAAATCCATACACTGCGCAGCACCATGCGCCCCATCTCCCAAACCTTCCGGTGTTTCGACGAAGTGGCCCGACGCGGCTCGGTGCGCAAGGCGGCCGAGACCTTGCACCTCACGGCCGCAGCGGTGCACCAGCAAGTGCTCAACCTCGAGGAACAGGTGGGCACGCCGCTGTTCGACCGCCTGCCGCGCGGCATGCAGCTGACCACCGCGGGCGAGATCATGGTGGCGGCCGTGCGGCGCGGGCAGCGCGACTTCGACAACGCCATGGCGCAGGTGGAAGACCTGCGGTCGCTGCGGCGCGGGCATATCAACCTGGCGGTGTCGCACTCGTCGGCCGAGCAACTGGTGCCCGAAGTGATCGAGGCGGCCATGAAGAACTACCCCGGCGTGACCTACAGCGTGCGCTCGGGCAGCGGCGAGAACATCCTGAAATGGGTGGCCAACGGCGAGTCGGACATCGGCTTCTGCCTGCGCCGCAAGCCGCCGCCCGGCGTGGAGGAGATCCGCGCGTTCCCGCAGCACCTGGGGCTGGTCACGCCGCCCGGCCATCCGCTGGCGGCGCTCGGCAAGCTGCCGCGGCTGCGCGACTGCCTGGAGCACCCGCTGATCCTGATGACGCCCGACACCGAGCTGCGCGCCATGGTCGACCAGATCGACCACCGCGAGCACCGCAAGGTGCGCCCGCTGGTGGAAACCAGTTCGGTCGCGATGGTGCGGCGGCTGGTGGCCGGCGGCACGGGCATCGGCTTTCTGATTCCGGAGAACGTGGCCGAGGACGTGGAACGCGGCACGCTGGTGTGGACCGGGCTGGCCGACGCGGGCGCGCGCTCGTTCAGCTGCCTCTACCAGCGCGCGGGCCAGACCACGGCAGTGGCCATGGGCATGTTCCTGCAGTTCCTGGAGGCCGCGCTGCTGGCCATCGAACGGCGCTTCGAGCGGCAGGCGCCGCTGCCCGCGCTGGAGGCCTTCGCGCAGTAACACCCCGGGGAACGCGTCGGCGCGGTACGATCATCCGATGAATCTGGTGGCCGCCCGCCACCTGACCGACAGTGACTGACCGTTCATGATCCAGCGCAAGACCCACCTCGACAGCCTCGCCATCGGCCTGCTCATTGCCTGCTGTGCCTTCTGGGGCCTGCAGCAGATCCTCATCAAGACCACCGTGGCCGAGGTGCCGCCCATGTGGCAGGCCTCCATCCGCATGGTGGGCGCCACCGCGCTGCTGTGGCTGTGGTGCGCGTCGCGCGGTGTGCGGCTGTTCGAGCGCGACGGCACGCTGTGGCCAGGGCTGCTGGCCGGGCTGCTGTTCTCGGGCGAGTTCGCCGGCATCTACCTCGGGCTGCAGCACACCAGCGCTTCGCGGCTCACGGTGTTTCTCTACACGGCGCCCTTCTGGGTGTCGCTGCTGCTGCCGCGCTGGGTGCCGGCCGAGCGGCTGCGGGGCTTCCAGTGGCTCGGGCTCTTCATCGCTTTTTCGGGCGTGGTGCTGGCCTTCAGCGAGGGCTTCGACCACATGAGCTCGTCGCAGCTGATCGGCGACGCCATGGGCCTGGGGGCCGGCATGCTGTGGGGCCTGACCACGCTCACGCTGCGCACCACCCGCCTGGCCACCGCCAGCGCCGAGAAAACGCTCTTCTACCAGGTGGCGGTCACGGCCGCGATGTGCCCTGTGCTGTCGCTCGCGCTGGGCGAGCCGTGGGGCTTTGCGTACTCGGCCTGGGCGTGGGGCTCCATCGGCCTGCAGATGGTGGTCGGCGCCTTCGCCAGCTACCTGGCCTGGATGTGGCTGCTGCGGCACTACCCGGCCACGCAGATGTCGTCCTTCACCTTCCTCACGCCGCTGTTCGCGCTGGTGTGCGGCGTGGTGCTCCTGAAGGAGCCGCTGACCGCGCAACTGATCGTGGCGCTGGTCGGCGTGGCGCTGGGCATCGTGCTGGTGAACCGGCGGCCTGCGGTACAACGCACCGCATGAACGGCCAGACCATGAACTTCCAGCCGGTGCTCGACGAGATCGTCGCCACCCTGCGCCCGCAGATCGACCAGGGCTGCCCCGGCGGCACCGTGGCCAGCTACATCCCGGCGCTGGCGCGCGTCGATGCCCGCCAGTTCGGCATTGCGCTGCGCACCTGCGAGGGCGAGGAAGCCGGCGCGGGCGACTTCGAGACGCCGTTTTCCATCCAGAGCGTGTCCAAGCTCTTCACGCTCACGCTCGCCATGCAGCGAATGGGCGACGCGCTGTGGGAGCGCATCGGCCGCGAACCCTCGGGCAACCCGTTCAACTCGCTGGTGCAGCTGGAAAACGAGCAGGGCAAGCCGCGCAACCCGTTCATCAATGCCGGTGCCATCGCGGTGGCCGACCGGCTGGTGAGCCAGGCGAAGGCCGCGGGTGGCAGCGCGAAGGACGACATCCTCGCGCTCATGGCCGGCCTGTGCGGCGAGCCCGTCGCCTTCGACGACGAGGTGGCGCAGTCCGAGGCGGACACGGGCTTTCGCAACATCGCGCTGGCCAACTTCATGAAGAGCTTCGGCAAGATCGACAACGACGTCGCCACCGTGCTCGACACCTACTTCCACCAGTGCGCCCTGCGCATGAGCTGCCGCCAGCTGGCGCGCGCCGCGGCCTTCCTGAGCCGCGACGGGGCGCACCCGATCGATGGCGAGCCCGAGATCACGGGCGAGCGGCAAACCCGCCGCATCAACGCGCTGATGCTCACCTGCGGCACCTACGACGCGGCCGGCGACGTGGCCTTTTCCATCGGCCTGCCTTGCAAGAGCGGCGTGGGCGGCGGCATCGTGGCGGTGGTGCCCGACCGGCTCACGCTGTGCGTGTGGTCGCCCGCGCTCGACGCCACCGGCAATTCGCTGCTGGGCATGAAGGCGCTGGAACTGTTCGTGGCGCGCACGGGGCTCTCCGTCTTCTGATCAGGCCGCCGCAGTCACGGTGACCACCGGCACCGCGGCCAGGCAGCCCATGCCTTCGAGCGCGGCCTCGACCGCCTCGTCGAACGGCGTGTGCGGCTCGCGCCCCAGAAAGGCCACCAGCTTCGCGTTGTCCATGCCCACGGGCGTTTCCCACAGGTAGCGCATCTCGCGCATCTCGCGGAAGGTGGCGACGAAGGGCGAGGCCAGCGTCAGCAGCCACCACGGAAAGGCCGACACACGCGCCTCGGTGCCGGTGCGGCGCATCACCGCCTTGCGGATGGCGCCGCTCATGCGCGTGCCGTCCGCGTCCCAGTGCCCGGCCATGTGAAAGCGCGCGAAGGGCGCCAGCCGGTCGCGCCGCGCCAGCAGCTCGACCATGGTGCGCGCCACGTCCGGCAGGTACGACCACTGGTGGCCGACGCCCGCGCGGCCGGGGTAGCTCACGGCCTTGACCGGCTGCCCCGCCTTCACCAGCCCCTGCGAGAACCAGTTGTTGCCCGTCTTCGGGCCGAAGAAGTCCCCGGCGCGCACGATCAGCACGCGGGCACCTTCGCGGCTGGCGTCTTCGAGCCGCTTTTCCATCTCGACGCGGATCGCGCCCTTGCGGGTGGCCGGGTGCTGCGGCGAATCTTCGGCCAGCAGCGGGAAGGCGTCGGGCCCGAAGTTGTAGACCGTGCCCGGCAGCACGATGGTCGCGCCTTCGGCCTTCGCGGCGGCGATGGTGTTGTCCAGCATCGGCAGCACCAGTTGCGACCAGTTGCGGTAGCCCGGCGGGTTGACCGCATGCACGATCACCGCGCAGCCCTTCGCGGCCTGCCGCACGGCCTGCGCGTCCATCGCGTCGCCGGCCAGCCAGGTGATGCCATCGCGCTTTTCTTCGGTCGCGCCGCGCTTCAGTGCGCGCACCTCCCAACCCGCGTCGCGCAGCTGGCGGGCCACCTCGCCGCCGATGCCGCCCGTTGCGCCCAGAACCAGAACCGTGTCGTTGCGTGCCATGAAATGCTCCAAAAGGGTTGTCGATGGACCGATTCTGGAAGCGACGGCGTTCCATTGGAATTGCCGAACATGAGTCAGCAGCTATACATTTATGCATGACTTCGAACATCGGCTGGGAGCTCTACCGCTCCTTCCTCGGCGTGCTGCGCGAGGGCTCTCTCTCGGGCGCGGCGCGCGCGCTGGGCATCACCCAACCCACGGCCGGGCGCCATGTGGCGGCGCTTGAAGAAGCACTGGGCGTGGTGCTCTTCACGCGCTCGCAGGTGGGCCTGCTGCCCACCGAGGTGGCGCTGGCGCTGCGCACCCACGCCGAAGCCATGGAAAGCACCGCCGCGTCGCTGCAGCGCGCGGCCACCAGCCAGGGCGAAGGCGTGCGCGGGGTGGTGCGCATCTCGGCCAGCGAGGTGATCGGTGTCGAGGTGCTGCCGCCCATCGTCGCGCGGCTGCGCGAGGCGCACCCCGCGCTGAAGGTCGAGCTGGTGCTGACCAACCGCGTGCAGGACCTGCTGCGGCGCGAGGCCGACATCGCCGTGCGCATGGTGCGGCCGAAACAGGAGCAACTGGTCGCGCGCCACGTCGGGCAGATCGAGCTGGGCTTTCACGCGCGCAAGGACTACCTGGCCCGCCACGGCACGCCGCGCAAGATGGAAGACATGGCGGCGCATGCCTTCATCGGCTACGACCAGCCTTCGGCTTTCGTGCGCAACGCGGGCAAGGCGCTGCCGGGCTATGGCCGCGAGGCTTTCTCGCTGCGCACCGACAGCGACCTCGCGCAGCTGGCGCTGATCCGCGCCGGTGCGGGCATCGGCATCTGCCAGGTCGGGCTGGCCCGGCGCGACGACGCACTGGTGCGCCTCGTGCCGCGCGCTTTCGCGATGAAGCTGGAGACCTGGGTCACGATGCACGAAGACCTGCGCAACAGCCCGCGCTGCCGCGCCGCCTTCGATGCCCTGGTCGACGGACTGCAGGAATACATCGGCCGGCCCCCGCGAGGGACTCAGGGGAAAATGGCCCGCGCAAGCACACAGACACCCGCATGACCGACCTCACCGACACCACCGACCCCGACACCCGCCCCCTGCAGGAACCCCGCCTCTGGCGCGACGGCCTGTGGACCGCCCGCGTCATCAAGAACGAGGAAGACGACGGCTGGGCCGTCGAGATGACCCGACAGGGCGACCCCGAACCCGCCCTGGTCGGCCCCTGGACCATGGGCCGCGACAAGAAGAACCCCAAGCCGCTGGACGGCCCGGCCTTCTCCACGCTGGTGAAGACCGCCGCCGAAGTCATCCGCCGCCACGAGCAGCAGCTGCACGCCACGCTCAACAAGAGCATGACCGTCACCGCGCGCAACGACCAGCGCGTTCGCGTGACCCTGGCCATCGTGCCCGACGAGGACAACCCCTCGGCCACGCTCAGCGCCTGCGACGATGCCGACGACTCCGAACTCGCCAGCGTGAGCGTGTCGCCCGCGTTCAAGCTCACCCCCTCGAGCGCCACCGCCTGGATCGAGTCCGACTACGCGCGCCCGCGCTGAGCCAGCCCCGCAATCAGCGAAATGACGTATGTGCAGCCCCCGCTGAGTTGAGAACAATCGGCTTCGACGACACGAACCCGATGCCCCGCAGACAGGCCCGAACCGGTTGGACACCGGCTCGGGCCTTTTTGCTTTTTCTCAACCATCCTTCAGGAGCAGCGTCATGCGACATGGTGATATTTCGAGCAGCAACGATTGCGTGGGCGTCGCGGTCGTCAACTACAAGATGCCCCGCCTGCACACCAAGGCCGAGGTGCTGGACAACGCCCGCAAGATCGGCGAGATGCTGGTCGGCATGAAGCGGGGCCTGCCGGGCATGGACCTGGTGGTGTTCCCCGAGTACTCCACCCACGGGATCATGTACGACGCCAAGGAGATGTACGACACCGCCGCCACGGTGCCCGGCGAGGAGACCGCGATCTTCGCGGACGCCTGCCGCCGCGCCAACGTGTGGGGCGTGTTCTCGCTGACCGGCGAGCGCCATGAAGAGCACCCGAACAAGGCGCCCTACAACACGCTGATCCTCATGAACAACCAGGGCGAGATCGTCCAGAAGTACCGCAAGATCATGCCGTGGGTGCCCATCGAGGGCTGGTATCCCGGCGACTGCACCTACGTGAGCGATGGCCCCAAGGGCATGAAGATCAGCCTGATCATCTGCGACGACGGCAACTACCCCGAGATCTGGCGCGACTGCGCCATGCGCGGCGCCGAACTCATCGTGCGCTGCCAGGGCTACATGTACCCGGCAAAGGAGCAGCAGATCCTGGTGTCCAAGGCCATGGCCTTCATGAACAACACCTACGTGGCGGTGGCCAACGCGGCGGGCTTCGACGGCGTGTACTCGTACTTCGGCCATTCGGCACTCATCGGCTTCGACGGCCGGACGCTGGGCGAATGCGGCGAGGAGGAGATGGGCATCAACTACGCCGAACTCTCGATGGGCCTGATCCGCGACGCGCGCAAGAACGGCCAGTCGCAGAACCACCTGTTCAAGCTGGTGCACCGCGGCTACACCGGCACCATCAACTCCGGCGACGGCGACAAGGGCGTGGCGGCCTGCCCGTACAACTTCTATACGAAGTGGATCAACGACCCCGAGGGCACGCGCGAGATGGTGGAGTCGTTCACGCGCAGCACGGTGGGCACGCCCGAATGCCCGATCGAAGGCATTCCGAACGAGCCGGCCCAGCACCGATGAACGCGGCGGTTCCCGATCCGCTGGCCGCCTACCGCATCGAGGCCGAGCCCTTCTACCGCCCCGCGGGCAACGAGGTGGCGCTGTACCGGCAGGCCTACCGCCACCGCATGCCGCTGATCCTGAAAGGCCCGACCGGTTGCGGCAAGACGCGCTTCGTGGAGCACATGGCATGGTCGCTCGGGCGGCCGCTGGTCACGCTGGCCTGCAACGAGGACATGACGGCATCGGACCTCGTCGGGCGCTACCTGCTCGACGCCAACGGCACCGCCTGGCACGACGGACCGCTGACGCTGGCGGTGCGGCACGGCGGCATCTGCTATCTCGACGAAGTGGTGGAAGCGCGGCAGGACACCACCGTGGTCATCCACCCGCTGACGGACGCGCGCCGCATCCTGCCGCTCGACAAGAAAGGCGAGCTGGTGCACGCGCACCCCGACTTCCAGCTGGTGGTGTCGTACAACCCCGGCTACCAGAGCAGCGCAAAGGACATGAAGCCCTCGACGCGGCAACGCTTCGCGGCGCTGGAGTTCGACTACCCGGACAGCAAGCTCGAGGCGGAAATCGTCGCGCACGAGGCCGAGGTCACCATCGACCTGGCGGCCAAGCTGGTGGCGATTGCGCGCTGCTCGCGCGAACTGAAGCACCGCGGGCTCGACGAAGGCGTGTCCACGCGCATGCTGATCTACGCGGGCGTGCTGATCCGCGACGGCGTGACGCCGCGCGAAAGCTGCGAGATGACGATGACGCGCGCGCTCACCGACGACCCCGACGTGGCGAGCGCGCTGCAGGGCTTTGTCGAAGCGCAGTTCGGATGAACGCTGCGTTGTCGCTGCTGGCCCGTGGCCTCGCCGGCATCGATGTCGAGGTGCAGGCGCTGGCCGGAGCGCGTGCCGTGCTCACCGGCAAGCGCCTGCTGCTGCCCGAAGGCGCTGGCGAAGAACGCTTGCGCCGCGCCATGGTCGCGCATGCAGTCGCGCACCTGCGCCACTCCATGCCCGCCCGCCCGGCGCGCACGCTCAAGCCCATGGGCATCGCGGTGGTCTCGGCCATCGAGGACGCGCGCGTCGAACGCCTGCTGTGCCGCGACTTCCCCGGCCTGCACGGCTGGTTCGTTGAATCACTGGCGCCAGTGCCCGACCCGCGGGACCTGAGCTTCGCGGCGCTCGTCGCGCGCATGGACCGCATGCTGATGCTGCCCGCCTGGCAGGACGACAACCACTGGGTCAACAAGGCCCGCCGCCTGTTCGACGAAACCATCGCGCATGCCGGTCTGGAAGACGGCGACGCCTTCCGCGCCATCGCCTCCGTCCTTGCCAACGACCTCGGCCAGATGCGCGTGCGCTTCGAGCCCCGGGACTACGCGGTGCCCGCACCCTACCGCGACGACAACAGCTACCTCTGGGATTTCGGCGAGGCCGATACGCCGCCGGACGAGGCCATCGCGCTCCAGCAATCGAGCGCACGGCCACCACCGGTCTCGGGTACGTCCAACACCATGAACGACACGATGGAACTGGGCCGCTACACCTACCCCGAATGGGACCGCAAGCTGGAGCGCCTGCGCCCCGACTGGTGCACGGTGATCGAAAAGCTGCCCGCATGGCAAGGCCTCTCCACACTGCCCGGGCAAGCCACGGCCGACAGCAGGCGCATCCCTGCGCTTGCCCTGCCTCGCTCCCGCCATCTGGACCGCACGCACCGGCTGCGCCGCCAATGGGAAGGCGATGAAATCGACCTGAACGCCGCCATCGAAGTGCTGCTCGACCTCCGCCTGCGCCTGCAGCCCGACCCGCGCCTGTTCATGCGCCCGGGCAAGGGCCTGCGCCCTTCGAGCCTGCTCGTGCTGCTCGACCTGTCGGCATCGGCGAACGATGCGGGCCCGCACACCATCTCGCTGCTCGACATCGAAAAGCAGGCCGCCCTGCTGCTCGCCGCATCGAACACGCAAGACGGCGTCGACCGCCTCGCAATCCACGGCTTTTCGTCGAACACGCGCGCCGAGGTCTACTACTACCGGCTGCTCGACTTCGGCCAGCCGCTCGATGCCGCGTCGCGCGCCACCATCGGCGCGGTGCAGGGGCGCTACTCCACGCGCATGGGCGCCGCACTGCGCCATGCCACCACGCACCTGCGCGGCGAGCCTGCGGGCCAGCGCGCGATCCTGCTCGTGACCGACGGAGCGCCCTCCGACATCGATGTACACGACCCGAAGTACCTGATCGAAGACGCCCGCCAGGCCGTGGCCGAGGCGCGCGAAGCCGGCGTGCACACGGCCTGCATTGCGGTGGACGGCGCGGCCGATGCCTATGTGCGCCGCATCTTCGGCTGGCGCAACCACGGCATTGCCGACGATGCGCGCACGCTCCCCCAGCGCCTGGCGCGCATGAGTGCCCGGCTCGGGATGCTCAGGCCTGGCTGAACGCCGTCAGCACCCTCAGCACGCTCAGCGTGGCGCCGTCGAGTGCCGCGTGCTGCCGGTGCGCAATGCCCACGCGCCGGGTGAGCCTGGGGCTCACCGGCAGGATCTGCATGCGGTCGCCGCGCACGTTGTCGGTGCTCTGCTGCAGCGGCAACAGCGCGGCACCGTAGCCGGCCGCCACCAGGCTGCGGATGGCCGCGTCGTAGTTGAGCTCGATGCGCGCGCGCGGCGCGAAGCCCGCCGCGGCGAACCACTCCATGGTGAGCCGGTACATGTGCGTGGTGGCTTCGTTGAAGATCAGCGGCTGCGCCGCCAGCCACGTCGGCGTGACGCGCCTGGGCGCCTTCCAGCGCGGGGGCACGAAGGCCATCATGGGTTGTTCGCACCACGGCGTGACGACAATGCCGCGCACCGGCGGCTGCGGAATCGCGACCAGCCCGATGTCGAGCGTGCCCGCCGCCAGCCGCTCCATGGCCTCGTAGGAGCCGCGGATGCTCACTTCGACGTCGATGCCCGCGTGCGCCTCGCCCAGCGCTTCGAGCACCTGCGGCAGCAGGTCGACCAGCACGCCGGTGGAAGTGCCCAGCCGCACGCGGCCCACGCGCCCTTCGGTCTGGCGCTTGACGGCCTCGATGGCGTCGTCGGTGTCGCGCAGCAGCTTGCGCCCGCGCTCCACCAGCGCCGCGCCGGCCGCCGTGGGCGTGACGCTGCGGCCGCCGCGCAGCACCAGCGGCGTGCCCAGGCGCGACTCCAGCTCGCTGATGTGCAGGCTCACCGTGGGCTGCGCCAGGTGCAGCGCCTTGGCCGCGGCCGAGAAGGTGCCGAGGTCGGCAATGGCGATGAGGGTGCGCAGTTGGTCGAGGTTGAGTTGTCGCATGGGGTTGCGTCGGTTGAGTATCAGGAAGCCTGATTGTTAGTGTCAGTATTCTCAACTTCCACAATAGCAGCCGGCGCAAGAAGATGAGCGTTCCCAACCGAGGAGCCCATCGTGACCGC
This sequence comes from Variovorax pasteuri, assembly GCF_051216435.1. Classification (NCBI taxonomy): domain Bacteria; kingdom Pseudomonadati; phylum Pseudomonadota; class Betaproteobacteria; order Burkholderiales; family Comamonadaceae; genus Variovorax; species Variovorax pasteuri. Next base: position 35,137 of record NZ_JBPJZS010000007.1, read on the forward strand.
GCCGAAGCCACCGTCTTTTCATCAACGCCTGATGCATGCCCTGCGGGGCTGGCGCCGCCGCGTGGTGAACCGCCGCCGTGCGCGCGCCGACTGGCGGCACCTGCGCGGCATGAGCGAGCACGAGCTGCGCGACCTGGGCATCGGGCGCAGCGAGGTGCCCGGGTTGCTGGACCGCCACCGGTACTGAGCAGCGCGCTGGCTCGTTCGGGCATCGCGCCCGTTTTGAGGTTCAATTCAGGGCGTGCCCAAGCCTGCTTCCAACCCCGCCGTTCTTTCCATCGAACTCACTTCGCCGCAGTCGGTCAACGGCCGGCGCGCGGCCTTTCAGTCGCTCTGGCTGCTGGTGCGCATGCAGCACGCGCACCACACCGCCGCCGGTGTGGTGCGGCTGGCCGACCTGCGCGGCGAGGTGTCCGACGCCAGCACGCTGCGCATGGTGGTGAGCCGGGCGTTTCGCGACTTCAAGGCCTGGCAGCTCGAGGTCGGCTGGGGCGAGGACACGCAGCGCGAGCCGCGGTTCCTGAACGCCGAGCGGCGCAGCCAGGGCCCGTTCTGGCTGCCCGCCGGTGAAGCCAGGCGGCTGCGCGTGCTGGTCGAAGGCCGCGCGGCCACGCCCGCCGAGGTGGCCTCGTTCCTCGGGCTTCGTTCGCGCAAGGCCCCGGCCGCCGGCGCGCCGCCGCCAGATGCCGTGCACCTGCAGGACGCGGCGTTCTGGAAGCAGCTGGTCGCCTCGCAGCAGGCCGCCAGGCAAGGCAGGCTGATGGCGCCGGTGGCGGGCGGCGGCAACCAGGGCAGCGCCCTCGAATCGATCCGCCTCGCGGGCACCCTGGCCGCCAGCGACTTCCAGCGCGCGCTGGTCACGCTGAACGAGGCCATGCTGTGGCGCCGGCTCGGCGACAACGAGCAGGCGCGGCGCCGGCTGCAGGCGCTCAAGAAGCAGCGGCTCGCGCACCACGTGGCGGGCAACGACTACCTCGGCGCGATGGAGTGCATCGTCTCGGCGTGGTGCGCCTACACCGCGCGCGACCTGCCGCTGGCGCAGTCGCTGCTGGCCGGCATGGCCGAGGACGCGGCACGCGGGCTGGTGCTGCGGCACCACCCCGACGTGCGCTTCGAGTGGTGCAACCTGTGGGCGCTGGTGTGCCGCTCGCGCGCGCTGGGGATGGCCGCGGACGACAAGCCGGCGGCGGCAGCGCTGGCCGAAGAGTCGCTGCGCCGCTTCGGCGAGGCGCTGGCGGCGGCGTTCGAGTCGCACTCCTTCGACGCGGCCCAGCACGTGGCCGCCAACATGGGCATGGCCGCATGGCTGTTCGACCGCGTGGGCCTGTCCGACCTGCCGGCGCTGGCGCACGACGGCAAGGCCGACACCACGCGCCGCGCGGTGCAATGGATCGCCTTCAGCGAATGGCTCTGCGGCCACACCGACGGCCAGGGCCGCTCGGCATGGAACGCGATCTACCTGATGCGCATCGCGCGCGGCCACTGCAAGCCCGATGAATCCGGCGGGCAGCCCACGCTCGCGCAGTTTCGCGCGCAGAAGCCGCTGGACCCGGCGGCTGTCTCCAGGCTCGCGGGCCCGCTGGCCGATGCCTTCGACGCGACGAACTGGCCCGCGCGCTGGGTGCAGGTGGCGCAGGCACGGCTGGCCGACCACCAGGCCGGCCGGCGCCGCTACCCGGGCCTGCAGCACTGCAGCCTGCTGTTCGAGCACGCCTGGTACGCGGCGCATGCGGGCGACCTGAAGGCGGCCGAAGCGTCGCTGGTGCTGTTGCGCGAAGCCCTGCCTGCGCTGGTGGCCAGCGACCGCGCCTACTTCACCGAATCGTGGAACGACACGCTGCCGGCCGAGCTGGTGCTCGAAGCGAAACCGCCGCGCCGGCCGGCCGCACGAAAGAAGACCGCGCCCCGCGCGCGCTAGAGACCTGGTTCATCACATGCCCCACGACCCGAACGGCCACGACGGCCATGACAGCCGCAACGGCTCCGGCGAGCCCATCGACCTGGCCGCGCACCGCGAACGCCGCGCGCGGCTGAAGAAGCTGCAGCAGGAACGCGCCGCGGCGCAGGCATCGCGAGACGCCGACGCCAACACCGCCACCGACGCCCCGGCGCAGCCGGGCATGGGCCCGGGCGAAGTGCCCTGCGTGCGTTGCAAGCAGCCCGTGTTCGGCTACGCGCTGCGCTGTCCCCACTGCGGCGTGCATTTCAGCGGCCGCGCCGAAGCCTTCGCGCCGAAGGAGGGGCTGTCGCGGCGCAACAAGCTCATCGTCGCGCTGGTCGCCGTGGCGCTGCTGCTGGCGGGCCTGAGCGACGACATCGCGCGCTGGTGGTGAGCGGATGCCGCCGCGTGGCGCCGTTCAGCGCGCCCCCGCCGGCGCACCCGGCGCGCCGGTCGACTTGCGCACCACCAACTCGGGCCGCAGCACCACGGTCGAGGCCGACATCGAGCGCCCGTCGATCTCCTCGAACAGCATCTCCGCGGCGCGCCAGCCCAGTTCGCGGTGCGGCAGGCGGATGGTGGTGAGCGGCGGGTCGACCATGTCGACCAGCGGCATGTCGTTGTGGCCGGTGACCGAGATGTCCTGCGGCACGCGCAGCCCCGCCGCGCGCAGCGCGTCGTAGGCGCCCAGCGCCACCAGGTCGTTGCAGCACACCACCGCCTGCGGCGCGGCGCCGGCGTCCAGCATCTGGCGCATCGCGGCGGCGCCGGCCTCGCGGCTGTAGCTGGCGCACTCGACCACGCGGAATGGCTTCAGGCGGTGGTCTCGCAAGGCCTGCTCCACGCCCAGCCTGCGGCCCACGCCGGTGGGAATGTTCTGCGGGCCGGCCAGGTGCGCGATGCGCTTGTGGCCCAGGCCCACGAGGTGATCGACCGCGAGCTTCATCGCCAGGCGGTCGTCGCTGACCACGGCGGGCAGCCGCCCGGTTTCGTCGGCGCGGTTGACCAGCACGGCCGTCATGCCGGCCCGGGTGACGAAGTCGACCAGCGGGTCGTCGCGCGTGGCGGTGGCCATGACCACGCCGTCCACGCGCTGCGCCAGCATGCGTTCGAGCACCGGCCGGGCGAGCGCCGGATCCACCACGTTGGCGACGAACACGAAGTAGCCGCGCGCCGCCGCGCTGGCCTCGATGCCCTGCAGGATGGGCGGGAACACCGCGTTGGTGATGTCGGGCACCAGCACGCCGATGGTGTGGGTGCGGCCCGTGCGCAACGCGGAGGCCGCGCGGTTGGGCCGGTAGCCCAGGCGCTGGGCGGCCTCCTCGACCACGCGCAGCACCTCGTCGCTGATCAATGAACGCTTCCCGGGGCTGAGCGCGCGCGAGACGGTCGACACGTGCACGCCGGCGGCGCGGGCGACGTCGCGGATGGTGACAGGGGAAGACGAAGGCGAGGCGGGCGGTGGGGTGCTCATTGGTGCAAACGATTGTCGTGCGAACGGGTGGCTTCGACCGCCTTTCCATCACTCATGGCTTGCGGAATCCCTGTATTTTACTTTTTGGCGATTTGGGCTAACATCGTGCAAACGATTGCAAAGACCTGCCATGAACATCGCCACCTCCCCCGACTCGGTGCTGGGCTTCACCCTCGACGCCATGAAACGCACGCCCGACCCGCGGCTGCGCACCGTGATGGACGCACTCACGCGCCACCTGCATGCCTTCGTGCAGGAGGTGAAGCTCACCGAGGAGGAGTTCGAGCAGGCGCTCGAATTCATCGTCGCCATCGGCCACGCCACGGGCGAGACCAAGAACGAGGTGGTGCTGGCGGCGGACATCCTGGGCGTGTCGACCGTGGTGGCGCTGCAGAACAACCAGGACCCGCACGGCGAGTCGCCGGCCGCGCTGCTCGGGCCGTTCTGGCGCGCGAACGCACCGGCCTGCGCGCTGGGCGACAACATCGCGCGCTCGGGCACGCCGGGCATTCCGCTGGAGGTGACGGGCACGGTGCGCGACGCCGCGGGCCGGCCGGTGGCCGAGGCCACGGTCGACGTGTGGCAGGCCTCGCCCGTGGGCCTGTACGAGAACCAGGACCCCGCGCAGGAAGACATGAACCTGCGCGGGCGCTTCAGCACCGACGCCGAGGGCCGCTTTCATTTCCGCAGCGTGCGCCCGGCCGGCTACCCGGTGCCGACCGACGGGCCGTGCGGCGTGCTGCTGCGCGCGCAGCTGCGCCACCCGAACCGGCCCGCGCACCTGCACTTCATGGTGAGCAAGCCGGGGCACAAGGTGCTGATCACGCAGGTGTTCGCCGACGACGACGAGAACCTCGAGAGCGACCCGACCTTCGGCGTGACGCGCCGGCTGATCGGGCGCTTCGCGCTGGCGCCCGACGGCAAGACCGCATCGATGCACCACGACTTCGAACTCGAACCGGGAGAAATGAAGTTCCCCCGGCCTCCCATACCTTGACCACCCCCAGGCTTCGCGCACTTCGCGTCGCTTCGCCAACCCCCTTCGAGGGGGCAACACCTGCGGCCCCGCAAAGCCGGCTCCGCGGTGTTCCGCGAAAAGGCATCACCCCGATCAACCCACTCTTCTCACATCCATGAGCTTCGATCCTGTATCCCGACTCGACGGCAAGGTCGCCGTCATCACCGGCGGCCTCGGCGCCATCGGCTACGCCACGGCCACGCGGCTGGCCGCGCTCGGCGCCACCTGCGTGCTGCTGCACCGCAAGGGCGACGATGCCGCCGCGCGCGCCGCCGCCCTGCCCTCGGCCACCAACCAGCGCCATGCGGCAATCCGCGCCGACATCGTCGATTCGGCAAGCCTTGCCGCCGCCGCCGCCGAAGTGCAAGCCACGCACGGGCGCTGCGACATCCTCGTCAACAGCGCGGGCCACACGCAGCCCGTGCCGGCCGCCGACCTCGACGCGCTGACCGACGAACTCATCGACGACATCGTGCGCGCCAACTTCCGCGGCGTGTTCGCCACCATCCGCGCCTTCGCGCCGATGCTGAAGGCCAGCGGCGACGCGCTGGTGGTCAACATCTCGTCCATCGCGGGCTTCACCGGCGTGGGCAGCAACCTGGCGTACGTCGCGGCCAAGGCGGGGCTCGACGTGGTGGGCGACGCGCTCGCCAAGGCGCTGGCGCCGGCGGTGCGCGTGGTGTCGGTGTCGCCGGGCGCGGTGGAGTCGGGCTTCGTGCCCGGGCGCGGCGCGGAGTTCGCCGGCAAGATGGCCAGCACCACCCCGCTGGGTCGCATCGGCAAGCCCGACGACGTGGCCGCCACGGTCGAGGCGCTGGCCACCACGCTGCGCTTCGTGACCGGCACGCGCATCGTGGTCGACGGAGGGCGCCACCTGTGAGCACCGCCAAGACGCTCATCACCTGCGCCGTCACGGGCAACCTCGTGAAGCCGGAGCAGACGCCGCACCTGCCGATCACGCCGGTGCAGATCGCCGACGAATGCCTGGCCGCGGCCGAAGCCGGCGCGAGCCAGGTGCACATTCATGTGCGCCACCCCGAAACCGGCAAGCCTTCGATGGAGGTCGAGCTGTACCGCGAGGTGGTGGAGCGCATCCGCCGCGGCAACCGCGAGCTGATCGTCAACCTCACGACCGGCCCGGGCGGGCGTTTCGTTCCAAGCGAGGACGACCCGAAGGTCGCGGCACCCGGCACCACGCTGCTGCTGCCGGAAAAGCGCGTGGAACACATCGCGCTCATCAGGCCCGACGTGTGCTCGCTCGACCTGAACACCATGAACTCCGGGCCCGACGTGGTCATCAACACGCCGAGGAACGTGCGCCGCATGGCGAAGGTCATGCGCGAGGCGGGCGTGAAGCCCGAGCTGGAGATCTTCGATTCGGGCGACATCAACCTCGCGCTCGACCTGATCGCCGACGGCACACTCGACGGCCCGGCCATGTGGACCTTCGTGCTCGGTGTGAAGTACGGCTTTGCGCCCACGCCCGAGACGCTGCTGTACGCACGCAACATGCTGCCGCGCGGCGCCTTCTGGAGCGCCTTCGGCATCGGCCGCATGGAGTTCCCCATCGTCGCGCAGGCCTGGCTGATGGGCGGCCATGTGCGCGTGGGCATGGAAGACAACATCTACCTCGAAAAGGGCGTGCTCGCCGAGAGTAATGCCCAACTCGTGGCGAAGGCGCGAGACATCCTCCTGAGCCTGGGCGGTGAAGTTGCCAACCCGCGCGAGGCGCGCGCCATGCTGGGGCTGGCGGACACCCGCGCCGTGCAAGGAGCCGCACGATGAGCGTCGCAGCCATGCACTCCCCCCATTCGGCCCGCGCGCTGCGCGTGAACGAGAAGGCGGCCAACCTCGACGCGCTGCAACTGCACGCCGCACCGCAGGCCGAACCCACCCCGCCCCCGGGTCACGCCGTGGTGCGCATCGCCGCCGCGGCCGTGAACCCGAGCGACGTGAAAGCGACGCTGGGCATCATGCCGCAGGCCGTGTGGCCGCGCACCCCGGGGCGCGACTTTGCGGGCACCGTGGTGAGCGGCCCCGCCGAATGGATCGGCCGCGAGGTCTACGGCTCGGGCGGCGACGTCGGCATCACGCGCGACGGCTCGCATGCACGCTACCTCGTGCTGCCCGAACAGGCGCTGCGCGCCAAGCCCCAGGGCATCTCGATGGACGAAGCCGGCGCGGTGGGCGTGCCCTTCGTCACCGCGTACGAAGGCTTTCGCCGCAGCGGCATGCCGCAGGCCGGGCAGACCGTGCTGGTGCTGGGTGCCAACGGCAAGGTCGGGCAGGCGGCGGTGCAGCTGGCATCGCAGGCCGGTGCGCGCGTGATCGCGGTGCAGCGCCATGCCGGGCCCTATGCGGGTTTTGCGAACGGACCGGTGGACCTGATCGATGCCCGCCACCATACCGACGTGGCCGCACGGGTGCGCGAGCTCACCGACGGGCGCGGCGCGCACATCGTCTACAACACCGTGGGCAGCGCCTACTTCGAGGCCGCCAACAAGGCCATGGCCAAGGGCGCGACGCAGATCTTCATCGCCACGCACGAACGCGCGGTGCCCTTCGACATCTTCGCGTTCTACCGCGGCATGCACACCTTCGTGGGCATCGACTCGCTGGCCATGGACTGCGTGGCCAGCACCGCGCAGCTCGACGCCATGCGCGAAGGCTTCGAGCGCGGCACGCTGAAGCCCTTTCCCGTGGCGCGCAGCTTCACGCTCGACGAAGCGATGGACGCCTACCGGCTGGTGCTCTCCGGCAGCACCGACCGCGTGGTGCTGCGGCCCTGAAGAAGCCCTCCTGGAGCACATCCCATGCACGTGACCCGTTTCAGCGAGGCGCCGCACTACGAGGCGCCCAACCACTTCGACATGCGCTGCCTGCGCCTGCAGGGCAAGGAAGCCGGCCCGTCCACGCAGATGTGGATGGGCATGAGCCAGATATTGCCCGGCGGCCACACCGGCCTGGACGGCTCGCCGATGGAAAAGCTCTACCTCGTGCTCGAAGGCCAGCTGCACGTGGTGGGCGAGATCGACGGCGCACACCAGGAAGAAGTGCTCGGGCCCTACGACAGCTGCCGCTTCGCGCCCGGTGAAAAGCGCCAGCTGGAAAACCGCAGCAACCGGCCGGTGCTGGTCGCGCTGGTGATGCCCCACGCGCCGCCGCCTTAGCGCTCTCTCTTTCAGTCATTCATCGCTCATCGAATCAAATCAACGGAGACAAGACGCATGAAGAAGACATTCCAACAGGGCCGCCGGCACGCGCTGGCGATGGCCGCCGCATTCGCGGCAGCCTGCGCACTCACCGGTGCCCACGCGCAGAGCGCGTGGCCGGGCACGCAGCCCATCAAGCTGGTGGTGCCCTTCACGGCGGGCAGCGGCACCGACATCGTCGCGCGCCTCGTGGTCGAGAAGCTGGGGCCCGCGCTGGGCACCAGCGTCATCGTCGACAACAAGCCCGGCGCCGGCGGCACGCTGGGCGCGGCCATCACGGCCAAGGCGCCGGCCGACGGCTACACGCTGCTGGTGCACTCGGCCGGCCACCTGGTGAACCCGTGGATCTACAAGGGCCTGTCGTACGACACGATCAAGGACTTTGCGGGCATCACGCCGATGGCCAGCCTGCCCAACGTGCTGGTCACCGCGCCCGCGCACTTCGCCGACGTGAAGGACCTGGTGGCGAAGGTCAAGGCCAAGCCCGGCAGCTTCAACTACGGCTCCGCGGGCAACGGCTCGGCCACGCACATGAACGCCGAGGTGTTCCGCCTCGCGGCCGGCATCGATGCGCAGCATGTGCCCTTTCGCGGCACGCCCGAGGCCATGACCGAGGTGATGGCCGGGCGGGTCGACTGGTTCTTCGCGCCGATGGTGTCGGCCCTGCCGCTGATCCAGAGCGGCAAGCTGCAGGCACTCGCCGTGGGCACGGGCAAGCGCTCGTCGGCGCTGCCCAACGCGCCGACCACCGTGGAGGCCGGCGTGCCGGGCTCGGAGTACCTGTTCTGGGTCGGCCTGTTCGCACCCGCGAAAACACCGCAGCCGGTGATCGACCGGCTGCAGGCCGAGGTGGCGAAGATCATGGTGTCGCCGGAGCTGAAGGAGCGGTTGGAGAAGCTGGGTGCCGAGCCCTTCACGATGCCGTCGGCGCAGTTCAACAAGTTCATCGTGGACGAGACCGGCAAGGCGCAACAGGTGGTCAAGGCCGCCAGCATCAAGGTCGACTGACATGGCACCACGCACACTCATCACGGCGGTGGCTCTCGCCGCCAGCCTGCTGCTGCCCGTCGCCGCGCAAGCGCAACCGGCGGACCTCATCGTCACGAACGCGAAGATCGCCACGCTCGATGCCGCCGCCAGCAACGCGCAGGCGCTGGCCGTGCGCGACGGACACATCGTGGCCGTCGGCAACACGACGCAGATGCGCACGCTCGCCGGCCCCATGACCCGCACGGTCGACGCGGGCGGGCGCACCGTCATCCCCGGCCTCATCGACTCGCACATGCATGCGGTGCGCGCCGCGCTGAGCTATTCGACCGAGGTCAACTGGATCGGCGCCGGCACCATCGCCGAAGCCATGGCACGCATCCGCGCCGCCGCAGCCAACGCGCGCCCCGGCGGCTGGCTGATCGTGGCGGGCGGCTGGACCGAGCAGCAGTTCGCCGAACGCCGCCGCCCCACGCTCGCGGAGCTGCAGGAGGCCGCGCCGAACAACCCGGTGTACGTGCAGCTCTTCTATGAAGCGGTGGTCATGACGCCCAAGGCGCTCGAGGCGCTGGCCGTGCCGGCGGGCACGCTGCCCGCCGGCATGAAGCCCTCGCCCGACGGCGCACCGGGCTGGATGACCGGCGACATCGTCGGCATCTCGGCCCTGTTCGACAAGCTGCCCAAGCCCACCTACGACGACAACCTGGCCGGCACGCGCGCCTTCTTCACCGAGTTGAACCGCCTGGGCATCACCGGGCTGGTGGACCCGGGCGGCTTCAGCATCGCGCCTTCGCAGTACGCGGCGCTGTTCGCGCTGTGGCGCGAGAAGGCGCTGACGCTGCGCGTGGCCTACAGCGTGTTCGCGCAGAAGCCCGGCGCGGAACTGCAGGAGTTTCGCGAGCTCACGCAGATGCTGCCGATGGGCTTCGGCGACGACATGCTCAAGTTCAACGGCCTGGGCGAACGCGTGACGCTCGCGATGTACAACAACAATTTCCCCGACGAGGCGGTGAAGGCGAAGTTCTACGAGCTCATCAAGTGGGCGGCGATGCGCAAGCTCGCCGTCACCATCCACTGGCAGGAGAACGGCTCGGTCGACCACCTGCTCGGGCTGTACGAGAAGCTGAATGCCGAAGTGCCGATCAACGGCCTGCGCTGGTCCATTGCCCACCTGGACGATGCCTCCCCCGAGACGCTCGCGCGCATGAAGGCGCTGGGCATCGGCTGGACCATGCAGGACGCGATGTACTTCCAGGGCGACCGCATGCTGAGCGTGCGCGGCGACGCGGCGCGGCGCATGCCGCCCATCGCCACCGCGCTGCGCGCCGGCGTGAACGTGGGCGCAGGCACCGATGCACACCGCGTGGCGTCGTACAACCCCTTCGTCGCATTGCAGTGGATGCTCGACGGCAAGACCGTGAGCGGCAAGGCCATGCGCGGCCCCGACGAAACGCCCTCGCGCGAACAGGCGCTGCGGCTGTACACGGCGGGCAGCGCGTGGTTCAGCTTCGACGAGGGCAAGCGCGGCACCCTGGAGGTCGGCAAGCTCGCAGACTTCGCGGTGCTCGACCAGGACTTCTTCAGCGTGCCGGTGGAGCGCATCGGCAAGACGACCTCGCTCATGACGGTGGTGGGCGGGCGCGTGGTGTATGCGGCGCAGCCCTTCGCCGCGGCGACCACGTCCGTCGCCTCGGCGCCCTAACTGCAGGCCTCGATGCGGTCGGTGGCGAGCGCGCGCCGCACCCGCTCGCGCAGCACCGGCAGCACCTCGCTCTCGAACCACGGATGGTGCTTGAACCACCCCGTGTTGCGCGGCGACGGATGCGGCAGCGGAATGAAGCGCGGCGCGTAGTCCGCGAAGGCCTGCACCGTGTCGGTGACGCCGCCGCGCGCCCTGCTGCCCAGCAGGTGCCGCTGCGCGTACTGGCCCACGAGCAGCGTCAGCTCGATGTGCGGCATCTGCGCCAGCAGGCGGTCTTGCCACAGCGGGGCGCACTCCTTGCGCGGCGGCAGGTCACCGCTGGTGCCGCGGCCCGGGTAGCAGTAGCCCATTGGCACGAGCGCGATGCGCGCGGCGTCGTAGAAGGTGTCGCGCTCCACGCCGAGCCAGCGGCGCAGCTGGTCGCCGCTCTTGTCGTCCCACGGCACGCCCGTCTGGTGCACGGTCATGCTGGGCGCCTGGCCGACGATCAGCAGGCGGGCGCTGGCGCTGGCCTGCACCACGGGCCGCGGGCCCAGCGGCAGGTGCGCCGCACAGACGGTGCAATTGCGGATCTCGGCAAGAAGAAGCTCCACGGCAAGGCTTTTCCGGCGGCCCGGCTATCCGGCAAACGGGCGGAAGAAGGCGTCGAGTTCGCTGCCCGTCGCGGCGTCCGCGAAGCCGTCGAAGCGGCCTTCGTCGGCGAGCGTGCGCGCGGCGCGCATGAAGCCGCCCCAGGCAGCGCGCGCCATGCCGCCGCCCACGCTGACGCGGCGCACACCGAGTTCGGAGATGTCCACCATGCTCAGCTCGCTGGCGCCGCCGACCAGCAGGTTGACCGGCTTGGGCGCCACGGCCGCGACCACCGCCGCGATCTGCTCGCGGGTCTTGATGCCGGGCGCATAGAGGCAGTCGGCGCCCGCGTCCGCATACGCCTTGAGCCGCGCGATGGCGTCGTCCAGGTCGGGCCGTCCGGCGAAGAAGTTCTCGGCGCGGCCGATCAGCAGCACGTCGGCGCCCGATGCGTCGACGGCCTTGCGCGCGGCGCGCATGCGCTCGACCGCCACGTCAATGGGAAAGAGCGGGTCGGCCGCATTGCCGGTCGAGTCCTCGATAGACAGGCCCGCCACGCCGGTCTCGATGGCCAGGCGCACGCTTTCGGCAACGCCCTGCGCGTCGGCGGCGAAGCCGTTCTCGAAGTCGGCGTTCACCGGCAGGTCGGTGGCCGCCACCAGCTCGCGCAGGTGGGCCAGGATGGCGTCGCGCGACATTGCGCCGTCGGCGTGGCCGCGCGACCACGCGAAGCCGGAGCTGGTGGTGGCCAGCGCCTTGAAGCCCAGGCCTTCCAGGTAGCGCGCGCTGCCCGTGTCCCAGGGGTTCGGAATGACGAAGCAGCCTTTTTCGTGGAGGGCGCGGAAGTCGGCGCGCTTTTCGGCGACGGAGCGTGTCATGGAGCCTCGGCTTTCTGCGTGCGTGGCAAGGAGCCCGCATTCTGCGCGCAGCCCGCTCAGCACTCCACCACGTTCACCGCGAGGCCGCCGAGCGAGGTTTCCTTGTAGGTCGACTTCATGTCCTCGCCGGTCTGCTTCATGGTGCGGATCACGGCGTCGAGCGACACGTAGTGGCTGCCGTCGCCGCGCAGCGCCAGGCGCGCCGCGTTGATGGCCTTCACCGCGCCCATCGCGTTGCGCTCCACGCACGGGATCTGCACCATGCCGCCGACCGGGTCGCAGGTGAGGCCGAGGTTGTGCTCCATGCCGATCTCGGCCGCGTTCTCGACCTGCGCCGGCGTGGCGCCCAGCACCGCGGCCAGCGCGCCGGCCGCCATCGAGCAGGCCACGCCCACCTCGCCCTGGCAGCCGACCTCGGCGCCCGAGATGGAGGCGTTGGTCTTGTAGAGCATGCCGATGGCCGCGGCGGTGAGCAGGAAGTCGACGATGCCTTCGTCGCTCGCTTGCGGCACGAAGCGCTGGTAGTAATGCATCACCGCGGGCACCACGCCCGCCGCGCCGTTGGTGGGCGCGGTGACGACGCGCCCGCCCGCCGCGTTCTCCTCGTTCACCGCCATGGCGAAGGCATTGACCCAGTCCATCACCGCCAGCGGGTCGGCCGCGCCGGCCTGCGCCAGCAGTTCGCGGTTCAGCTCCGGTGCGCGGCGGCGCATGCGCAACGGGCCGGGCAGCGCTTGCGCGGCCAATGGGTTGTCGATGCCGAAGCCGCGCTGCACGCACTGCTGCATCACCTGCCAGATGCGCAGCAGGCCGCCGCGCACATCCGCTTCGGGGCGCCATACGCATTCGTTGCGCATGACCAATGCGGCCACCGAGAGGCCGGTGGCCTCGCATTGCGCCATGAGTTCGTCGCCGGTGGTGAAGGGATGCGGCACGGCGGCGGCCGCGGCCACCGTCGCGGCCACGGCCTGCCCGCCCTCGACGACGAAGCCGCCGCCGACCGAGAAGTACGTGCCCTCGGCCAGCGTGCGGCCCTCGGCCGCGAAGGCCGTGAAGCGCATCGCGTTGGGATGCTCGGGCAACGATTCTTCGCCGCGAAACGCGATGTCGCGCACGCGGTCGAAGGCCATCGGCGTGGTGCCGAGCAGGCTGAGCTACCCGGTGCGGCGCAGCGCGTCGAGCCGCGGCTGCACGCTCTCGGGCCGCACCGTGTCGGGCGCCTCGCCGAGCAGGCCCAGGATCACGCCCTGGTCGGTGGCGTGGCCATGGCCCGTGGCGCCGAGCGAGCCGAACAGGTCCACCTGCAGGCGCGCCACCTGCGCGAGCACGCCGCGGCTTTCGAGAGACTGCGCGAACATCAGCGCCGCGCGCATCGGACCCACGGTGTGCGAGCTCGACGGGCCGATGCCGATCTTGAAGATGTCGAAGGCGGACAGCATCAGCGCGTCAGGCAAGCGGCAACTGCTGCTTGACCAGCGCCACCCAGTACGCCGCGCCCAGCGGCAGGATGTTGTCGTTGAAGTCGTAGTACGGGTTGTGCACGTTCGGGTCGTTCGGGCCCTCGCCCGCGCCGATGCCGATGTAGGCGCCCGGGCGCTTCTGCAGCATGAAGGCGAAGTCTTCCGAGCCCATGGCCGGCGGAATGTCGGTGTGCACCTGCGCGCGCTCGACCAGGCTGGCGGCCGCGGCAATGGCCGCGTCGGTCTCGGCGGGCGTGTTGACCACGCCGGGGTAGCCGCGGCGGTAGTCCAGCGCCACGCGGGCGCCGTGCGTGGCGGCCACGCCGTCGCAGATCTGCTGCATCGCGGCCTGGGTCTTGTCCTGGATGGCCGCGTCCAGCGTGCGCACGGTGCCGCGCAGCACCACCGTCTCGGGAATCACGTTCCAGGTGTCGCCGCCGTGGATCTGCGTGACGCTCACCACGGCCGAGTCGGTGGCGCCGGTGCGGCGGCTCACGATGGTCTGCAGCGCGTTGATGAGCTGGGCCGAGACCACCACCGAGTCGATGCCGGTCTCGGGCATGGCGCCATGGCTGCCCTTGCCGGTGACGACGATCTCGAAGGTGTCGAGAAAGGCCGTCATGGTGCCCTTGCGGATGGCGAACTTGCCGCGCGCCAGGCCCGGGAAGTTGTGCATGCCGTACACGGCGTCGGCCGGGAACTGGTCGAACAGGCCCTCTTCCACCATGACGCGGCCGCCGCCTTCGTTCTCCTCGGCGGGCTGGAACAAGAAGTGCACCGTGCCCTTGAAGGGCTTGTGGCGCGACAGGTGCTCGGCCGCGCCCAGCAGCATGGCGGTGTGGCCGTCGTGCCCGCAGGCGTGCATCTTGCCGACGCACTTGGACGCATGCGCCTGCGTGCCCAGCTCCTGCATGTTGAGCGCGTCGAGGTCGGCGCGCAACGCGATGCTCGGGCCCTCGCCGTTCTTCAGCGTGCCGACCACGCCGGTGCCGGCCAGGCCGCGGTGCACCGGCAGGCCCATCAGCATCAGCGCATTGGCGACGACGTTGGCAGTGCGGTGTTCCTCGAAAGCGGTCTCGGGGTTGGCGTGGATGTCGCGGCGCCAGCTGAGCATGCGGGCACGGGTGTCTTCGGCAATTTCGGGGTCGCGGTACATGGCGTGGGTCTCTCTTGGCGTTGTGGGGTCAGTGGAAGAATTCGGCGATCAGGGTCGCACCGAGGAAGGTGCCAGCGGTGGCGGTGAGCGACACCACCACGATGCGCCAGCCCAGTTGGCGGAACACCGGCAGGTCTTTCGCCACCGAGAAGCCGGCCAGCGCCAGCACCGGCGTGGTGAAGGCCAGGAAGTTGAGCTTGGACGTGATGCCGATCAGCGCGTCGGAGAACGGGAACAGCCCCGGAATGCCCACCACGGTGGCCACCACCGACAGCACCAGCACCATCGGCAGGCGCGGCGCGAGGCGCTTGATGCCCTCGACCACCAGCGCAATCAGCACCACCGCGGCCACGCCTTCGAGCGACACCAGCACCGGCACCTTGTAGGTCAGCGAATTGCCGATGAGCACGCCGCCGCCCACCACGGCCCAGGCGATGAGCGTGTCGCGGAACGGCAGCGCGCCGCCGTGCGCCACGCTCACCTGCGACATCGCACCCGTGCCCGCAGCGTCCTGCGCGCCGCGCTTGGACATGCGGCCCAGCACCGGCTCCAGCTTGCCGTACAGCCACGAACACAGCGGCAACGACAGGAACAGCGTGAAGTAGAAACCCGCCACCGTGGTCAGCAGGTTCGACGCGGCGGCGATCGCGGTGAGCTGCGGCAGCATCTCGGGCGGGTTCTGCGCGGCAATGGCGCCCAACGCAGCGGCCATCAGGCTGCCCGAGCCCACGCCGGCGCCCATGGCCAGCGAGCGCGGGTCGAAGATGTGCAGGCTCGCGATGAAGCCCGCCAGCACCGCGATGAAGAGCGCGCCCAGCACCGTGCCGGTGATGTACTCGGCCAGCACGCCGCGGCCTTCGGGCGAGGCCATGCCGTACTTCTCTCCGATGATCACGAGGTTGCCCTCGCGGCCCACCGAGAAGGTGGCGCCCACCGCCTCGCGCTTGATGCCCAGCAGCAGCGCCAGCGGCAGGCCGAGCGCCAGGGTGCCCAGCGCATGGCCGAACTCCTGGAACAGCAGCGCCCAGCCGGCCTGCTTGATCTGCGGCAGCGCGGCGCCCACGGTCAGCCCCAGCTTCACGATGAAGAGCAGCAAACCCGCGTTGAGCAGGCCGCCGGCGAACGACTGCTCGGCGGTCGCCACGCGCACCACGCCCGGCATGCGGCGGTGCGCGATGCCCCACACGGCCGCGATCAGCAGCGCCCACAGCATCGGCAGCAGCGCCACCTTGCCGGGGCCGACGCTGAACTGCGCCGGGCCGATGAGCTCGGCCGCGGCCACGATGGCCAGCGTGACGAGCGCGAGCTTGAGTTTTCCGGAGGCGCCGGCGGAGGGCGCGGCGGCGGCGAGGGCCGGGTGGGCGGAGGCGGCAGGGTTCATGGCGCGGGGGGCTCGGTCTGTGGCAATCCGGGCGAGTTTCTGCCTGCGGGCCTCTTGCATCAATGACAGTAAATCGGGATATTCGATGCACCAAATGCAACACTCGCCACGAACTTCAGGAGACCGGGCCATGGACGACAAGCTCGACACGCGCCGCGTGCGCTACTTCATGCAGGTGCTCGACAGCGGCTCGGTGCGCGGCGCCGCCGACGTGCTCGACATGGACCCCTCGGCCGTGAGCCGCGCCATCGGCCTGCTCGAGCAGGAATGCGGCGTGCCGCTGCTGGAGCGCCACGGCCGCGGCGTGGCGCCCACCGACGCGGGGCAGATGCTGGCCGGCTACGTGCGCCGGCAGAACAGCCAGAAGCAGCACCTCATGGCGCAGATGGACAGCATCCGCAAGATCGAGCGCGGCCACATCGACGTGGTGGCTGGCGAGGGCTACGTCGACTGGCTCATGCGCCACAGCCTGCGCGACTTCATGACCACGCACCCGAAGATCACCATCGACCTGGACGTGGCCAGCACCGACGAGATCGTGCAGCGCGTGGTCGAGGAGCGCGCCCACATCGGCATGCTGTTCCAGCCGCCCAAGGACGATCGGCTCACGTCGCATCAGTCGCACCCGCAGCCGATCCAGGCGCTGGTGCTGGCTTCGCACCCGCTCGCACGGCTGGGCCGGCCGCTGAAGCTGGCCGACCTGGTGCCCTACCCCGGCGCCACGCTGCACCGCAACTTCGGCGTGCGCCAGCACATCGAGGCGGCCGAGGTCAGCGAGGGCGTGCGGCTGCCCTCGGTGCTGACCACCACCTCGTTCAGCGCGCTGGGGCATTTCGTGTCGGCGGGGCTGGGGTACGCGCTGGGCACGCGCATCTCGCTCACGCCCAACGCCACCCACCCCGAAGTGGTCGAGCTGCCGATGAAGAACCCGTTGCTGTCGCAGGGCCGCTCCCACATCGTGTCGCGGCACGGACGCATGCTGTCGCCGGCCGCGGCGGAGCTGCTGCGGTGCATCGTGGCGGACATGCGCCGCTATGCCGAGACCCCGCCGGGGCCCGAGAAGCGCCCGGCCGTGCGGCCAGCCACGCGCCGGCGCGGCGTGGCCGCATGACGGCCACGTTGCGCGATGCGGCCCATCGGTGTTCTGATCGGACCCCATGTCCTATGTCATCCCGCTTTTCATTCACCTGCTGTGCGCCGCCTTCTGGGTCGGCGGCATGGCGACCATGCATTTCGCGGTGCGCCCCGCGGCCGTCGCCACGCTGGAGCCACCGCTGCGCCTGCGCATGATGGCCGCGACGCTGCGGCGCTTCTTCGTGGGGGTGGATGCGTCGGTCACGCTGCTGTTCGTGACCGGCGTGGTGATGATCCTGGCGACCGGCGGCTTTCGTTCCGTGCACTGGCGCGTGCAGGCCATGATGAGCCTCGCCATCGTGATGGCCGCGATCTACGTGTACATCCGCGCCTCGGTGTTCAAGGCGCTGCGGCGCGCGGTGGCCGACAGCGAGTGGCCGAAGGCGGCTTCGCTGCTGAACACGGTGCGCCAGCTGGTGGGAATGAACCTGGTGCTGGGCGTGGTGGTGTTCGCGGTGGCGATCGTCGGGCGCGCGGGTTAGGGGTCAGGCCCCGCCCGGCGAGGCTTCAGCGCTCGCCCAGCACCGCGCCGTCCACCGGCTTGCGCTCGACCTCGATGTTGCCGCGCATGAGCCTGGCGTACGAACAGGCCTAGGCAGCGGGCCCCTTGAGTTCGACCGTGTTGCCGTCGGGGTCGCCAAGGTAGATCGACGGGCCGTTGCCCTCGGCGCCGAAGTTGTTCTGCACGTCGCCGTGCAGGGCGACACCGTGCCGCGCCATGAGCGCGCGGATGCCCGCTTCATCGAAGGGCTCGATGCGCAGGCAGAGATGGTCGACGTTGCGGCCTTCCGCGCCGGGCAGCGCCCCGCCCTGCTTGCCCAGCGGGCCGTCGGGCGTGACGAGGTCGATCAGGCTGGCACCGGCGCGCAGGTGCACCAGCCCCAGGTCGTCGCGCCGCTTCTCGACGTCGCAGCCCAGCACGTCGCGGTAGAACGCGACGGCGCGCTCCATGTCCTTCACGCGCAGCACCACATGGTCGATGCGCAGCACCGAGAACGGTGGGCGCATCGGGTCTGTCATGGCTGCTTCGTCAGACGACGCCGGCGGAGCGCAGGGCGTCGAAGCGGGCCGCGCCGATGCCCATTTCCGCCAGCACCTCCTGCGTGTGCTGCCCCAGCGCCGGCGGCGCGTGGCGCAGCACGGGCGGCGTGGCCGACAGGCGCAGCGGGCTCGCTACGCCGGTGATGCTCGTGATGCCGTCGCCCGCATCGCGCGGCAGCGTCACCTTGAGGCCGCGCGCCTGCACCTGCGCGTCGTCGAAGGCCTGCGCGATGTCGTTGATCGGGCCGCAGGGCACGGCCTTGTCCTCGAGCAGCGTGACCCACGCGGCCGTGGTGCGGGTGCGCGTGAGTTCTTCCATCATCGGAATCAGCACCCCGCGGTGCTTCACGCGCAGCGTGTTGGTCGCAAAGCGCGCGTCGGCCGCCCATTCGGGGTGGCCGGCCGCTTCGCAGAAGCGCGCGAACTGGCCGTTGTTGCCCACGGCCAGCAGCATCGCGCCGTCCTGCGTCGGAAAGTCCTGGTAGGGCGCCAGGCTCGGGTGCGTGTTGCCCTGGCGCTGCGGCGCTTCGCCGGTGTTGAGGAAGGCGCTGGCCTGGTTGGCGAGGATGGCCATGCCCACGTCGAGCAGCGCCATGTCGATGTGCTGGCCTTCGCCGGTGCGGTCGCGCACCTGCAGCGCCGCCAGGATGGCGGTGCTGGCGTACACGCCGGTGAACAGGTCGGTCAGCGCCACGCCCACGCGCAGCGGGCCGCCACCGGGCACGTCGTCGGGACGGCCGGTGATGCTCATCATGCCGGTCATGGCCTGGATCATCAGGTCGTAGCCCGCGCGCTCGGCGTAGGGGCCGTCGTGGCCGAAACCGGTCACGCTGCAGTAGATGAGGCGCGGATTGGCCGCGCGCAGGCTTTGCTGGTCGAGGCCGTATTGCGCGAGGCCGCCGGTCTTGAAGTTCTCCACCACGATGTCGGCCTGCGCCGCCATCTGCTTGAGCAGCGCCTGCCCCTCGGGCGTGGCCATGTCGATGGTGACCGAGCGCTTGTTGCGGTTGCAGGCGGTGAAGTAGCTGGCCTGGTCGGTGTCGTTGCCGTTCGCGTCCTTGATGAAGGGCGGGCCCCAGGTGCGCGTGTCGTCGCCGACGCCGGGGCGCTCGATCTTGACGACGTCGGCGCCCAGGTCCGCCAGGATCTGCGTGCACCACGGGCCCGCGAGCACGCGGGACAGATCCAGGACCTTGATGCCGTCGAGTGCTGCGGGCTTGTTGCTCATGCCTTCGATCAGTTGGCGAAAGCCGCGATGCCGGTGATGGCGCGGCCCAGGATGAGCGCGTGGATGTCGTGCGTGCCTTCGTAGGTGTTGACCACTTCCAGGTTCACCAGGTGGCGTGCCACGCCGAACTCGTCGCTGATGCCGTTGCCGCCCATCATGTCGCGCGCCATGCGGGCGATGTCCAGCGACTTGCCGCAGTTGTTGCGCTTCATGATCGAGGTGATTTCCACCGCGGCCGTGCCTTCGTCCTTCATGCGGCCCAGGCGCAGGCTGCCTTGCAGGCCCAGCGTGATCTCGGTCTGCATGTCGGCCAGCTTCTTCTGGATGAGCTGGTTGGCGGCGAGCGGGCGGCCGAACTGCTTGCGGTCCAGCGTGTACTGGCGGGCGCGGTGCCAGCAGTCTTCGGCGGCACCCAGGGCGCCCCACGAGATGCCGTAGCGCGCGCTGTTCAGGCAGGTGAAGGGGCCCTTCAGGCCTTGCACTTCAGGGAAGGCGTTTTCCTCGGGGCAGAACACGCCGTCCATCACGATCTCGCCGGTGATGCTGGCGCGCAGGCCGACCTTGCCGTGGATGGCGGGGGCGCTCAGGCCCTTCATGCCCTTCTCGAGCACGAAGCCGCGGATCGGGCCGACCGTGCCGCTTTCGCTGACTTCCTTGGCCCACACCACGAACACGTCGGCGATGGGCGAGTTGCTGATCCACATCTTGGAGCCGCTGAGCGAGTAGCCGCCCGGCACCTTCTTGGCGCGCGTGGCCATGCTGCCGGGGTCGGAGCCGTGGTCGGGCTCGGTCAGGCCGAAGCAGCCGATCCATTCGCCGGTGGCGAGCTTGGGCAGGAACTTCTGCTTCTGGCCTTCGGTGCCGAATTCGAAGATGGGCACCATCACCAGCGAGCTCTGCACGCTGGCCATCGAGCGGTAGCCCGAGTCGACGCGTTCGACTTCGCGCGCGATCAGGCCGTAGGCGACGTAGTTGAGGCCGGGGCCGCCGTACTGTTCGGGAATCGTCGGGCCCAGCAGGCCGAGTGCACCCATTTCGCGAAAGATGGCCGGGTCGGTTTCACCGCTGCGGAAGCCCTCGATGACGCGGGGCGCCAGGCGCTCCTGGCAGTAGGCATTGGCCGCGTCGCGGATCATGCGTTCTTCGTCGGTCAGTTGCTGGTCGAGAAGAAGGGGGTCGTCCCAGTGGAATTGCGCTTTGGCGGCCATGTGGCTGTCTCCGGAAAAGGGGAAAGAAGAGAAAAACGGGAATAGGTCGATCCTAGCCACGCAGGACCCATGAGGCAAACGAGGATTCCGCACCCAGATATGCGTTCGTAGAATGTCTTGCAAGATGTTGGAGCGGCATCTTCATTGGCGAGCCACCGTTCCCATTCATACATTCCAGTCATACATGCGACGCAAGATCCCGCCCCTGCAGACCCTGGTGTGCTTCGACGCCGCCGCGCGCCACGAGAGCTACACCCGCGCCGCGCAGGAGCTCGCCCTCACGCAGAGCGCGGTGTCGCGGCAGATCGGCACGCTCGAAGCCTTCCTGGGCGTGGCGCTGTTCCGCCGCACGCGCCACGGCGTGGCGCTCACCGCCAGCGGCGCGGCCTACGCGCGGCAAACGGCCCTGCGGCTGCAGGCGATGGAACGCGACGCGCTCGACGCCATGGCGCACCAGGGCGAAGGCGGCTCGCTGTCGCTGGCGGCAGTGCCCACCTTCGCCACCCGCTGGCTGATGCCGCGCCTGAAGGGCTTCGCGGCGCTGCAGCCCGACGTGGTCGTGCACATCGAGACGCGCACCCGCCCCTTTCTCTTCGCCGACGCCGAGTTCGACGCCGCGCTGTATGCCGGCACGCCCGCGCAGGTGGAGAACTGGGCCGGCACGCATGCGCTGCTGCTGATGCACGAGGACGTGGTGCCGGTGTGCAGCCCCTCGCTGCTGCCCCGCGGCAAGGCCGTGGCGCCGGCCGCCGTCGCGAAGATGCCGCTGCTGCAGCAGAGCACGCGGCCTGACGGCTGGCGCCAGTGGTTCGACGCGCAGCAGATCGACGCGCCCAACGCGCGCGGCGGGCCGCGCTACGAGCTGTTCTCCATCCTCGCGGCAGCCGCGTCGCACGGGCTGGGCGTGGCGCTGATGCCGACGATGCTGGTGGCCGACGAACTGGCACGCGGCGACCTGGTGGTGGCGTGCGCGCGGCCGTTGTCGGGCGAGCGCAACTACTACCTGGTCACGCCAGAGCGCGCCGACCAGCGGCCCTTGCTGAAGTTCTTCAGCGACTGGCTGCTAGTGCAGGCGCGGCAAGGTCGGGCAAACTGAAAAGTCACTCGATCTAGACATTTTTATCTTTATGTCTATTATGTGATACGTATATGCCATCCACTGCGCCCACCACCTCCCAAGGAGCCGGCCAACGCCTTGAAGCCTTCGGTCGGCACATTCACGCTCGGCGAAAGGCACTCAAGGTCAGCGCCGTCACGACCGCCGAGGCGGCGGGCATGTCGCGCATGACGCTGCATCGCATCGAACGCGGGGAGCCGTCCGTCACGATGGGGGCCTACATGAACGCGCTGGCGGCATTGGGGCTGGATGTCGAGGTGGTTGCGCCGTTCGAAGGCCGCGCCAGGGAAATTGCAACGCCTGCTTCCGCGCGCGCGCCGAAGACAACCGTGCGGGTCGCCGATTTCCCGCAATTGCGCCGTCTCGCCTGGCAACTGCCGGCGGACGCAGAGCTCACCCCCGAAGAAGCCTGGGGCACCTACGAACGCAACTGGCGCCACGCCGATCCATCGGCACTCGAAGACAAGGAACGCCAGTTGCTCGCCGAGCTGGCCCGCACGCTCGGTCGCAAGCCCCTGGATGTTTGAACGCGCACACCATCGCCGCGTGGCCGAGGTGCTCGCCGCGCTGAATGCCGACCTGCTGGCAGACAACCATTGCCTGTTCGGCGGGGGCACTGCCATCGCGCTTCGGCATGGCGAGTACCGCGAATCGGTGGACATCGACTTTCTCGTGTCGGACGTGGCGGGCTATCGCTGCCTGCGGCAGCTTGTCACCGGCAGCGAAGGCCTGCGCGCACTCGCCCGCGATGGCGGCCAGTTGCAGCAGGCACGCGAAGTACGCGCCGACCAATACGGAATCCGAACCCTCGTTCGCGTGGACGGCACGGAGCTCAAGTTCGAAATCGTGCTCGAGGCACGCATCGCGCTCGAAGCGCCGGGTGCCGCCGACCGCATCTGCGGCATCGCCACGCTCACGCCCCTGGACATGGCAGCAAGCAAGCTGCTCGCCAATTCCGACCGCTGGGCCGACGACAGCGTGTTCAGCCGGGACCTGATCGACCTGGCCATGATGCGGCCCGGCAAAACGCTGCGCCAGCACGCAACAGACAAGGCCCGGCTGGCCTACGGCGACAGCATCGACACCGACCTTGCAAGAGCGGCCGATGCCTTGCTGCAGCGGCCCGGCCGCATGGAAAGGTGCATGGACATGCTGCAGATGGCGCCTTCGGTCCCTCCGGCACTGCTGCGCAAACATATCAAGGCCTTGCTTCCAAGGGCATCCCGCGGGACGCACAGCGACCGCCCTTGAACGAACGCCCGCTCGCCGCTGGCATCGCGTCCGAAAACGGCCAGCATCGCCCGCCCGCCGCCCGGACACTGGCCCCATGCAAACCTCCGCCCCCCCTGTGCGCACCATCGCCGCCCTCGACTGGCCCCGCATCGAAACCGACCTTGGCGCCCGCGGCTGCGCCGTCGCCGGCCCCCTCTTCACGCCCGAGGAATGTGCCGCGCTCATTGCGATGTACGACGAGGGCGAGCGCTTTCGCAGCCGCGTCGTGATGCAGCGCCACGGCTTCGGCCAGGGCGAGTACCAGTACTTTGCCTACCCGCTGCCGAAGAAGCTCGCGGCATGGCGCGGCGCGCTGTACGAACGGCTGGCGCCGCTGGCCAACGCGTGGGCCGCCGCCATGGGTCAGCCGGCCGACTACCCGCCCGACCACGCGGCCTACCTGGCGCGCTGCCACGCCGCAGGCCAGCTGCGCCCCACGCCGCTGCTGCTGCGCTACGACGAAGGCGACTACAACTGCCTGCACCAGGACCTGTACGGCGACCTGCAGTTTCCGCTGCAGCTCACGGTGCTGCTGAGCGTTCCGGGGCAGGACTTCACCGGCGGCGAGTTCGTGCTGACCGAGCAGCGCCCGCGCATGCAGTCGCGCGCCGAGGTGGTGTCGCTCGCGCAGGGCGAGGCGGTGATCTTCGCAGTCAACCAGCGGCCGGTGGCGGGCACGCGAGGCAGCTACCGCGTGACGATGCGCCACGGCGTGAGCCGGCTGCGCGCGGGCCGGCGGCACACGCTGGGCCTGATCTTCCACGACGCACGCTGAGCGGCTTCGCGCACGGCCCGCCCCGCGGCCGCTGCGGTCTAGACAGGCCTGAGACACGCCATTCGCGAAGACGAGCGAAAATCTCGCCCGCCTGCGGCACCCACCAGGATCCCTGACACACACGATCGGGGCCGTGGGCTCCCTGCAGGCCGACCCGCGGCCTTCGCGTCGCGGGTGTGTCCGATGGTTGCCAGGGAGCTGTATGCACAAGAACACGTCCGGACATCCGGCCGCGGCTGGAAGGCCGTCGATAGAACCCGCCGCCGCCGCCTCGACAGCGGCCCCACCGCCCGGGCGTTCGCGGCGCTTCAGGGTCGACGTGGGCTCCATCGTCAGTGCCGTGGCCCTGGCCCAGTCGCTGCTGCTGGTGTCGCTGGGCTACTGGGGCTCGCAGCGGCTGGTGTCGCGCATCGGCGTGTCCGCGCACAAGTCCAACCACGACCGCACCGAGGACAAGGTGCGGGCCTTCCTGCAGAAGGCCGAGTCGGTCATCAACGCGGTGGGCACCGCACCCAGCCTGCGGCCCGCGGGCGACCAGGTGGAACACACGTCCGAGCTGCTGTGGACGCTGCTGCAGCAGTCGCCCGAGCTCGACAGCATCTACGTGAGCAACGAGCGCGGCCAGATGCTGATGGCCCTGCGCTACCCGGTGCCTGCCATGCGCCACATCGAGCTCGGCCAGGGCTTCACCACGGAAACCTGGCAGTACAAGCTGCCGCTGGACGCCGAGGCCGACGTGCAGCAGCGCTACGCCACGCAGCGCATCGCGTCCTACCGCAGCAGCTACGACCCGACGCAGCGCAGCTGGTACTTGCAGGCCAGCAAGACGCAGGGCCCGGTCTGGACGCGGCCCTATGTGTTCGCGGCCGCGCAGGAGCTGGGCGTGACCTACGCGCTGCCCAGCAAGCGCCGCTACGCGGACAGCAGCGCGCAGGCGCTGGTGGTGGCGGGCGACGTGTCGCTGGGGCGGCTCTCCGACTTCGTGCGGCAGTTCAGCAGCGGCGGCTACGGCGACAGCGCGCTGCTGAGCTCGGACGCCCGCGTGCTCGCGCGCAGCGACATGCCGGGCGTGCTGCACAAGCTGGACGCGCCGACCGGGGTGCTCGGCGCACTGCACGCGCACATGGTGGCCGACGGCACCGCCGGCAGCGGCACCGCCACGGCGTTTTCGTTCGCCCACGAAGGGCGCCGCTACCTGGTGCAGACCTCGCGCATTCCCGCCACCGGCTGGCAGCTGGTGAGCTGGGTGCCCGAGGAAATGCTGCTGGGCGACCTGCACCGCGCGGTGCTGTGGGGGCTGCTGCTGGCGCTGGTCTTCCTGGCGATGGCGCTGCTCATGTCGCTGAAGCTGTCCAAGCTGGTGACCTCGCCGGTGGAGAACCTCTCGCACATCGCGCGGCGCATCGGCCTGCTGGAACTGGACAACCTGCCGCGCGAGCCGAGCCGCGTGCTGGAAATCCAGCATCTGGACCAGGCCCTGGACGACTCGGCGCGCAGCCTGAAGGCGTTCAGCAAGTTCGTGCCGGTGGACGTGATCAACCAGCTCATCGCCGAGGGCCATGCGCTCGCGCCCAACGGCTCGCCGCGCCGTATCACGGTGATGTTCACCGACGTGGAAGGCTTCACCTCGATCTCGGAGTCGCTGGACACCGACGTGCTGGTGGGCATGCTGACCGAGTACTTCAACCTGGCCACCGGCGTGTTCGCGCGGCACGGCGGCGTGGTCGACAAGTTCATCGGCGACGGCATCATGGTGCTGTGGGGCGCGCCGGCCGACCTGCCCGACGCGGAACACAAGGCCTGCCTGGCGGCGCTCGAGCTGCATGTGGAAATGAGCGAGCTCAACCGCAAGTGGCTGGCACAGGGGCTGCCCGAATTCCGCACGCGCGTGGGCATCCATACCGGAACGGTGATCGCGGGGGTGCTGGGCTCGAACGACCGGCTGTCTTACACGGCCTTCGGCGACGTCATCAACGTGGCGAGCCGCATCGAGGGCATCAACAAGCAGCTGGGCACGCAGATGCTGATGTCGGAGGTGACCTTCGCCGGGCTGCAAGGCCGCCTGCACACGCGGCGCATCGAGGAGCTGGTGGAGCTGCGCGGCCGGCAGACGCGCATGGTGCTCTACGAGCTGCTGACGTCCTAGGCTGCTGCGGCTTCCGAGGCCGCGGCAGCGCGCTGCGCGGCAAAGGCCACGTACCAGTCGAGGCTCGCGGGGTTGGCCATGGCCTCGCGGTTGACCACCTTCTCGATCGGCTGGCCCAGCAGCAGCTTCTTGATCGGCAGCTCCTGCTTCTTGCCCGACAGCGTGCGCGGAATCTCGGCCACCTGGAAGATGTCGTTGGGCACGAAGCGCGGCGACAGCGAGGTCTTGATGGCGTTGTTCAGCCGCGTGCGCATCGCGTCGTCCAGCGCCACGCCGGGGCGCAGCACCACGAACAGCGGCATGTAGCTGTCGCGGCCCAGGTACTCCAGGTCGACCACCATCGAGTCGAGCACCTCGGGCAGTGCCTCGACCGCGCTGTAGATCTCGCTGGTGCCCATGCGCAGGCCCTGGCGGTTGATGGTGGCGTCGCTGCGGCCGTAGATGACGCAGCCGCCGTCTTCGCCGATCTTGATCCAGTCGCCGTGGCGCCACACGCCCGGGTAGGTGTCGAAGTAGCTCGACAGGTAGCGCGCGTTGCCTTCGTCGCCCCACAGGTAGAGCGGCATCGACGGAATGGGCTGGGTGCACACCAGCTCGCCCACCTCGCCGACGACGCTCTGCCCGCCCTCGTTCCAGGCCTCGACCGCATGGCCGAGTTCGCGGCACTGCATCTGGCCCGGCACTTCGGGCAGTTCGCGGTTGCCGCCGACGAAGGCGCCGCAGAAGTCGGTGCCGCCCGAGATGTTGCACCACCACACATCCGGGGAGCCCGCGTCGAGCACCTGCTGCGAGCCCCAGCGCTGCACCTCTTCGGGCAGCGGCGAGCCGGTGCTGCCGAGCGCACGCACGCGCGACAGGTCGCCGCAGTCTTTCGCGACCAGGCCGGCCTTCATGCAGTTGGTGAAATAGGCCGCGCCCGCGCCGAAGAAGGTGACCTTGTGTCGCGCCACGAAGCGCCACAGCACACCCCAGTCGGGCTTGTCCTTGCTGCCGGCCGGGTTGCCGTCGTAGATGCAGATGGTGGCGCCGAAGGCCATGCCCGAGAGCTGCGAGTTCCACATGACCCAGCCGGTGGAGCTGTACCAGTGGTAGCGCTCGCCGAAGTTGTTGGCGCCGTAGCTCGCGCCCACGTCGTTGTGCAGGCCGCAGGCATGCATGGTGAGGATGATGCCGCCCTGCCCGTGCACGATGGGCTTGGGCAGGCCGGTGGTGCCGCTCGAATAGACGATCCAGATCGGGTGGTCGAAGGGCAGCCACTCGGGCTCGAAGGCGGCGACCCTGTCGTCGTAGCGGTCGATGGCGTGCAGCCATTCGACGTCGTGCGGCACCGTCTGCGCGGCGTAGGGCGTCTTCACCAGCACCAGCTTCTTCACGCTCGGCAGCTGCGCGCGCAGTTCCTGCAGCACGGTGCTGCGGTCGAGCGCCTTGCCGCCGTAGTGCACGCCGTCCACCGCGATCAGCACCTTGGGCTCGATCTGGCGGAAGCGGTCGGCCACGGCGGCGGTGCCCATGTCGGGCGCGCACACGCTCCACACGGCGCCGATGCTGGAGCACGCCAGGAAGGCCACCATGGTCTCGGGCACGTTGGGCATGTAGGCGGCCACGCGGTCGCCGCGCTGCACGCCCAGCGACTTGAGCGTGAGCGCGGCCGAAGCGACCTGGCGGCGCATTTCGGGCCACGACATCTCGCGCACCTCGCCACGCTCGTTGTCGCTCACAATGGCGGGCATGCCGGCCGCATGTGCCGCGTCGACATGGCGCAGCACCTCGCGCGCGTAGTTGACCTGGGCGCCGGGGAACCAGCGCGCGCCGGGCATGCGCGATTCGGCGAGCACCGCGGTGTGCGGCGTGGGCGACTCGATGCGGGCGTAGTCCCACAGGCTCTGCCAGAAAGCATCGAGGTCGGTGACCGACCAGCGCCACAGCGCGTCGTAGCTGTCGAACGAGAGGCCGCGCGTGTCGCGCAGCCAGTTTTGATACAGACGGATCTGGGGAATGTTGGGAACGGCCATGGCACGAGCGTAGCGCCGCGAACGACCGTGCTCAATGAGGGTTGACCTCAGGGTTTGTACGCGTGTTCAATGTATTTGTACAAGCGTTCAATACGCCCCGATGAGCACCCGCACACCCACCGCAAGGCGCAGCGCCTCGCGCACCCCGACGCCGAGTTCCGCCGCAGTCGCCCCCGAGACTGCGCGGCCCGACCGCAAGCAGGCGATCCTGCTGGCGGCCGAGAAGCTTTTTGCGCGTCACGGCTACCACGTGGTGACGATCCGCCAGATTGCCGAGGAGGCCGGCGTGCCGCTGGCGCTGGTGGGCTACTACTACGGCCAGAAGCACGAGCTGTTTCACGCCATCTTCGAGCACTGGGGCCACTCCATCGAGGCGCGGCTGGCCGGCCTGGCCGCAGTGGACATAGTCCCCGACGACGCGCGCACGCTGCCGCGCATCATCGATGCCTTCACCGCGCCCGTGCTGGCACTGCGCGCGAGCGCCGAGGGCGAGTACTACGCACTGCTGGTGGCGCGCGAGCTGTACCACGCCACCGAGGAGGCCGACCGCGTGCTGCGCGCCTACTTCGACCCGCTGGCCGAGGCCTACATCGACGCGCTGCACACCGCGCTGCCGCACGCCACGCGCAGCCAGGCCGCCTGGGGCTACCAGTTCGCGCTGGGCTCGCTGCTGCATCACCTGAACGACACCCGCATCGAGCGGCTGTCGCGCGGCGAGAACAAGCGCGCCGACCCGGCCGTGGCGCCGATGCTGGTGAGCTTCATCGTCGGCGGGCTGCGCGCCGCGCTGCCGCGCCCGAAGACCGTCAAGACCCCACGCACGAAGACCACTCCCAGGAGACAGAAGACATGACGAAGACCCCCACGATGAAACGGCGCACCCTGCTGTCGGCGCTGGCCGCGGCATCGGCCGCCGCCGCGCTGCCCGCCTTCGCGCAGGCCAACACGAAGGTCGTGTTCGGCTACACCGCCGTGACCGACTTCGCCTCGGTGTTCGTGGCGGCCGAAGAGGGGTACTTCAAGAAGCGCAACCTCGACGTGGAGCTCAAGTTCATTCCCCTGAACTCGACCATTCCCGCGGCGCTGCAGTCCGACTCGCTGCAGATCGGCGGGCCCACGCCCTCGGTGTTCCTGCAGGCGGTGGACGGCGGCCTCGACCTGGTGCTGGTGGCCGGCGGCGGGCTCACGTCGAAGACCATCACCGGCTTCGGCCTGGTGGCGCGCGCGGGCTCCGGCATCAAGGGCCCGCAGGACTGCGTGGGCAAGAAGATCGGCGTGCCGGGCCTGGGCGCCTTCCTGCACGTGACCTTTCGCGCCTGGCTGAAGGACAGCGGCGTGGACTACCGCAAGGTCAACTTCGTGGAGGCCGCGTTCCCTCAGCATGCCGACCTGCTGCGCGGCGGCTCGGTCGACGCAGTGGTGTCGGCCGACCCGTTCATGAGCCGCATCACCGAAAGCGGCGCGGGCTACGTGGCTTCGTATTACTCGACCTTCCTGCCCGAGAACAACCAGACCATCGTGCATGCGGCCAAGCGCGAATGGGTGGCGAAGAACCCGGGCGCGGCGCGCGCCTTTCGCGAGGCGCTGGTCGAATCCGCCGCGTTCATGCAGCAGGCGAAGAACGACGCCAGGGTGCGCGCGGCCATCGGCAAGTACATCAAGCTGCCGCCCGAGGTGCTGGCCAAGGTGCAGGTCTCGCCGCCCGGGCCGGTCGTGACCGAGAAGCAGCTCGCCTACTGGACCGGGCTGATGAAGGAGCAGGACATGCTCAAGACCAACATCGACGTGACGAAGCTGGTGGCCAAGTGATCTCGGCACCCGCACCTGTCACCGCGCGCGCCGCGCTGTCGGCGAACGGCTTCCCTTCGCAGGCCGGCCCCGCGATGCAGGCCACCCCCTTCCTGCGCTTCGACGGCGTTGCCATCCGCCTGGGCGGACGCGAGATCCTGTCGCCCACCTCGTTCGACGTGGCACGCGGCGAGTTCGTCTGCATCGTCGGCCCGAGCGGCTGCGGCAAGACCACGCTGCTGCGCGCGGCCAGCGGGCTCGTCGCGGCCAGCGCGGGCGACGTGCGACGCAACGGCGTGAAGATGACCGAACCCTCGCGCGAAGTCGCCTTCGTGTTCCAGGACTACGGCCGCGCGCTGCTGCCCTGGCGCACGGTGGAGGGCAACGTGAGCCTGGCGCTCGAAGCGGCCGGCGTGCCGGCGGCCGAACGCGCGCCGCGCATCGCCGAGGTGCTGGGCAAGGTCGGCCTTGCGAAGCATGCGCAGAAGTTTCCGGTGCAGCTGTCGGGCGGCATGCAGCAGCGCGCGCAGATTGCACGCTGCCTCGCGCAGCAGCCCGAGCTGATGATGATGGACGAGCCCTTCGGCGCGCTGGACGCGCTCACGCGGCAGAGCCTGCAGGACGAGCTGGCGCGGCTGGTGCGCGACGACGGGCTCACGGTGCTGTTCGTCACGCACGACCTGGAAGAAGCCATCTACCTCGGCGACCGCGTGATCGCGCTGCAGGCCGACCCGGGCCCGGGCCGGCCGAGCCTCGCGCGGATGATCGACGTGAAGATTCCGCGGCCGCGCGACCAGCTCACGACGAAGGAGCATCCGGAGTACCTGCGGTTGCGGCGTGAGCTGTTCGCCTTCATCGAGCAAGGCCATGACTGAGCGCCGCGTCCTCCGGTGGCTGCGGCCGTGGGTGGTTCCCGCCTTGCTGGTCGCGGCATTCGAGTGGTACGCGCGGCGCGCAGCCGCCCTGGGCAGCGATTCGCTCGCGCCGCCGAGCGCGGCGGCCAGGGCCTTTGCAGGCGCGGCGATGGACGGCTCGCTGTGGCAGGCCACCGGCTTCACGCTGGGCACTGCTGCGCTCGGTCTGCTGCTGGGGGCGGTGCTCGGCATTGCAGGGGGCCTGGTGCTCGGACTCTCGCGGCGCGCGGCGCAGCTCGGGTCCATGTCCATCGAGGTGCTGCGCCCCGTGCCTTCGGTGGCGCTGATTCCGCTTGCGATGCTGGGCTTCGGCTTCGGGGTGCGCATGGAGCTGGCCATCGTCGCCTTCGCCACCTTCTGGCCGCTGCTGGTGCTGGTGCAGTCGGCGGTGCAGCAGATCGAGCCCCGCCTGCTGGAGGTGAGCCGCGTGCTGGGCCTGTCGGCGCGCGAACGGGCCTTCAAGATCGTGCTGCCGGCCATCGTGCCGCGCCTGTTCGTCGCGCTGCGGCTCGGCGTGGCGGTGGCGCTGGTGGTGGCCGTGACGGTGGAGATCGCGGCCAACCCGAACGGCATGGGTTACGCGATGATGATCGCGCAGCAGAGCTTCGACCCCGCGCTGATGCTCGCGTGGCTGGGGTGGATCGGCGTGGTGGGCTTCGCGGTGAACGCGGGCATGGTGCTGCTGCAGCGTGTGGTCGCGCGGCGCATGGGCGTGCTGTCATGAACCGCTCGAACCGCTTCGGCCTGGACTGGCTCGGCTCGCTGGGCGTGCTGCTCGCGCTGGTCGCGCTGTGGTGGGTCGCGAGCAACGCGGGCTGGGTCAGCCGCGTGTTCCTGCCGACGCCCCAAGCCACCCTCGCCAGCCTGCTCGAAGGGCTGAACCTCTCGGGCGACAGCACGAACGCAGGCAAGGGCGAGCTGCTGGCGTTCACGCAGGCCACGGTCGGCCGGATGGTCGAAGGCTGGCTGCTCGCGTCGCTGTTCGGCGTGGTGCTGGGCGCGGCCATCGGCGTGTCGCCCGCGGTGCGCGCGTGGGTGCAGCCCACGCTGGAGTTCATTCGCCCGCTGCCCGCCTCGGCGTTGCTGCCGCTGGCCATTTCGATCTTCGGGCTCAGCCCCGGCATGGTGCTCTTCGTGGTGGCCTTCGGCGCGATGTGGCCGGTGCTGCTGGCCACAGTGCACGGCTTCGCGGCCGTGGAGCCGCGCCTGGCGGAGGTGGCGCGCTGCCTGCAGATGTCGCGCGCGGCGTACATCTGGAAGATGGGCCTGCCCAACGCCATGCCCGACATCCTGGCCGGCATGCGCCTGGCGCTGACCATCGCGCTCATCGTGGCGGTGGTGGGCGAAATGATCGCCTCGCAAAGCGGCCTGGGCCAGGCCATTCTTCTGGCCGCGCGCGCCTTTCGCGCCAGCGACCTGTTCGCCGGCATCGTGCTGCTCGGCCTCATCGGCTTCGTGAGCAATGCATTGCTGGCCTTTGCCGAGCAACGCCTGCTGCGCTGGCAGCAGCCCTGATTCCTTATTCCCACACGAAGACACAAGGAGCCTTCCCATGCCACGCAAATTCGTCGACCTCTCGATCTTCCTGGAAAACGACGTGATGTCCGACCCGCCGGCCTTCGCGCCGAAGATCCAGTACTTCACGCACGAGCAGACCTACGAGCAGATCGAGCCCTTCTTTCCCGGCCTGAAGAAGGAGGACCTGCCCGACGGCGAAGGCTGGGCCGTGGAGCTGGTGCAGCTGTCCACGCACAACGGCACGCACCTCGATGCGCCCTATCACTTTCACTCGACCATGGACAAGGCGCTGGGCGAGAAGAAGCCCGCCATCGCCATCCACGACGTGCCGCTCGAATGGTGCTTCCAGCCGGGCGTGAAGCTCGACTTCCGCCACTTCGCCGACGGCTACGTGGTGACGGCCGCCGACGTCGAGGCCGAGTTGCAGCGCATCGGCCACACGCTGAGCCCGCTGGAAATCGTGGTGGTCAACACGCGCGCCGGCTCGCGCTACGGCCACAACGACTACGTGTCCGCCGGCGCGGGCATGGGCTACGAAGCCACCATGTACCTGCTGGAGCGCGGCGTGCGCCTGACGGGCACCGACGCCTGGAGCTGGGACGCGCCCTTCGTGCACACCGCGAAGAAGTACGGCGAGACGCAGGACGCCTCGCTGATCTGGGAGGGCCACAAGGCCGGGCGCGACATCGGCTACTGCCACATCGAGAAGCTGCACAACCTGGAGGTGCTGCCGCCCACGGGCTTCTTCATCAGCTGCTTCCCGCACAAGATCCGCGGCGCATCGGCGGGGTGGACGCGCGCGGTCGCGATCTTCGACGACGCGCTGATGGCATCCGTGTAAGGGGCATTTGATGAACGCGCTCAATCACACGCACGACGCCGACGCACGCAGCTGGGTCGAATCGGCCCATGCCGCGGGCAGCGACTTTCCGATCCAGAACCTGCCGCATGCGGTGTTCCGCCGCGCGGGCAGCACAGAGGCGTTTCGCGGCGGCGTGGCCATCGGCGACCAGGTGCTCGACCTGGCGGCGCTGGTCGGCTCCCGGCAGCTCGACGGCCCGGCACTCGATGCGGCGCGCGCGGCCGCGTTGCCTGCGTTGAACGACTTCTTCGCGCTTGGCGGCGGCGCATGGCGGGTGTTGCGCCACGCGCTGTTCGACCTGCTGAAGCACGACGCGCCCGATGCCACCGTGCAGGCGGTGCGCACGTGCCTGGTGCCGCAGGGCGAGGTCGAATACACGGTGCCCGCGCGCATCGGCGACTACACCGACTTCTACACCTCGATCGACCATGCGCTGAACATCAGCCGCCTGATGAACCCCGACGGCGACGTGACGCCCAACTTCCGCTGGATTCCCACCGCGTACCACGGGCGCGTGTCGACCATCGGCGTGAGCGGGCAGCGCTTTCACCGGCCGATGGGGCAATCGATGGCACCGGGTGCGAAGGCGCCCACCTACCAGGCCTGCGCACGGCTCGACTACGAGCTGGAGCTGGGCGTGTGGATCGGCACGGGCAACGCGCAGGGCGAACCGATTCCGCTCGAGCGCGCCGGGGAACACATCTTCGGCATCTGCCTGCTCAACGACTGGTCGGCGCGCGACATCCAGTTCTGGGAGATGGCGCCGCTCGGGCCCTTCCTGGCGAAGAACTTCGCCACCACCATCTCGCCGTGGATCGTGACCATGGAGGCGCTCGCGCCCTACCGGCAAGCCTGGACGCGGCCCGCGAACGAGCCGCAACCGCTGGCATACCTGGAGAACGCCGCCAACCGCGAAAGCGGCGCGCTCGACATCCGGCTGGAGGTGTGGCTCGAAAGCGAGAAGGCACGCAAGGAAAACACCGGGCCGTCGCGCCTGTCGGCCACCAGCTTCAGGCACCAGTACTGGAGCGTGGCGCAGATGGTCACGCACCACACGATGGGCGGCTGCAGCCTGAACCCGGGCGACCTGTTCGGCAGCGGCACGATCTCGGGGCCCGGCGAGGGCGAGGCCGGCGCCATCATCGAGCTGGCGCGCGCGGGGCAAAGCCCGGTGACGCTGGCCAATGGCGAGCAGCGCAGCTTCCTGGAAGACGGCGACGCGGTGCTGCTGCGCGGCTGGTGCGAGAAGCCCGGGCATGCGCGCATCGGGTTCGGGGAGAGCCGGGGGACGGTGTTGGCAGCCAGGGGCTGAACCGGAGCGCCAATGAAAAAGGCCACCCTTGTGAGGTGGCCTTTTTGCGCGATTTGGAGCGGGAAAAGAGTCTCGAACTCTCGACCTCAACCTTGGCAAGGTTGCGCTCTACCAACTGAGCTATTCCCGCGACAGCCTCAGATTATAGGGTGGTCTTGGGCCGTTTTTGCCGAATCCACGAAAAAAAGTGAAATCAGGCCTCGAACACCAGCGACCGATGCAGCGACACGCCGGCCGAGAGCCCGTCGGCGGAGGCCAGCGTGGCGTTGGTGAAGGCCATGGCGAGGTCGCCCCCTGCGTACACGCCGGGCACGGTCGTCATCTTCATGGCGTCGACGCGCAGCACCGGGCCGAGCGGGCCGTCGTCGAAGGCGCAGCCGAGCTGCCCGGCCAGCGGGCTGGCGGGCCGGGTGCGCGGCACCACGTACAGCGCCTCGATCGGCACCCGCCGCCCGTCGCCTAGCCACACGCCGGCCAGGTCGGTTCCCGCGCCTTCGAGGCCGGCGACGCGCCCCGGCTCGATGGTCACGCCGCGCGCCTGCAGCTTCGCGCGCACCTCGGCGTCGAGCGCGTCGCTGCCGTTCATGAACAACGTGACCGGCCCCCACTCGGCGATCAGCAGCGCATGGTCCGGCGGCAGCGCGCCGGCGAACAGCAGGCCCAACTGCCGGCCGCTGAACTCGTAGCCGTGGCAGTAGGGGCAATGCAGCACGCTGGTGCCCCAGCGCTCGCGCACGCCGGGAATGTCCGGCAGGCCGTCCTGCACGCCGAAGGCCAGCAGCAGCTTGTGGGCCGAGCGCTGTTCGCCGTTGTCCAGCGTGGCGGTGAATCCGTCGGCGCCGTCGGCGCTCGCGGCCACGACACTGGCTTGGACGAATTCGACCGTCGGGTATGCGAGCAGCTTGTCGCGCGCGTCGGCAATCATCTTCAGAGGCGGCATGCCGTCCTGCCCGAAGAAGCCGTGCGACTGGGCGGCGAAGCGGTTGCGCGGCGCGCCCGCGTCGACGACGCACACCCTGCGTCGCGCACGGGCCAGTTGCATGGCAGCGGAAAGGCCGGCAAAGCTGCCGCCCACGATCAGGGCGTCATGCCGCATGTTCGATGTCCTTCAAGGTGAAACTGCCGCCTGTCATGCGGCGATGGAAGTCCCTGGACAGGTCTGCCAGGGTGATGCTGTTGAAACGCCGCAGCAGCAAGGCCTCGGCCTCCTGGCAGGCGCCGTCGAGCGCCGCGTTCACGGCCTGCTCGACGATGCAGCCCGGGCTTTCGGTGCGGTGGCCCATGGCCAGCAGCGCGGGCGCGCCCACGGCGTTGTGGATGTCGCCCAGCGTCACCGCATCCAGCGAGCACGACAGCACCCAGCCGCCGCCGTGGCCCCTGGCCGAGCTCACGAACCCCGCCTGCCGCAGCCCCGCCATGACGCGGCGCACGACGACCGGGTTGGTGTGCATCGCGACCGCGAGCGACTCGGAGGTGACGGGGCCGTCCATCTCGGCCATGTGCAGCAGCACGTGGAGGACGCCTGAAAGCTTGCTGTCTCGTTTCATGAAACATTATTAGTTGCGTAACTTTTCCATGGCATGCCGAAGGGTCTTTGCGCGTTCGGATTTGCGCGACGCTCGTCACGCACAGGCACGAGAATCGGTCCCGCCATGACGCCCACCCCGACCACCCTGCTCGACGCCGCACTGCGCGGCGTGCTGCTGGCCTTGCTGCTCGTGCTGGCGCTGATGCTCGGGCGCGACCGCCCTCGCCTGCCGGCGGCGCGGGCGGGCGCGTTGCTCGCGCTCGGCCTGTGCGTGCAGGTCATCGGCGCCACGCCGCTGTTCGAGGCGCTCGTGCCGCGCGGGTGGCAGGCGCCGTTTGTCGCGGTGTCGGTCGGCAATGCCGTGCTGTTCTGGGTGTTCGTGCAGGCCCTGTTCAACGACGAATTCGTGCTGCGGCCGCTGCATGTCGCCACCTGGCTCGCGGTGGCCGCGGTGGCGGCGGTCAACTGCGCGGTGGTGGCGGGCAGCGCCTCGGTGCTGGCGCCGCTGACGATGGGCGTGCAGCGCGCGGTGCCGCTGGTGTTCGCGGTGCTGGCCGCCATCGCGGCGGCTTCGCAGTGGCGCGCGGACCTGGTGGAGGGGCGGCGCCGGCTGCGCGTGTTCATCGTGGTGACGGGCGTCGGCTACAGCGTGGGCATGTTGCTCGTTCGGCTGGCTTCGCCGCATGGGCAGCTGTCGGACCTGTCGGCGACGGCGGATGCGGCGATGCTGCTGCTGATCGTCGCGGTGGTGGCCTGGCGGATGTTGCGGCTGGCGGGGTCGGAGCTGTTTCCGGCTGCACCAGCGTCGGTCGCGGTGGCGGCGATGACGCCAGGCTCGCCAACGGAAGAAGCAGCAGAAGAGGTCGAAGAAGAAGCCGCACCAGCTCCCGTCCAAACACCGCCGCCTGCACCCGAGCCCCGGCCCGAACCCGAGCCGCATGCGCAACCCGAACCCGCCCCAGACCTTGCCGAAGACCGCCTTGCCGAATCCCTCCAGCACGCCATGGCCGTCGAGCGCATCTACCGCAGCGAAGACCTGAGCATTGCCAGCATCGCCGCCCGGCTTTGCGTGCCCGAATACCGCCTGCGCCGCCTCATCAACCAGCGCCTGGGGCACCGCAACTTCAACACCTTCGTCAACGGCTTCCGGCTGGCCGAAGCGATGGCGGCACTGGCCGACCCGTCGAAGCGCGAGCTGCCGGTGCTGACCATTGCGCTGACCGCCGGCTTCCAGTCGATCGGCCCGTTCAACCGCGCCTTCAAGGCCGCCACCGGCCTCACGCCCACCGAATTCCGCAAGCAGAAGCTGGCCGAATCCTGAAATTGCTGGCCGAAAACCGAGATTGCGGGTTTCGGCCAGACGCGGGCGGCGCCGCGCTGCATCGTCCGTGTCGCCGGGGGCATGGGCCCTCGATGACGAAGGAGTCCGATGCGAAGAAGTCTGTATTTCATCTGCCTGCTGGCACTGTGGTCCGGCGCGGTGCACGCCACGATGGGCCTGGCCGAAATTCCCGCCGCGGCCGGAGACGGCCCGGTCACCGTGTTCTATCCGTCCGGCGATGCCGCTGCGCCGACGAGGCACGGGCGCTTCATGCTCGACGTGGCGGTGCAGGGTGCGCCGGTGCGCGGCAACGGCCGGCTGGTCGTGGTTTCGCACGGCTCGGGCGGCGCGCCGTGGGTGCATGCGGACCTGGCGCGCAGCCTGGTCGACGCGGGCTTCGTCGTCGCAATGCCCGAGCACAAGGCCGACAACTACAAGGACGACAGCAACCCCGGCCCCGACAGCTGGGCGATGCGCCCGGCCGAGGTGTCGCGCGCCATCGATGCGGTCGCGGCCGACGCGCGCTTCGCGCCGCTGCTGCGGCTCGACAAGGTCGGCATGTACGGCATGTCGGCCGGCGGCCACACGGCACTGAGCCTGGCGGGCGGGCGCTGGTCGCCGGCTGCGTTCAGGCAGCACTGCGAGACGAACCTGGTGGACGACTTCCAGTCGTGCGTGGGCCTGATCACGCGGCTCACGGGCGGGCCATTCGACGGTCTCAAGAAATGGGGCGCGCTGCTGGTCATTCGCCATCGCTTCGACGACGCCACGCCGCGCGTGCACACCGACCCGCGCATCGCCGCCATCGTGGCGGGCGTGCCGTCGTCGGCCGATTTCGACATGGCCTCGCTCGCCACGCCGCGCGTACCGCTTGGCCTGATTACCGCGCGGCAGGACCGCTGGCTGATTCCGCGCTTTCACAGCGACCGCGTGCTCGCGGCCTGCCTGCCGCGCTGCGAGCTCATTGCGCAGATGCCGAGCGGCGGACACGGCGCGTTGCTGTCACCGCCGCCGCCGGGCCTCACGGGGCTGATCGGCGACATGCTGAACGACCCGCCGGGCTTCGACCGCGCGCACGAGGTGCCCGAAGTGAACAG
The DNA here is from genome assembly GCF_051216435.1 of Variovorax pasteuri. NCBI lineage: Bacteria > Pseudomonadati > Pseudomonadota > Betaproteobacteria > Burkholderiales > Comamonadaceae > Variovorax > Variovorax pasteuri. Next base: position 73,187 of record NZ_JBPJZS010000007.1, read on the forward strand.
CAAGACAACGGCCTTCTTCAGCGCGCATCTGCTGGATTGACGCCGGCAGCCGAGCGCCCGCGGGAACGCACGAGCCCCGGATCCCGCTGACAGCCAAGTCCCACACGCAAGGACGACTGTCGCGCACACGGCGACACGTTCCGCTACGTTGAAGGTTCAACCCGAACTGGCCCAGAGCCGGTTCGTGACCATTCAACGAAAGGAACAGTCACACATGAAGCAACAACAACACAAGCAGATTTTCGTCGGCGCCCTGCTCGCCGGCCTCCTGGCCGTGAGCGGTGCAGCGCAGGCGCAAGGCGTGGGGGTCGGCGTGGGCGTGAATGCCGACGTCAACACCTCGACCGGCGTGAAGACGGCGCCAGCCCAGGGCAGCGCCGGCGCCAACACCGGCGCAGCCGCCGGGGCGGGCACCTCGGCGAACACTGGCGGTGCAGGCAATGCCGCAGGCGGCGTGGGCAACGCAGCAGGCGGCGTCCTCGGCGGCGCGACGGGTGCGGTGGGCGGTGCCACGGGCGCCGTCGGCAACACCACGGGCGGCCTGACGAACACCGTGGGCGGCACGCTCAACGGCGCGACGGGTGCCGCGGGCTCGGCCGGCAGTGGCCTGAAGGCACCGGGCGCATCGGGCGCTGGCGTGAAGGCGAACGGCAAGGCCAAGGGCTCCAGCGCCGTCGACCTGACCAAGTAAGAAATCAAGTCTGTCACACACGGAAAACCCGCAGCGCTCGCGCGTTGCGGGTTTTTTTGTGCGTTCAGGGCGCCGGCTTGAGCTTGAAAAGGCTGGTCACATCGACCTCGAGCACCAGCTGCTCGCGCTGGTTGAACAGCCGCCAGCGCCAGCGCAGGATGCCCAGCGTGGGACGCTTCTCGGAGCGTCGCACCTCGCTGACCTCGGCCACCAGCCGCAGGGTGTCGCCGGGCCGCACGGGGTTGGGCCAGCGCACCTGCTCGAGCCCCGGTGACGCAAAAGACTCCGACCCCGCCAGCACCGCATCGACCACCAGCCGCATCGCGATGGCGCAGGTCTGCCAGCCGCTGGCGATGAGCCCGCCGAAGGGGCTCTGCGCGGCCGCTTCGGCATCGGTGTGGAACCACTGCGGGTCGTAGGCCCGCGCGAACTGCACCAGCTCGGCCTCGGTGAGCACATAGGGCCCGGCCTCGATGACCTGGCCCGCATGGAAGTCGGCGAACTGCATCCGCCGCGGCTCAGTAGGTTTCGAGGTGCAGGCGGCCTTCGCGCTTCAGCGCGGCGCCCACGGTGTCCCAGTCGAGCCCCGCATCCTTGGCCACGTCGCGCAGTGCGAGCACCACGCCCTCTTCCATGCTCTTCAGGCCGCACACGTAGAAGTGGCTGCTGCCGTCGTTCAGCAGCGCGGCCAGGTCGGCGGCGCGCTCGCGCATCAGGTCCTGCACGTAGCGCTTGGGTTGCCCCGGCGTGCGCGAGAACGCGAGGTTGATGTCGATGAAGTCCTTCGGCAGCGACTGCAGCGGCCCGAAGTACGGCAGCTCCTGCTGCGTGCGCGCGCCGAAGAACAGCATCAGCTTGCCGCCTTCGAACTTGCCGCTCTTGCGCAGGCGGCGGCGCCACTCGGTCATGGCGCGCATGGGCGCGCTGCCGGTGCCGGTGCAGATCATCACGATGTTCGACTTGGGGTGGTTCGGCATCAGGAACGAGGAACCGAAGGGCCCCACCACCTGCACCGTGTCACCCACCTTCAGGTCGCACACGAAGTTGGAGCACACACCGCGCACCGGGTCGCCCTCGTGGTCCTCGGTCACGCGCTTCACGGTGAGCGAGACGTTGTTGTAGCCGGGCCGTTCGCCGTTGCGCGGGCTGGCCACCGAGTACTGGCGCGCATGGTGGCGCTTGCCGATGGCGTCCACGCCCGGCGGGACGATGCCGATCGACTGGCCTTCGAGCACCGGGAACGGCACCACGCCGAAGTCCAGCACGATGTGGTGCGTCTCGCTGTCGAAGCCCGCCTCGGTGCAATTGAAGTTGCCCACCACCGTGGCGGTGGTCGGGGTCTTGGGCGGAAAGAGATTCGTGTACGCGTGCGCGGCCGACCAGGGCGGCACGCTGGCGCCGTACTGCGCGGAATTGAAGACCGGCTCGGTCGCTTCGGCGGCGGCCTGGGCCTGCGTCTGCGCGGGCACTTCGGCGGCTTCTGCTGTCGTTGCAGGCACGCCGGCGGCTTCGAGCTCTTCGGGCGACAGTTCGCCGGGCAGCGACTCCCAGCCGAGCTGTTCCTCGATGGTGTACGCGCGCACCAGCGGCATCGTGCGCCAGTTGTCGATCGAGCCCGTGGGGCACGGCGAGATGCAGGCCATGCAGCCGTTGCAGATGTCCGCGCGCACGACGTAGTTGTTGTCGTCGTGCGTGATCGCGTTCACGGGGCAGATGGCCTCGCAGGTGTTGCAGCGGATGCAGATCTCGGGGTCGATCAGGTGCTGCTTGATGACTCCGGCTTCAACGGCCATGTCCATGTGGTTCTCTCCTGAAAGCCCTCCCCTTTCGGGGGAGGGTTGGGTGGGCGCAAGCGGCGCTTGTCGTGGTCACGCTGCTGGCCCCCATCCCAGCCTTCCCCCAGCGGGGGAAGGAGCAATACCGAAATACCGATCAGCCGAAGCGAACGTACTCGAAGTCCACCGGCTGGCGATTGATACCCATCACCGGCGGCGAAATCCAGCCGGCGAACTTGCCCGGCTCCACCACGCGGCCCATCAACGATGCCACGAAAGCGAAGTCTTCGGAACTCGGCAGCCATTCGTCGCGCTTGGCGGCCCATTCCACCTCGTTCACCACGCGGCCTTCGGGCGACATCTTGATGCCCGCGAGCGCGCCGATCTGGCGGTTGAAGGCCTTGTGCGGCACCGACAGGCGCGTCGGGATGCCGGCCTTCTCGAGCACCTTGTTCCAGCGGCCCACGCCGGCCACGGAGTCCTTGATGAAGTCGTCGCGCAGCACTTCGTTCAGCGCGTTGAGCATCGGCACGTCCTTCTCGACGAGCTGGCCGTCGCGCACTTCGAGCACCTTGTAGGTCTGGCCCTTGAGCACGTGGTCGTCGTCGCGCTTGCCTTCTTCGTAGCGGCCCTTCAGGCCCGAGCTGTAGAAGATGGCGGCGTTGCTCGACTGGTCGGCGCCGAACAGGTCGATGGTCACGCTGTAGTGGAAGTTCAGGTAGCGCTGGATGGTGCCCAGGTCGATGCAGCCGGCCGCGCGGATCTTCTGCGCGTCGTCGGTCTTCAGCTCGTTCATCACCTGCGCGGTGCGCGCGATGACGCGCGACACGCCGCTCTCGCCCACGAACATGTGGTGGGCTTCCTCGGTCAGCATGAACTTGGTGGTGCGCGCGAGTGGGTCGAACGCGCTCTCGGCCAGCGCGGCCAGCTGGAACTTGCCGTCGCGGTCGGTGAAGTACGTGAACATGAAGAACGCCAGCCAGTCGGGCGTCTTCTCATTGAAGGCGCCCAGGATGCGCGGGTTGTTGGCGTCGCCCGAGGTGCGCTGCAGCAGCGCGTCGGCTTCCTCGCGGCCGTCGCGGCCGAAGTGCTTCTGCAGCAGGTACACCATGGCCCACAGGTGGCGGCCTTCTTCCACGTTGATCTGGAACAGGTTGCGCAGGTCGTACATGCTGGGCGCGGTCAGGCCCAGGTGGCGCTGCTGCTCGACCGACGCGGGCTCGGTGTCGCCCTGCGTCACGATGATGCGGCGCAGGTTGGCGCGGTGTTCGCCGGGCACGTCCTGCCAGGCCTTCTCGCCCTTGTGGTCGCCGAAGTGAATTTCGCGGTTGGCATCGCCCGGGTTCAGGAAGATGCCCCAGCGGTAGTCGCGCATCTTCACGTGGCCGAACTGGGCCCAGCCTTGCGGGTCGACGCTCACGGCCGTGCGCAGGTACACGTCGTGGTTGGTCGAGCCTTCGGGGCCCACGTCGTCCCACCAGTTGATGAAGTTGGGCTGCCAGCCTTCGAGCGCGCGCTGCAGCGTGCGGTCTTCGCCGAGGTTGACGTTGTTGGGGATCTTCTCGCCGTAGTTGATCGTGCTCATCGTTGTTCCTTGGGTTGTTCGGACGGTTGTGTGCTCAGACGCGGTTCAGGTCGAAGCCGGCCTTCTCGCCGGTGCCGTAGACCTTCAGCGCGCCCTTTTCGCCAACGGCGTTGGGGCGGTTGAAGATCCAGTTCTGCCAGGCGGTGAGCCGCCCGAAGATGCGGGTGTTCATGTTCTCCTTGCTCGCGAAGCGCAGGTTGGCTTCCAGGCCGGTGAGCGCGTCGGGCGACATGGCCGCACGCTCCTCGATGGCGATACGGATCTCGTCGTTCCAGTCGATGTCGTCGGGCGCGGCCGTCACCAGGCCCAGCTTGACGGCCTCGTCGGCGTCCAGTGCCTTGCCGACTGCGGCACGTGCGGCCTCCAGCGGCGCGGTCTCTTCATAGAAGCGTCGTTGCAGGCGGCTCTGGTCGTTGACCATCGGGAAGTGGCCGAAGCTGGCCTCGCCCAGCGTGAGCTTCGGCGCGCGGTCGGCATCGTCGGGCAGCGCGAGCATGTAGGTGCGGTCGGCCGCGAAGGCCAGCTCGGCCAGCGTGCCGGCGAAGCAGGAGCCGGCCTCGACCAGCGCGAACAGGCTGCGCGACGACACATCGAGGCGCGCCAGCGTGCGGCGCAGCGCGCCGATGGTTTCGCGCACCAGCCAGTGGTCCTTGTGGGCGAACATCACGGCATCGGACGCCAGCACGGCGGCGGCGTCGCCTTCGGTCTTGAGCAGCCAGGTGCCGGTGTCGAGCTCGTTGGTGCGCAGGTTGAGGATGGCGTCGTCGAGTTCGCGGCACATCGCGAGCGGCCACCAGGCGGCACCCGCGGCCTCGATGGCGGCAATGTCGGCCGGCTGCGCGCCGGTGGGCGCCTTGATGGTGATCGTGGCCGTGCGCTTGCTGCGGTCGATCTGCACGTTGACGTGCGAATACGCGATGCCGTCGGCGCTGTCGGTGCGCTCCAGGCGGGTCAGCGCCACGCCCTTGCCATCGGCCGGGCGGTCGCTGCCGGCGGCGAGCTGCGACGCGCGCTCCTGCACGGCGGCGGGAAACTGCGCGGGCTTGGCCACGGCGTCGACCAGGCGCCAGTCGACCGCGCGCTGGCCGCGCACGCCTTCCACGCTGGTGCAGAAGATGTCGGCGAGGTCATGGCGCACGCGGCGCTTGTCGGTCACGCGGGTCAGGCCGCCGGTGCCGGGCAGCACGCCGAGCAGCGGCACTTCGGGCAGCGACACGGCCGACGAGCGGTCGTCCACCAGCAGGATTTCGTCGCAGGCCAGGGCCAGCTCGTAGCCGCCGCCGGCGCAGGCGCCGTTCACCGCCGCGATGAACTTCAGGCCCGAATGCTTCGAGGTGTCTTCGATGCCGTTGCGCGTTTCATTCGTGAACTTGCAGAAGTTCACCTTCCAGGCGTGGCTGGAAACGCCGAGCATGAAGATGTTGGCGCCCGAGCAGAAGATGCGGTCCTTGCCGCTGGTGACGATGACGCTGCGCACCTCGGGGTGCTCGAAGCGCACACGGTTGAGCGCGTCGTTCAGCTCGATGTCCACGCCCAGGTCGTAGCTGTTGAGCTTGAGCTTGTAGCCGGGGCGGATGCCGCCGTCCTCTGCAATGTCGAGCACGAGGCGCGCGATGGCGCCGTCGAAGCTCAGCGACCAGTGGCGGTACTGGCCGGGTTCGGTGCGGTAGTCGACGCGCGCGGGCGCCTGGAGCGTGGTGGTGTCGGTCATGCAGAAGTCTCCTGTGGGGCTGTGTTCGGAAACCGGGAACAGGAAAGATAATGCACTTTCTTGCGCCGATGACATGCATCATGCTGCATGCATACAGGCAAGTCAATGCCTGTTGTGCTTTTTTTCAGATTTCAGTCAGGCGCCCAGGCCCATCGACTGGCGCGTGGCCGCACGCAGGTTCTGGAAGCTCTGCGCCAGCGTCTTGCCGCTCGTGTCCACCGACAGGTCGGCCTTCGAATAGAAAGCGGCGCGTCCGTTCAGGATGCGGCGCAGGTCTTCCATCGCCTCCTTGCTCGCGGCCATCGGGCGGGTGTCGCCCTGCGCAGCCACGCGGCCCATGTGCTCCTCGGGCGCGGCCTGCAGCCACACCGTGGTGCAGTGCGCCAGCAGCTCGTTGAAAGTGGCCGGGTCGGACACGATGCCGCCTGGCGTGGCGATCACCACCTCGCTGTAGATCTGCACCGCTTCTTCGAGCGCGCGGCGCTCGTAGCGGCGGTAGGCGTTGGTGCCGTACAGGTCGTGGATTTCGCGCACGCTGCAGCCCGCGAGCTTCTCGATCTCGCGGCTCAGCTCGATGAACGGCAGCTCCAGGTCTTCGGCCAGCATCTGTCCCAGCGTCGACTTGCCCGCGCCGCGCAGCCCCACGAGCGCAATGCGCCGGTGCCGCGCCGGGTCGACCGAGGCCGTGCCCAGCAACTCGCCGAGCGCCACGCGCACGCGGCGCAAGTCGGTCTCGCTGCGGTTTTCGAGCAGTTCGCGAATCAGCAGCCACTCGGGCGAACTGGTCGTCACGTCACCCACCAGTTCGGCCAGCGAGCAATGCAGTGCGCCCGCCACCTGCTGCAGCACCAGGATCGACGCGTTGCCGATGCCGTACTCGAGGTTGGCCAGGTGGCGCTCCGACACGTCGGCCGACAGGGCCACCGCCTTGCGCGTGAGGCCGCGCTGCGCGCGCAGGTTGCGCACCCGGTCGCCCAATGCCGCCAGCAACGGATTCTTGGCCTCCCCGGCCGGCGCCGCGCCGTTGCCGCCGGCGGCGCTTTCGGGCGCGGTGGCCAGCACCGCGTCTACATGCTCGTTCATGCAATTCCTCGTTCTTCGCCGGGATTGTGCGCGCTCAGGGTAAACACCATATATGCACTATATTGCTTGACACTCATTGTCTCGATGCTTATTGTTCGGCCACAAGCAAGATACTGCACACGCAGCAATCACGCAAGGTCGTTCCACCGTTCGAGGCCCCCCGATGTCCGACAGCAGCAACCCAGCCATCTCAGGCAAGGCAGCATTTCACCAGTTGATCGCCGGCCTGACGGCAGAAATCGCCGGCAAGCCGCTCGACGGCACGCTCGACCAGTGGCTCAACGCCACCCACGGCGCGGGCAGCGCCAGCTTCGAGCAGCTGCGCCAGGCCTGCATCGGCGGCGTGGCCGAAGGCTGGCTGTGCGAGCGCGAAGGCGGCGGCATCAAGTACGGCCGCGTCTTCAAGGCCGAAGACGCGCTGCACCGCTTCTCGGTCGACGTGGTCGACATGCAGGACATCGCCGGCCCGCACCACACCCATCCGAACGGCGAGATCGACCTGATCATGCCGCTCGACGACCACCCCGCCACCTTCGACGGACGGCCCGCGGGCTGGTGCGTCTACGGTCCGGGCACCGCACACCGCCCGACCGTGGCCAGTGGCCGCGCACTCGTTCTCTATCTCTTGCCCGAAGGGCAGATCAAGTTCACCCCATGACTGAGCTCCTCCCCAACTACGTCGCCGGCCGCTGGCAAAGCGGATCGGGCGCCGGCACGCCCCTGTTCGACCCGGTGCTGGGCACCGAGCTCGCGCGCGTCGACGCCACCGGGCTCGACCTGCCCGCGGCCTTTGCCTTCGCCCGCGAACAGGGCGGCCAGGCGCTGCGCGCGCTGACCTACCGCCAGCGCGCCGGGCTGCTCGGCGCCATCGTGAAGGTGCTGCAGGCCAACCGCGACGCGTACTACGAGATCGCCACCGCCAACTCCGGCACGGTGAAGAACGACTCGGCCGTCGACATCGACGGCGCGATCTTCACCGTCGGCCAGTACGCCAAGTGGGGAGACACGCTCGGTGACGTGCGCGCGCTGCGCGACGGCGACGCGGTCAAGCTCGGCAAGGAGCCGGTGTTCCAGTCGCAGCACCTGCAGGTGCCCACGCACGGCGTGGCGCTGTTCATCAACGCCTTCAACTTCCCCTCGTGGGGCCTGTGGGAAAAGGCCGCGCCCGCGCTGCTGTCGGGCGTGCCGGTGATCGTGAAGCCCGCCACGGCCACCGCCTGGCTCACGCAGCGCATGGTGAAGGACGTGGTCGACGCGGGCGTGCTGCCCGCCGGCGCGCTGTCGATCGTGTGCGGCAGTTCGGCCGGCCTGATGGACGCGCTGCAGCCCTTCGACGTGGGCTCGTTCACCGGCTCGGCCGAGACGGCCGCGGTGATCCGCTCGCACGCCGCCGTGACCGAACGCTCGGTGCGCGTGAACATCGAGGCCGACAGCCTCAACAGCGCCCTGCTGCTGCCCGGCGCCGCGCCCGGCAGCGAGGCCTTCAACCTGCTCGTGCGCGAAGTGGTGCGCGAAATGACCGTCAAGTCGGGCCAGAAGTGCACCGCCATCCGCCGCATCCTGGTGCCGGCCGAGGTGTACGACGCGGCCGCCGAAGCCATCGGCGCCAAGCTCGCGGGCATCAGCGTCGGCAACCCGCGCAACGAAGGCGTGCGCATGGGCTCGCTCGTGAGCCGCGCGCAGCTGAACGCGGTGCGCGACGGCCTCGACGCGCTGGCCGCACAGACCACCGTGCTGCACGACAGCCGCAACAAGCCCCTGGTCGATGCCGACCCGAAGGTGGCCGCCTGCATCGGCCCCGTGCTGCTGGGCGCGCGCGATGCCGATGCGGCGCAACGCGTGCACGACGTGGAAGTGTTCGGCCCCGTCGCCACGCTGCTGCCCTATCGCGACCTCGCGCATGGCATCGCGCTCGCCCACCGGGGTCAAGGCTCGCTCGTCACCTCGCTGTACGGCAGCGACGACGCCGCGCTGGCGCAAGCCGCGCTGTCTGTCGCACCGAGCCACGGCCGCGTGCACGTCATCACGCCCGAAGTGGCGCAAGCCCAGACCGGGCACGGCAACGTGATGCCGATGTCGCTGCACGGCGGCCCCGGCCGCGCGGGCGGCGGCGCCGAACTGGGCGGCCTGCGCGCGCTCGACTTCTATCACCGCCGCACCGCGGTGCAGGCCAGCCCCGGCGTGCTCGCGGCACTGGGCCTCTAGAAGAAACACAAAAAGCGGCCGAAGGAGACAAACAAATGACCCTGCCCCCACGATTCAACTTCGCCGAGCACCTGTTCGCCCTCAACCGCGGCCGCGCCGAACGCATTGCCTACATCGACGACCGCGGCACGCTGAGCTACGGCCAGCTCGAAGACCGGGCGCGCCGCCTGGCCGCCGCGTTGAAGGCAGCGGGCATTCGCCGCGAAGAACGCGTGCTGCTGCTGATGCTCGACAGCAGCGACTGGCCCGTGAGCTTTCTCGGCTGCCTGTATGCCGGCGTGGTGCCGGTCGCCGTCAACACGCTGCTCACGCCCGACGACTACGCCTACATGCTCGACCACAGCCGCGCGCAGGCCGTGCTGGTGTCGGGCGCGCTGCTGCCGACCTTGCAGGACGCGATGTCGCGCGGCGGCCATGAGGTGCAGACGCTGTTCGTGTCGCAGCCGGTGGGTGCATTGCCTGAAAACGCCAAAGCGTTCGACACCGCGCTCGCCGCCGTCGAGCCCATGGCCGCGCCCGTGACCACGGCGTCGGACGACCCCGGCTTCTGGCTCTATTCCTCCGGCTCCACCGGCAAGCCCAAGGGCACGGTGCACACGCACGCCAACCTGTGGTGGACGGCCGAGCTGTTCGGCAAGCCCGTGCTCGGCCTGACCGAGAACGACGTGTGCTTCTCGGCCGCCAAGATGTACTTCGCCTACGGCCTGGGCAATGCGCTGACCTTCCCGCTGTCGGTGGGCGCCACCGTGGTGCTGATGGCCGAGCGGCCCACGCCCGACGCCACCTTCCGCCGCTGGGTGGAGCACAAGCCGACCGTGTTCTTCGGCGCGCCCACGGGCTTCGCGGGCATGCTGGCTTCGCCCAGACTTCCGGCGCGCGACGCGGTGGCGCTGCGCATGTGTTCGTCGGCCGGAGAAGCCTTGCCCGGCGAGATCGCGCAGCGCTTCAAGGCGCACTACGGCTGCGAGATCATCGACGGCATCGGCTCGACCGAGATGCTGCACGTGTTCATCTCCAACCGCCCCGGCGACGTGCGCTACGGCACCACCGGCAAGCCGGTGGAGGGCTACGACATCGAGCTGCGCGGCGAAGACGGCCGCCCCGTGGCCGACGGCGAGATCGGCGACCTCTACATCCGCGGCCCGAGCGCGGCGCTGATGTACTGGACCAACCGAGAGAAGTCGCGCGACACCTTCCAGGGCGGCTGGACCAAGAGCGGCGACAAATACACGCGCGATGCCGACGGCTACTTCACCTACGCAGGCCGCAGCGACGACATGCTGAAGGTCAGCGGCATCTACGTGTCGCCCTTCGAGGTCGAGGCCACGCTGATGCAGCACCCCTCGGTGCTCGAAGTCGCCGTCATCGGCAAGGAAGACGCCGAAGGGCTGACGAAGACCAAGGCGTTCGTGGTGCTGAAGGACGGCAGCACGGCGACCGAGGAAGAGCTGAAGGCCTTCGTGAAGGAACGGCTCGCGCCGTACAAGTACCCGCGCTTCCTGGAGTTCGTGAGCGAGCTGCCGAAGACGGCGACGGGGAAGATTCAGCGGTTCAGGTTGCGTGAGAAGGAAAAGCAGGCATGACAGGAGCCCTGTCTTTGTCTTGCTCCCACCCCTCCCGGGGGAGGGCTGGGGTGGGGGCAAGCGGCATTTGCACAAGCACTGCCTCTGCCAGCGCCGCTTGCCCCCATCCCGGCCTTCCCCCAAAGGGGGAAGGAGCAAAACCATGAGCCCCGAGTTCGCCACCATCGACTGGCGCGGCCGCACGGTCCACATCGAATGCCAGTGGATCGCCCCCGAGCGCACCGACGCCCCCCTCATCGTCTTCCTCCACGAAGGCCTCGGCTCCGTCGCCATGTGGAAGGACTTCCCCGCGCAGGTCTGCGAAGCCGCCAACACCCGCGGCCTGGTGTTCTCGCGCCCCGGCTACGGCCGCTCCACACCGCGTGCCGACGACGAGACCTGGGACGTCGACTTCATGCACCGCCAGGCGCACGAAGTTCTGCCCGCGCTCTTCGCCGCATTGAAGCTCGACGGTGACAAGCCCTGGCTCTTCGGCCACAGCGACGGCGGCTCGATCTCGCTGCTGTACGCCTCGCGCTTCCCCGACAAGGTCGCAGGCCTGGTGGTGCTCGCGCCGCACATCTTCGTGGAAGACAAGACCGTCGCGAACATCGAGATCGCGCGCACCGCCTACCTGAACACCGACCTGCCGAAGAAGCTGGGCCGCTACCACGACAGCGCCGATTCCGCCTTCTGGGGCTGGAACCGCATCTGGCTGCACCCGCCGTTTCGCGACTGGAACATCGAGGCCGAGCTCGACACCATCCGCTGCCCGGTGCTCGCCGTGCAGGGCATCGACGACGAATACGGCACGCTCGCGCAGATCCGCGACATCGCTGCGCGCGTGCCCACGACGCAGCTGCTCGAGATCCCCGAATGCGGGCATTCCCCGCATCGCGATCAGCCGGATCGTGTCATCGTCGCGACCACTTCTTTCATCACCAAAAACAGGAGACAGACACCATGACCATTCGCACCGCACGGCTGGCACTCACCGCCATCGCCTTTGCCGCCCTGGCCTCGGCCGCCGGCGCCCAGGGCACCGGCAAGCTCAAGGTCGGCCTGATGCTGCCCTACAGCGGCACCTACACCGCTTTGGGCGTCGCCATCGAGAACGGCTTCAAGCTGTACGTCGACGAGCAGGGCGGCAAGCTCGCCGGCCGCGAGATCGAGTACTTCAAGGTCGACGACGAGTCCGACCCCGCCAAGGCCACCGACAACGTCAACAAGCTCATCAAGCGCGACAACGTCGACGTCATCGTCGGCACCGTGCACTCGGGCGTGGCCATGGCCATGGCCAAGGCCGCCAAGGAAAGCGGCACCGTGCTGATCGTGCCCAACGCCGGCGCCGACGCCGTCACGGGTCCGATGTGCGCGCCCAACATCTTCCGCAGCTCCTTCAGCAACTGGCAGCCGGCCTACGCCATGGGCGAAGTCGCAGCCAAGCAGCAGGGCAAGAAGAAGGCGATGACCATCACCTGGAAGTACGCGGCCGGCGACGAGTCGGTCAACGGCTTCAAGGAAGGCTTCGAGAAGAACGGCGGCAAGGTCGACAAGCAGCTCACGCTGCCCTTCCCCAACGTGGAATTCCAGGCGCTGCTGACCGAGATCGCGGCGGCCAAGCCCGATGCGGTGTACGCCTTCTTCGCCGGCGGCGGCGCGGTGAAGTTCGTCAAGGACTACCAGGCCGCGGGCCTGAACAAGACCATTCCGCTGTACGGCCCCGGCTTCCTGACCGACGGCACGCTCGACGCGCAAGGCGAATCGGCGCAAGGCATGCTGACCACGCTGCACTATGCAGACGGCCTGAACACGCCGCGCGACACGGCGTTTCGCACCGCCTATGCCAAGTCGTTCAAGCTGCAGCCCGACGTGTACGCGGTGCAGGGCTACGACGCGGCGCAGATGCTGGGCGTGGGCCTGAACGCCACCAAGGGCGACATCTCGAAGAAGGCCGAGTTCACGAGCGCCATCGAGAAGGCGAAGATCGACAGCCCGCGCGGCACGTTCACGATGAGCAAGTCGCACAACCCGGTGCAGGACATCTACCTGCGCAAGGTGGACGGCAAGGAGAACAAGCTGGTGAGCACGGCCATCAAGGGCCTGGCCGATCCGGCACGCGGCTGCAGGATGTAAACGGGGCTCTCCCCCAGGCTTCGCGCACTTCGTGTCGCTGCGCCTCCCCCCTCGCCGGGGGCGACACCTGCGGCCCGGCAAAGCCGGTTCCGCGGTGTCTGGCGAACTGCATCCCTCCCTCAACGATTCCGCCCCCTGAGAGACCTTCCACGTGGATTTCGGAACCTTTTTAGTCCAGTGCCTGAACTCCGTTCAGTACGGGCTGCTGCTCTTCCTCGTGGCCTCGGGGCTGACGCTGATCTTCGGGATCATGGGCGTCATCAACCTCGCCCACGGCAGCTTCTACATGATCGGCGCGTACATGGCGTTCGCGCTCGCGCCGCTGTTCGGCGACCAGTTCCTGCTGATGCTGGTGGCCGGCGTGGTGCTCGCGGCCATCTTCGGCTACCTGCTCGAGTGGGCCTTCTTCAGCTACCTCTACCAGCGCGACCACCTGCAGCAGGTGCTGATGACCTACGGGCTCATCCTGGTGTTCGAGGAGCTGCGCTCCATCCTGGTGGGCAACGACGTGCACGGCGTGAAGGTGCCCGCCTGGCTGGACGGCAGCTTCGCGCTGGGCAACGTCATGAGCTACCCCTGGTATCGCCTGTTCGCCTCGGCCGCCTGCATCGTGCTGGCCGTGGCGCTGTACTGGGTCGTGAACCGCACGCGCCTGGGCATGATGATCCGCGCCGGCGCGAGCAACCGCGACATGGTGCGCGGGCTGGGCATCGACGTGAAGCGGCTCTACCGCATCGTGTTCGCCGCCGGCGTGGCGCTGGCGGCGCTGGCCGGCATGATCGCCGCGCCGATGTCCTCGGTGTACCCGAACATGGGCGCGAGCGTGCTCATCATCTGCTTCGTGCTGGTGGTGATCGGCGGCATCGGCTCGATCACCGGGGCGCTCGTGGCTTCGCTGCTGGTGGGCTTCGTCGACACCTTCGGCAAGGTGTTCTTCGCGGACCTGAGCGGCATCGGCATCTACCTGCTGATGGCCATCGTGCTCATCTGGAAGCCTGAAGGGCTGATGGGGAAGCGGTCATGACGGCCATGAAGAAGAGCGCTTTCCTCGTGCCCGTGGCCTGCGCCGTCGCCATCGGCGTGGCCGGCCCGCTGATGGGCAACTACATGTCCGACTTCGTCGTGAAGATCATGATCCTGTCGATCTTCGCGCTGAGCCTGGAGCTGCTGGTCGGCATGACCGGGCTCGTGAGCCTGGGCCATGCGGCGTTCTACGGCATCGGCGCGTACGTCACCGTGCTGGCCTCGGGCAGCGAGGGCGGCAACTTCGCGCTGCTGCTGCCGCTGGCCATGGGTGCGGCGGCGCTCTATGCGCTGTTCGTGGGCGCGTTGAGCCTGCGCACGCGCGGCGTGTACTTCATCATGGTCACGCTGGCCTTCGCGCAGATGGCCTTCTTCGTGTTCCACGACACCAAGGTGGGCGGCGGCAGCGACGGCATCTACATGTACGTGCGGCCCGCCCTCGGCGCGCTCGACCTGGAGAACCGCACGGTGCTGTTCTATGTGGTGCTGGCGTCGCTGGTGTTCACCTACGGGCTGCTGGCGCTCATCCGCCGCTCGCGCTTCGGCGCGGCGCTGGCGGGCATTCGCGTGAACGAGCAGCGCATGCGCGCGGCCGGGTTCGCGGTGTACGGCTACAAGCTCGCGGCCTTCGTGCTGGCCGGTGCGCTTGCGGGCCTGGCGGGCTTCCTGCTGGCCTCGCGCGACGGCGTGGTCAACCCGGAGCTGATGGCGTGGCACAACTCGGGCGAGGTGCTGCTGATGGTGATCCTGGGCGGGCTCGGGCATTTGCGCGGCGCTGTGATCGGTGCCATCGCGTTCACGCTGCTCAAGGAGATCTTCTCGACGCATGCCGTGATGGGCCCGCTGGCGGACCACTGGCAGCTGACGCTGGGGCTCACGATCATCGTGTTCGTGGCGCTGCTGCCGAAGGGACTGATCGGGCTGGTGAAGCGGCTGTCGCCGAAGGAGGCCGCATGACCCGTCTTCTGCCTTGCTCCCTCCCCTCCCGGGGGAGGGCTGGGGTGGGGGCAAGCGGCCTTTGCAAAGGCATTGCTTCCACCAGCGCCGCTTGCCCCCATCCCCACCTTCCCCCAAAGGGGGAAGGAGCAAAACCAATCACTACGCGCCCCGGAGTTCTGACTTGCTCCCTCCCCCGCTGGGGGAGGGCTGGGGTGGGGGCACGCGACCTTTGCAAAGGCATTGCTTCCTCCACCGCCGCTCGCCCCCATCCCAACCTTCCCCCAAAGGGGGAAGGAGCAAAGCCAATCACCACGCGCCCCGGAGTTCTGACTTGCTCCCTCCCCCGCTGGGGGAGGGCTGGGGTGGGGGCAAGCGGCCTTTGCAAAAGCACCGCCTCCGCCACCGCCGCGAGCCCCCATCCCCACCTTCCCCCGGAAGGGGAAGGAGCAAGACCATGAACGCACTGCTCTCCGTCGACAAGCTGACCCGCCGCTTCGGCGGCCTCACCGCCGTCAACGCCGTCACGCTCGACCTGCACATCGGCGAGGTCCACGCGGTGATCGGCACCAACGGCGCCGGCAAGTCCACGCTCATCAACATGCTCTCGGGCGAGATCGAGGCCTCCGAAGGCCGCATCGCGCTCGACGGGGTGGACATCACCGGCCGCGCGCAATCGAGCCGTGCGCGCGACGGCGTGGGCCGCAGCTACCAGCGCACGACCATCTTCCCGGAGTTCACGGTGCACGAGAACTGCCGCCTCGCCGCGCAGGCCGCCACCGCGAAGCCGTGGGCGATCTGGCAGTCGTCGCAGCGCTGCGCCACCAGCAACGCCTCGGCCGATGCCGCGCTCGAAGCGGCCGGCCTCGCGCACGAGGCGCGGCGCATCGCCGGCACCATGAGCCACGGCGCGCAGCGCCAGCTCGAGGTGGCGATGTGCCTGGCCACCCACCCGCGCGTGCTGCTGCTCGACGAGCCCCTCGCCGGCATGGGCGCGGAAGAAACCGACCGCATGCTCACGCTGCTCGCGCGGCTGAAGGGCACGCACGCCATCCTGCTGGTGGAGCACGACATGGACGCGGTGTTTCGCATTGCCGACCGCATCACCGTGATGGTGAACGGCACCGTCATCGCCACGGGCAACCCGCAAGAGATCCGCGAGAACCCCGAAGTGCGCACCGCCTACCTCGGCGAAGAGAAACACTGACATGCTGATCGTTCGCGACCTCAACACCTACTACGGCAACAGCCACATCCTGCGCGGCGTGCACGCCGGCATTCCGGCCGCCACCTCCGTCGGCCTGCTCGGGCGCAACGGCATGGGCAAGACCACGCTGATCCGCACCGTGATGGGCTACGTGCGCCCCGCCTCGGGCGAAGTGCAGGTCGACGGGCGCACCGTCACCGGCCTGCCGCCCGAGAAAATGGCGCGCCTCGGTATCGGCTATGTGCCCGAAGGCCGCGGCATCTTCCCCAACCTGTCGGTGCGCGAGAACCTCGTGATGAGCGAACGCGCCGGCATCGACGGCCAGCGCGCCTGGACCTTCGACCGCGTGATGGCCACCTTTCCGCGGCTGGCCGAACGGCTGTCGCACGGCGGGCAACAGCTGTCGGGCGGCGAGCAGCAGATGCTGTCGATCGGCCGTGCGCTGATGACCAACCCGCGCCTGTTGATCCTCGACGAAGCGACTGAAGGCCTGGCCCCGCTGATCGTGGCCGAGATCTGGCGCGTGATCAGCGAGATCCGCAGCACCGGCATCGCGACGCTGATCGTCGACCGCGACTACCGCAAGGTGCTGGCGCACACCGACCTGGCGGTGGTGATGGAGAAGGGGCAGATCGTGCGGCACGGGGCTTCAGCCGACTTGCTGGCGCAGCCGCAGGCGCTGGAAGAGTTGCTGGGCGTCTAGCGCCCGTCGCCCCTCTGTGTGAGGGAGTAACACCTGGGTTCCACCGGGTTTCACCTCTGTCCTGCGACAGCGCGACAGCCGAATGATGTGCGGCTGCACGGCGCCCCGGCTTCGCTTGGCGCGGCCGTGCGCCACCGCGAGGTTCTGCATGATCTCCCTGCAATCGCGTCACATCGACAACGTCTGCTCGATCGCCACCGGCGCGGCGCTGGCCGATCCGGCGCGCAGCCTGGTCCACAAGTCATGGGCGCGCTGCGTGCGCGAACACGGGCTCGATCCGTCGAAGCCCAGCCCCGCGCGCATCCTTCCCGCGCAGGAGGTGCGCGCGCACCAGCAGCAGCTCGAGCACTTCCTGCGCGCGGCACGCGCGGGCATGGAAGACATCTACCGCCGCGTGGCCGACCTGGGCTACATGGTGCTGCTGACGGATGCCGAAGGCATCACGGTGGACTACATCGGCAACCCCGCATGGGACGACCAGCTGCGCAAGGCCGGCCTGTACCTGGGCGCCGACTGGAACGAGGCCCATGCCGGCACCTGCGGCGTGGGCACCTGCCTGGTCGAGCAGCAGGCCATGACCTGCCACCAGACCGAGCACTTCGACGCCACGCACATCGCGCTCACCTGCACCACCGCGCCGCTGTTCGACCACAGCGGCAAGCTCACGGCCATCCTCGACGTGTCGGCGCTGCGCTCGCCCGAGGCCAGGGAGAGCCAGCACCTGGTGCGCCACCTGGTGGCCATGTACGCGCGGATGATCGAGGACGCCGATTTCCTGCGCAACTTCCGCGGCCACTGGATCCTGCGGCTGGGCAGCGCCTACGGGCTGGTCGACGTGGCGGGCGAGGTGATGCTGGCCTTCGACGAGGGCGGCACGCTGGCGGGCGCGAACGGCGGCGCGCGGCAGGCGTTGGCCGGGCGGGCGTTGAGCGGCGCGGTGTCGGAGCTGCTGCACATGCCCATGGACGCCATCTGGCGCATCGGCACCGGCGGCGCCTCGGCAATGCCCTTTGCGCACACGGTGCTGCTGCCCGGTGGCGGCGAGTACCACGCCTCGCTGCTGGCGCCGCGCGTGCGTCGCGCCTCGGCGCCTGCATCCGCACCCGCAAGCGCCGCCGCGCCGGGCGCGCGGCCTTCCGATCGCCTGCCGCCGCTGGAGCGCATCGCCGGCGACGACCCCGCAATGCGCAAGCTGCTCGCCCAGGCGCGCCGGCTGGTCGACCGCGGCATCCACGTGCTGGTGGAAGGCGAAACCGGCAGCGGCAAGGAAGTGCTGGCGCGCGCACTGCACGGGGCGAGCCGCCGCGCGGCCCTGCCCTTCGTGGCGGTGAACTGCGCGGCCATTCCCGATTCGCTGATCGAGAGCGAGCTGTTCGGCTACACGCCCGGCAGCTTCACCGGCGGCCGCGCCAAGGGCATGAAGGGCCTGATCGCGCAGGCCGACCGCGGCACGCTGTTCCTCGACGAGATCGGCGACATGCCGATGGCGCTGCAGACGCGGCTGCTGCGCGTGCTGTCCGAGGGCGAGGTGCTGCCGCTGGGGGCGGAGTCGCCGCAGCGGGTGGACGTTGCGGTGGTGGCCGCCACGCACCGGCACCTGCCGGCGCTGGTGGCCGCGGGGCGCTTTCGCGAAGACCTGTACTACCGGCTGTGCGGCGCGGTGCTGAAGCTGCCGCCGCTGCGTGCACGCGGCGACAGGCGCTACCTCGTCGAAGGCATGTTTAACGAGGAAGCCGCGGCGATGGGGTCTTCCGCCCGCCTGTCGCCAGAGGCCATGCAGCAGCTGCTGGCGCACGACTGGCCGGGCAACCTGCGGGAGTTGCGCAATGTGCTGCGGTTGGCGCTGGCGTTGTGTACGGGCGGATCGGTCGGCGTGGACGATCTTCAGTTGCCTGCTGGCGACGCCACCGGCTGCACCCCGACCACCCCCCAGCCCATGGCCGAGGACATCGGCAGCGCGGCCCGCCTGCTCGAGCTGCTGAAGCGCCACCGCTGGCACGTGTCTCTTGCCGCAGCCGAGCTGGGCATCTGCCGGGCGACGGTCTACCGGCACATGAAGCGCCACGGCATCACGCCGCCGCAACGCCTGTAGCGCAGTGCGGCAGCCGCGACGCCTGTCGCGCGATGAGTGCGACAGATGCGACAAAACCGTCGCCAAGTCATTGATTTGTCGTCGTACCGCCTAGGGCACGAAAGCTGCGCAATGAACGCCGCGTGCGCCTTGCAGCGCCGCGCATTCATCAACGACGCTCCGGAGACATTCAATGACAGACCCGACCCTCAGCTCAAGCGGCCCCACCCGGGCCGCCGCCCACTGGCTCGCCGATTTCGCCGCCGCGCTCGCGCAGGACGACATCGACGCCGTCGTCGCGCTCTTCGAACCCGACAGCTACTGGCGCGACCTCGTCGCCTTCACCTGGAACATCCGCACGCAGGAAGGGCCCGAGGCCATCCGCGCGATGCTGGCGGCGCGCCTGGCCGACACGCAGCCCACGGCCTTCGTGGTGGAGGGCGACGCGACCGAGGCCGACGGCGTGGTCGATGCGTGGTTCACCTTCGAGACGCGCGTGGCGCGCGGCCGTGGCCACTTGCGGCTTCGCAACGGCAAGGCCTGGACGCTGCTCACCACCATGACCGAACTGAAGGGCTTCGAGGAAAAGACCGGCGACAACCGCGTCAAGGGCGCGGAGCACGGCGTGCACAAGGGCCGCAAGAACTGGCTGGAGAAGCGCCGCGACGAAGAAGCCGCACTCGGCTACACCGAGCAGCCCGAGGTGGTGGTCATCGGCGGCGGCCAGGGTGGCATTGCGCTGGGTGCACGGTTGCGGCGGCTGGGCGTGCCGACGATCATCGTGGAGCGCAACGCCAAGGCCGGCGACTCCTGGCGCAAGCGCTACAAGTCGCTGTGCCTGCACGACCCGGTCTGGTACGACCACCTGCCCTACATGCCCTTCCCCGACGACTGGCCGGTGTTCGCGCCCAAGGACAAGATCGGCGACTGGCTCGAGATGTACACCAAGATCATGGAGCTCAACTACTGGAGTTCCACGAACGCGAAGAACGCGCGCTTCGACGAGGCCACGCAGCGCTGGGAGGTGACGGTGGAGCGCGAGGGCAAGACGGTGGTGCTGCGGCCGAGGCAGCTGGTGTTTGCGATGGGCGTGTCGGGCTATCCGAACGTGCCGAAGGTGGCCGGCGCCGAGAACTTCAAGGGCGACCAGCACCACTCCAGCCAGCACCCGGGGCCCGAGGCCTACGCGGGCAAGAAGTGCGTGGTGCTGGGCTCGAACAATTCGGCGCACGACATCTGCGCGGCGCTGTGGGAACACGGTGCGGACGCGACGATGGTGCAGCGCTCGT
The DNA here is from genome assembly GCF_051216435.1 of Variovorax pasteuri. Taxonomy (NCBI): domain Bacteria; kingdom Pseudomonadati; phylum Pseudomonadota; class Betaproteobacteria; order Burkholderiales; family Comamonadaceae; genus Variovorax; species Variovorax pasteuri. The sequence continues at coordinate 93,164 of NZ_JBPJZS010000007.1, forward strand.
CCACCCACATCGCGCCTTCGCAGTCGCTGATGGAGCTGGCGCTCGGCGGGCTCTACTCCGAGCAGGCGGTGAAGAACGGCATCGACCACCACAAGGGCGACCTGATCTTCGCGTCGGTGCCCTACAAGATCATGCACACCTTCCACATCCCGGTGTACGACGAGATGAAGAAGCGCGACGCCGACCTGTATGCGCGGCTGGAGAAGGCGGGCTTCCTGCTGGACTTCGGCGTGGACGGCTCCGGGCTCTTCATGAAGTACCTGCGGCGCGGCTCGGGCTACTACATCGACGTGGGCGCCTCCGAACTGGTGGCCAACGGCAGCATCCACCTGAAGAGCGGCGTGAACATCGAGCGGGTGAACGAGCGCTCGGTGACGCTGACGGACGGCACGGAGCTGCCCGCAGACCTGCTGGTGTACGCCACCGGCTACGGCTCGATGAACGGCTGGCTCGCCGACCTGATTTCGCCGGAGATTGCAGACAAGGTGGGCAAGTGCTGGGGCCTGGGCTCGAACACACCGAAGGACCCGGGGCCGTGGGAAGGCGAGCTGCGCAACATGTGGAAGCCCACGCAGGTCGACAACCTGTGGTTCCACGGCGGCAACCTGCACCAGTCGCGGCACTACTCGCAGTTTCTGGCGCTGCAGCTGAAGGCGCGCATGGAGGGGATCGATACGCCGGTGTACGAGCGGGCGGCGTCGCACCACACGCGCTGACAAGCGCGCGGAGCGACGCCATGGCAGCAGCCGCCCATCAAGGCCGACCGCGCGGACGGCCCAGCCCCAGCTTCTCCATGGCTTCGCTCGCCTCCACCACCATCAACGCGACCTCCGCCACCGTGACGCGCAGGGCCGTGGCCCGTGCGCGCATGTGCTCGTAGGCCTGGGCTTCGGAGAGCGCCTGGGTTTCCGCCAGCAGGCGCACGGCCTTCTCGATCTGCCGGCGCGACTTGATGGTGTCTTCGAGCTTCAGGACCTTGCTTTGCAGGCGCTCCTGGTAGCCCCGCGAGGAGCGGGCCAGCACCAGCGTGCTCAGGATGCCCGAAGAGCGAAAAGGCCGGGTGATCACGCCGTGCGCGCTCGTGTCGAGCAGCAGCTTCAGCGTGGTCGGGTTCTCATAGTCGGACAGCGCGATCAGCGTGGCCTCCACCGCGCTCGCGCACCAGTTCGTGCTGTCCTGCAGCTCCTGCGAGACCTGGAAGAAGATCACGTCAACGCCCGTGGGCGGCGCCGCCGGAAAGGGCCAGATCACCTTGAGCCTGCAGCCGATGCGCTTGAGCTGGTCGAGCAACAGGTCGCGGTCTTCGCCCGGCGGGTACACCACCGCGACGCAGATGCTGCGCAGGTCATCGTAGAGGCGACGCAAGCTGCTCACGGCGTCAGCTCAGCCAGAACTCGGAAAACCCGAAGGTCGACAGGTACGGGTCGGGCTTCACCGGTGCGGCACTTTCCCAGACGATGTCGAACTGCCCGTCGCTGCGGCACACGCCGATGCGTGGCGTCAGCAGGGTGTGGTTGTTGTCGGGGTCGATCGACAGCGGTCCTTCCGGCGAATCGAAGCGCACGGTGCGCGCCGCGTTCACCAGCTTGCGGGTGTCAAGGCTGCCGGTGCGCTCGAGCGTGCGAGCGAACAGATGCATCTGGCTGTACGCCATCTCGGACCAGGTGCTGGTCGGGCGGTCGCCGAAGCGCGCGCGCCACAGCGCGACGAAGCGCGTGTTGCACTCGTTCTCCAACGACCCGAAGTAGGTGGCCGCGGTGATGTGCCCGGCGCAGACCTGCGCGCCGGTCAGCCGCACCTCTTCTTCGGCCATCGACAGGCTGGCGATCGGCATGCGCTGCGGATCGAGCCCGTGCGCGCGGTAGATCTGGTACAGGCGACGTGCCGACTGGCCCACGACGGTGGAGAAGATCACGTCGGGCTGCATGTCGACGATGTCGCGCATCACCGCCTGAAGCTCGGCCTCCGAGGCCTCCAGCGGGATGTAGACCTCGTCGAGGATTTCACCGCCGTGCTGCTCGACCATTTCGCGCATCACGCGGTTCGACTCGCGCGGATAGATGTAGTCGGCGCCGACCAGGAAGAACCGACGGCCCTTGTTCTTCAACAGGTAGGCGGCGAGCTGCACGCTGCCCTGGTTGGGCAGGGCGCCGGTGTAGATCACGTTGGGCGAATACTCGAAGCCTTCGTAGAACGAGCAATACCAGAGCAACGCGTTGTTGCGCTCGATCACTGGCAACACGGCCTTGCGGCTCGACGAGCGCGAGCAGCCGAACACCACGTTGATTTCATCTTCCAGCAGCAGCCGCGTCGCGAGCCGCCGGTACTCGTCGGAATCCCCCTTGGGGTCGTAGGCCACCGGCAGCAGCGGCCGGTCGAGCACGCCGCCCAGGCCGTTGATTTCCTCGATGGCCAGTGCAGTGCCGAGGAAATGCTCGGTCTCGGTCACGCCCGTGGGACCCGAGCGCGAGAACAGCACGCCGATGCGCCAGCCTTCGTCGGCGGGCGGATGGTTGTCAGCGGCCATCGGTTTCTTTCGTCATCGGTCGAACAGGCTCTGGATCTCGCGAGGTGTCGGGGCGTTCTGCAGCGCAAGCATAAGCAGAATGCGTGCCTTCTGGGGGCTGAGGTTGTCCGCGAAGACGGCCCCGGCAGCCTTGAGCGTGCGCCCGCCGCCCACGAAGCCGTAGACCGGCGCGACGCGCCCATTCGGCACCCGGGTCGAGACCACGACCACCACGCCCTGGCGGATCGCCGCCTCGATGGCCTCGAACATCGCCGCGTTCACGTTCCCCAGGCCCAAGGCCTGGATGACGATGCCGCGCGCACCGAGCGATGTCGCCGCCCGCACCATCGCGCCACTGGCGCCGCCGTACATCGCAACGATCTCCACGCACGGCAGGACGTCGGCGTTCACGGGCAGGTGCTGGCGGCGTGACGACGCGCGCGAGAACACGATGCGGTCCTCGTCGACGACACCGAGAAAGCCGAAGTCGCCCGACTTGAAAGACTCGACGTCGGCGGTATGGCTCTTGGTTGCCTCTCGCGCCGCATTGATCTGGTTGTTCATGACGATCAGCACGCCCTGCCCCACCGCTTCGGGTGCGATGCAGGTTCGCACGGCATTCAGGAGGTTGCGCGGCCCGTCGAAATCCGGTGCCGAGGCGTTGCGCTGCGCGCCGGTCAACACGACCGGCTTGCGGCCTGCCAGCGTCAGGTCCAGGAACCAGGCGGTCTCTTCGAGGGTGTCGGTGCCGTGCGACACGACAACGCCCGTCACCTCGGGTCGCTGCAACGCGGCGTCGACCGCGCGGCTCAGGGCGATCCAGCGCTCGGGCCCCATGCAGTCGGACGGCACGTTGTACAGGTTGTGGACTTCCAGCCTTGCAAGGCGCCCGATGCCCGGCACCGCCGCAAGCAGGTCCTCCCCGGACAACGCCGGCACCGGGGCCCGACCGACCGGGTCGACCTTCATGGCGATGGTGCCGCCGGTCGCGATGAAAACACAGGTGGGCAACACCATGTTCAAACCCGCAGATGGTCGAAGACCGTGTCGAGCGCACCGCCGGCCTTGGCATCGCCCTCGTCGACCAGTTCGCCCTGCTTGAGCACCACGTAGCGATCGGCGACCTGGAGCGCGAACCGCACGTTCTGCTCGACGATCAGCATCGTCGTGCCGCGGCGGGCGCGTTCGGCCAGCAACGCATGCGCCAGGCGATCGATCACCGAGGGTTGCAGCCCCTCGGTGATTTCGTCGAGCAGGATCACCGCCGGACGCATCATCAGGGCGCGGGCCAGCAGCAGCATCTTCTGCTCGCCACCGGACAGGGTGCCGGCGTCCTGCTGCAGCCGCGCCTTGAACACCGGAAACAGCGGCTCGATGTCTGCAAAGCGCTCACCGAACGTCGATTCGTCCACCAGGCCGAGCCGCAGGTTGTCGCGAATGCTCAGGTCGGCGAACAGCGCGTTTTCTTGCGCCGCATACGCGATGCCCTGGCGGGCGATGCGGTGCGGCGGCAGCCGGGTGATGTCCTCTCCCTTCAGATGCACGGCCCCCTGCTGCTTGGGCAGGTAGCCCATCACCGTCTTCAGCAGCGTGCTCTTGCCCATGCCGTTCTTTCCGAGCAGGGCGACCGCTTCTCCGGCGGCAATGCCGAGCGACAGTTCGCGCAACACCACGGAGGCCCGATAGCCGCTGGTCACGCCATCCAGCCTCAATGCAGGTTCGCTCATGCAACCTCCTTCGGCACATGTGCGCTGCCGGAGTAGATGGTCTTCACCAGCGGCGAGTTGACCACCTCCTCGAAGCTGCCTTGCATCACGATCGTGCCCTGGTGCAGCACCACGATGCGGGTAGCGATCTGCTCGACAAAGTCCAGGTCGTGTTCCACCAGGAGGCAGCACAGCCGGTAGCGGTGCGCCAGCGATGACAGCACTTCGCCGATCTGCGTGCGTTCGGTCTTGGTGAGGCCCGCGGTCGGTTCGTCCAGCAGCACGATGCGCGGCTCCAGCGCCAGCACCATCGCGAGTTCGAGCGCCTGCTGTTCGCCGTGCGACAGGTCGCGTGCCACGGTGCAGAGCTTGGCGTCCAGGCCGGTGGTTCGCACGACATCGAGCGCATAGGGCGGCAGGCGCAGCGCGCGGCGTTGCCGCACGAGCGACGGCTTTTCGAGCAGGGTGCCCGCGATGCGCAGGCATTGCGCGACCGTCAGCGATTCGAAGATGTTGGCGTTCTGGAACTTGCGGCCCAGGCCAAAGCGCACGCAGGCCTCGGGCGGCAACTGGCGGATGTCATGGCCGCACAGTTCCACCGTGCCGGCACTGCGGTCCGCACCGTCGCTCATGCAGCGCATGAGCGTGGTCTTGCCGGCGCCGTTCGGACCGATCAGGCCCACCAGTTCACCGGCATGGGCCTCCAGGTCGATGCCCTGAAGCACCTTGAGCGAGCCGAAGCGCTTGGCGAGCTGGTGCATGCGCAGGGCCGGCGCGGACGGCGTCTCGGTGGGGGCACTCACCGCGCGCTCTTCGAGCACCGGCACGCGCCCTGCCAGGCGCCCGAGGCCGAAAGGCTTGAGCAACACGGGCACCAGTCCCTGCGGCAACAGCACGATGACGCCCACGAACGCCAGGCCGACGATCAGCTGCCACGCGAAGGGCATGCTGCCGCTCAGGTAGGCGGTGGCCACGTTGATCAGCACCGTGCCGATCAGCGGTCCCCAGAGCGTGCCCCGGCCGCCCAGCGCCACCCAGATGATCAGCTCCGTGCCGAACGCAAAGCCCGTCAGCTCGGGCGCCACCACGCCGCTGAAACTGCCGTAGCCGAAACCGGCAATGCCGGCAACGGCGGCCATGACGACCAGCAGCGCGATCTTCACCAGCGCCGTCGGAATGCCGAGATAGGCGCAACGCGATTCGTTGTCCCGCATGGCCACCAGCACGCGACCCGCGTCGCTGCGCACCAGCAGCCAGCCCAGCACGCCGAACAGCAGCAGCATCGCGCCGGCGATCCAATACCAGGCTTCGATGGAGAGGTCGAAGGTCTCGTAGCCGGTCAGCCCCGAGCTGGAGCCCGTCCACTGCCCCCCCGACAGCAGCAGTTGCGTGAGCACGATGGGCAGCACCAGCGAAATGACGGTCGCGAAGAACGGCGACGCACCTCGATAGAACGACAGCCAGCCGACCAGCGCGCCCACGGCCGCACTGACCGCGACGGCCGCCAGCAATGCCAGCAGCACGCTCGACACGCCGAAGCCACCGTGCGTGAAGACCAGCCCGGCCGCATAGGCGCCGATGCCGAAGAAGGCCGACTGGCCGAAGCTCAGGTAGCCGGTGTAGCCCCACAGCACATCCACCGTCAGCGCCGCGATGGCGAAGAAGAACGCCTTGACGAGGATGTTCAGCAGGTAGGTGTCGAACACCCACGGGCCGGCCACGATCAATGCGACGCCCAGGGTGCCCAGCGCCAGCAGGCCGCGGCCGGACCGAAGCGCCGCGCGCGCGGAAGAGGCTGGAGGAGCCGAAGGGACTGAAGACGAGGCCGAAGCCATTGCAGCGGTTTCAGCCACGGGCAAACCCCTTCGGACGGATGCGCAGCGTCACGGCCGCGAGCACCGCGATGGTCAGGCCGCCCAGCACCGGGTTCGCATAGGTGCTGACCAGCACCTGGCAGGCACCGAACACCAGGCAGGTCGCCAGGAGGCTCAGCATCGAATGGCCCGACACCATGACCAGCATGAACGCACTCACCAGCCACGGCAGGCCCATGTTCGGATCGACGCTGGACAGCGGCGTGATCATCGTGCCGGCCAGGGTGCCCAAGCCCGCGCCCAGGCTGAAGGTGATGAACCGCACGCGGCCGGCATGAATGCCCAGGCCGCTGGCCAGTTCCTCGTTCATGATCACCGCGCGCGTGCGGATGCCGAAGCGCGTGCCGTTCAGCAGCGCCGTGAGCAACAGGCACAGCGCGACGGCGATCGGCACCAGCAGCAGGCGGTAGGCCGAGTAGTCGACGCCGAACACCGACCAGGTGCCCGACAGCGGCGCGTCGACGAACTGCACCTCGCGCCCGAAGCCCATCACGATCAGCTGGCCGATGACGATGCCCAGGCCCCAGGTCGCGAGGATGGCGTCGAGCGGCCGCTTGTAGAGCGGCTTGACGATCAGCCACTCCACCAGCATGCCCGCCGCCACGCCCGCAACCAGCGCGAGCGGCCAGCTCAGCCAGGGGTCGAGCTTGAGTTGCGTCACGACATAGCTGGCGTAGCCGCCCAGCGTGAGCAATGCGCCGTGCGCGAAATTGACGATCTTCATGACCCCGAAAATCATCATCAGCCCGGCGGTGACGACGAACAGCATCGCCGCGGTAGTGAGCAGGTCCAGCAGTAGCACCATGGAAAGGTCTTCAGCGTGCGGTGACGAACGCGGTTACTTGAGGTTCGGGCACTGTGCACCCGGATCGACGTTCTTGAAAGTCTCCAGGATCTGGATCGATCCGTCGGCCTGCACGTGCCCCAGCCGCATCGACAGCTGCGTGTGACGGCTGCTGTTCATTGCGACCGCACCGCGCGGGCCGGTGTACGACACCTCGCCCAGCGCCTGCGTCACCTTGGCCGAGTCCGTCGAGCCCACCTTCTCGACCGCCGCCTTGTACAGGAAGAACGCTTCGTACTGGGGTTCGGAAAGCTCGTTGGGCGTCTTCAGGTCGGCGCCGAACTTCTTCGTCATCGCGGCGATGAATTCCTTGTTCTGCGGCGTGTCGATGCCGGTGAGGTACGAGGCCGACATGTACAGGCCCGTGGCCACGTCGCCCATCGTCTTTGCCGTGCCTTCGTCGATCGCGAGGTTGCCGTAGGGCAGCGTGAGGCCCGCGCCCTTGAGCTGCTTGGCCAGGGAAACATTGGGCGCGCCGCCGGCTGTCGCGCTGATCAGCGCATCGGGCTTCACCGAGCGGATCTTGGAAACCACCGAGGTCCAGTCGCTGCCATCGATCGGCAGATACTCCTCGCCGACGACCTTGCCGCCCTTCTTCTCGATGTACTTCTTCGTGAACTCCAGCATGCCGCGGCCAAAGGCGTAGTCGTTGCCGACCAGGAAGAAGTTCTTTGCGCTCTTGGCGTTCGCAAAGTAATCGACCATCGGGGCAACCTGTTGCTCGGGCACCCAACCGTTCACGTACATCCAGGGGTTGCACGAGCGGCCTTCATAGAACGAGGTGTAGATGTAGGGAATCCTGCCTTTGGTGACCACCGGCAGCGCGGCATTGCGCGCGGCGCTGGTCTCCATGGCGATGATGGCCTGCACCTTCTTCTGGAAGACCAGCGTATCGAAGGCCTTCTGCGCACCCACCGCGCCCGAGGCGTCGTCCACGATCTCCAGCTCGACCTTGCGCCCGAGAATGCCGCCGGCCGCGTTGATCTGCTCGACCGCCAGCTGCGACGACTGCACGACGGCAGGCGCGACCACGCTGTTCGCACCCGACAGGCCGACGGCCACGCCGATGCGGATCGGATCGGCGGCTTGGGCATTCAGGGTCAGGACCAGCGCGGCAGTGCCGACCAGCGTGCCGCTGCACAGGAGGGATGTCAGTTTTTTCATGGTCAAAATCCTCGAGGGGTTCAGGTTGAGAAATCGAAGGGAGCCGTCGGCTCAGTGCCGCGGCAACGGCCAGCCCGTGCCCAGCATCGGGTCGTAGATGTCGTCGCGCCGGTCGCGCAGCACGTCGTTGAACGCGTTCAGGTGGCGAGCCCGGCGCGAGGCCTTGAGGTTGATGCGGGCATAGAGAATTTCCTCGGCGTCGTGCGAGGCGGGCCCGGCCAGCGGCCACCCCTGCGCACCCACGATGAGGCTCTGCCCGACGAAAGGCTGGCCCCGCTCGGTGCCGACCCGGTTCGCGCAAACGATGTTCAGTCCGTTGCTGTGGGCATTGGCCATGGCCAGCGTGGTCGCCATGGCCGGCCGGTCCGCCGGCTGCTCGGGCATGGGCACCCAGTTGGTGGGCATGCAGACGATGTCGACACCCTGCATCGCGAGCAGGCGGTACGTCTCGGGGAACCATCCGTCGTAGCAGATCAACACGCCCAGTCGGCCCAGCTCGGTGTGGAACACCGGCAGCCCCTTGTCGCCGGACTCGAAGAACAGGTGCTCGTCGCCCCAGAGGTGCAGCTTTCGGTAGGTGCCGAGCCAGCCATTGGGGCCCAGCACCGCGGCGGCGTTGTACAGGCGGTCGCCCGCGCGTTCGGCGATGCCTGCAACCACGTGGACCTTGCACCGCTGCGCCGCCTCGGCCCAGGCCTGCGTGCTGGGCCCGTCGGGCACGGGCTCGGCCAGCGAGAAGGCCTCGGCGCGGCTCGCGAACACATAGCCGCTGCTGGCCAGTTCGGGCAGTACGACGATCGACGCACCTTGTGCCGCCGCTTCTTCGATCAGCCGCACCGACCGCTCGACGTTCGCCGCCGTGTGCCCGACGCGCGGCGCCATCTGCACGCTCGCCACGATCAAGTCCGGGAATGCCGGGCTCGCTGAAAGTCCATCCTCTGTTGCCATCTGAGCTCCAAAACGCAAAAAAGCCCTCGACCCCGCTTGCGCGTTGTTCGAGGGCTTTCATAGCCGGTATGTGAAGCAGCAATGTTGCTGCCCGCCGCACTCAAGGCCGAGTGCTGACGTGAGGCCGGAGAATAGGAGAAGGTTTCGGGCGTGTCAAACGGAATTTTCCGCGGGCCGTCGGGACCTTGTTCGGGGCTCTATTCGATGAAGCGCCGCAACCCTTCGAGGTCGATCACGGTGATCCCCCCGTACTCGATGCGAAGAAAACCCGCTTCCTTCAGCCGGTTCAGCGCCGCATTGCAGCGCTGTCGCGACACGCCCGACAGGTTGGCGATCTCCTCCTGCGAAGTCTGCAGATGCGGCTCGCTCCCCGGGTGCAGCCACGGGTGGAACAGCCCGGCCAGCGCGCGCGCCACCTGGCTGTCGGCGTCGAGCAGGCGGTGAGCCGCGTAGCTGCCCATGAACCAGTGCAGCCGCTCGTTGATCTGCTGCAGCAGAAAGTGATCGAAGCCGCGCTGCGTGCGGTGCAGCCACTCGAAGGTTTCCAGCGGCAGTTGCGCCACGCGGCTGGTCCGCAGCGCGATGATGTCGGCCGAGCGCGGCAGCGCGCGCAGCAGCGTGCCCTCGCCGAACCAGCTGCCCACCGACAGGCCGCCCAGCGTCACCGCGCGCCCGTCGCTCGAGGTGATCGACCACTTGAGCAGACCCTCGAGCGTGCCGTACCAGTGCGCCGGCGTGTCGCCGCGCCGGCACAGCGCGGCACCGGCGGCCACTTCGACCTCGCGCATCTCGTCGAGCACGCGCTCGCCCGCGCTCACGTCGAGCAGCGGGAACCAGGCCGAGCCTTGCAGCAGCTGCGGGATGGTCAGCGATGCCGCCTTGATGGCCGGCTTCGTGGTGGGCATGAAATGAAAGCTCCTGCGCAGACGGACTGCGCCTCGTAAACCCTGATCCCAAATGTCATCGCAATGACTGCCCGGGCGACGGCAGCCAAAAATAATAGCGCGCTTCCCACAGGAGAAACCGCATGTCCAAGCGCAAAGTGATCGTGACCATCGCCCCCACCGGCGGCATGGCGCACAAGTCGCAGAACCCCCACCTGCCCACGCAGCCCGCCGAGATTGCCGCCGACGTGCTGCGCTGCTGGAACGCCGGTGCCAGCGTGGTGGCCATCCACGCACGCCGCCCCGACGACGGCGCCACCTGCAACGCCGACGTGTACCGCGACATCAACAGCCGCATCCGCGCGGGTGGCTGCGACATCGTGCTGAACAACTCCACTGGCGGCGGCGTGCACGGCGACATGGTCAAGCCGCTGGCCGGCGACCGCTGGGAAATTGCGTGGGAAGAGCGCATCAAGGGCATGGACGCCGGCGCCGAGATGTGCACGCTGGACGCCACCACGCTCAACCTGAGCTTCGAGGGCAGGCAGATCCTGATGGACACGCCCATCACCCGCGGGCGCGAGCTGGCCGCGGGCATGAAGGCGCGCGGCATCAAGCCCGAGTGGGAGGTGTTCAGCCCCACGCACATCCTGCAGGACACGACCACGCTGATCGGCGAGGGCCACGACGACGAGCCCTACTTCATCAACCTGGTGATGAACGTGCACCGCAACTTCCAGAACGCGATGCCCTACTCGCCGCGCAACCTGCAGATGATGGTCGACACCCTGCCCAAGGGCGCCATCTTCGGCGTGAGCGGCATCGGCATGTCGCAGCTGGAGGCCAACGTGGCGGCGCTGCTGCTGGGCGGCCATGCGCGCGTGGGGCTCGAAGACAACCTGTACTTCCGCCAGGGCGAGCTGGCCACCAACGTGCAGCTCACCGAGCGCATCGTGCGCGTGATCCGCGAGCTCGACATGGAAGTGGCCACGCCGGCCGAGGCACGCCAGATGATGGGGCTGCCGCGCGTGGGCGGTCCGCGGCCCGAGTTCGCGCTGGGTTGAAGCCAGGCACCAGAGACGACAAGAACAACGAACCGAGACAAGACACATGAACATTCCGCGCACCGCGCTGGCCCGAGCACTCCCACTCGCGCTCGCGCTCGCACTCGGCACCGCATTCGCATCGGGTGCATCGGCCCAGGTGTCCGACGACACCATCCGCATCGGCTTCATCAGCGATATGTCGGGCCTGTACCGCGACTACGACGGCCCGGCCGGTGCCGAGGCCGTCCGCATGGCCATCGCCGACATGGGCGGCGCCATCGGCGGCAAGAAGATCGAGCTGGTCACGGCCGACCACCAGAACAAGCCCGACATCGCCGCGGCCAAGGCGCGCGAGTGGTTCGACGTGCAGAAGGTCGACATGCTGATCGGCGGCGTGAACTCGGGCGCGGCCATTGCCATGGCGGGCGTGGCGGCCGACAAGAAGAAGCCGTACTTCGTGGTGGGCTCGGGCGCATCGAGCCTCACCAACGAATACTGCTCGCCCTACACGGTGCACTACGCCTACGACACCGTGGCCATGGCGCGCGGCACCGCCAGCGCGGTGGTCAAGGCCGGCGGCAAGAGCTGGTACTTCGTGGCGGCCGACTACGCCTTCGGCGCGGCGCTGCAGGCGGACGCGGCCAAGGTGATCCAGGCCAACGGCGGCACGGTGGCCGGGTCGGTGAAGCACCCGCTGGGCGCGAGCGACTTCTCGTCGTTCATGCTGCAGGCGCAGAACTCCAAGGCGCAGGTGCTGGCGCTGGCCAACGCGGGCGGCGACACGGTGAACGCCATCAAGTCGGCGGCGGAGTTCGGCATCAGCAAGAACATGAAACTCGCCGGCATGATCATCACCATCAACGACGTGCATGCGCTGGGCCTGAAGAACTCGCAGGGCATGTACCTCACCGACAGCTGGTACTGGAACCAGAGCCCCGAGTCGCGCGAGTGGGCGCGCCGCTTCTTCGACAAGCAAAAGCGCATGCCCTCCTCGTTCCACGCCGGCGACTACTCGGCCGCGCTGCAGTACCTGCAGGCCGTGAAGACCGCGGGCAGCGACGACGCCGACAAGGTGATGGCGCAGTTGCGCAAGACGAAGTTCAATGACATGTTCGTCAAGGGCGGCTGGCTGCGCGACGACGGGCTGATGGTGCACGACATGCACCTGATGCAGGTGAAGACCCCGGCCGAGTCGAAGGAGCCGTGGGACTACTACAAGGTGGTCGAGCCGATTCGCGGCGAGGCCGCATGGACGACGAAGGCGGAGAGCCGCTGCACGCGGTGGAAATCATGATCAACAACAACGAAGTGAAGCGCGTGGCGGTGGTCGGCACCGGCGTGATCGGTGCAAGCTGGGCGGCGTACTTCCTGGCGCACGGCCTGGACGTGAACGCGACCGACCCGTCGCCGGGTGCGGAAGAACGCCTGCGCGCGGCGGTGGCGCAGCACTGGCCGACGCTCGCGCGCTTCGGCTTGTCCGAGGGTGCCTCGGTCGACCGCCTGCGCTTTCACGACAGCCTGGAAGACGCCGTCTCCGTGGCCGACTTCGTGCAGGAGAACGGCCCCGAGCGCATGGACTTCAAGATCGACCTGTTCCGCCGCATGGACGCGGCCGCGCCGCACCACACCATCCTCGCGTCGAGTTCGTCGGGCCTGGCCATCAGCGGCGTGCAGTCGGGCTGCGCGCATCCGCAGCGCGTGGTGCTGGGGCACCCGTTCAACCCGCCGCACCTGATTCCGCTGGTGGAAGTGATCGGCGGCGAGCAGACCTCGGCCGAGGCCATCGAACGCACGATGGCCTTCTACGCGGCCATCGGCAAGCGGCCGATCCACGTGAAGCGCGAGGTCAAGGGCCACATTGCGAACCGGCTGCAGGCGGCGCTGTGGCGCGAAGCCTTCCACCTCGTGAACGAAGGCGTGGCCAGCGTGGCCGACATCGACACCGCCATCGCGCACGGCCCCGGCCTGCGCTGGGCGGTGATGGGGCCTTTCATGAACCTGCATCTGTCGGGCGGCGCGGGCGGCATCGAACATGTGCTCGCGCACCTGGGCGGCCCGATCGAGGACTGGTGGAAGGACCTGGGCGCGCCGTCGATGACGGCGGAGCTGAAGCAGAAGGTGGCAGAAGGCGTGGCCGAGGAACTGGGCACGCGCCGCACGGCCGACCTCGAAGCCGCCCGCGACACCCTGCTGTTGAACCTGATTCGCGCGAAGGCCGATACCGGCACACTCGACTGACATGACCGACTTCCTTCTGGACGAAAGCCTGATCGCCCCGCCCCGCACGGTGCGCATCGACTTCGACGACGGCTCCTTCGCGCTGCGCTCGCCGATGGCGCTGAAGCCCTATGCGCGCTGCATCGGCGAATGGATCGAACGCTGGGCGCGCGAGACGCCCGATGCCTTGGCGTTTGCCGAGCGCGACGACACCGGCGAAGGCTGGCGCAAGCTCGATTACCGGGCGCTGCGCGAAGCGGTGGGCGCGGTGGCGCAGGCGCTGCTCGACATGAACCTGCCGCCGGGCCAACCGGTCGTGATCCTCTCGGACAACGCGATCGACCACGCGGTGCTGATGCTCGCGGCCATGCACATCGGGCGCACCGCGTGCTCGCTCTCGAGCGCCTATTCGCGCATGGCCAAGGACCCGTCGCGGCTGCACGGCATGCTGCAGGCGCTGAAGCCGGGGTTGATCTACGCCTCCGACGCCAAGGTCTACGGCGGCTCGCTCGCGGGCTGCGGCGTGGAAGCGGTGACGGTGTTCAGCCGCAACGCCGACGCGCATCCGGGTGCGATGGCGTTCGACCGGCTGCTGGCGGCCAGGGAAACGCCCGCGGTGATGCAAGCCTTCGGGCACGTGCTGCCCGACACCCACGCCAAGTACCTGCTGACCTCCGGCTCCACCGGCAAGCCCAAGGTGGTGATCAACACGCACCGCATGCTGTGCGCCAACCAGCAGATGATGGCGCAGACCTGGCGCTTTCTCGCGCAGGAGAAGCCGGTGCTGGTCGACTGGCTGCCCTGGAGCCACACCTTCGGCGCCAACCACAACCTGCACATGGTGCTGTGCCACGGCGGCGCGCTCTACATCGACGAAGGCCGGCCCGCGCCGGGCCTGATCGAGAAGACCGTGCGCAACCTGCGCGAGGTGAAGCCCACGCTGCTGTTCAACGTGCCGCGCGGCTTCGACATGCTGCTGCCCTTTCTGGAAGCCGACGACGCGCTGGCCACCGAGGTGTTCTCGCGCCTGCGGCTGGCCTTCTATGCGGCGGCGGCGCTCGCGCCCTCCACCTGGCAACGGCTCGAGGCCGTGGCGCAGCGCGTGCGACCCGCGCGCCCGCTGTGGCTCACCACCTCGTGGGGCGCCACCGAGACCTCGCCCGCCATCACCTCCGCGCACTGGAAGCTCGACGGCGCCGGCTGCATCGGCGCGCCGCTGCCCGGGCTGGAGCTGAAGTTCGTGCCCAACGGCGAGAAGCTGGAAATGCGCGTGAAGGGCGTCTCGGTGTTCCCGGGCTACCGCGACGCCCCGCGCGAAACGGCCGAGGCCTTCGACGAAGAGGGCTACTACCGCATCGGCGACGCCGGCTTCCTCGCGAACCCGGGCGAGCCCGCGCACGGCGTGATCTTCAATGGCCGCGTGGCGGAAGACTTCAAGCTCTCCAGCGGCACCTGGGTGTCGGTGGGCACGCTGCGCGTGAAGCTGGTGTCGCTGCTGGCGCCGCATGTGCAGGACGTGGTGCTCACCGGGCACGACCGCGACGAAATCGGCATGCTGGTGTTTCCCGGTCCGCAGGCGGCGTCGCTGTCGCCCGAGGCGCTGGGCGAGCGCATCGCCGGCGTGCTGCGCGCCTTGCGGGACGAAGGCGCGGGCTCCTCGCAGTGCCCCACCTGCGCGCTGGTGCTGGAAGAGCCGCCGAACCTCGATGCGGGCGAGATCACCGACAAGGGCTACATCAACCAGCGCGCGGTGCTGAACCGGCGCGCGGCCGAGGTCACGCGGCTGCATGCCGCCGCGCGCGACGACCTGCAGGTGGTGCGCCTGCGCGGCTGAGCCTGACCGCGCATCACCGCTGCTCGAACAGGTCCAGCAGCGTGTTCTTCAGCCATTGGTGCAAGGCAGACGTCTCGTGCCGCTGGTGCCAGAACAGCTCGATGATGCGCGGCGGCGCCTCCAGCGGCACGGGCACCTTGCGCAGGCCTGCCAGGCGCGGCGGCTCGAAACGCGCGGACCACGGCAGCACCGCGATCAGGTCGGAGCGGCGCACCACCTCGTAGGCGGCGCCGTAGTGGTTCACGGTCGAGACCAGGTTGCGCTGCAGGCCGCGGCTGCGCAGGAACAGGTCGTAGGTGGGCGAGGTCTTGCCGACCAGGCTCACGTCGACATGACGCGCCGCGAGAAATTTCTTCAGCGGAATCTTCTCCAGGCGCGCCAGCGGATGCCCGGTGCGCATGAAGCACACGAAGTCGGGCGACCACAGCGCGCGCGACTTTAAAAACGCCGGCCGCTGCACCTCCTCGTTGTAGACGCTGATCGCGAAGTCGGCCTTGTTGTCGGCCAGCACCTTGCCGAAATCGACCAGCGTGTTGGGAATGGCATGGATCTGCATCGACGGCGCGACCTTGCTGAGCGTGCTGGCCAGCCGGGGCACCACGATGCTCGACACGTAGTCGGACATGGCGATGCTCAGGCTGGCGGTGCTGCGCAGGGCGTCGAAGCGCTCGACGTCCAGCGTGCCGCGAATGGCGTGCAGCGACTGCGACAGCGGCTCCCACAGGTCGATGGCGCGCCGCGTCGGATTGACGCCCGCACCGCTGCGCACGAACAGCGGATCGTCGAAGGTCTCGCGCAGCCGGCGCAGCGCATTGCTGACCGTCGGCTGGGTCAGCGACAGCTTGCGCGCGGCGCGCGTGACGTTGCCCTCGGTCATGAGGGCCTCGAACACCTTCAGCAGGTTGAGGTCAGCAGTGCGGTAGGTCATTCACGGGCTCTATAAACACAATCACACGTATAAATTTGCCGTTATATCCCTCCGATCCTACGATTTGGCGCTTCTGCATCGTTTCGTCGTATCACCCGAGCTGAGGGATTCCCATGACCATGCTGTCGGCCCGCATCGAGCGCCTGCCCTTCTCCGGCTTCCACCGCCGGCTGCTTCTGATGGGAGGACTGGGCTACACCTTCGATGCGATGGACGCGGCCGTCATCGCCTTCGTGCTGCCGGTGCTGCGCACGGCCTGGGGACTGAGCAGCGTGCAGATCGGCGTGCTGGCCAGCGCGAACTTCATCGGCTTCTTCTTCGGCGCACTGGCCGCCGGCTCCTTCGGCGACCTGATCGGGCGGCGCAAGGTGATGATGTCGGCGCTGGCGATCTACTGCGTGGCGTCGCTGTTCAGCGGCATGGTCAACGAGTGGACGATCTTCCTCGGGCTGCGCATCGTGGCCGGTTTCGGCGCCGGCGCCGAGAGCGCGATCATCGCGCCCTACCTGTCGGAGTTCGTGGCGCGCCGCTACCGGGGCACCTTCACGGGCGCGCTGGCCGGCTTCTTCTCCTTCGGCTTCGTGGCCGCGGCCTTGCTGGGCTACTTCATCGTGCCGGCGTTCGCCGAGGGCTGGCGCATCGTCATCTTCATCACGGCCACGCCCGTGGTGCTGCTGCTGTGGTGGCGCCGGGCGCTGCCGGAGTCGCCGCGCTGGCTCGAAAGCCAGGGCCGCCTGGCCGAGGCGCAATCGATCATGGATGCAATGGAGTCCGACCACGTGCGCCGAGGCCATGCGCTGCCCGCGCTCAACGCCGAAGACGTGGCCGCGCCCCCGCCCAGCACCAGCCGGGGCAGCCTGCTGAAGAACTACGCCACGCTGCTGTCGCAAAAGCTCATCCGCATCAGCACCATGACCTGGCTGATGTGGCTGTCGATCACCTTCAGCTACTACTCGTTCTTCACGTGGATCCCGAGCCTGCTGATCCAGAACGGCATGACGATCACCAAGAGCTTCGGCTATTCGCTGGTGATGTACATCGCGCAGATTCCGGGCTACTTCTCGGCCGCGTGGTTCAACGAACGCATCGGCCGCCAGGCCACCATCGTGAGCTACATGCTGCTCGGCGGGCTGTCGGCCCTGGGCCTGGCCTTCACCCACAGCGACGCGCAGATCATGGTGGCCGGCGTGCTGCTGTCCTTCTTCATGAACGGCACCTATGCGGGCGTGTACGCCTACACGCCCGAGGTGTTCCCGACCCAGGTGCGCGCCACCGGCTCCGGCCTGGCGTCGGCCATCGGGCGCATCGGCGGCATCACCTCGCCCATCCTGGTCGGCCTGATCTACCCGACGCTGGGCTTCGCCGGCGTGTTCGGCATGACGACCGGGGTGCTGCTGCTGGGCGCGGCGGCCGTCACGTTCATGGGCATCCCCACACGCGGCCGCTCGCTCGAGGACATTGCCGCGGCCGAACTTTCCTGAACACATCCGACATTCATGCAACCCACTTCCTTCGACACCTCACTCTCGGCCGTGGCACGCGCCCATGCCGATACGCAACAGCCGCAGGCCACCTTCGACGCGATCAATGCGGCGCTGGCGGCCACCATCGGCCACCGGCTCTTCACCGTGCTGGTCCATCACCCTGCGCAGCGCGAGTCCGAGCGCATCTACACCAACATGCGCGAGGCCTACCCGGTGGGCGGGCGCAAGCCGGTCACCGATTCGCCATGGATGCAGCAGGTGATGCAGCGCGGCTTGCCCTACATCGGGCGCAATGCCGACGACCTGCGCGAGGTGTTCTACGACCACGCGCTCATCGACTCGCTGGGCTGCCGCAGCGTGCTGAACATTCCGCTGCGCTGGCAAGGCGAAACGCTGGGCACGCTCAACCTGCTGCATGAAGAAAACTGGTACGGCACGCAGCACATCGAACCCGCGCGCGTGTTCGCGCAACTGGCGGTGCCGGCCGTGATGGCGCTGCAAGCCAAGGAGGCCGTGGCATGACGAACACCGTACTTTTCAAGAACGCCCACCTGCTCGATCCGCAGCACCACGAGCTGCTGGAGGGCCGCGACATCCTGGTCGAAGAAGGCGTGGTGCGCGAAGTTTCCGACAAGCCGCTGCACAGCAAGACCGCACGCGTGATCGACGTGAAGGGCAAGACGGTGATGCCCGGCCTCATCGACCTGCACGTGCATGTGATCGCGGTGGAGCTCAACCTCGCGCGCCAGGTGCACATGCCCAACGTGCTGATCACGCTGCGCAGCGTGCCCATGCTGCGCGGCATGCTGCGCCGGGGCTTCACCACGGTGCGCGATGCGGGCGGCGCGGGGTTCGCGTTCAAGCAGGCGGTCGATTCAGGGCTCGCGCAGGGGCCGCGCCTGTTCGTCGCCGGCCGTGCGCTGAGCCAGACCGGCGGGCACGGCGACATGCGCGCGCGCACCGACTTCCTCGACCCCAACGCGCCCTGCCAAACCTGCGTGCGGGTGGGCGCACTGGCGCGCGTGGTCGACGGTGTGGACGCGGTGCGCCGGGCCGTGCGCGAAGAGCTGCAGATGGGCGCGGACCAGATCAAGATCATGGCCTCCGGCGGCGTGGCGTCGCCCACCGACCCGGTCGGAGCCTTCGGCTACAGCGAGGACGAGATCCGCGCCATCGTCGAAGAAGCCCGCGCGCGCGGCACCTACGTGATGGCCCACGCCTACACCGCCGAAGCCATCGCGCGGGCCGTGCGCTGCGGCGTGCGCACCATCGAGCACGGCAACCTGGTGGACGCGCCCACGGCCGCGCTGATGGCACAGCTGGGCGCCTACGTGGTGCCCACGCTGGTCACCTACGACGCGCTGGCCAACGAGGGCGAGAGCTTCGGCCTGCCCAAGGACAGCGTGGCCAAGGTGGCCAGCGTGCGCGAGGCCGGCCTGCGCTCGTTGGAAATCTACAAGGCGGCGGGCGTGAAGATGGGCTTCGGCTCCGACCTGCTGGGCGAATCGCAGCGGCTGCAGAGCGACGAGTTCCGCCTGCGCGCCGAGGTGCTGTCGCCGGCCGAGGCCATCGCCAGCGCCACCACCATCGGGGCCGAGGTGCTGGGCATGCCCGACCGCCTGGGGCGCCTGGTGCCCGGCGCGCTGGCCGACATCCTGGTGGTCGACGGCAATCCGCTGCGCGATGTCGCCTGCCTGCTGGGACAGGGCGAACGCATTCCGCTGGTGATGAAGGAAGGGGTGATCCAGTTCGACGAACTGGCGTGATGCATCGGCCCCCGCATTTCCCACGATGACGCTGGGAGGTGCCTCAAGTAGGCTGGCCGCGAAAGGAACGCACATGGCCTCCCACTACCTGAGCTACGACACCGAAGACACCGTCTGCACGATCACGCTGAACCGCCCGGACAAGCGCAACGCGGTGCACGGCCCCATGGCCGCGGAGCTGCGTGAAGCCTTCGAGCGCTTCGAGGCCGACGACGCACTGCGCGTGGCGGTGCTCACCGGCGCAGGCGGCCACTTCTGCGCCGGCGCCGACCTGGCCGCGGTGGGCGACCCCGCGCAACGCAACGCGCTCGACCCCGAAGGCGGCGGCAGCGGGCCGATGGGGCCGACGCGCATGGCGCTGTCCAAGCCGCTGATTGCGGCCATCAACGGCTATGCGGTGGCCGGCGGGCTCGAGCTCGCGCTGCTCGCCGACCTGCGCGTGGCCGACGACGACGCGGTGCTGGGCGTGTTCTGCCGCCGCTGGGGCGTGCCGCTGATCGACGGCGGCACGGTGCGGCTGCCGCGCATCGTGGGCATGGCGCGCGCGCTCGACATGATCCTCACGGGCCGTGCGGTCGGCGCGGCCGAAGCGCTGGCGATGGGCCTGCTCAACCGGACCACGCCGCCCGGAGGTGCACTGGCCGCCGCGCAGCAACTGGCGCGCGAGATCGCGGCGTTTCCGCAGCAATGCATGCGGGCCGATCGCGCATCGGCCTACGCGCAGTGGGACATGCCGCTGGCCGAGGCCCTGCGCAGCGAAGGCGTGCACGGCGTGCCGATCGTCTTTGCCGAAGGCGAACGCGGCGCCGCGCGCTTTGCGGGCGGCGCCGGGCGCCACGGCGATTTCGGCGATTCCGGCGTCAATCGCTGACACGCCGGCGCAGCGCGGTGCGCAGCGCCTTCGCAAAGCGCGGGTCGGCCATGGCCCCCACGTTGAAGCGCGACCAGCGCGACACCTGCGTGGAGTCGACGCTGAAGATGCGGCCCGGCGCCATCACGATCTTGCGCGGCAGCAGTTCCTTGGCGAAGGCCAGCGAATCGGCCACGCCGGGCAGCGCGGCCCACACGTAGAGCGAGTGCGGCGTGCGCGCGAACACCTCCGCATCGACCGACTCGAACAGCTTGATCGCGTTGCGCGTGGCCTCGCCCAGGCGCGTCTGCAGGCGGTTCAGGTGCCGCTGGTAGTGGCCCTCGCTCAGGATGACGTCGACCGTGCGCTCGCAATACTCCGAGCTGCTCACATGGATCAGCGCCTTCAGGTCCGCGAGGTCGCTCGCCAGGTCGGCACCGCAGGCGATGAAGCCCACGCGCAAGGCGGCCGAGAACGACTTGGAAAAACTGCCGATGTAGATGGTGCGCTCCAGCTGGTCGAGCGCGGACAGGCGCGGCAATGACGTGGGCTTGAAGTCGGCCAGCGGGTCGTTTTCCACGATCAGCAGGTCGTGCTTCTGCGCCAGCTGCAGCACGCGGAAGGCCTTGGCCGGCGACATGTCGGAGCCCGTGGGGTTGTGCGCGATCGACTGCGTGAAGAACAGGCGCGGGCGTTCCGCGATGAGCAGCCGCTCCAGCGCCTCCAGGTCGGGCCCGTCGGCCAGGCGCGGCACGGCCAGCATCTGCGCGCCCGCGAGCTTGAGCTTGCCGAACAGCGGGTAGTAGCCCGGGTCGTCCACCAGCACCTTGCCGCCGGGCGGCACGAAGTAGCGGATGACGATGTCCATCGCCTCGTTGGCGCCGTGCGTGAGCACGATCTGCCGGGGCTCCGCCCCGATGCCGAAGTCCGCCAGCTTGCGCACCAGGTGGTCGCGCAGCGGCGCATAGCCGAAGCGGCTGCCGTAGCGGAACAGCGCGCCGAGCCCCGTGCGGACCACCTTGGGGTGGTACTTGTCCAGCCGCACGTCGGCCAGCCATTCGACCGGCGGAAAGCCGTCGCCCACGGCCACGGCGTCGGGCTGCGTCTTGAGCTGCTCGCGCATGAGCCACACGATGTCCATGGCGCGGCCCAGGCTGCCGGCGTCTTCCTCCACCGGCTTGGCGGTCTGCCGCGCGAGCACGAAGTAGCCGGAGCCGCGCCGCGGCTCGACCAGCCCGCGCGACACCAGCAGCTCGAAGGCGGCGACCACGGTGTTCTTCGCATAGCCGTGCAGCTGCGCCAGCTCGCGCAGCGACGGGAGCTTGTCGCCGGCCTTGTAGGCACCGCTCGCGATCTGGCGTTCGAGGGCGTCGGCGAGCGAATCTGCAATGGTCGTCATGGGTTTCGACTGTGACACAGCGGGCCCGCACGGCGAGCCACTGTCCGCACTGTCCCGCCAAACTGTGCCTTCCGCCAGCGGTACAGCCGGCCTAAATTGCCGTCTCCCGAACTCACCTCCTGAAGAGACACGCAACGATGGTCGCCGACTCCCGCATTCCCAACTTCCGCGCACTCACCCCCGCGCAGCGCTTCGAACACATCGCGCGCGCCGCATCGCTGACCGACGAGGAGGTGGCGCTGCTGGCCGCGCCCGGCGCGCTGGGCGTGGAGCGCGCCAACGGCATGGTCGAGAACGTGATCGGCACCTTCGAGCTGCCGCTGGGCGTGGCCGGCAACTTCCTGGTGAACGGGCGCGAGTACCTGGTGCCGATGGCGGTGGAAGAGCCCTCGGTGGTGGCGGCCGCCTCGTTCATGGCCAAGCTGGCGCGCGAAGGCGGCGGCTTCGAGACCTCGAGCACCGGCCCGCTGATGCGCGCGCAGGTGCAGGTGATCGGCCTGGGCGATCCGTACGGCGCTCGGCTTGCGCTGCTGCGCGCGCGCGACGAGATCCTGGCCGTGGCGAACAGCCGCGACAAGGTGCTGATCGGCCTGGGCGGCGGCTGCCGCGACATCGAGGTGCATGTGTTCGACAGCACGCCGCGCGGCCCGATGGTGGTGATGCACCTGATCGTGGACGTGCGCGACGCGATGGGCGCGAACACCGTCAACACCATGGCCGAGGCGGTGTCGCCGCTGGTCGAGAAGCTCACCGGCGGCACGGTGCGCCTGCGCATCCTGTCGAACCTGGCGGACCTGAGGCTGGCGCGCGCCCGCGTGCGGCTGGCGCCCGAGGCGCTCGAGACCAAGGAGCGCAGCGGAGAGGAAGTGGTGGAAGGCGTGCTCGATGCGTACACCTTCGCCGCGGTCGACCCCTACCGCGCGGCCACGCACAACAAAGGCATCATGAACGGCGTCGACCCGGTGATCGTCGCCACGGGCAACGACTGGCGCGCGGTGGAAGCCGGCGCGCATGCCTACGCCTGCCGCACCGGCCGCTACACCTCGCTCACCACCTGGGAGAAGGACCGCACGGGCGCGCTGGTCGGCACCATCGAGATGCCGATGCCGGTGGGCCTGGTGGGCGGTGCCACCAAGACGCACCCGCTCGCGCGGCTGGCGCTGAAGATCCTCGGCGTGGCGTCGGCGCAGGAGCTGGGCGAAGTGGCGGTCGCCGTGGGCCTGGCGCAGAACCTGGGCGCCTTGCGCGCGCTCGCCACCGAAGGCATCCAGCGCGGCCACATGGCCCTGCACGCACGCAACATCGCGCTGGTGGCGGGCGCCACGGGCGACGAGGTCGACAGCATCGCCAGGCAGATGGCCGCGGAGCACGACGTGCGCACCGACCGCGCAGTGGCGCTGCTCGACGCGCTGCGCAAGAAATAAGCAACGGCGGGAGCGTCCCGCACCACGGACCGCGGCCGATACCGCGGCGGCCGCGCAGGCGGCCGTCACACAACCAAAGACGGAGACACACGAACATGAACGCAGACAGTGCAACGCCCGCCCGCTGGCGGCTGGTGGAGATATGGGGCGACACCGCCGACCTGGGCCACCTCGCGTGGGCCATCGTCATCGGCGTCGCGGTGAGCCTCACGGGCTACCTCGTGGCCAGCCGCGTGCTCGCGAGCCTGGTGAGCACGCCCGAACTGGCGCGCGCCTACGCCATGCTGGCGGGGCTCGGCGGCTGCGTGGTCTCGGGCATGATCTGCGCGAAGCTCTTCGCGCCCAAGCGCGAGGTGGTGGAAGGCGCCGCGGCCGATCTGCGCTGGCGCGAGGACGTGCTGGCCGAACTGGCCGGCGAACACGGCGACCTGGGCTCGGTGGACGACCTGCCGCCCCCGGTGGTGCGCGAGATGAAGGAGCTCGAGATCTACGAGCTGTTCGCGTCGTACAAGCCCCGCGCCAAGGGTGTCGAAGGAGCCGCAACGTGATCGACGCCGCACTGCTCAACCAGATCCTCGTGGCCACCGGCATGGGGCTCGTCGGCGCCGTGGTGTTCGCCGCCATCGGCCTCGTGTCGGGCACCGACGAAACCACCACGCTCGCACCGCTCACGCTGCTGGTGGTGCTGCTCGGCGTACCGCCCGAGGGCGTGTTCACCTTCTTCCTGGCGGCGGCCGTCGCCAAGCACATGACGCATGCGGTGCCCACCGCGCTGCTGGGCATTCCGGGCGACACCATGGCCACGCCGCTGCTGCAGGACGCCAACGTGCTGCGCAACCTGGGCGTGCCGCACATCGCGCTGCGCAAGATGGTGTCGGGCGCGATCATCGCGGCCTTCCTCGCGGTGCCGCTGGCCGTGCTGTTCGCGGTGCTGCTGGCGCCCTACGGCGCGGCCATCACCAAGGCGGCGCCGTGGATCTTCGTGGTGGCGGCCGTGGCCATTGCCTGGTTCTCCAGCGGGCGCTGGGCCAGCGTGGCCACGCTGGTGCCGTTCGTGATGGTGATCGTGGCGCTGCAGGCGCTCACCGGCAAGTACGGGGTGAAGCTCAGCATCAGCTACTTTTTGGGCATTGCCATCGGGCCGCTGGTGGCCGACCTGTTCTCGGTGATCTCGCCGGCCGCGCGTGCGCGCATGAAGCGCGACACGGTGCGCACCTTTTCGCTGGCGCCCGACGTCAAGGGCTGGTCGGGCTACTTCCCCAACCCGTTCAAGGTGCTCGACCGCACCCAGGTGAAGTGGACCTTTGCCACGGCGGCCATCTCCAGTGCGACCTTCGTCTTCAGCCCGGTCGCGATGACGGTGGTGCTGGGCGAACTGGTGGGCTCGCGCATCAAGCATGCGTACCACCGGCTCACCACCACGCTGGCCGCGCGCAACGGCGTGACCGAGGCGACCTACATCGCCGAGGCACTGATCCCGCTGATCGCCATCGGCCTGCCGCTGAGCCCGGTGGCGGCCGGCCCGGCCGCGCCGCTGTTCAATGCGCCGCCGGTCTACACCATCGACGCGGCCACGGGCCAGACGCACAACCTGCACAACCTGCTCAGCCACTGGGAGTTCCTGGGCTACGGCATGCTGGCGGTGGTGCTCGCGGCGCTGGTGGCCTACCCGTTCACCATGAACTTCGCGCGCCGCGCGGCGCTGTTCGTGTCGCGCAAGGTGAGCCACGAGGCGATCATCGCGACCTTCGTCGGGCTGATCGTGGTCATCAGCGTGTGGGAGGGCCAGCTGCTCGGGCTGCTGGTGATCCTGACGATGGGGCTGCTGGGCGGCTTGCTGTCGCGCGCCATCGGGTTCAACACCGGCGTGCAGTTCATGGGCTACTACACGGCGGTGCTGACGGTGCCGGCAGTGATCAAGGCGTTCGGCTAGGGCCTGGCGGAACGGGGCGCAGGCTTCGCCGCGGGTTTGGCGGCCGGCTTCTTGTCCCCGCCGAACATCTTCTCCACCTGCTGCCCCACCCGGGCCCCGATGGCCGTGCCCACGCCCGGCAGCACCGCGCTGCCGATGGCCGCGCCGGTGAGCGCGGCGCCGGTCAGCGACAGCTCGGGGTCGCTCATGGTGCCGCCGATCTTCAGCGGCACGCCGACCACGCCGTCGACCAGGTCGACCGCGATCTCGCCGTCGAGCTTGCGGTTGAACATCTTGAGGTTGCCGCTGGCCGTGAGCACGCCCGAGCGGGCCTTCAGGTTGGTGTACTGCATCACCACGCCGTCTTCGGTGCCCTGGGTGTCGAGCGTGCCGGTGAGCTGGTCGAGCGGGGTGCGCCCGCCCCGGCTGATGCCGGCGGTGCTCACGGCCTTGGCCACGTCCAGCTTGGTGAGGGTGGCGGGCTGCACGGTGAAGGTGGTGCGGGTGTGCAGGCTGCGCATCAGCGCGCCCAGGTCCTGCGCCGTGTCTGCCTCGGCCGTCAGCGTGGTTTGGCCGGAAACCTTGCCGGCCAGCGAGGTGCGGCGGTCGAAGGCCTGCACCAGGCTTTCGATGTCGATCTGGCGCGGCTCCAGTTCGGCCGACACGCGCAACTTGCCGCTGGGCAGCGTCTCCAGCCAGGTCACGCCGTTCCACGTGCCGCCGCCTGCGTCGATGCGGGTGCGCCAGCGGTCCTGGCCGGATTCGCGGTCCAGCCGCAGGCGCGCGGGCGGCGTCAGGCCGGCGCGCTCGAGGCGGGCCTCGCGCGGACGCCATTGCGCATCGAAGCTGACCTCGCCGTCGTAGGCCAGCGCGATGTCGCGCCGGTCGATCCAGACCACGTCGCGCCAGCGCACCTGCTCCACCGGAACGGCGGCCAGCGTCCAGGGCGCGGGCAGCGCGATGGCGCCGGCGCCCTCCTGCGGCTTGGGGCCCAAGCCGCGAAACGCCCGCACCGAGGCACGCGGCAGCACCAGGCTTTCGACGTCGATTTCGTCCAGCGCAACGACGCGGTGCAGCAGCGGCGCCAGCTGCACCTGCATGCTGGCGCGCTTCAGGGTGATGGGGCGGGGCTGGTCGGTGGCCACGTCGGTCAGCACCAGCATGGGCGTGGGCAGCAGCGCCCAGTGGGCGGCGCCGACCTTCAGCGCCACGCCGAAGCGCTTTTCGAAGCCCGCGGAAATCATTGCGGCCACCTCGTCGTCGGTGGGCAGCCTGGCGCTCACCACCAGCACCAGCGTGCCTGCCCCCAGCACCAGAACGGCGGCAATGCCGAGGAGCCAACGACGGACGGGGTGCTTCATCGGGCCAAGGTAACACGCAAAGGCGACTGCGCCTGTCAGCCGCCGTCGCTATAGTTTTGCCACCCCTACAGGCACCAAGCACGAAAGAACCGAATGCGTATCTGGCAAAAAGAAATCTCCGTCGAGGCGCTCACCCGCAACCACGTCGGCACCGCCGTCTCCACGCTGGGCATGGAATTCCTGGAGGTGGGCGACGACTTCATCCGCGCCCGCTGCCCGGTCGACGAGCGCACCCGCCAGCCCTACGGCATCCTGCACGGCGGCGTGTCGGTGGTGCTGGCCGAGACGCTGGGCTCCTGCGGCGCGCACTACTCGGCCCCCGAAGGCGACCGCGCCGTGGGCCTGGACATCAACGCCAACCACATCCGCTCGGTGACCAGCGGCTGGGTCATCGGCACCGCGCGGCCGGTGCACCGCGGGCGCAGCACGCAGGTCTGGCAGATCGACCTGACGAACGAGGCAGGCGAGCTGACCTGCGTGTCGCGCATCACGATGGCGGTGCTGCAGCCGCGCTGAGCGGGCGTCGACACGCGCCGGCCTGCCAGGGCCGGCACGCCGCTTTCTCCGATGTGCAGGGTGCGTGCCGGATGTTCAGCCCCCGTTTCCTCGCCCACAATCACGCCCCGGGCAAGCCAGGGCGTCCTGGCCGCCGGGCACACACAACCAACAAGAGGAGATAAGCAATGTTCAACTGGACAGAACGACCCGCGTCCGCGCTGGCCAACGGCGCGGTCATCGGGCCCGACGAGCGGCTGCCCTGGCTGCAGACCGGCGCCATGGGCGTGCAGCACGTCATCGCCATGTTCGGCGCCACGGTGCTGGCGCCGATCCTGATGGGCTTCAGCCCCAACATCGCCATCCTGATGAGCGGCATCGGCACGCTCATCTTCTACTTCGTGACCGGCGGCAAGGTGCCCAGCTACCTGGGCTCGAGCTTCGCCTTCATCGGCGTGGTGATCGCGGCCAGCGGCTACGCGGGCAAGGGGCCCAACGCCAACATCGCGGTGGCGCTGGGGGGCATCGTGGCCTGCGGGGTGGTCTACATCCTGATCGGCGCGCTGGTGCAGGCCATCGGCACCGGCTGGATCGAGCGCTTCATGCCGCCCGTGGTCACGGGCGCGGTGGTGGCCGTGATCGGGCTCAACCTGGCGAGCGTGCCGATCAAGAACATGGCGGCCAGCAACTTCGATTCGTGGATGCAGGCCGTGACCTTCCTGTGCGTGGGCCTGGTGGCGGTGTTCGCGCGCGGCATGCTGCAGCGCCTGCTGATCCTGATCGGGCTGATTCTGGCCACGGTGGTCTACGCGGTGCTGACCAACGGCCTGGGGCTGGGCAAGCCGGTGGACCTGAGCGGCATCGCCAACGCGGCCTGGTTCGGCCTGCCGACCTTCACCGCGCCGGTGTTCACGGCCAACGCCATGCTGCTGATCGCCCCGGTGGCGATCATCCTGGTGGCGGAAAACCTGGGCCACCTGAAGGCAGTGACGGCCATGACCGGGCGCAACCTGGACGCCTACATGGGCCGCGCCTTCATCGGCGACGGCATCGCCACGGTGGTGAGCGGCGCCGCCGGCGGCACGGGCGTGACCACCTACGCCGAGAACATCGGCGTGATGGCGGCCACGCGCATCTACTCGACGGCGGTGTTCGTGGTGGCGGCCGTGATTGCGCTGGTGCTGGGCTTCAGCCCCAAGTTCGGCGCGCTGATCCAGGCCATTCCGCTGCCGGTGATGGGCGGCGTGAGCATCGTGGTGTTCGGCCTGATCGCCATCGCGGGCGCCAAGATCTGGGTCGACAACAAGGTGGACTTCTCGCAGAACAAGAACCTGATCGTGGCGGCCATCACGCTGATCATCGGCACGGGCGATTTCACGCTGAAGTTCGGCGACTTCGCGCTCGGCGGCATCGGTACCGCCACCTTCGGCGCGATCATTCTCTACGCCCTGCTGGGGCGCTCGAAGAACTGACGCGGCCCACCCCGGAAAAGTGCAACCTCATGAAAGAAGTGTTGTCCGGGGTGCTCCAGGCGGGGACGGGTCGCCGGGGTTTGGCCCGCGCCCGTTAGACTCCAACGCTTTTCGCACCGACGTTTTCCAATGGCCGATGTCTCCGCCGCGCGCACCAAGGCGGTTTTCGAATTCAAGAGCGCCACGCTGCCGCTGATCGCAGTGATCCTGAAGACGTCCGACCTGGACGTGCTGGCCGAGGCGCTCGACGCACAGCTGGCGGATTCGCCCGATTTCTTCGAGCAGGAGCCGGTGGTCATCGATCTTTCCCTGCTGCAGGACGCACAGGGCGAGGGCCAGGCCGCCGCCGACATCGACTTTGCCGCGCTGCGCAGCCTGCTGGCGCGCCACCAGACCCAGCCCATCGCGGTGCGCGGCGGCAACGCCGGGCAGAACGCCGCGGCGCGCGCCGCCGGCCTCTCGGTGGCCGCCATGCCCGCGGCCCCGGCGCCGCGTGCCCCTGCGCCGCCGGCCGAAGCCCCGGTGTCGGAAGCCCCGCAGATCGTGCGCGAGGTGCCGGTGCCGGCCAACGGCACGCTGCTGATCGACAAGCCGCTGCGCTCGGGCCAGCAGATCTACGCCCGCGGCGGCGACGTGGTGGTGACGGCCGTGGTGAGCTTCGGCGCCGAGGTCATCGCCGACGGCAACGTGCACGTGTACGCGCCGTTGCGCGGCAAGGCCATTGCCGGCGCGCGGGGCAACACCGAGGCGCGGATCTTCTCGACCTGCATGGAAGCGCAGCTGGTGGCCATCGCCGGCATCTACCGGACCAACGAAGTGCCGCTGCCCGACAACGTGCTGGGAAAATCGGCCCAGGTGCGCCTGGACGGAAAAAAACTAGCGATCGACCCGATTCCCTGAGCCCCCTCACGGACCGCGGCGACCCTGACAACCAACAACTGAATCGAAACAAGAAGGAATGGCCATGGCCAAAATTGTGGTGGTGACTTCGGGCAAGGGCGGCGTCGGCAAGACGACCACGAGCGCCAGCTTCGCCTCGGGCCTGGCGCTCGCGGGCAAGAAGACGGCCGTGATCGACTTCGACGTGGGCCTGCGCAACCTGGACCTGATCATGGGCTGCGAACGCCGCGTGGTGTACGACCTGATCAACGTCATCCAGGGCGAGGCCAACCTGAGCCAGGCGCTCATCAAGGACAAGCAGTGCGACAACCTGTTCGTGCTGGCCGCCTCGCAGACGCGCGACAAGGAAGCGCTGACGCAAGAGGGCGTGGAGAAGATCCTCACCGACCTGGCCGCGATGGACTTCGAATACATCATCTGCGACTCGCCCGCGGGCATCGAGACCGGCGCCATGATGGCGATGTACTTCGCCGACGAAGCGCTGGTGGTGACCAACCCCGAGGTGTCCTCGGTGCGCGACTCGGACCGCATCCTGGGCATGCTCAGCAGCAAGACCAAGCGCGCCAAGGACGGCGGCGACCCCATCAAGGAGCACCTGCTCATCACCCGCTACAACCCGAACCGGGTGGCGGGCGGGCAGATGCTGTCGCTGGAAGACATCCAGGACATCCTGCGCATCAAGCTGATCGGCGTGATCCCCGAGTCGGAGAGCGTGCTGCACGCCTCCAACCAGGGCGTGCCGGCCATCCACGACAAGGAAACCGACGTGGCCCAGGCCTACACCGACGTGGTGGCGCGCTTTTTGGGGGAAGACAGGCCGATGCGCTTCGTCGACGCCGAGAAGCCGGGCTTCTTCAAGCGGATTTTCGGAGGCAAGTAGGCCATGTCCTTTCTCTCGTTCCTGCTGGGCGAAAAGAAGAAGACTGCCAGTGTCGCGAAGGAGCGGCTGCAGATCATCCTCGCGCACGAGCGGTCCAGCCTCAGCGGCAAGAAGCGGCCCGACTATCTGCCCGAACTCCAGCGCGAGCTGGTGGCGGTGATTTCCAAGTACGTGTCGATCAACCCGAGCGACATCAAGGTGCACCTGGAGACCCAGGACAACCTCGAAGTGCTCGACATCAAGATCGAGCTGCCCGACCCGACGCCTGCGCCCGCGCGCTGAGCGGGCCCACAGGGCCGGACCGGCACCGCCGGCGGCCTCAGTCCCCCGGAGCGGCCTCGGGCAGCGCCTGCAGGCGCTGCGCCCATTCGGCCGCCTTGTGCGCGTCGAACAGCGGGCTCTCGCGGTCGCCGTAGAGCACCTGCGCCAGGTCTTCGACACAGGCGCGCTGGCTTTCCAGGTTCTGCTCGCAATCGCCGAGCGCGGCGCCGGCCAGCAGCCAGCGTTCGGCTTCGGTGGCGTCTGGCGGCGCGCCATGCCCGTGAAAGCGCAGCATGCCCAGCTCGTAGCACCCCCAGCCCTGCAGGCGGCTGTCGTCGTCTTCGGCCAGCTTCTGGAACGCATAGGCCGCCTCGGCGTAGAGCACCTTCGCCTGCGCCGCATCGGCTGCCTCGTCGCCATCTTTCTCGCCCGCTTCCACGGCCTGCCTGCACAGCGTGACGCCGAGCTGCAGCGTGCCGTCGTGGTCGCCGGCTTCGTCGCTGCGGCGGAAGTAGCCTGCGGCGCGCGCCAGGTCGGGCGCTACCTGCTCGCCGGCCCGCAACGCCAGCCCCAGGTTGAACAGCGCCATGGGGTTGTCGCGTTCGGCGGCCGCCTCGTAGTGCCGCACGCCGGCCTCGGGGTCGCGTTCGCCGCCCAGCCCTTCGAAGAGCATGTAGCCCAGCTGGGCCCGGGTTTCCGCGTCGTCGGCGCCGCCGTGCGCAACGGCATGGGCGAGCCAGGCGCGCGCGCCGGCCAGGTCGGCGCCCCTGCCAGCCGCGTCCGCGCGCAGCATCAGCGCGAGCTCGCGCATGGCTTCGGGCAAGCCGCCCGGTGACGCGCTGGCAGGCGCATCGCCCGGCGCGCGCACGCCGGCGGCGCGCGCCATCCATTGCAGGGCCTGCGCTGCGTCGGCCGGAACGCCCTCGCCGTCGCGCAGATGGCAGGCCAGCTCGTAGGCCGCCCGCAGGTCGCCCGCCGCATGGCGCGCGGCCATGTGCGCGGCGTGGTCCTGCTCGCGGCCGTCGGCATGCAGCCAGACGTACACGTCGCGGTCGTTGCGCGCGGCCTTCACCGGCTCGCCGGCGCTCCAGCGCTTGCGCAGTTCGGAGCGGACCAGCACGGCGTACCAGCCCTCGCTGACGGAGACCGGCGACGCGATCCAGGGGTAGGCCTGCGGATGCAGCGTGGACCCGTCGGCGCGCAGCACGCCCACGGCCAGCTGTCCCTTGGCGGTCTTGTCGGTCTTTTCAGCGCGCGGCAGCGGGTCGGCCACCAGCCAGCCGATGTCCTGCGTGCCCCACGTGAGCGGCTGCACCGTGCGGTGCCTGCAGGGCACCAGCTCGCGGCCGGCGCCGATGTCGTAGATGCCGCGCAGCCACGGCGCGTTCTTCGCCGTGCGGCCGCCCTTGGACGCCACGCGCACCAGGTCGCGCTGCACCATCGCGTGGGCGCGCTCCTCGCCGGTCAGCGGCTCCAGCGATTCGAACAGGCCGTAGTCGAAGGGCACCAGCACCCGGCCCCGCGCGTCGATCAGCCCGCACCGGCCGGCTTCGCGCTGCACGGCGAAGCGCTTCGGCCGGGCCACGGGCGCATGGTCCGGCGCCGCGTCGGCGGCCTGCAGCATCTCGACGGGATATTCCTCGAGCAACTCCAGCACCTCGTACACCGGCTCGACCGCCACGCGGCCCTGCGTGTCGATGAGCCCGGTCCTGCCGCCGCGCGTGGCTTCGAAGGCGTCCCAGTCGTGGTGCCACTCGAGGGTGTCGAAACCC
Organism: Variovorax pasteuri; assembly: GCF_051216435.1. Lineage (NCBI taxonomy): Bacteria > Pseudomonadati > Pseudomonadota > Betaproteobacteria > Burkholderiales > Comamonadaceae > Variovorax > Variovorax pasteuri. Next base: position 125,091 of record NZ_JBPJZS010000007.1, read on the forward strand.
GGCGGCACGGCCCATGCGCCGTCGGTGCGCACCAGGCCCCAGCCGGCGTCGGTGTGCGCGGGTGCGAGGCCGCAGGGCGCGAAGTCTTCGGCCTCGTCGAATTGCGGCGCAACGGCCCACCGGCCCTGCGCATCGACATAGCCCTGGCGCTCGCCCACGCGGGCGCGCGCCATGCCGCCGGCAAAGCTCCAGATCTCGTCGACCGAGGGCGCCATGAGCCAGCTGCCGTCCGGGCGCAGCAGGCCGATGTGGTCGCCCACCAGCACGGTGGCGATGTCGTCCTCGAAGTCCCATGCCTCGTCGAGCTGCGGTTCGAGCAGCACGCGCGGCGCATCGGTGTGCGCAAGCAGCAACCCGGTGTGCTCGCCGCGCGACACCCACAGCAGGCGTGCGTCGCTCGCGCCGCTGGTGCGGATGTCGTCCCACGCGGGCTCGGCCACGGTGCGCCGATCGCCGTCTTGCGAGAAGCGCACGCCCCACAGGCCGTCGGCCTCGAAGCGCCAGAGCGGGCCGCCCAGGTGGTTGTCCCAGTCGCGGTCTTCTCCGGCTTCCCCGTCCTCCTCGTCGCCGCCGTCGCCTTCATTCGCCAGGAAGTCTTCGAAGCGCTCGTCGCGCGGCGGCTCGTAGCCGTTGAAGTACGGATGCGACACACCGCCCAGGCCGAACTGCCAGGCCCAGCCCTCCCAGTCCGAGAAGCGCTTGATGCCGAGTTCGGCGTCGAAGCCCGGGTGGTTGCCGCTGTCGATGCAACGCTGCACGCGCGCCCACCGCGCATTGCATTCGTTGCGGCTGCGCTCGATGAAGCCGTCCTGCTGCGCATCGCCGTCCATCCACGACAGTTCGTCCAGGTCGGCGGACAGGCACGCCCGGGTGCCTTCGGGCGCCTCGTCGATCAGCGCGGCCAGGTGCAGCGCCAGCGCCTCGAACTGCAGCGCGACCTGCGGCAGCGTGTGCAGCATCGGATGCTGCCCCACGAAGGCCTGCATGCGCCGCACGCGGCCCAGCGCGGCGTGCGCGTCGCTGGCGAGGTTGCGGGTGCCGGCATCGCCGAAGACGCGCTGGTGGTCGATGGCCGCGCCCGCCGCGCCGTCCGCCAGCAGGATCTGCCAGAGCACGGGAAAGTTGTTGTTGGCCGCGCCGAATTCGGTGGAGGCGGCCTCTTCGTCATCGGCTGCGGTGCGGTGTTCGAGATAGAGCCAGGAGCGATTACCCATGTGCGGTCGGTGCGTGTGTGGTCCTGGCGAAGGCCAGGGTTGGCGGGCAGTTTAGGGGTGCGGCACGAGGCGCCGAGCGACCCGCGCACTCACCCCCCACGCCCTCCTCGAAGCGGCGGCAAACGCCTTAAAGATGTTTTGCTCATGTGGAACCAACAAACGCATCGTTCCCCGAATAAGCACTTCTGCCGAGAATCGCCCCTCGGCTCCAACCGGGGCCCCGACTTTCCTGACTCCTCCGCGGCAGATGAACTTCCAACAACTGCGCTCGGTACGCGAGGCCGTTCGTTGCGGCTTCAACCTGACCGAAGTCGCCCACACCCTTCACACCTCGCAGCCCGGCGTGAGCCGGCAGATCCGCGAGCTCGAGGAAGAGCTCGGCATCGAGCTCTTCGTGCGCGCCGGCAAGCGGCTCACCGGGCTCACCGAGCCCGGCGGCCACGTGCTGCCGATCATCGAACGCATGCTCATGGAGAGCAGCAACCTCAAGCACGCGGGCCAGGAGTTCGTGGCGCAGCAAAGCGGCCTGCTCTCGGTGGCGGCCACGCATTCGCAGGCGCGCTACGCCATGCCGGTGGCGGTGCAGGAATTCCGCACCCAGTTCCCGAACGTGAAGCTGCACCTGCACCAGGGTTCGCCCAAGCAGATCGCGCAGATGCTGCTCGACGGCGAGGCCGACGTGGGCATCGCCACCGAGGCGCTGGGCGACTACCCGCAGCTGGTCGCCCTGCCCTGCTACCGCTGGACGCATTCGGTGATCGTGCCGCCGGGCCATCCGCTGCTGGACGCGCCGCTCACGCTCGACGCGCTCACGCGCTATCCGCTCATCACCTACGACACCGGCTTCACCGGCCGCTCGCGCATCGACGAGGCCTTCGAGCAGCGCGGGCTGCAGCCCAACATCGTGCTGGCCGCCATGGACGCCGACGTGATCAAGACCTACGTGCAACTGGGCCTGGGCGTGGGCATCGTCGCCGGCGTGGCCTACGAAGCCGAGCGCGACACGCAGCTGCGCGCGCTCGACGCGGGGCGCCTGTTCGGCATCAACCTCACCAAGCTGGCGGTGCGCCGGGGCACCTACCTGCGCAAGTACGTCTACGCCTTCATCGAGTCGTTCGCGCCGACGCTGACGCGTGCCGTCGTGGAAAAGGCGCTGGGCGACGAGGCCAAGGCCTCGCACTACGAAATCTAGAGCCTGTCCAGCGCCAGTTGCGGGGTGTGTACTGCGGACGACAGAAAGGTTAAAAAAGAAGAATGCGGCTTCACACAGGGGGCGTACATTCGGGTTAATTCCCTGGCTTCCTGGAAACGGATCAGCAATGGCATCGACCCCGCAGCAGCAGCAACAGCAAACCAGGGCCGCCCTCAAGGCGGCCGATGCAGCAGAGCGCCGCGAGCGGTTGAGACGGGCCCTGCCCGCCACGGTGGAGCTGCTGCAGAGCCGACAGGCCGACCGCATCGACGACGCCGACATCGACGCGTACGTGGGCCTCAACTGGCTCGAATGGCACGGCGGCGGCTTGCGCCTGACCATCACCGGGCGCAACGTCTGCGCCCAGTCCGCACCCACCGCATTGGTCTGAAAAAAACGCCGCAAGCCTTCAGGCCTGCGGCGTTCGTCTGTTGCGTGCTGAAGCCGAAACAGCGTCTGTTTACTGGCCTGCGATGATGTTGGCGATCACACCGGTGGCAATGGCCGCGAGGACGAAGTCGCCGCCCACGCCCACCCACTGGTAGCCGCGGGGCGGCTGCTGCAGGCGGTAAGAGCGCCAGTCCTGCACCACATAGTTGCGGCCACGGTACTCGGGCGGCACGCGGCCACCACGGCGCCATTCGGCGTGCGGCTGCGGGAAGCCGCGGCGATCGAACTGGCGTCCGTCGCGGAAGTCCTGGTTGCCGCGGTAGCCCGGAGGGCCGCCACGGTGGTCGCCATTGGGGCCACGCTGTTCGAAACGGCCATCGCCGCCGGGACCCGGGCGACCGTCGAAGCGGCGGTCTTGCGCAAAGGCGCTCCCCGCGGCCATGCACATTGCAAGCGCCGCGGCGGCAACGGCCATGCTCTTTGAATTGCGGATCATCTGGAACTCCTTCATGCGTTGGTGACGAGTCCATTGTGTGCCCCGCTTGTGTCCGCTTCGGGCACTTCAGGTCGCGGTCAGGTGAAATCAGGTAAGCGCTGGTATCCGGGCGGGGCCTTGTCCTGCACGGCCCGTCAGCGCCGCGCAGGTTCAGCTCATCCGCCCACCGCGCTGTCGGCCGGGTCGGTGTGCGAACGGTCGAGCCTGGCTTCGCGCCCCACCGGTGGCAGGTCGAGCTCGATCAACGCGCCATGCGTGCGCGCCAGGTCGAGCGTGCCGGTCGACTGCGGCTTGCCGGTGTGCAGCACGAGCGCGTACGGGCCCTCGCCGCGCGCAGCAATGCGCTGGGCGAGCGTGTCGCCGCCTTCCCCCCCATTCGCCGCATTCGCCGCGTTCTCGCGCGGCGACGACAGCACGAGCACGCTGCCGCCCAGCGCGATGACCGCCACGCGCACATTGCTGGCCGGCACCGCCACGGGCTCGCCGATGTGCGTGTCCGTGTTGTCGTGTTCAGTGCCGAGCAAGGCGCGGTAGCGCGCCAGCGTGGCGTCGAGGTCGCGCACGGCAATGGCCAGGCTGGCCACGCCGAGTGCGCCGTTGGCATGCACGCGCACCTCGCCTTCGGGCACGCGCAGGGCGCGCGGCGTGAGGTCACCGCACAGGAAGGGCAGGTCGGCCGAGGGCGAGCGCGCCGTTTGCCAGCGCAGGCGTTCGCCGTCGGGGCGCACGCGGCCGCCGTCGAGCGGACCTTCGAGCAGCAGCCCGCGCGCCTTCGCGTCGGCCACGGTGGCGGCGGTGCTGCGCGGCAGCAGCGCGAAGTCGACGATGCCTTCGCCGTGGCGCTGCAGCAGCTGCCACCAGCGTTCGGTGGGCGACGGTTCGCGCCATGCGATCAGCTCGAAGTAGCTGCCGTCGCCGAACACCACCAGCGCGTTGTGCGTGGCGCGGCCCGGATGGTCGCCGCCGCGCACCACGTGGAAGCCGAGCGCGCCGTAGTCGGCGATGGTGCGTTCCAGGTCGTGGACCGCGATGACGATGTGGTCGAGCTTCAAGGACATGTGTGTTTCTCTGTGGGTGGTCTGGACCAGGAAGCGGTGCGCGCGGCATCGCTGCCGCCCAGGTACGCATCGCGGATGCGCGCGTCGGCCAGCAGCTCGCGCGCCGGGCCCGACAGCACGATGCGCCCGGTCTGCAGCACGTAGCCGTGGTGCGCGATCTGCAGCGCCAGGCTGGCGTTCTGCTCGACCATGAACACCGACACGCCCTGCGCGTTGATGCGCGCAATGAGCTCCAGCACCTTGTCGACGTACAGCGGCGACAGGCCCATGGTGGGCTCGTCCATGCAGATGAGCTGCGGGCGGCCCATGAGCGCGCGCGCCATGGCCACCATCTGCTGCTCGCCGCCCGACAGCGTGCCGGCCTGGAACTCGATGCGCTCGGCCACGCGCGGAAAGAGTTCGAGCATGCGCTCGAGGTCTTCGGCCACGGCCCTGCGGTCGCTGCGCGCATAGGCGCCCATCAGCAGGTTCTCGCGCACGGTCATCGCGGGGAACAGGCGGCGGGCCTCGGGCACCGAGCCGATGCCTTGGCGGATGATCTGCGGCGTGCTCAGGCCGAGCGTGGATGCACCGTTGAAGTTCACTTCGCCCGAGCGCGGCTTGAGCAGCCCGAGCACGATCTTCATGGTGGTCGACTTGCCGCTCGCGTTGCCGCCGAGCAGGCTCACGATCTGGCCCTTGCGCACCTCGATGTCGAGGTCGAAGTGGGCCTGCACGGGGCCGTAGAAGCTGTTGATCTTCTTGAGCTGGAGCAGGGGATGTTTCGAGCCGCTGGATGCGGGCGCGGTGGTGCGTTCAGGCAGACCCTCACCCCAACCCTCTCCCCGCTGGGGAGAGGGAGCAAGACCGGAGCGGGCGACGGTGGCGATCATGCGGAGACCGCCTCTGCCTCTGCATGCGTCTGCGTCTGCGTCCGTGCCGTGCCCACATGGCGATGCCCCAGGTACGCCTCGATCACCGCCGGGTCGTTGCGCACTTCGTCGGGCAGGCCTTCGGCGATCTTGCGGCCGTCGTCGAGCACGGCCACGCGGTCGGACAGCTGCATCACCAGGTCGAGCTTGTGCTCGATCAGCAGGATGGTCTGGCCGCGCGCCTTCAGGCCGCGAATGATCTCCAGCATCTCGGCCGTCTCGCTCTCGTTCATGCCCGCGGTGGGTTCGTCGAGCAGCAGCAGGCGCGGCTTGAGCGCCAGTGCCCGTGCGATCTCCACGCGGCGTCGGTTGGCGTACGACAGGCTGTAGGCCGGGTGGTCGACGCGCGGTGCCAGGCGCTCGCCGAAGAGCGCGATGATCTCGCGCGCTTCTTCGCGCAGGGCCTGTTCCTCGCGGCGCACGGCGCCGGGCTGCAGCAGCGCCAGCGCGAGCTCGGCCAACGCGCCCAGGCCCGGCATGCCGCCCACGCGCGGTTTCACGGCGCGCAGCCGCGTGTGCGCGCCCACCAGCACGTTGTCGAGCACCGAGAGGTTCGCGAACACGCGCCCATGCTGGAAGGTGCGCGCCAGGCCGCGCTGCGCGAGCTGCTGCGCCGGCAGGCCGGTGATGTCCTGCCCGTCGAACAGCACCTGCCCTTCGTCGGGCCGGTCGAGCCCGGTCACCAGGTTGAACAGCGTGGTCTTGCCCGCGCCGTTCGGCCCGATCACGCTGAGCAGTTCACCCTCGCGCACGTGCAGGTCCACGGCGTTGACGGCCGTGAGCCCGCCGAAGCGGCGCACGAGGCCGCGGATCTCAAGCAGCGAGGGCATCGGCGGTTTGATCCACGGTGCGGGCCTTCGAGTTGACGAGCTTCACCTCGGCGCGGATGGTCTGCGGGTTGCGCAGCAGGTTGAGGATGGGGCAGTTGCGCTCCACCGCCTCGAACAGCGCGTCGATCTCCTCGCGGCTCGCGGGCGAATCGATGTGCACCGTGTAGCCGATCTCGTGCGGCCAGATGGGCGTCTGCTCGTGGCCCGGCTTGCCACCGCGCGGATCGATGACGCCCGTGACTTCCACTTCGAGGCTCTCGAGCGGCACCTGGCGCTCGGCCGCATGGATCAGGAAGATGTGCGTGACGCAGGTGCCCAGCACGCCCAGCTGCAGCTCGGGCGAACTGGGCCCGAGGTTGTAGCCCGCGAAATCGGGCGGGCTGTCGCTGATGACCTGGTGCTCGCGGATGCGCAGGCGGCGCACGCCGCTGCGGCCCTCGGCCTTGACGCTGGCCTTCAGTTGCGCGGGCTTGGCGGTGCCTGCTTCGACAGCGGCATTGCGTGCCAGCACGGCGGCGCGTTTCTCGGCGAGGTAGTCGTTCAGGTGGCTCATGGTGTGGTTCTTTCAGACAGTGCCCAGCAGGCCTTGCGGGCGGAAGCGAATCAACAGAAGCAGCGCAACGCCGTAGATCAGCATGCGGTACTCGGCCGTCACGCGGAACAGCTCCGGCAGGCTCACCAGCGCCACCGCGCCGAGCAGCGCGCCGCTGATGTTCCCCAGGCCGCCGAGGATCACCATCGTCAGCGCGAGGATCGAGATCTGCGAGCCGAAGGTCTCGTGGTTGATGTACGAGTACATGTGCGCGGTGAAGGCGCCGCTCACGCCGGCCGCGAAGCCGCCGAAGCCGAAGGCCAGCGCCTTGTAGCGGTCGGGGCTCACGCCATAGGCACGCGCGGCCACCTCGTCTTCGCGCACCGCGCGGAAGGTGCGGCCCAGGTGCGAGCGCAGCAGACGCCACTGCAGCAGGGCCAGCAGCACCATCGCACCGAACGAGGCCCAGTAGATGGCCTCGTTCGACGAGGCGTCGCGCCCGAACAGCGACAGCGGCGGAATGCCCGACACGCCGATGGGCCCGTGCGTGAGGCTTTCCCAGTTGAGGATGGTGAGCGCCACGATCTCGCCGATGCCGAGCGTGGCGATCGACACGTAGTGGCCGCGCAGCCTGAAGGCCGGGAAGATCAGCGCGGTGCCGATCAGCGACGTGAGAATGCCCGCCCCCACGATGCCCGTGCCCACCGGCAGGTGCAGGTCGAGCACCAGCAGCGACGAGGCATACGCGCCGATGGCCAGCAGCCCCGCATGGCCCAGCGAAATCTGCCCGATGGTGCCGGCGACCAGCGTGAGGCTCAACGCGAGCGCACCGTAGAGCCATGCGTTGGTGAGCGTCTGCAGCAGGTAGGGCGACGGATCGAACAGCGGCAACGCCACCGCCGCCGCGGCAAGCGCCACGAGCACCCGCGGCGGCACATGCCATGGCTTGCTCGGCGCGATGAAGGTCCCCGTGAGCGGCTCCGGTGGCAACGCACGCTTGCGGCCGAACAGCCCGTTGGGCTTCCACACCAGAATGACCAGCAGCAGCGCGAAGGCGAACAGGTTGCGGTACGGCGTGCCGAGGATCGCCACGCCGTAGCTCTCGATCAGCCCCAGCAGCAGGCTGCCGACGATGGCACCGGGCACGTTGCCCACGCCGCCGACCACCGTGGCCACCACGCCCTTGAGCGTGGCCTGGAAGCTCATCGCCGGGCTGATGTTGTTGTAGTACATGCCCACCAGCAGGCCCGAGAGCCCGCCCAGCGCGGCGGCGATGGCGAACACGGTCTGGTTCACGCGGTCGACGTCCACGCCCATCTGCTGCGCGGCGTCGCGGTCCTGCGCGGTGGCGCGCACGGCCCAGCCGAGCCTGGTGAAACGCAGGAAGCCGAACAGCACGGCCGCGCTCGTGATGCCGATGCCCGCAATGAGCAGGTCGAGCGCGCCGATGGTGCCGGTGCCGATCTGCAGGCGCCAGTCGGGCAGCTGCGTGGGCAGCGAGCGCGGGTCGGGGCTGAACACCAGCTGCACCAGGATGTCGAGCACGAAGCTGATGCCGATGGTGGCCAGCAGCGGCGCGATGCGTGCCGCGCCCTGCAGGGGGCGCAGGCCCACGCGCTCGATGAGCATGCCCAGCGCGCCGGAGCCCAGCACCACCAGCAGGATGGTGACGGGCAGCGGCGTGTGCAGGTAGGTGATGCTGGCCCAGCCGATGTACGCGCCCACCGTGTACACCGAGCCGTGCGCGAAGTTGATGAGGTGCGACACACCGAATATCAGCGCGAGGCCCACCGCCAGCAACGCGTAGATGTTGCCGATGATCAGGCCGTTGACGGTGTAGTCGAAGAAGGAGGTGAAGCTCATGCGGTGCTGCCTGCCTTGCTCCCTCTCCCTCTGGGAGAGGGTTGGGGTGAGGGCACGCGGCCATCAACGCCGCGCGATGTTGCGAGGCCGACTGCCCTCACCCTAGCCCTCTCCCAGAGGGAGAGGGAACAACGCCAAGACCCGGTCATTTCGTGGAGGCCACGGCCGCCTTCTCGTCCAGCTGCGCCCACTTGCCGTCCTTCACCACCAGGTTCACGCTCTTCACGCCGACCACGCGGCGCGTCTGCGCATCGAAGTTGGCCTTGCCGAAGATCACGCTCGGCACGTCCTTGATCTTGTAGAACGCATCGCGCACCGCCTTGCGGTCGGCCTTGGGGCCGGCCTGGCGCAGCGCTGCCGCGGCGTACACCACCGCGTCGTACGCGTAGGCGTTGAACGCATCGGGCTCCTTGTTGTACTTGGCGCGGAAGCTCTTCACGAAGTCCTGCACCTCGGTGCGCGGCTCCTCGGGATAGAAGGCCGTGTTGGTGTGGATGCCGTTGACCGCCGCGCCGCCGAGCTCGATGAACTTGGGCGAATACACCGAGCCCACCGCCGCGATCGGCTGCTTCAGCCCCACGCTGCGCACCTGGCCCGCGATGAGCGCGCCGTCGGGGTAGTAGGAGATGAGCACCAGCCCGTCGGGGTTGGCGTCGCGCACGCGCACCAGCGTCGAGCGGAAGTCCTTCTCGTCGGGCTGGTAGCCCTCTGCAATGGCGAGCTGCGCGCCGCGCTCCTGCGCGGCCTTCACCAGCACGTCCTTGCTGGTGCGGCCCCAGTCGGTGTTGAGGTACAGCACCGCGATGCGCTTGAAGCCCAGCGTCTTCACCGCGAGCTCGGCCAGCAGCGGCTGCGCGTCGGCCTGGCTGATGGAAGGGCTCCAGATGTAGTCGCCGCCCTTGGTGAAGTCGGGGTGCGAATTGGTGAAGCCCAGCTGCACCAGGCCCGCGCGCTGGTAGATGGGCGAGGCGGCCATCGATGCCGGGCTGGAGAAGTCACCCAGCTCGATGAGCACGCGCTTGTCGTTCACCAGCTTCTGCGCAATGGCCACCGACTGGCGCGGATCGCTCTGGCTGTCCTCGAAGTTGTAGGCCAGCGGGCGGCCCAGGATGCCGCCCTGCGCGTTGATGTGGTCGAGCGCCAGGTCGAAGCCCGCCTTCCACTGCGCGCCGTACTGCGCGTTCTGTCCGGTGAGCGGCCCGCTCACGCCGAACCACACGGGCTCGCCGGTGGCGGGTGCGGCCCAGGCCGAGAGAGGCGCCACCAGCAAGGCGGTAGAGAGAGCTGCCACGTGGCGCAGGAAGCGGTGGCGAGTGAGAAGCGTCGTAGGCGTGGGCATGGTGTCGAACCCCGTGATGAATGAACGTGCAGGGCCGCGATTCTTCGCCTGCACCCTGCGCCGGGGAACGAACAAAAACGGGGAGGCTTATGCGCTTTCCGCGCAAAGGGGCAAGCGCCTGCGCGCCTTGCGGCTGCGTTTATGCTGCGCGCCACATGAAGCGACGACACCTCCTCCACCTGGGGACCTGCGTGCCCGCCCTGGCCCTTTTGTCGGCCTGCGGCAAGCGCAAGCCCGCCATCGCCGCGCTGAAGTCCGATGCCCGCGTGCTGGCCATCGGCGACAGCCTGACCCATGGCTACGGCGCAACGCCCGAGGCGGCGTGGCCCGTGAAACTCGGCGAGTTCACGGGCTGGCAGGTCGACAACGAGGGCGTCAACGGCGACACCTCCGAGGGCGCACTGCAGCGGTTGCCCGCGCTGCTGAACGCGCGCGCCTACGACGCCATCCTGATCGGCATCGGCGGCAACGACATGCTGCGCGGCGTGTCGGCCACGGCCACGCGCGACAACCTCGCGGCGCTGATCACGCAGGCGCGTGCGCACACGCCTTACGTCGCCGTGCTGGCCACGCCCGCGCCCGATGCGATGCGCGCGGCGGTCGGTTCGCTCAGCGACGCGCCGTTCTACGAAGAGGTGGCGAAATCGCAGCAGGCGTTGCTGGTGCCCAATGTGTATTCGAGCGTGCTGTCGGACGCGTCGCTGCGCTCCGACCGCATTCATGCCAATGCACGAGGCTATGAAAAGGTCGCGCAGCTGCTGGCGGACCAGCTCAAGGCCGCGGGCTGGCGCTGATTGATCAGGCGCTAATTGATCAGGCGCTGCTGATCGGGGCGTTCAGCAGGTCGACGTAGGCGCCCTGCACCAGCTGGTCGGCGCCCACGCCCAGCCGTGCCATGAGCGCGTGCGCTTCGGCCGTGCCGGCCTCTGCGGACTCGCCCTCTTCCAGCACCACTTCGAGTTCGAGGAACTCACCCAGGCCTTCGACGCGGTCGAGGTGCACACGCGTGCGGCCGGCGATGAACAACCGTCGCTGCTTGCGCACGCGCCCGGCCTGGCCCCAAGCGAGCGAGAGCGATTCGCGCAGCACGTCGGGCGTGGTGCAGGGCGTGATCAGGTAGAACGATTCCTTCGGCCCGCTGCTGTTGGCGCGGCGGTAGAAGATCAGCTCGGCGCGGTCGTGCGCGAAGGTGCGCAGCTTGAGGCGGTCTGCGCTGTCGTTGCAGCGGAAGAAGGTGTCGTCCTGCGCAATCTCGATGGGGCCCTGGTCGGCCAGCGTTGCTGCGATGGTTGCAACGCGGTCCACGCTGTCGATGCGGGCCTTGATCTCGATGTTTCTTGGCATGCCTGTTCCTCTTCATGAGTTGCCGATGTTCGGCGGTCTCCTGTCCAGGGCGTGTGAACAGGCCGCCGGGTACTTCCCTCCGCGAATGTCCCCCGGGGCTGCGCCCCTCCTCCTTTATTTCGCTGCGGGAAGCACCCGACGCCCTGTTCACTTGGGCACGCTGTCGGTGAACGGCCGATCAACCACGGCTCTGAACACGCTCACGCCGATGGGGTGCCTTGCGCAGCGAAATAAAGGAGGAGGCCGCAGGCCGGGGGACATTCGCGGAGCAAGGTACCCCGTCGGCGTGAGCGCACCCCGAACTGCCCCCCGAGTGCACCGAGATCAGGGCGCGTTGCCCTGCGGCCCCACGGCCGGTGGGCGCGCACGCCCGCCGGACCCAGGCGACAGCTTGCGACCGAAGGCTTCGCCCACGTTGCGCACGGGTCGGCTCGCCTTCTCCGACACGTTGTTCACACCGCGTCGCGTGGCGGCGTCCGCACGGTTGACGCCACGGCCCGCGGCGTTGGTGCCGCGCTGCACGCTGCCCACGACCTTGCCGCTGCGCGAGGGCGACTTGAGGGTGTGGGCCCGCTGGGCCTGGGGTGGGTTGTCGGCACTTTGCGCCTGCGCGCCAACGGGCAACCACAGCGCTGCAACCATCGCTGCGGTGAGCGACGCGTGCAAGGTGTTCGGGAATTTCATGGGGCCTCCTGGGTGTCGGCTTCTGCCTCGGCCGCGCGCGCCATGCGCTCGCTCTTCCAGTACACGTCGTCGCCGCCGTCCATGCGGTTGAGCACGCGCGCCAGCACGAAGAGCAGGTCGCTGAGCCGGTTGAGGTATTGCCGCAGCGCATCGTTGAGCTGTTCGTTCGCACCCAGCGCAACCACCGCACGTTCGGCCCGGCGCGCCACCGTGCGGCACACATGCGCGAGCGACGCGGCGCGCGTGCCTGCCGGCAGGATGAACTCGGCCAGGCGCGGCAAGGCGGCGTTGTGCTCGGCCAGCGCGTTGTCCAGCTGCAGCAGCGCCTCGGCCTTCAGCAGCGTGAAGCCCGGCATCGACAGCTCGCCGCCCAGGTTGAAGAGCTGGTGCTGCACGTCGACCAGCAGTTCGCGCACGGGCTCTGGCAGGGGCTCGCACAGCAGCACGCCGATGTTGGAGTTGAGCTCGTCCACGTCGCCCATCGCATGCACGCGCAGATGGTCCTTGGGCACGCGCGTGTTGTCGCCGAGGCCGGTGGTGCCGTCGTCGCCCGTGCGGGTGGCGATCTGTGAGAGTCGGTTGCCCATTGGAGGCTCCTGAAGGGGTTAGGCGCCGACGGTGGAAGCGTCGATCTTGCCGGCCAGCCACTGCAGGCCTGCAAGATGCTGCTGGTCGTGGCTGCAAAGGTAGTGAATGAGGCTGCGCATCGTGAGCGGGCCGTAGCCCTCGAACACGGCCGTGCGCTGCAGTTGGGCGTCGCTCAGGCTGGAGACGATTTCCATCGTCTGGATGCGCGCCATGCGGAAGTCGGTCAGCACCCGGGCCGCATCGGCCGTGCCGTAGCCGCGCTCGACGGCCAGCGGCTCGCTGTCGATGGAGGCCAGTGTCGGATGGGCTTCCGCCAGCGTGCGGCGAAAGCGCACGTGGTAGCCCTCGATCTCGATGTCGCGCACATGGCAGAGCTGCTCGATGGCGGTGAAGGCCTCGCTGGGCACGCCCTCCCACGAAGGCGGCGTCCAGTGCCTGTAGGCGGCGGGAATGGCCGCATAGTGGGCCTCCAGTTGCGACGGGAAGGCCGCGAGAGCGCTGAGGGTCGTAGGGTTCATGTTTTTTCCGAAGCGCATTATGGTGCGCGCTCCGTAAAATGGCCCCTCCCCGCTTGATCCCGAACCCTCTCACCCTGCCAGGAGACGCCCGATGAACGCCCCGACCCAAACCTCGCACCTGATGCCGGAGCTTCATCTGCGCGACGTCCCTGCCGCACTCATCGACGGCCTGAAGACGCGCTTCGGCGCCAACTGTTCCACGGCCATGGCGGTGCGCACGCAGCACGGGCGCGACGAATCGTCGTTCGACGCACCGCCACCCTCGGCCGTGGTGTTCGCCGAAAGCACGCAGGACGTGGCCGATGCCGTCAAGCTCGCGAGCGAGCACAGCGTGCCGGTCATTCCCTACGGCGCGGGTTCGTCGCTCGAGGGCCACCTGCTGGCGGTGCAAGGCGGCATCAGCATCGATGTGTCGCGCATGAACAAGGTGCTGTCGATCAACGCCGACGACCTCACGGTGACGGTGCAGCCGGGCGTCACGCGCAAGCAGCTCAACGAAGAGATCAAGAGCACGGGCCTGTTCTTCCCCATCGACCCGGGCGCGGACGCCTCCATCGGCGGCATGACGGCCACGCGCGCCAGCGGCACGAACGCGGTGCGCTACGGCACCATGCGCGAGAACGTGCTGGCGCTCGAAGTGGTCACCGCCAGCGGCGAGGTCATTCGCACCGGCACGCGCGCGAAGAAGTCGTCCGCCGGCTACGACCTCACGCGCCTCATGGTGGGCAGCGAAGGCACGCTGGGCGTGGTCACCGAGATCACGCTGCGCATCTACCCGCTGCCCGAGGCGGTGTCGGCCGCCATCTGCTCGTTCCCGAGCATCGAGGCCGCCGTGCGCACCACCATCGAGACCATCCAGCTGGGCGTGCCGATTGCGCGCGTGGAGCTCATCGACGTGAACACGGTGCGCATGGTGAACGCCTACGCCAAGCTCGACCTGCGCGAAGAGCCGATGCTGCTGATGGAATTCCACGGCTCGCCCGCCGGCGTGAAGGAACAGGCCGAGACGGTGCAGGAGCTCGCCAGCGGCCACGGCGGCAATGCCTTCGAATGGGCCAGCACGCCCGAAGAACGCACGCGCCTGTGGACCGCGCGGCACAACAGCTACTTCGCGGCCGTGCAGTCGCGCCCGGGCTGCCGCGTGATCTCCACCGACACCTGCGTGCCCATCTCGCGCCTGGCCGACTGCCTGCTCGACTCGGTGGCCGAGGCCGATGCCAGCGGCATCCCCTACTTCCTCGTCGGCCACGTGGGCGACGGCAACTTCCACTTCGGCTACCTGCTCGACCCGAACATTCCCGAAGAGCGCGTGAAGGCCGAGGAACTCAACCATGCGCTGGTGAGCCGCGCGCTGGCGCTCGAAGGCACCTGCACCGGCGAGCACGGCGTGGGCCTGCACAAGATGGACTTCCTGGTGACCGAGGCCGGTGCCGGCGCCATCGACATGATGCGCACCATCAAGCGCGCGCTGGACCCGAAGAACATCATGAACCCGGGCAAGATCTTCGCGCTCTGAGCCGGCTCGGCCCGCTCAGGCGCCACGATAAAAAAAGCCCGGTGGCTCGTGAGAGCCACCGGGCTTTCTGCTTTGCAGTTGCCGTGCTTGCTGGTTGCTTTTGTTTATTGGTTGCTGTTGCTGCGTCGACGCGCCGGTGCCTTCTCTGCGGGCACGTAGGTTTGCGACGGTGCCGCGCCGCCGTCCACGCCCAGGCGCCCGCCGCCGCCGAGGCCCTGGCCGCGAACTGTCTGCGCCTTGTAGTTGCGCAGCGAACGAACCATCTGGTTGAAGGCGTCCATGAACGCGGCGGCAATCACTTTGCCCTGCGCCGTGTTGGTGTAGCCGCCGACGCCGCCAGCGCCGCCGCGGCCGGCCAGCGCACCGAAGGCGCCGAAGTCGGTCTTGGAGGCGCTGCCTTCGGCGGCCGCCACCTGCACGCCCGAGCGGTTGTCGATGAGAGTCAGCAGCGCGCTGGCTTCCTTGGTCTGCATGCTGCCGCCGAGCTGGGCCAGCGCACGGCCGCGGCCGCCACCCACCAGGCCGCCGAGCGCGCCGCCGATGCCGCCGGCATCGCTGTTGCTGAAGACGATTTCAGGAGACAGGCCGTAGTCGGACGCCACCATCTGGCCGCGGCCGAAGTTGCTGCCGCCGCGCATTTCGCCCGACTGCTGCAGCGCGCGCTCGCGCGTCATGGCGTTCATGCCGGCCGCGCCGCGTTCCACGACGACGAAGCAGTTCGACTGTTGCACCAGCAAGCGCAGCAGGTTGGCGGTGGGCGGCAGCTTGTATTCGCCGGTGAGCACGGTGTACCAACCCGCGCTCTGGTTCTCGATCAGCGAGACCGTGCCGAGCGGCGATTCGCAACGCTCGAGCTGGCTGCTTTCGCCGGAGGTGGCACCGCCGGCCGCGCTGCCGGTGGCCATGGTCTTGGCCGACTGGCTGCCCATCTGCATGTCGGTGGCCGCGCAACCGGTGAGAAAAAAGGCGCCCGCGGCAATGGCCGCAAGCGGGAACTTGGTGAGCTGCATGGGTGGACTCCCTCTGTGTTCAGAGATATTAGTTAACAAATTCAGTCGCGAAGGATACGCGCAAAGGATTGCACTGATCAACCAAACGAATGCCCGACTCTGCGTTCACACCACAGGCCATTCGGAGGATGCCGCCCGTTCAGGCCGCCGTTCGGCGGATGCGCTCGATCAGTCCGTTGAGCGCATCGATGGAGCCGAAGTGAATGACCAGCTCGCCGCTTTCGCCGCGCTTGGTGCGCTTCTTGATGCGCACCTCGACCTCGGCGGTCAACAGGTCGGCGAGTTCTTCTTCCACGCGCTGCAGGTCGCGCGACTTCTCGCCGTCGTTGCTGCGCCGCGAAGGCGTGAGCGTGAACTCGGCCGCGAGCTTCTTCACCAGCGCCTCGGCCTCGCGCACCGACATCTTCCTGGCCGCGATCTGGTTGGCCGCGGTGATCTGCGTGCCGCGGTCCAGCGACAGCAGCGCGCGCGCGTGGCCCATGTCGATGTCGCCGGCCATCAGCATCTGCTGCGCGGGCTCGGCCAGGTTCAGCAGGCGCAGCAGGTTGCTGGCGGCGCTGCGCGAACGGCCCACGGCCTGTGCCGCCTGCTCGTGCGTGAGGCCGAACTCGTTCACCAGGCGCTGCAGGCCTTGCGCCTCTTCCAGCGGGTTGAGGTCTTCGCGCTGGATGTTCTCGATGAGCGACATCGCCGCCGCGGCTTCGTTGGGCACGTCGCGCACCAGCACCGGCACGCTGTCCAGGCCCGCGAGCTTGGCGGCCCGGAAGCGCCGCTCGCCCGCGATGATTTCGTACTCGGCGTTCTTGGCGGCGGCCGATTCGGCGTCGAGCCGGCGCACCAGGATCGGCTGCATGATGCCCTGCACCTTGATGCTCTCGGCCAGCTCGTACAGCGCGCCCTCGTCCATGCGCGTGCGCGGCTGGTAGACGCCCGCGACCATCTGGTCGAGCATCAGCGTGTTCGGATTGCGCTGCGCGCCACCGTCTTGCGAGCCCGGGGTGCCGTCGCCGTTGCCGTGGTCGGCCGCCGGCGCGGCGGTGGGGCCGAGCAAGGCTTCGAGGCCGCGGCCCAGGCCCTTGGGTTTCTTGGTCGCCATCAGTCGGTGTCTTTCGAGATTTCGTTCAATAGGTGCCGGCCTTCGGGCCAGTCGCCCAGGCCGGATTCGGCATTCAGGTGGCCGGCCGGGCCGGCGTCGACGAAGCGGGCGCCCCAGTCATGGGCGAGCTGCCGGGAGCGCGCGGCGTCGCAGTACGGGTCGTCGTTGGCGGCGACCAGCACTGCGGGAAACGGCAGAGGCTGGCGCACGATGGGCGCCCAGCCGGGAATCAGCTGGCGCAGGTCGTCGCGCTCCAGGTCCCCGGGCGCGACCAGCAAGGCGCCGCGCACCTTGTGCGTGTGGCGCGAATGCGCGGCCCAGGAGGCGACCAGGATGCAGCCCAGGCTGTGTGCCGCGAAGACCACCGGGCCCGGCGCGGCCAGCACGGCCTCCTCGAGCTGGATCGACCAGTCGCCGCGCAACGGGCGCATCCACTCGTGCTGCTCGACGCGCTGGTCGCCGTACGCCGACTCCCAGCGGGTTTGCCAATGCCCTGGGCCGCTGTTCTGCCAACCGGGCAGGAGCAGGATGCGGGGCGCCGTCATTTGCTATTACTTTGATAGCAACACACGTAGACAGGACGTGGGTCAGGCATTGTTTTCGCTGGTGGAATTCGGCGAGGAAGCCGGTGCCAGCACGTCGTCTGGAATGGCCAGGTCCGGCGCGGCGCGCCCGACCGCGGCGATGGGCGGCGCCACCGCGCCCGAGGCGAAGGCGCTCGCGGGCGGCATCTTCTCGATCAGTTCCTGCGCGAAGGCAATGAAAGCCTGGCTGCCGCGCGCCGCCGGATCGAACACCACGCCCGGCAGGCCGTAGCTCGGCGCCTCGGCCAGGCGCACGTTGCGCGGGATCACGGTGTCGAACACCTTGTCGCCGAAGTGGGACTTGAGCTGCTCGCTCACCTGCTGCTGCAGGGTGATGCGCGGGTCGAACATCACGCGCAGCAGGCCGATGATCTGCAGGTTCTTGTTGAGGTTGGCGTGCACCTGCTTGATGGTGTTGACCAGGTCGGTCAGCCCTTCGAGCGCAAAGTACTCGCACTGCATCGGCACGATGACGCCGTGCGCGGCGCACAGGCCGTTGAGCGTGAGCAGGCTCAGGCTGGGCGGGCAGTCGATCAGCACGAAGTCGTATTCGGCACCGACAGCGGCCAGTGCGGTGCGCAGGCGCTTCTCGCGGCGGTCGATGGCCACCATTTCGACCTCGGCGCCGGCCAGCTCGCGGTTGGCGCCCAGCACGTCGTAGCCGCAACCGCCCTCCACCAGCTTGTCGGCCTTGACGCGGGCCTCGGCCACCGAGGCCGACTCCAGCAGCACGTCGTACACCGTCAGCTCCAGCTGGCGCTTGTCGATGCCCGAACCCATGGTGGCATTGCCCTGGGGGTCGAGGTCGATCATCAGCACGCGCTGACCGGCCTTGGCCAGGCCGGCCGCGAGGTTGACGGTGGTGGTGGTCTTGCCGACGCCGCCCTTTTGGTTGGCAATGCAGAAAATCTTGGCCATGTCAGTACGGGAGGTCGATCAGCGGGAAATCGCGAGCTCGATGCCGAAGGCGATCAGGAAGGTGCCGGCCAGCTTCTCGAGCGTGGTGGAAATACGGGGATTGGCGCGGATGCGCTCGGCCAGGAAGTGCGTGAGCAGCGTCGAGGTCAGGCCGTACAGGAAGGTCAGCGCCGCAATCGTGACTGCCATGGCGCCGAAGCTGATCAGCCCCTGGTGGCGGGCCGGGTCCACGAACAGCGGGAAGAAGGCCATGTAGAACACGATGGCCTTCGGGTTCAGCAAGGTGATGGTGAAGGCCTGGCGCAGGAAGTGGCTGGGCTTGATGTTGAGAATGGGCGCCGAGCCAGGCTTGGCCAGCAGCATCTTGAGGCCCAGCCACGCCAGGTAGCCGGCACCCAGCCATTGCACCGCCTTGAAGGCGGCAGGGTACGCCGCCAGCACAGCCGACACGCCCGCCACTGCGGCCCACATCAGGCATTGGTCACCGAGGATCAGTCCGGCCGTCGCGGCCAACCCGCCACGAATCCCGCCCTTGCTGGTCGACGTGATCAGCGCGAGGTTGCCCGGGCCGGGAATCAGGAGAAACAGGACGATGGCGGCGACGAATGCGCCGTAGTCAGCGATGCCGAACATGGGATTGCCTCAAAAAGAGAGCCGGGAACAGACGGGACAGAAACGCGAGGGAGACAACGAGTCTAAGCGAGCACGATGCCGGGAGGGCGGTCGAGGCACCGGGTTTTGCCGGTGCCTCCGCTTCTTTTACGGAATCGAACGCGATTCCCGCCCACCTCGGTCGGCTTTCAGGCGGCTTCTTTGCGTGCCCAGACGATGCAGCGCTCGGCATCGAGGCCTGGAACCGTCAGTTGTTCCACGTGAAACACCGCCACGCCCTTGGGCAAGACAGCGAGTTCGTCGCTGGGGACCTTGCCCTTCATGGCCAGCCACACGCCGCCCGGGGCGAGCAGGTTCATCGAGCCGTTGAAGAAGTCCGGCAACGAGGCGAAGGCGCGCGAGCTGATCACCTCGTAGTTGCCGGTCAGCGACTCGACCCGTGCGTGAAGTCCGCGCAAGTTGGGCAGTTCCAGCTCGGCCGACACCTGCTGCACGAAGGCAGCCTTCTTGGCCACGGCGTCAAGGCAACTCACATGCAGGTCGGGCCGCATGATGGCGATCACCACGCCGGGCAGCCCGCCGCCGGAGCCCACGTCAAGCAGCTTGCCCTCCCCCGGCCACTCGCGCTGCAACGGCGCGACCGCTGCCAGGCTGTCGAGCAGATGGTGCGTGAGCACGCTGGCGGGGTCGCGCAGCGCTGTCAGGTTGTAGACCTTGTTCCACTTGAGCATCAGCGTGCCGAAGGCCAGCAGTTGCTCGCCCTGCCCGTCAGACAAGGCAACGCCCATGGCGGCCGCGCCCGCGCGCAGCGTATCGATGGGCGCCGTCATTCCGCAGACTGCGGCGCGGCGGCTGCTTCCGTGGCGGTTTCGGTCACTTCGGCGCCGCGGGCAAAGGCCTTGTGGCCGCCCTTGCGCAGATGAATCATCAACAGCGAGATGGCAGCCGGCGTCACGCCGGAGATGCGCGAGGCCAGGCCCAGCGTCTCCGGACGGTGCTTGTCGAGCTTCTGGCGGACCTCGAAGCTCAGCGCCTTGACCTGCCCGTAGTCAAAATCGGCCGGCAGCTGCAGGTTTTCGAAGTGCGACGCGCGCTCCACCT
This sequence comes from Variovorax pasteuri, assembly GCF_051216435.1. Taxonomy (NCBI): domain Bacteria; kingdom Pseudomonadati; phylum Pseudomonadota; class Betaproteobacteria; order Burkholderiales; family Comamonadaceae; genus Variovorax; species Variovorax pasteuri. Next base: position 144,887 of record NZ_JBPJZS010000007.1, read on the forward strand.
CGTCGTGCTGACGCTCGATGTAGCCGGAGTACTTGGCCGAAATCTCGATCTGCTCGACCTCGGTGCCGTTGAGTGCCGCCGGGGCAGCGTACTTGCCGCCGTCCAGGGACATCAGCGTTTCGTAGTTCACATCGGGCCGGCGCAACAGGTCGGCCAGGTTGTATTCGTGGTCGATGGCTTTGCCCAGCACCCGCTCCGATTCGGAGGCCGGCAGGTTGCGCGGGTTCACCCAGATCGACTTGAGCCGCTCTGTTTCACGTGAAACAACGTCGCGCTTTCGGCTGAAAGCGTCCCAGCGCGCGTCGTCCACCAAGCCCAGCTTGCGCCCTGCTTCGGTCAGTCGCATGTCGGCGTTGTCCTCGCGCAGTTGCAGGCGGAACTCGGCGCGGCTGGTGAACATGCGGTAGGGCTCGGTCACACCCTTGGTGATCAGGTCGTCGACCAGCACACCCAGGTAGGCCTCGTCGCGGCGCGGCAGCCAGGCGTCTTCACCCCGGCATTGCAGCGCGGCATTGATGCCGGCGAACAGGCCCTGGGCAGCCGCCTCTTCGTAGCCGGTGGTGCCGTTGATCTGCCCGGCAAAGAACAAGCCCTTCACCGAGCGGGTCTCGAAGCTGCTCTTGAGTTCGCGGGGATCGAAGTAGTCGTACTCGATGGCGTAGCCGGGGCGCAGGATGTGGGCGTTTTCCAGGCCCGCCATGGAGCGCACCAGCTGCAGCTGGATGTCGAACGGCAGGCTGGTCGAGATCCCGTTCGGGTAGTACTCGTTGGTCGTCAGGCCTTCGGGCTCCAGAAAGATCTGGTGGCTTTCCTTGTCGGCAAAGCGGTTGATCTTGTCTTCCACGCTCGGGCAATAACGCGGGCCGACACCGTCGATCTTCCCGGTGAACATCGGGCTGCGGTCGAAGCCGGAGCGAATGATGTCGTGCGTGCGCGCGTTGGTGTGCGTGACCCAGCACGCCATCTGCCGCGGATGCATGTCCGCACGGCCCATGAAGCTGAACACCGGCATCGGCCCTGCCCCGCCCGGCATGCCGTCGCCCGGCTGCTCGACCAGTTTGGAAAAGTCGATGCTGCGCCCGTCCAGGCGCGGCGGCGTGCCGGTCTTCAGGCGGCCTTGGGGCAGCTTCAGTTCCTTCAGCCGTGCCGACAGGCTGATGGCCGGCGGATCGCCCGCGCGGCCGGCCTGGTAGTTGTCCAGGCCCACATGAATGCGGCCGTCGAGGAAGGTGCCTGCGGTCAGCACCACGGTGCGCGCACGAAAGGCAATGCCCACCTGCGTGATGGCGCCGACCACGCGGTCGCCCTCCACCATCAGGTCGTCGACGGCTTGCTGGAACAGGCTCAGGTTCGGCTGGTTTTCCAGGCGATGGCGAATGGCCGCCTTGTACAGCACGCGGTCCGCCTGCGCGCGGGTGGCGCGCACCGCCGGGCCCTTGCTCGAATTGAGAATGCGGAACTGGATGCCAGCCTCGTCGGTGGCAATGGCCATCGCGCCGCCCAGCGCATCGACCTCCTTCACCAGGTGGCCCTTGCCGATGCCGCCGATCGACGGGTTGCAGCTCATCTGGCCCAGCGTCTCGATGTTGTGGGAGAGCAGCAGCGTCTTGGCGCCCATGCGCGCGGCGGCGAGCGCGGCTTCGGTGCCGGCATGGCCACCGCCGACGACGATCACGTCGAATTCTTCGGGGTACAGCATTTGAATGGGGGCGCACAACTGACGCGTGCGCGGCGCAAAAGGGGGCGCCAATTTTAATCGCCGGTGCCCGCCTGCGCCCATTGTGTGGACAAGCTAGAGGGCCCTGCCAAATTGGCCCTCTACGCGCATGCCCGCTGAATAGTTTGCTATCAATTTAATAGCAACCAATCCGCGTCAGCCGGTCACTTCAGCCACTTGCACCACAGGCACGGGCTTCTCGATGCCCACCAGCGCGCCGGTGGGCGGCGGTGCCTTCGAGGGTTGCAGGCTCTCGTCCTGCAGCTCGCGAATCGACAAGCGCTTGTCCGTCATGCGCACGTTGCCGAAGATCGTGCAGAAGGCCACGTCCTTGGCGTCGCGCCCGGTGCCCACGCGCACGAGGCGGTCGACCGGCGCCATGCGCGTCGGATCGAACAGCACCCACTGCCCGCCGATCCAGGCTTCGAACACCGCATGAAAGTCCTGCGGCGGTTCGTCGAACCACACATAGCCCACCACCAGCCGCGCCGGAATGTTCAGCGCGCGGCAGAAGGTGATGCCCAGGTGCGCAAAGTCGCGGCACACGCCCGCGCGTTCCACGAACACCTCGCTGGCGGTGGTGGTCGAGACGCTGCTGCCCGGCTCGTAGGCAATGCTGTCGTGGATCCAGTCGACGATGGCCTGCACCCGGCCGATGCCCGGCGGCAGGTCGCCGAAGAGCTGCTGCGCGCATCGCGACATCAGGTCCGACTCGCAGTAGCGCGTCGGCATCATGTAGTGCAGCACCTCGTCGGGCACCTGGCTGACCGACACCTCGCGCAGGTCGGGCGGCACCAGCACATGGGCGCGTTGCACGCTGGCCTTGTAGCTGATCTTCAGCGGCCCGGGGTTGGCATCGAAGCGGATGAAGCGGTTGCCGCTCGCCTCGTCGCAGAACACCTGCATCTCGGTCGGCGGCTCGATGGTCAGCTGCTCGTTGACCACGGCCTGCACGCCGCACCTGGCCGCCTCGATGTTGAGCAGCATGTGGGCGGGCGCGGCCACCTCGTAGTCGAGTTGCGCGTCGATGTGGGAGAGATGCATGGGTTCCTCGCAGCTCAGTCGAGCGCTTTCTTCACCGCACCCACGCCCAGCGCGGCCAGCACGACGAACAGCACGGCAAGCACCAGGAACAGGCCGAACAGCAGCTTGGCGATGCCTGCGGCACCGGCGGCCACGCCACCGAAGCCCAACACACCCGCCAGCAACGAGATGACCGCAAAAATGATCGCGTACTTCAACATTTGAAACTCCTTCAGCGGGGCCCTGCCCACCGTGCGACGCAGCTTAGAAAAAGCCCGCCCCGCGCCCGATAGTCGCCCTCCTCAAGGCGCCGTAGGACAAAAACGCGACGCAGCCAAACCCGCTAGCATCCTGCGCGGTCTCCCACAACAATCACCTCGTCATCCTTTGGAGTTATTCGAATGAAGCTGTATTACTCGCCGGGCGCCTGCTCGCTTTCGCCCCACATTGCGCTGCATGAAGCAGGCATTGCCGTCGAGGCCGTGCTGGCCAGCACCAAGAGCCACAAGCTGCAAGACGGCACCGACTACTACGGCATCAACCCGCTGGGTTACGTGCCGATGCTCGAACTCGACGACGGCACCCGCCTGCGCGAAGGCCCGGCCATCCTGCAATACATCGCCGACCTGGCGCCCACCAAGAACCTGGCACCGGCCAACGGCACCCTGCAGCGCTACCGCCTGCAGGAGTGGCTGACCTTCATCGGCACCGAGGTGCACAAGGGCTTCAGCCCGCTGTTCAACCCCAACATGCCCGAAGAAGCCAAGACCATCTTCAAGGACAAGCTCGCCTCGCGCTTCAAGTGGCTCGACAGCGAACTGGCCAACAAGCAATACCTGATGGGCGACACCTTCAGCGTGGCCGACGGCTACCTGTTCACCGTGACCAACTGGACCAAGCCGACGGGCGTGGACATCTCCGGCTTCCCCAACCTGCAGGCGTGGCATGCACGCGTGGGCGCACGCCCCGCGGTGCAGGAAGCCTTGAAGGCCGAAGGCCTGCTGAAGTAAGCCGGGCAACGGCGCGGCCGGATTCCCCTCAGGGAAAACCCGGCCCGCTTCAGCCACAAGCCGCATGAAGCGGCTTTTTTTTCGGGCGACGCTAGGCACATGCCCAATTCGCCCTCATTGCCTCCGTCCCCCTCCTGCACCGAACTGCGCCAAGAGCTGCGCGGGCCCGTCATGTGGCTCACCATCGAACGCGAAGAGCGCCGCAACGCCGTCAACGCCGCCGTCATCGCCGGCCTGGGCGATGCCCTCGCACGCGCCAACGCCGACACCGCCGTGCGCGCCGTGGTGCTCACCGGCGCCGGCACGCGCGCCTTCTGTTCGGGGGCCGACCTGCAGAGCGGCACCTCCTTCAAGTTCGACTACGCCGCGCCCTACCAGGGCATGGCCAACCTCTTTCGCCAGGCGCGGCAATCGACCGTGCCGCTGATCGCGCGCGTCAACGGCGCCTGCATGGCGGGCGGCATGGGCCTCATGGCGATGTGCGACATGGCGGTGGCCGCCCGCCACGCCGTGTTCGGCCTGCCCGAGGTCAAGGTCGGCGTCTTTCCCGCGCAGGTGCTCAGCGTGCTGGGCGGCCTGCTGCCGCGCCGCGTGCTGGCCGAGATGTGCATCACCGGCGAGCCCATCACCGCCGCGCAGGCGTTGGAACTCCACCTGATCAACCGCGTGAGCGACGACGTCGACGAGGCCGTCGAGGGGCTGCTGGCGCGCCTGCTCGACAAGTCGCCCGCCGCCATCCGCCGCGGGCTGTACACCATGAAGAAGATCGAGGCGATGGCCTTCGAGGAATCGATGGCCTTCACCGAAAGCCAGATCGGCCTCTTCGCATTGACCGAGGACGCCGCCGAAGGACAGCTCGCCTTCCGCGAGAAACGCAAGCCGCAATGGAGTGGGCGATGAACAGCAGCAGCAGCAAAGAGCACCACGCCAACCGCGTCGTGCGCATCGGCGGCGCCTCGGGCTTCTGGGGCGACAGCAGCGTGGGCGCGCCGCAGCTCGTGGGCAGCGGGCAGATCGACTACCTGGTGTTCGACTACCTGGCCGAACTCACCATGTCGATCCTGGCCGGCGCGCGGCTGAAGAAGCCCGAGCTGGGCTATGCCACCGACTTCGTGACCGTGGCCATGAAGGCCGTGCTGAAGGACGTGGTCACACAAGGCATTCGCGTGGTGAGCAACGCGGGCGGCGTCAATCCGCAGGGCTGCGCCGACGCGCTCGCGGCCCTTGCTGCCGAGCAGGGCATCGAACTGAAGATCGCCGTGGTGAGCGGCGACGACGTGTCCGCGCTGCTGCCGCAGCTGCGCCAGTCGCAGCCGCCGGTGCGCGAACTGCAGAGCGGCGCGGCGTTGCCGGAACGCGTGCTCACGGCCAACGCGTACCTGGGCGCGCGCCCGATCCAGGCCGCGCTCGACGCCGGTGCGCAGGTGGTCATCACCGGCCGCTGCGTCGACTCAGCCGTGACGCTGGGCGTGCTCATGCACGAATTCAAGTGGCAGCCGGGCGACTTCGACCTGCTCGCCGCCGGCAGCCTCGCGGGCCACATCATCGAATGCGGCTGCCAGGCCACCGGCGGCCTGCACACCGACTGGGACACCGTGCCCGACTGGCCCAACATCGGCTACCCGATCGTCGAGTGCGGCGCCGACGGCAGCTTCGTCGTCACCAAGCCCGCGGGCACCGGCGGCAAGCTCACGCCCGCCGTGGTGGGCGAGCAGATGCTCTATGAAATCGGCGACCCTGCCGCCTACCTGCTGCCCGACGTGACGGCCGACTTCACGCAGGTGCACATCGCGCAGGCCGGCGAGCACCGCGTGCGCGTGCACGGCGCGCGCGGCCGCGCACCGACCGCGAGCTACAAGGTGAGCGCCACCTACGTCGACGGCTTCAAGACCGCGGCGCAGCTCACCCTCGTGGGCTTCGACGCGGCGGCCAAGGCCAGGCGCACGGGCGAGGCGATCCTGGCGCGCACGCAGGCGCTGTTCGCGCAGCACGGCTTCGGCCCCTACAGCGGCACGCAGCTCGAGGTGCTGGGGGCCGAGTCCTGCTACGGCCCGCATGCGAATGCGCAGGCCCTGCAGACGCGCGAAGCGGTGCTGCGGCTCGCCGTGACGCATCCGCGCAAGGAGGCGCTGGCGCTGTTCGCGCGCGAGGTGGCGCCGGCCGGCACCTCGTGGGCGCCGGGCACCACGGGCGCGGGCGGCGGGCGGGCCTCGGTGTCGCCGTCGATCCGGCAGTACGCCTTCCTGCTCGACAAGTCGCAGGTGCAGGCCGGCGTGCACGTCGGCGGCGAACCCATCGCGCTGCCGCGCCTCGACGCACCGGTGGCGACCGATGCCGCCGCACCGGTCGCGCAGCCCGACAAGGCCCGGGAGACCGCACCCGCACCCGCACCCCAGGCATCGGACACCGTCGAAGTGCCCCTGGTGCGACTCGCCTGGGCCCGCAGCGGGGACAAGGGCGACACCTCGAACATCGGCGTCATCGCGCGCCACCCCGCCCTGCTGCCGCTGCTGCGCGAACAGCTCACCGAAGCGCGCGTGGCCGGCTGGCTGGCCCACCTCGTCAAGGGCAGCGTCACGCGCTTCGAGGTGCCGGGCATCGGTGCCTTCAACTTCGTCTGCGAGCAGGCGCTGGGCGGCGGCGGCATGGCGTCGCTGCGCAACGACCCGCTGGGCAAGGGCATGGGGCAGATCCTGCTGGCCGTGCCGGTGCGGGTGAGCCCCGCGCTGTTGTCCTTGCTGTCGCCCTTGTCCTAGCACCAAACAGGACAACCGTACGACAGCAGGGTTGAGGCCGCGCGCTTAGCCTTGCGCCTGTTTCAACTCTGCCCACCCGCAACTCCGATGTCCACCCTCTTCGACCCCGTCCAGGCCGGCGACCTGCAGCTCGCCAACCGCATCGTGATGGCGCCGCTGACGCGCAACCGCTCGCCCAACGCGATTCCGCCCGACATCGCCACCACCTACTACGCCCAGCGCGCCAGTGCCGGCCTGCTCATCACCGAAGCCACCGCCATCAGCCACCAGGGCCAGGGCTACTCGGACGTGCCCGGCCTCTACGGCAGCGAACAGCTCGACGCATGGAAGCGCGTGACCGACGCCGTGCATGCCGAAGGCGGCAAGATCGTCGTGCAGCTGTGGCACGTGGGCCGCGTCTCGCACACCGAACTGCAGCCCGACGGCGGCAAGCCGGTGGCGCCCTCGGCCATCACCGCCAAGACCAAGACCGTGCTCATCAAGAACGGCGTGCCGGGCTTCGTCGACACCTCCGAGCCGCGCGCGCTCGACGCCGGTGAAATCCCGGGCATCGTGCACGCCTTCGCGGTGGCCGCTCGCAGCGCGGTGGAAACCGCCGGCTTCGACGGCGTGGAACTGCACGGCGCCAACGGCTACCTGCTCGACCAGTTCCTGAAGGACGGCAGCAACAAGCGCACCGACGACTACGGCGGCTCCATCGAGAACCGCGCACGCCTGCTGCTCGAAGCCACGCGCGCCGTGGTCGACGCGGTCGGCGGCGGCAAGACCGGCATCCGCCTGTCGCCCGTCACGCCCGCCAACGACGCGCACGACAGCAACCCGCAGCCGCTGTTCACCTACGTGGTGAAGCAGCTCGCGCAGCTCAACCTGGCCTACATCCACATCATCGAAGGCGCCACCGGCGGCCCGCGCGAAATTGCCGATCGTCCCTTCGACTACGAAGCGCTGAAGGCCGCCTACCGCGAAGCCGGCGGCAAGGGCGCATGGATGGTGAACAACGGCTACGACCGCCCGCTGGCCGAGGAAGCCGTGAAGGAAGGCGACGACCTCGTGGCCTTCGGCAAGCCCTTCATCTCCAACCCCGACCTGGTACGCCGCCTGCGCGAGAACGCACCGCTCAACGAGATCGACAAGGCCACCATGTACGGCGGCGGCGCGAAGGGCTACACGGACTATCCGGCGCTGGCCTGACCCTGCTGCCGCAGGGGGCCATGGCAAGATGCGGCGGACCCATTCGTCCGCCGACAGGAGACAACCGCCATGGCCCGCATTGCACAACGACTGGCCGCTTCAGGCCTCGTGCTGCCCCCTCCCGTGACGCCGCCGCCCGGCGTCGTGCTGCCCTTCCAGTTCGTGCGCGTCATCGGCAGGCGCGCACTCGTCTCGGGCCACGGTCCGCTCAATGCCGACGGCACCATCGCCGAACCGCTGGGCAAGCTGGGGCGCGAAGTGACCGTCGAACAGGGCTACGTGGCCGCGCGCCTCACCGCGCTCGCCATGCTCGGCAGCCTGCAGCGCGCGCTCGGCGACCTCGACCGCATCACCGCGTGGACGCGCGTGTTCGGCATGGTCGCGTGCGTACCCGGCTTCGACAGGCAGCCGGCCGTGATCAACGGCTTCTCCGACCTCATCCTCGAACTCTTCGGCCCCGACATCGGCGCGCATGCGCGCAGTGCCGTGGGCATGGCGGAGCTGCCGTTCAACATTCCGGTGGAGATAGAGGGCGAGGTGGAGTTCGAATGACGCACCCCACAATCCCCTCGAACGCCACCTTGCCCTGGACGCTGCGGCGTGCCACCGCGGCCGACACGGCCGCCGTTGCCGCCTGCGCCGCCGACGCCTTCCGCGTCTACATTCCGCGCCTGGGCGTCGAGCCCAGGCCGATGACGCGCGACTACGCCGAGGCCATCGCCCATGCGCAGGTGTGGGTCGCCACGCTGCGGCAGGAGACCGTCGCCGCGCTGCTGCTCGACGTGACCGGCGAGGGCTTCCTGATCGACGTGATCGCGGTGCTGCCGGCGCACCAGGGCACGGGCCTCGGGCGTGCCTTGCTCGAGTTCGCAGAGCGCGAGGCCGTGCGGCAAGGCCATGCGTCGATCTACCTCTACACCAACGAGAAGATGACCGAGAACCGCGCGCTCTATCAGCGCATCGGCTACGTCGAATACAAGCGCGAAACGCTCGACGGCCGCACCCGCGTCTACCTGCGAAAGCCCTTGCAGTGAGCACCGCGATGCAGCTGGCCCGCATCCACCACGTGGCCATCATCTGCGCCGACTACGCGGTGTCCAAACGCTTCTACACCGAGGTGCTCGGCCTGCGCGTGGTCGCAGAGAACCACCGCGCCGCGCGCGATTCGTACAAGCTCGACCTGGCCCTGCCCGACGGCTCGCAGATCGAGCTCTTCTCCTTTCCCGGTGCGCCCGCGCGGCCCACGCGGCCTGAAGCGCAAGGGCTGCGCCACCTGTCCTTCGAGGTGCACGACGTGCAGGCCGCCGCCGACGAACTCGCGGCGCAAGGCATTGCGGTGGAGCCGCTGCGCGTCGACGAATTCACCGGGCGGCGCTTCACGTTCTTCGCCGATCCCGACGGTCTTCCGCTGGAGCTCTACGAGGCCCCGCCGGCCGAGGAACTCGATGCCCTGCTGCTGAAACTCGAAGGCGCATTGCACCTGCGCGAGGTGCGCGCGAGCGCGGAGCAACTCATGGAACTGCTCGACGACGACTTCCATGAACTCGGCGTGTCGGGCACCGTGTGGACACGCGCGGCCATCGTCGATGCACTGCGCGACGAAGCGTTTTCAAAGCGCACGATGTCGGACTTTCGCGTGCTGCGCATGGCGAGCGACGTGGCGTTGGTCACGTACCGCGCGCACCGCGAAGCCATCGCTGAAAGGCCTGCGGCGGACTCGCTGCGCAGCTCGCTGTGGAAGCGCAGGCAGGGGCGGTGGCGGATGGTGTTTCACCAGGGCACGGCGCTGTAGGCGCCGGCTTTTCTCCTTCCCCCTCTGGGGGAAGGCAGGGATGGGGGCAGGCCTTCGAACAGGCGCCGCGCTCCAACCAGCGCCGTCGTGCCCCCACCCCAGCCCTCCCCCAACGGGGGAGGGAGCAAGACAGCGCTACGCCACCTCGCCGAACGCCACGCTCACGCGCAGGCCCGTCGGCTCCGCCGCTTCCAGCCGCAGCTCCGCCCCCAGCAGCTCCGCATAGCGCGACACGATCGACAGCCCCAGCCCGGAGCCCTGCCCCAGCTTCTGCCCTTCCGGCCCCTGCGCCCAGCGCTGCATCAGGTCGCGCTGCGCCTCCAGCGGAATGCCGGGTCCGTCGTCGATCACGCTCAGCGTGCGGCCCGAGAGTTCGACCGTGATGGTGCTTCCACCATAGCGCAGCGCGTTGTCGATCAGGTTGTCGAGGATGCCTTCGACCAGCGCGTCGTTGGCCATCACGACCACGCCGTCGTCCAGGCCGCGCGCGCCCAGGTCGACGCCGCGCGCATCGGCCCGCGCCAGGTGCCGCAGCACCGTCTGCTCGGCCAGCACATCGAGGCGCACCGGCACGCGCTCCAGCCCCGCGCGCGCCTCTTCGGCCAGCGCCAGCGCCAGCAGCTGGTCGATCAGGTGGCTCGCACGCGACTGCCGCTCCGACACGCGCTCCAGCTGCTCGCGCCACACGGCCGTGTCCTGCTGCGCCAGGCCGTACTCGGCCAGCGCACGAATGCCCGCCAGCGGCGTGCGCAGCTCGTGCGCCACGTTGCCCACGAACTCGCGCTGCGCCTGCACGCTCTGGCCGAGCCGCTCGAACAACGCGTTCACCGCATTGCCCAGGCGCTGCAGCTCGCGCGAGGTTTCGGCCACCGCCACCGGCGACAGGTCATGCACGTCGCGCCGGTCGAGCGCGCGCTGCAGTTCGCCCAGCGGGCGCAGGTCGCTGCGAATGCCGTACCAGAGCCAGATGGCGAGCAGCACCAGCAGCAGGATCTGCGGCGCCAGCGCATAGCCCAGCAGCTGGCGCACCAGCGCGGTCCGGCTCAGCGTGGTCTGCGCAATGATCACGCGGTAGGGCATGCTCAGGTCGGGCTCGGCGTCGTGCTCGAGCACCACCGCGCGCAGCACGCTGCCCTGGTAGTCGATGTCCGAGAAGCGGTAGCGCGCCCCATCGACCGGCAGCGGCGCCTGCAGGCCCGACTGGCCCGAGATCAGCGCGCCGTCCAGCCGCTGTACCGCGAAGTACACCTTGTCGACCTGGTCGAACAGCACGGTGGCCACTTCGCGCGGCGTGAGCAGCAGCTCGATGCCGCGCTCGCCCGCCTGCACGTTGGCCGACAGCGCATACGCGTCGTCGAGCATGCCGCGGTCGAAGGCCTGCTCGGAAAAGTAGTTGGCGATGACCAGCGCGATGACCGCGCCGACCATCCAGGTGAGCGCCAGCGGCACCAGCACGTTGCGCAGCACGCGCCGCGTGAGCGACGGTGCCTGTCTTGCTTTCTTCGGCTCCTGCAGCCGTTCTTTCGCGAACTCGGTCACGCGATCGATCGCCGGGTGGGTAAGGCGCGGATCACACCTCGGCTTCAAGCAGGTAGCCGATGCCGCGCAGCGTGCGGATGCCCGCGCCCGTGCCCTGCAGCTTCTTGCGCAGGCGCGAGATGAAGGCCTCCAGCGCGTTGTCGCCCAGCGATTCGTCGAAGCTGGAAAGCTTGTCGGACAGCGCCCGCTTGCTCACCGTGCGCCCGGGCGGGCTCATGAGCTCCCACAGCACCTCGAACTCGCGCGCCGGCAGGTCGAGCGGGCCGCTCGCGGTGGAGAAGCGCCGCGCCTTGCGGTCGAGCTTGAGCTGTCCCAGCAGCACGATGTCTTCGGTGCCCTTGGCGCGGCGCACCAGCGCGCGCAAGCGGGCCTCGACCTCGGCCAGGTCGAAGGGCTTGCCGAGGTAGTCGTCGGCGCCGGCGTCGAGGCCTGCGATGCGCTCCTCGGTGCGCCCGCGCGCCGTGAGCACCAGCACCGGCGTGCGGTCGCCGCGCGCACGCGCCTGTCGCAGCGCGGTGAGGCCGCTAGCCAGGCCGCTGGTGGGGCTGGCGGTGGCGGGCAGGTTGAGGTCGAGCAGCACGGCATCGAAAGGCTGCACGCGCCACAGGTGGTCGGCGTCTTCGACGTTGGTCGACACGTCGACCCGATGGCCTGCGTCCGCAAGGCTGCGGACCATCACGTCGCGCAGAACGGCATCGTCTTCGACAAGCAGGATTCGCATGGTATTTTGAATGGTGAGGGGGGTAGTCTGCCCTGCGAATGATGGGTCAGCGGCCCGTCAGTCGCTCCAAGCGATAAACGCTGCATGAGCATACGACAGCCACACGAAACACGGGCCACTTTCATGGCCTGTGCCGCGCGATGAGTGCACGCGAACCCTCCGATCAGTTGAGCATTGTTCCCCCCGAGGTGCAAGGCACGGCGGTGGTCCTGCTGCATGGTCTATGCAGCACGCCTGACGAGCTGCTGACCGTGCAGTCCGCGCTGCGCAGCCGCGGCTACCCGGTGCACCCGATGTCGATCGAGGGCTACTCGTTCGACGCCGGCGCGCCGATGCAGCGCGCGGCGCCGTACGAGCGCTGGATCGACGCGATCCAGGCGCAGGTGAAGGCGCTTCGCGTGCGGCACGACCGCGTGCTGCTGGTGGGCATCTCGGCCGGCTCGTCGCTCGCGCTCGGCGCGGCCATCCGCTGCGGCAGCGACGTCGATGCGCTGGTGCTCATGTCGACCACGCTGCGCTTCGACGGCTGGGCCATTCCGCGCACGCAGTTCCTGCTGCCGCTGGCCTTCTACACGCCGCTCGGGCGGCTGTGGCAATACCGCGAGCGCCCGCCCTACGGCGTGAAGAACGAGCGCGTGCGCGCCTGGATCGAGCGCGAGCTGCGCCACCGCAAGGTCTCGCGCGCGGGCAGCTCGGTGATCGGCGTGGGCCACCTGCGCGAGCACGACCGGCTCATCCGCCACGTGCGGCGCAACCTCCACAACGTGCAATGCGGCAACGTGCTCGCACTGCACGCCCAGCAGGACGAGGTGGCCAGCGTGGCCAATCTCGACATCCTCGCGCGCGGCCTGCGCTGCCGCGCATTCCGCACGGTGGTGGTCGCGAACAGCTACCACATGATCACGATCGACAACGACCGGCAACAGGTCATGCGCGAAACCGTGTCGTTCGCCGATGCGGTAGCGCATGGCACGATGCCCGAGCATCCGCTGTACGCCTGAACCCTTCCGACCCCGCCTGAAAGGAAAGCATTCCCATGTCTTCTTCCCCCACTTTCAACAGCATCGCCACGATCCTGGAGACCGACTTCCGCGTCGAGCGCTCGGCCATCTCGCCGGCCACCGCGCTGTCGGACCTCGGCCTGGACTCGCTCGCGCTGATGGAGTTCGTGTTCGCCGTGGAAGACGCCTTCCACCTGCGCATTCCCGAAGACCGCCTCGACCCGCGCGAAGCCGGCATCACGCTGCAGCGCCTGTGCGAAGTGATCGACGCGGAGAGCACCGGCGCCGCCGTCTCCGCACACACCGCAGAAGCCGTGGCATGAGCAGCGGTGCCGCCCACGCCGTACTCGCCGCCTCGGCCGCGCGCGCCGCCTCCGCGCCGGTGCGCGTGAGCGGCATCGGTTTCGTCACGCCCATCGGCCGCACCGTGGAGGCCTTCGACGAGGCCCTGTTCGCGGGCCGCTCGGCCGTGCGTTCGCACACGCTGGCCATCAAGGGCATGGACACCGTGCAGCTGGCCGTGGCCGCCTGCGAGTTCGACTCGAACGGCGTGCGCAGCACCTCCCGCCTGCCGCTGGACCGCGGCACCGCCATGGCCCTGGCGGCCGCGCAGGACGCGGCCTGCGAAGCGAAGCTCGACCTCGATACGCTGGACCGCGACCGCCTGGGTGTCTTCTGGGGCAGCGGCCTCGCGGGCGCCGGCACCTTCGACAACACCACCAGCGCGCTCTACGGCGAACAGCGCCGCATGCGCCCGACCACCGTGCTCACCGTGATGCCCAACGCCGCGGTGGCGGAGCTGGCATTGCACTTCGGTGCGCGCGGCTCGGCCATTGCGTACGCCTGCGCCTGCGCCTCCTCGGCCGTGGCCATCGGCGAGGCGATGCGCGCCATTCGCGGCGGCTGGATCGACGTGGCCATCGTCGGCGGCCACGACGCCATGCTCACGCCGGGCGTGATGGCCAGCTGGAACGCCATGCGCGTGATGGCACCGCCGCCGGTCGACGCGCCCTCCACCGCCTGCCGCCCGTTCTCGGGCGACCGCGCGGGCTTTGCCATCGGCGAAGGCGCCGCAGCCCTGGTGCTCGAATCGGAAGCGCATGCGGCCGCACGCGGTGCGCAGGCCGCGCCCTTCGTGCTTGCGGGCTACGCCACCAACTGCGACGGCACCCACATCACCAACCCCGACAGCGCGGGCCAGGTGCGCGCCATGCGCGCCGCGCTGCGCGACGCGGGCATCGAGGCGGCCGACGTGGGCCACATCAACGCGCACGGCACCGCCACCTCGGCCGGCGACGCCGCGGAGGCCGCGTCGATCCGCGAGGTGTTCGGCAAGGGCACGCCGGTCAGCGCGACCAAGTCGATCCACGGCCACGTGCTCGGCGGCGGCGGCGCCATCGAGCTGATTGCGGCGCTGCGCGCGCTGGCACGCGAGACGCTGCCGCCCATCGCCAACCTCCAGGCACCGGACGCCGCGTTCGACCTCGACTTTGTCCAGGGCGAGGCGCGCGAGGCCAAGGGCATCCGCTACGCGCTGTCCAACTCCTTCGCCTTCGGCGGCACCAACGCGGTCATCGTCGCCGGCCGTGCCGCGCAGGACTGAAGATTCGCTGAACGCTTGCTGAAAAAAAGAACACGGTGCATCGGCTGGTCGTTCTCGTGGTGCCCGTGTTCGCGCTGCTCATGGCGTGCGAACTTGCCTGGGGCTGGCTCAAGCAGCGCAACACCTACCGCTTCGCCGACACGCTCGGCAGCCTGAGCCAGGGCCTGTTCAGCCAGGCGCTCGCGGTGTGCACGCAGCTGTTCCAGATCGGGCTGTACGCCATGGTCTATCCGCTGGTCGCCGTGTGGACGCGGCCCGGCTTCTGGGACAGCGCCCTCGGCTGGGTGCTGGCCGTGCTGCTGTTCGACTTCTTCGACTACTGGCTGCACCGCGCGGGCCACGAATCGGCCGTGTTCTGGGCCGCGCACTCGGTGCATCACCAGAGCCAGCACTTCAACTTTTCCACCGCGCTGCGCCAGGAGAGCACCGTGGCCTTCCTGGGCTGGGCCTTCTACCTGCCGATGGCGGTGGTGGGCGTGCCGCCCGAGCAGTTCGGGCTGGCCGGGCTGATCGTGCTGGTCTACCAGTTCTGGATCCACACCGAGCACATCGGCAAGCTCGGCTGGTTCGACCGCGTGTTCTCCTCGCCCTCGAACCACCGCGTGCATCACGCGGTGAACGACGGCTATGTGGACCGCAACTACGGCGGCATGCTGGTGGTGTGGGACCGCATGTTCGGCACCTTCACCGAAGAAAAGGAGCCCTGCGTGTACGGCACACGCAAGGCACTGGCCAGCTTCGACCCGATGCGCGCGATCCTCGGGCCCTATGTGCCGCTGCTGCGCGACGCATGGCACACGAAGCGCTGGCAGGACAAGGTCGCGGTGTGGTTCAAGCCGCCGGGGTGGCGCCCGGCCGATGTGGCGGCGCGCTTTCCCGAGCCGCCGTTCTCGCTGGACGAAGCCCGGCGCATCCACGCGCCTGCCCTCACGCGAGCGCAGTCGGCCTCGGCTTCGATTCACTTCGCCTGCTGGGTTGGCATGACGCTGGCCTTTCTGTGGCGCGCCGACGACCTCGCATTCCACACCGGGCTGGCCCTGCTCGCCTTGTCGGTCGGTGGCTTCTGGGCCATTGGCGCGGTGCTCGACGCGCGGCTGCGGCTGCGGTGGGCGTGGTGCGCGCAACTGCTGTTGCTGGCGCTGTCCGCGCTGCTGCTCGCCTGAGCCTCGCTATGCTCGGCGGCTTCACCGCTTCGAAGCTTCCCCTCATGCGCAGGCTGGCCACCCCTGAAGACCTCGACGCCGTCTTCGCCCTCTACATGCACGAGAAGGTCGTGCCCTTCCTGGCCTACGACCCGATGCCGCTCGACGACTTCCGCCCGGTCTACCAGGCATTGGTCGACAGCGGCTGCTTCTTCATCTACGAGCGCGAAGGAAAGATGGCCGGCTTCTACCGTGCCACGCGCTACCCGGGCCGTGTGCAGCACGTGGCCTGCCTGGGCACGCTGGCGGTCGCCCCTGCGTTCCACGGCCAGGGCATCGCGCTGGCGATGGTGAGCGAAGCCATCGATGCCTTGAAGGCGGCCGGCGTCAAGCGCATCGAGCTCTTCGCCGAAAGCGACAACGCGCCCGCGCTGCGCTTCTACGAAAAAATGGGCTTCGAGCGCGAAGGCACGCTGCGCAAGTTCTACAAGCGCGCGGGCGATGCGGACTACATCGACGAGTACGTGATGGCGCTGCTGATCGACTGAATGAAACGCCGGCGGCAACAGCGTCAAGGCTTCCAGCGCCGCAGCAGCAGCGCATTGGCCATCACGCTCACGCTCGACAGCGCCATCGCCGCGCCGGCGACCACCGGGCTCAGCAGGCCGAAGGCCGCGAGCGGAATGCCGGCCACGTTGTAGGCAAAGGCCCAGAACAGGTTCTGCCGGATCTTCGCCACCGTGCGCCCCGACAGCTCGAAGGCCTGCGCCACCAGCGCCAGGTCGCCGCGCATCAGCGTGATGCCGGCGGCTTCCATCGCCACGTCGGTGCCGCCGCCCGAAGGCGCCATCGCCATGCCCACGTCGGCCGCGGCCAGCGCGGGCGCGTCGTTGGCGCCGTCGCCCACCATCGCGACGACGTGCCCGTTCTTTCGCAGTGCGCCGACCTGCGCTGCCTTGTCGGCCGGCAGCACGTCGGCGCGCACGTCGCCCGCATCGATGCCCAGCCGCGCCGCCATGGCCTGCGCCGCGCGCAGGTTGTCGCCGGAAATCATGACCACGCGCAGGCCGCGCGCACGCAGCGTGCGAACCGCCTCCGCGGCCTGCGGCTTGGGCTCGTCGGCAAAGGCGAGCAAGGCCTGCGCATGCGCGGTGCCTGCTTCGTCGAAACGAAGCAATGCGGACACGGTGGCGCCTTGCGACTGCAGGCCGTCGATGTCGGCGGCCTCGGGCATCGCGTCGAGTTCGCGGCACCAGCGCAGGCTGGCGATCGCCCAGTTGACGCCTTCGACGTCGCCGCGCACACCGCGACCCGGCCATGCCTGCATCGCGCCCAGCGCCGGCGCCTGCAGCTCGCGCTGCGCCGCGGCGGCCAGCACCGCCTTGGCCAAGGGGTGCTCGCTGCCGCCCTGCAGGCTCGCGGCCGTGGCCAGCAATTCGTCTTCGCTGGCCTGCACACCTGCCAGCACCACCAGCGCGGTGAGCACCGGCCGGCCGACGGTCAGCGTGCCGGTCTTGTCGAACGCGACGGTGTCGACGCGGTGGGCAATCTCCAGCGCGCGTGCGTCCTTGATGAGGATGCCGTGGCGCGCCGCCACGCCCGTGCCCGCCATCACCGCGACCGGCGTGGCCAGCCCCAAGGCGCACGGGCAGGCGATGACGAGCACGGCCACCGCATGGATGAGCGCGGTCTCGATGCCTGCGCCCGCCATCAGCCAACCGGCGAGCGTGACCAGCGCAATCACCAGCACCACCGGCACGAACACGGCCGCGACCTTGTCCACCAGCCGCTGGATCGGCGCCTTCGCCGCCTGTGCGTCCTCGACCAGGCGGATGATGCGCGCCAGCACGCTCTCGGCACCGACCGCGCGCACCTCGACGACCATGCGGCCGTCGCCGTTCACCGCACCGCCGGTCAATGCATCGCCCGGGCCCTTGGGCACCGGCAGCGGCTCGCCGGTGAGCATCGATTCGTCGACTTCGGACTGGCCTTCGATCACCCGGGCATCCGCCGGCACGCGCTCGCCGGGGCGCACCGCGAGGCGGTCGCCCACCATCACCTCGGCCAGGGGCACGTCGCTTTCCTTGCCGCGCAGGCCCACCAAGTGCGCCACCTCGGGCCGCAACTGCTGCAGCGCGCGGATGGCCGAGGTGGCCTGGCGCTTGGCGCGCGCCTCGAGCCACTTGCCGAGCAGCACCAGCGTGATCACCACGGCCGAGGCCTCGAAGTACAGGTGCGGCATCGCGCCGTGGCCTGCGTGCGCGCCGGTGGCTGAACGCCACCACAGCCACAGCGACAGCCCGAACGCGGCGCTGGTGCCGAGCGCGACCAGCAGGTCCATGTTGCCGGTGCGCGCCCTGGCCGCGTGCCAGCCGGCGCGGTAGAAGCGCGCGCCCAACCAGAACTGCACCGGCGTGGCCAGCAGCAGTTGCACCCAGGGCGGCAGCATCCAGTCTTGTCCGAAGGGGTCGCCGAGCATGGGCGCAAGCAAGGGGATCGACAACGCAATGCCGGCCGCGACAGGCGCGAAGCCGTGCCATGGCGACAGCGCCGCGGCTTCGTCGGCGGCGGTGCTCGCTGCGCGCGGCTCGTAGCCTGCGGCGCGCACGGCGCGGCGCAGGCGAACGTCCATGTCGTCGCTGCCGCCGCTGCCGGGTGTGGTCACGACGCGGGCAGACTCCGTCGCCAGGTTCACGCTCACGTCCTGCACACCGGGCACGTTCTTCAGGGCGCGCTCGACGCGCATGACGCACGAGGCACAGGTCATGCCGCCGACCGAGAGGTCGAGCGTGGCGGCGGGGGATGGCTGCAGGTTTTCCATGAGTATTTCCATGGGTAAGAGGCTAAGGCTTCACACGATGGCAAGGTCAAGCACTGGATTCCAGTGCCCCTTCGCTGGACATTGACATCGTGAGAGGGTTCAGACTGCAGCCTCTTCCCGGTCAACCATTCATCCACTTCGAAGGAGTCAGAACAATGAGCCAGAAATTCCAGGTCACGGGCATGAGTTGCGGTCACTGCGTGAGCGCGGTGCAGAACGCGGTGCAGACGGTGGACCCCGAAGCGCAGGTCACGGTCGATCTGCAGACGGGTCACGTCGACGTGCTGAGCGAACAGCCGCGCCAGGATCTCGTGGTCGCGATCGAGAACGCGGGCTACGCCGTCCAATGACGGGCACGGTCGCCATCGGCGAAGCGGCGCAGCGCTCCGGCGTGTCGGCCCGCATGGTCCGGCATTACGAAGGGCTGGGCCTGCTGCCGGCGGTGGCACGCACCGAAAGCGGCTACCGCCAGTACGGCGAGGCCGACATCCACACGCTGCGCTTCATCAAGCGCTCGCGCGACCTGGGTTTCTCGATGGAAGAAATCTCGGAGCTGGTCGGCCTGTGGCACAACCGCCGCCGCGCCAGCGCCAGCGTGAAGCGCATCGCGCAGAAGCACCTGGGCGAACTGGAGCAGCGCATTGCGGACATGCAGGCGATGCGCAACACGCTGTCCCACCTGGTGCATTGCTGCCACGGGGACGCCAGGCCGGATTGCCCGATCCTGGACGACCTCGCGAACTAGGCACTCCGCCAGGCTGCGCGCACTTCGTGTCGCTTCTCCTTCCCCCTCGCCGGGGACTGCACCCGGTGGCCCGGCAAGGCCGGTTCCACGGTGTCTCCGGAAGGGTCAGGCGCCACGCACCAGAGACAGCACCTTGCCCGCGTCCAGCGTGCGGGCCTTCTCCTGGATCGCCGGCAGATATTGGGTCTGCAGGCTCTGCCCTTCCTTGACCACGCCCGAGAACGCTTCCTTCAGCATCTGCGTGGAAAGCGTGCGGCCGCCCGCGTAGTAGCGCTTGGCCACATGGCCCAGCGCATAGGTCGAGGCAAAGCTCATCCCCGAACTCACGGCCTGGTTGCCCAGCCCGCGCAGCAGGCCGCCGCCGACCTTGCCGAGCAAACCGCCGAGCAGCTTGCGCCCGGCCTGCTCCAGGTACTGCGAGGTCAGGCCCACGCCGACCGTGGCCAGGAAGTCCTTGATGTGGCCGCTGTCGAGCTGGTAGCCGTGGGCCTGCCCGATGCGGTAGACCAGCTTCATCTGCAGCGGAATGATCGCCATCGTCGACAGCGTTTCGGGCAGCAGCTCGAGTGCGCCGTTGAGGATGGCGGCATTGAGGATCGATTTGTCGAGCTCGGCGGCGTCGGGTGCAGGCGCGCCGGGCAAGTTCGGCGACGACGACGCTGCAACCGCCGTGCCGGCCGCCGCAGCGGGCACCGCCGCCGCAATGTCTTCCGCCTGCTGCGAAAACCCGGCCGCCGACGCGTCCAGACCCAGCGACGTGCGCACGTCCGCCAGGAACATGCGCTCGGCCTGCGACTGCGTGCCGTCCGCGTCGCACACGCACACCGCCATTTCATAGGCCAGCTGCCTGGATTCGCTGCTCTTCAGCTCCGCGGCCACCGACGCCAGTGACACGCGCTTCATCAGCACGTCCTGGTAGAGCGTCGGCAGGTTCACGCCGTCGGCCTGCGACAGGCCCTCGGCGATCCGCTTGATCTCTGCGCGCTCGCGCTCGTGCTTCTCGCCATCGACAAAGGCAGCCAGCAGGCTCAGGGTCAGGATCGACTTTGTTTCTGAAGGTGTCATTTTCGACATTTGGTAATTGGAAGGACCGTGTTGGGTTGCCGAACAGGCGGGAAGGTTCCGCGCCGTGTTCTCCCCACAAACCTTGAGCAACTCTGTGGATAACCCTGGCAGTTCTGTGTAGGGGTGTTGCAAGTTGTTGATTTACAAAGGAAATCTACATATTGCCTCAATTTTGAGCAATGAATTTCTTTGCTCGAAAACCGCCTTTCGCAGATTTTCGGGAGGGCGTCAAAGGACAACTCTGGGGACAGTTTTTGCACAAGCCATGGCTTATCCACAGGGCAAAGCGGTTACCCAATGTTGTTCATTTGGCGGGTACACCTCGGAAGCGCAGCTGCGCACAGTGACGCAGGCATGACAACTCGTTGTCACATAACGGAAAAAGAGGCATGTCCACAGAAGAGTGCGACCCTTATCTACTACTACTAATTTGAATAAGAAGAATAAGAAGATAGGGAACAGGGAAAGCTGCGCGCAAAAAAAAAGCCGCGAACGGCCGCGCCGGTCCACGGCGCCTTGGGCGCAAAGCTGTCCTCCCGGTTCTCTCCCCTCGCTACCATCCGGGGCATGAGCTTCAAACCCCGGATCCTGATTGCCGAAGACGAATCGGGCATCGCCGACACCCTGCAATACGTCCTGAAAAGCGACGGATTCATTCCGGTCTGGTGCGCCACGGCCGAGGAAGCCATCGCCCAGTTCGCGCAGGAACCGCCGGCGCTGGCCATCCTGGACATCGGATTGCCCGACCTGAACGGCTTCGAGCTCTTCAAACGCCTCCAGGCGCTGAACCAGTCGATGGGCGGCCCGGAGGTACCGATGGTGTTCCTGACCGCCCGCAGCGACGAAATAGACCGCGTGGTGGGCCTGGAACTGGGTGCGGACGACTACATCGCCAAGCCGTTCTCGCCGCGCGAGCTGGTCGCTCGCGTGAGGACGATCCTGCGGCGCAGCGCCAGGAACGGTGCAGGAGCCTCGCCAGCAACGCCGGCAGCGAACCATGGGGTGCCCCCTCAAATCGCGTCGCAGGCTGCTCCAGCGAGCCCGCAGGCACCTGCAATGCCATTTCTGCTCGACAACGAGCGCATGCAGATCCGCTATTACGGCCGGCTGCTGGAACTCTCCCGCTACGAGTACGGCCTGCTGCGGCTGCTGGTGCAGCGGCCCGGGCGCGTCTTCACGCGCGACGAACTGCTGCAGCTGGTCTGGGACGACGCCAGCGACAGCTTCGACCGCACGGTCGACGCGCACATCAAGACCCTGCGCGCCAAGCTCAAGGCCGTCGCGCCGGACGTGGAGCCGATCCGCACGCTGCGCGGCACCGGCTATGCATTGAACGAAGAATTGCCCTCGAAGGCATGACATCGACCCGGGCATGCCCCCCGGCGAGGGGGTTGGAGGCCACACGAAGTGGGCAAGCCTGGGGGAGTGCCAGCCTTTGACGCGACGCACGCGGATCTTCATCGGCATCCTGCTGATCTACACGGCGGGCATCGGGCTGCTGCTCTACCGCGTCGTCTCGGACATCGATCCGCGCTACCGCGAGTCGGCCGAGGAATCGCTGGTCGAAACCTCGCAGCTCGTGGCCAGCCTGGTCGAGCAGGACGTGATTGCGGGCGCCATCAACACCGCACGGCTCGAACCGCTGTTCCGCACGGTGTACGCGCGCGAGTTTTCGGCGCAGATCTACAACCTGCACAAGAGCCGCGTCGAGCTGCGTGTGTACGTCACCGACCGCAGCGGGCGCGTGATGTTCGACTCGCTCGGCAGGCACCTGGGCGCCGACTATTCGCAGTGGAGCGACGTGAGCCGCACGCTCGCCGGCCTGTACGGCGCGCGCACTTCGCGCGACGTCGACGGCGACCCGCGCACCTCGGTCATGTACGTGGGCGCGCCGATCCGCTGGAACAACGAGATCGTCGGCATGGTCAGCGTGGGCAAGCCGGTGCAGAGCTTCGGCCAGTTCGTGGAAGACGCGCGCGCCCGCACCATCTGGGTGGGCGTGGGCTCGGGGCTGGCGCTGCTGCTGCTGGCGGTGATCGTCTCGGTGTGGCTGGTGCGGCCCTTCGGGCTGATCCGCGACTACTGGACCTGGGTGCGCGCCCAGCACCGTCTGGGCAGCCTGAGCATCGGGCGCATGGCGCGCCGCGCGGTGGACGGCGTTCGCACGGGTTTCAGCGAAATGCGCGATGCGCTGACCGGGCGCAACTACGTGGCCGACTACGTGCAGACCTTCACGCACGAAGTGAAGAGCCCGCTGTCGGCCATTCGCGGCGCGGCCGAACTGCTGCAGGAACCGTCGATGCCGCATGCCGAGCGCGAACGCTTTCTCACCAACATCGAACGCGAGACGCAGCGCATCCAGGAAATCGTCGATCGCATGATGGAGCTCACCGCGCTGGAAACGCGCCGCAGGCTGGACCGCACCGAACCCGTGGCGCTCGCCGCGCTGATCGACGACATCGCACTCAGCGCGCAGCCTGCGGCGGCCAAGCGCAACATCCGCCTGCTGGTGAACGTCCGCGACGACGCACGCACGGAAGGCGACCCGTTCCTGCTGCGCCGGGCCATCAGCAACCTGCTGGACAACGCCATCGATTTTTCACCGCGCGACAGCGAGGTGCTGCTCACGCTGGAAACCACCTCGAAGCTCGCACGCGTGAGCGTGCGCGACCACGGCCCGGGCATTCCCGAGTACGCGCAGGAAAAGGTCTTCCAGAAGTTCTATTCGCTCGCCCGGCCGCACAGCCAGAAGAAGAGCACGGGGCTCGGACTGGCGTTCGTGAAGGAGATCGCGGCACTGCACCGCGGCCGCATCGAGCTGGGCAACGCGTCGCGTGGCGGCGCGGTGGCGACGCTCACGTTGCCGCTGTTGTCGTCACATCACTGAGCGGGTCACTGACCCGTGAGGGCGCGGTACGCGTTGCGCGTTTCAGGGCTCACGGCTGCCAGCAACTGGTCGTAGGACGTGTGGTGCCGCGCCAGCATGCGCGCCGACGCCACGGTCTTCGACTTGCAGTACCAGTGGCAGGTGTGCTGCATCAGGAACAGCTCGGCCGACATGGTGAAAGCCTTCGACTTGGGCGTGCGGTTCGCATCGTTGCGCGTCACGCCGGCCACGCCGCGTGCATGGATGCGCAGCGCTTCGCGCAGGTCGAAGCTCGCGGCCGGAAGAAGCTGCGTGGCCAGCGGGAGCGCCACCGGCAGCTTGCTCACGCGCGCGATGGGTTCCGGCACGCGCGCCATCTCGGTGGAGAAGCTGTCGAGCTGGCTGGCGATCTTTTCCTCGGTGGCGTCCAACAGGTGCCAGATCTGCTGGCGGCGCTCGGCGTCGTCTTCGCCCAGGCAGCGCAGGTAGCCGGAGGTCAGGCTCTCCATGAGCCGCTCGATCTGGTAGCGGCCGAGGTGGCTGCCCAGCACGGCGATGCGCTGGCGCTGCTCCCGGGACTTGAGAATGTAGAAGCCGGCGGCAATCAATGCCACCAGGGTAAGAATTTCCATGGAATCGTGGGGAAGAAAAAGAGAAGGCGGGACGCAGCACCGAGTGTAGGCACCATGACCCGCCTGCTTTCCCCCGTTCCATGGCCTGGCGGGCTACCTGAAGAAATCCAGGATCTTGTTGCGCTCTTCGGGCTGCGGCGGCGCACCCAGTGGCGCGCCGGTGATTTCCTCCACCGGCGGTGGCGCAGTCTCGGTCTCCAGGCCCAGGCTCGCCACGTTGTGGCCCGGCGTGAAGTCGTCGAAGTACCACTCGCCGTCGACGTTCACCACGCCCGGTGGCTCTGGCGGTTGGGTCACCGGCACGCCCTGCAGCGCGGTCTGCATGTAGCCGATCCAGATCGGCAGGCTCAGGCTGCCGCCGGTCTCGCCGCGTACGCCCAGCTGGCGTGGCGTGTCGTAGCCGATCCACGCGATGCCGACCATGGTCGGCTGGAAGCCCGCGAACCAGGTGTCGAAGGAATCGTTGGTGGTGCCGGTCTTGCCGTAGAGGTCGTCACGCTTCAGGGCCTGGTGCGCCTTGAAGCCGGTGCCGTTCTTCACGACGCTCTGCAGCAGCGAATCCATGATGAAGGCGTTGCGTTGCGGAATGGCGCGGCGCGACTCGTCGAGCACCGGTGCCTCGGTTTCCATGATGACCTTGTCGCGCAGGTCGGTGACGCGCGTGACCAGGTAGGGATTGACGCGGTAGCCGCCGTTGGCGAACACCGAATAGCCCACCGCCATCTGCATCGGCGTGACCGAGCCGGCGCCCAGGCCCATCGGCAGGTTGGCGGGTTGCTTGTCCTTGTCGAAGCCGAACTTGGTGACCCAGTCTTGCGCATAGGGCGCGCCGATCGACTGCAGCACGCGCAGCGTGACCAGGTTCTTCGACTTCATGAGCGCGGTGCGCAGCGGCATCGGGCCTTCGTAGGTGCCCTCGAAGTTCTTCGGCTCCCAGGCCTGGCCGCCGTTCTCGGCGGCGTCGAAGTGCAGCGGCGCGTCGTTCACCACGGTGGAAGGCGAGAAGCCTTTCTCCAGCGCGGCCGAGTAGATGAAGGGCTTGAAGCTGGAGCCCGGCTGGCGCCAGGCCTGCGTCACGTGGTTGAACTTGTTCTTGCCGAAATCGAAGCCGCCCACCAGCGCCTTGATGGCGCCGCTGCGCGGGTCCATGCCGATGAAGGCGCCCTCGACCTCGGGCAGCTGCGTGATCTCCCAGGTGTTCTTCGGCGTGCGGGCCACGCGGATCACCGCGCCGCGGCGGATCTTGATGTTCGGCGGCGCCTTCGCGGCCAGGCCGGACTGCGCGGGCTTCAGGCCTTCGCCGCTGATCTGCACGGTTTCGCCGTTGGCGCGCACGGCGTTGATTTCCTTGGCGTCGACATCCAGCACCACGGCCGCGACCACGTCGCCGTTGTCGGGGTGTTCGGCCAGCGCATCGTCCACGGCTTCGTCGACTTCCTTCTGCTCGGTCGGCAGGTCGACGAACTTCTCGGGGCCGCGGTAGGGCTGGCGGCGCTCGTAATCCATGATGCCCTTGCGCAGCGACTTGTAGGCCGCCGCCTGGTCGGCCGCGACCAGCGAGGTGTAGACCTTCAGGCCGCTGGTGTAGATGCTGTCGCCGTACTGTGCATACATCATCTGGCGCACCGTCTCGGCCACGTACTCGGCATGCAGGCGGCTGGGGTCGGCGGAATCGCGCAGGTGCAGTTCTTCCTTCTTCGCCTCGGCCGCCTGCGCGGCGGTGATGAAGCCGGTTTCCTGCATGCGGTCGATCACGTACAGCTGGCGCGCCCGGGCGCGCCGCGGGTTGGCCACCGGGTTGTTGGCGCCGGGCGCCTTCGGCAGGCCCGCCAGCATGGCGGCTTCGGCGATGGTCACGTTCTGCAGCGGCTTGCCGAAGTAGGTTTCGGCGGCAGCCGCGAAACCGTAGGCACGGTTGCCCAGGTAGATCTGGTTGAGGTAGATCTCCAGGATCTGGTCCTTGGTGAGCTGCTGCTCGAGCCGCAGCGCCAGCAGGATTTCGTACGACTTGCGGCTCAGCGTGCGCTCCGAGCTCAGGTACACGTTGCGCGCCACCTGCATCGTGATGGTCGAGGCGCCCTGCTTGCGTCCGCCCTTCAGGCTGGCCACGGCCGCGCGCAGGAAGCCCTTGTAGTCGACGCCGCCGTGGTCGTAGAAGCGCGCGTCTTCCACCGCCAGCACCGCGTCCTTCATCACCTTGGGAATGTTCGCGAAGGGCGTGAGGTTGCGGCGCTCTTCGCCGAACTCGCCGATCAGCTGGCCTTCGCTGGAGTACACGCGCAGCGGCAGCTTGGGGCGGTAGTCGGCCAGCTCCGACACGTCGGGCAGCTTCGGGTAGATGGCCACCACGGCCACGATGGCCGCGACGATGGCCACCAGCGCGCCGGAGCCCACCACGATGGCGCCCCACCCTGCGATGCGTTTCCAGCGGCGGTTCGGATCGCCGGAACGCCCATCGTCTTCAGGGCCGTCGGGTGGGGTGGAGCTTGAACGTTTGAACATAGGAGAAAGCTAGCTAGCGAAAGGATTGGAGCCGCTGCGCGTCGCGGCGTTCCAGCATCTTGAGATCGAGCGCGACGCGCTGCGCGCCGGGGCCTGCCGCCTGGTGCGCGCAATGCATGGCATCGAAGTACTTGTCGTGGTCGAAGGCGATCAGCAGGAGGTCCACCCCGGCGTCGAGGGCCCGGACAGTGGCTTCGCAGAGACCGCGGTTGTAGGCCGCGCCCATCGTGAGATCGTCGGTGACGACCAGGCCCTGGTAGCCCCACTCGCCTCGAATCAGCTGCTGCACGATTCTGCGCGAGAAAGAGACCGGGTACAGCGCATCGAGTTCCGCAAGGATGACATGGCCCAGCATGATGGCTGCGTCAGATTGTTTCGACACTTCTTGAAATGGTTTCCAGTCTTGCGCGGCCAGACGGGCGACCGGTGTGCGCAGTTCGGCGGCGAAATGATGGGTGTCTGCGGTCACGCCGGCCAGGCCGGGAAAGTGCTTCAGCGTGCCGCGAACGCCAGCGGATTCAAGGCCTTGCGCGTAAGCGAGCGCCACCTGCGTGGTGACGGCGGGGTCGCTGGAGATGGCGCGGTCCTCGATGCGGGTGTGAAAGTCCCAGCGGCCCGGCGCACGGCCCGGCCGCAGGTCGACCACCGGGCTGAAGTTGAGCGTGACACCCAAAGCCGCCAGTGCCCTGCCCTGTTGCGCACCGTAGGCGTGGGCGCGTTCCGAGAGCTGGCCGTCGGGAATGTCCGCGTCGAGCAGGGTGGACAGCGCGGGCTGGCGTTGCACCAGCGGCGACAGGCGCGAGACGCCGCCGCCTTCCTGGTCGGTCGCGACGACGAGCGGCGGCAAGCCGGCGTCGCGGCGCAGCGCCTGCAGGCCCCGGATTTCGTCGCGCAGCTGGTCGGCGGTGCGGCCCCGCACGTTGCGCCCGGTCACGAAAATGCCGCCGATCAGTCCCTTGCGCGCGAGTTCGCGCAGGTCGTTCGCATCGTCGTAGCCAACGATGAAGTGCGCGCCCAGCGTCTGTGCGGTGGGGCCCGACATCGCAAGGACTTCGGCGCGGTGCTGGCGGGAAGCGGCCTCGTTGCACACCGTCGTGAGCAGCCCCGTGCATGCGAGGCCCAGCGCCACCGGGCGCAACGCGCCGCGCGCGAACCGCCATGCGATGGCGCTGCTTGCGGCCAGCGCTGCAAGCAGCAGGGGCAGCTCCCATTCGCGCATGAAGAGCAGGTGCGGGTCCTTCAGGTGCCAGGCCCAGAACCACAGCGTGGCCAGGGCCAGCCAGCCCAGCGCACCGCCGATGGCCCGCAGCAGCTTCATGCCGCCTGTGCTTCGGCGATTGCGGCCGGCGCCGCTTCGTTCGCGTCATTCGCTTTGCCTTGCCGCGACAGCGCATACCAGTCGACCTTGCGCGTGACCAGCATCAGCACGGCCAGCATGCCGAAGATCAGCAGCGCGCCGAGCAGCAGCGCATTGCTCTCCGAAGCCAGCAGCCCGTAGAGCGCGCCATACAGCAGCGCCACGAACGCACCGAACGACAACCCGCGCCGCCAGCCTTCGAGCACCGCGCTGAAGTACACCGCCAGCAAGGCGACGCTGGCCGTGGCTGCGCCCGCGTACGCCATCCAGAAGGCGAACTTTTCCGACAGTGCCAGCAACAGCAGGAAGAACAGCGCGATCGACAGTCCCACCAGGCCGTACTGGACCGGGTGCAGGCGCAGCTTGCGGAACAGTTCGAACATGAAGGCCGCCATCAGCACCAGCCCGATGAACAGCATGCCGTACTTGCCCGCGCGCGTGCTCATCGAATACACGTTGATGGGTTGTGCCAGCGACACGT
Organism: Variovorax pasteuri; assembly: GCF_051216435.1. Classification (NCBI taxonomy): domain Bacteria; kingdom Pseudomonadati; phylum Pseudomonadota; class Betaproteobacteria; order Burkholderiales; family Comamonadaceae; genus Variovorax; species Variovorax pasteuri. The sequence goes on from NZ_JBPJZS010000007.1 coordinate 172,851, forward strand.
CGAAGGTCTGCAGCGCGCCCAGGGTGCGGCGCGCGCGGCCCACGGGTTCGGCGTCGCTCCCGGGGTCGCCGCCGCGCCCGGCCAGGCCGCCGCGCACCTGCTCGCGCGCGGAGGTCACGAGCGAGGACACGCGCCAGCGTGCGTCGAAGCCTTGCGGCGTCACGCTGCGCTCGGCCGCAAGAAAGCGGCCGCCGAAGCTCGGGTGCGCCCAGGGCGAACTGAGGTGCGCGGTGGTTTCCTCGGCAATGGGCGCAATGGCCAGCGTGTCCTGCCCGACGAGGCCGAGCTTCATTTCGAAAGACACGGGGGTGTTGGCCTGCCATGCCGCCAGCGCCGCGCCGGTCAGCGGCGCGTGGATGCCGTCGGCGAACCAGGCGTCGTCGGCGATACCCGGCACGCGCTGGCGAAAGCGCAGGGGCTCGCCGCCCATCACCAGCGCCGGTGAGCCGTCGAGTCCGCGCAGGTCGCTCACGTTGAAGGCGATGAAGGGGGTCTTGAATTCGATCTTCGAATCGGTCTCGCTGCGCTGCACGGCCTTCGGGTCGAAGGCCGCGAAGCCGCCGCCGAGCGTGGCGTTCAGGGTGTAGAACGGAATCTTGAAGATGCCGCGGTAGCGCTCCTGCGGCGCCATGGTGCCTTCGATGTGCAGCTTCTCCGGGAACACCACGTGGGCCATTTCCTTGGCTCGCGCTTCCTGGCCGATCACCTTGCCCTGCGCATTGCGCTGCGGCTCCATCCAGCGCTCGACATACGGCACCAGCAGCAGCGGGCCGACCATGGTCTGGCGTCCGGCGTAGGTGGCGGCGAGTTCCTGGGCGGCTTCGCGCTGGCTGTCGCCGCGCGCGCGGTTGAGCGAGTCGATCTCCGCCAGCGGAATGCACAGCAGCAGCACCAGGAAGAACAGGCCGGCCACCTTGACCAGCATCGAGCTCTGCAGGGCTCTCAGGAACTGAAGCATTTTTTCTCTCCTCGTTGTCAGGGAAGCCGCGATGCTCGCCGCGCGATCCGAAGGCCGTGTGAAGCGCCCGCGCCGCACGGCTTCACACAGGCTTCACACAGCGGCGAATTCACGGGTTGCGACTTCAACGCGTCTTCCCACTGCCTTCTCCTGCGCTGGCGACAGTTGCCGCTGTGCAAGTTCGCACGGACAAGGACCCCCGCCATGGATGCCCACACCAACCCACGCCCCGGCCTCTGGCTCTGGCTCGCCACCGTGAGCCTGGCGACCGCGGGCTTCATCGCCATGGGCGTGCGCCCGGCCCACGCGCAGGAAGCGCCGGCCGGCGCGCGCCTGAAGACCGAGAGCCCCTACTTCTTCGTGAAGAGCGACGACCCCGCGGTCGACCGCCTGCCGCTGAAAGGCACCGAGGTCTCGGTGAAGATCTCGGGCGTGATCGCCGACGTGACGGTCACGCAGACCTACCGCAACGAAGGCCAGCGCGCCATCGAGGCGAAGTACGTGTTCCCCGGTTCGACCAAGGCCGCGGTGAGCGGCCTGAACGTGCGCCTGGCCGACCGCCTCATCACCGCGCAGATCCGCGAGAAGCAGCAGGCGCAGATCGAGTACGACACCGCGAAGAAGGAGGGCAAGACCGCAGCCCTGCTCGAGCAGCACCTGCCCAACGTGTTCCAGATGAACGTCGCCAACATCCTGCCCGGCGACGACGTGAAGGTGGAACTGCGCTACACCGAACTGCTGGTGCCGCAGTCGGGCAACTACCAGTTCGTGTTCCCGACGGTGGTCGGGCCGCGCTACAACAGCCCGCAGTCGGAAAGCGCGAAGTCGGAGAGCGCCCAGGCGAAGTGGGTCGCGCAACCGACGCTGCCGGCAGGGGTCTCGGGCACCGCGCCCGCCGCCAGCTTCAGGTTGAAGGCCAGCATCGACACGCCGATGGGCCTGAAGGAAATTCGCTCCGCCACGCACACCATCGACGTGAAGAAGAGCGACGAAGACCAGCACGCCGACATTGCGCTCACGGCCGACGGCCGCCCCGCGGACAACCGCGACTTCGTGCTCGACTACCGCCTGGCGGGCGAGAAGATCGAGTCGGGCCTGATGCTCTACAAGGGGCAGGGTGAGAACGCGGAGAACTTCTTCCTCGCGATGGTCGAGCCGCCCAAGGCCGTGGCCGCCAGTGCCATTTCGCCGCGCGACTACATCTTCGTGGTCGACATCTCGGGCTCGATGCACGGCTTTCCGCTGGACACCGCCAAGACGGTGCTCGAACGCCTGATCGGCGGGCTGCGCCCCAGCGATACCTTCAACGTGCTGCTGTTCTCGGGCAGCAACAAGATGCTGTCGCCCAGGTCGGTGCCGGCCACGCGCGCCAACATCCAACAGGCGCTGTCGACCATCCAGAACTACAGCGGCAGCGGCAGCACCGAGCTGATTCCGGCGCTGAAGCGCGTGTACGCGGAGCCGAAGGAAGACAAGGTGTCGCGCACCGTGGTCGTGGTGACCGACGGCTACGTGACGGTGGAGCGCGAAGCCTTCGAGCTGGTGCGCAACAACCTGTCGAAGGCCAATGTGTTCGCCTTCGGCATCGGCTCTTCGGTGAACCGCAGCCTGATGGAAGGCATTGCGCGCGCCGGCATGGGCGAGCCCTTCATCATCACCGACCCGGTGCAGGCGCCCGAGCAGGCCGCGCGCTTTCGCCGCATGGTGGAGTCGCCGGTGCTCACGAATGTGAAGGCGACCTTCGGCGGCCTCGACGTGTACGACGTGGAGCCGCAGGCCTTGCCCGACTTGCTGGGCGAGCGCCCGGTGATCGTGTTCGGAAAGTGGCGTGCGGACTCGAACGGACAGGCCAAGGGCCGGGTGGTCATCGAAGGCCAGAGCGCCAGCGGCCCGTACCGCGAGGAGGTGCGCATCGACAGCCGCACCCGCCAGGACACGGCCGCGCTGCGCACGCTGTGGGCGCGCCACCGCATCCAGAGCCTGAGCGACCAGGAAACGCTAGAAGGCAGCGCGGCCTTCAAGGAGCGCATCACCGAGCTGGGCCTGAAGTACAGCCTGCTCACGCAATACACGAGCTTCATCGCGGTCGACAAGGTGGTGCGCAACCTGGCGCCGCAGGACAGCGCGTCGGTGAACCAGCCGCTGCCCCTGCCGCAAGGCGTGAGCGAGCTGGCCGTGCCGACCTTGGGCGCCGAAGTGCCGAGCACGCCCGAGCCCGAATCGCTGGGTGCCATTGCCGTGGTGCTGTCGATGCTGGCCATGCTGCGCCGCCGCGCACGCCGCAACGACGCGCGCCGCTTCACGTCCTGAACAGAAAAGAGAGAGAGAAGACCCATGTCCTTGGCAACGCTCGCCCACCGCCACCCGCGCATCGTGGACTGGGGCATCCACATCGACCGCACGCCGGCCGCCGGCTGGCTCGCGCTGCAGTTCACCGCGCTGGTGCCGACCTGGGCCTGGATGGTCCAGCGCATGCGCGACGGCTCCGACGATCCGATGGGCCTGCTGGCGCTGGTCGCGCTCGCCGCGCTGGCCTGGCATCGCCGGCGCGAACTGCGCGCTTCGCCGCGCCTGGGCTGGCTCGCGCTGGCGGGCGCGGGCACCGTGCTGGCGACGCTGCTGCGCACCGGGCTCGGCCTGGTCCCTGCGTTGCCGCCGCTGGCGGCGGGCCTGGTCGCCGTGCTGGCGCTGGCCTGCGGCCTGCTCGCGTTCCTGCCGCGGCGCGTGGCGGCGCTGCCGGTGGTCGGCCTGTCGGTGCTGGCGCTGCCGCTGCTGTCGTCGCTGCAGTTCTATGCCGGCTACCCGCTGCGCGTGGTCACCGCCGAGCTCAGCCGCTGGCTGCTGGCGCCGGGCTTCGAGGTGGCGCGCGAAGGCGCGACCCTCATGATCGACGGCCGCCTGGTGATCGTCGATGCGCCCTGCTCCGGTGTGCAGATGGTGTGGCTCGGCTACTTCACGGCCTGCGCGGTCGCGCTGTGGGCCGGCCGCAGCGACCGCGGCTTCGTGCGCCGCCTGCCGATGGTCGGCCTCTTCGTGCTGGGCGGGAACATCGTGCGCAACAGCGTGCTGATCGCCTTCGAAGGCGCGGGCCATCCGCTGGCGCCCTGGGCGCACAACGCACTGGGTCTGCTGGTGCTGGCCGTGGTGTGCGGCGCCATCGCCCGGCTGATGGTGCCGGTGCGTCCCGCGCCTGAACTTTCCGAACAACCCATTCCGGGCCTGATCACCACCCAGGGAGGCCGCCGTGTCGACACCGTTCTTTGAGCGCTGGTTCGCCAACCATTTCATCAACCGCATCGGCCACAAGTCGGCCTTCGCGCTGGCGATGGTGCTGTGCATGGGGTGGTCGCTCACCGCGGCGGTGCGCGCGCCGGCCGGGCCGGTGGCCGCGGCCACGTCGCATGAATGGCCCCGCGAATGGGACGGCGCGCCGTTGCGCCCGCTGGCGCTGAGCGAGGTCGAGCAGCGCTTTGCCGACAACTTTCCAGGCGCGATCGGCCGCATGACCGACGGCACGCAGACGCTGGTGATGCGCGCGGTGACGCAGCCCACGCGCATGCTGCACCCCGCGGTGGACTGCTACCGCGCGCTGGGCTACCGCATCGAGCAGGCGCGGCTGGAGCGCGATGCGCAGGAACGCCTGTGGCGCTGTTTTGTTGCGCAACGGCACGGCGCGCAAAAAATCCGCGTCTGCGAGCGGATCGTGGATGCCCGGGGCACGGCTTTCACTGACACTTCAGCCTGGTACTGGGCGGCGGCCAGCGGCCAGTCGCATGGCCCATGGCAAGCTGTCACCGTGGCGAGACCGATCTGAGAAAACGTGCCTGTGAAGAAGACCCTGCGATTTGTGCTTTATGGCCTGCTGGCCCTTGTCATTACTGCGTGTGTAGCTATCTTTTTGATAGTCAAGCTCGCGCTCGCGCCCGCCGCCGGCGAGTGGAGCACCACCGTGAAGGCCGGGCCGCTGAACTTCGAGATCGGCGTGCCGACCGCGGTGCGGGTGGCCACCTCGCCATGGTTCGCGCCGTACCTGAACGGGCGTTCGCTCGACACCCGCTTCGGCACCGTGCGCTTCGCCTGGAAGCCGGCCGGCGAGCTGCTCGAAATGCAGTGCGTGCCCTGCAGCGCCGAGGTGTCGGCGCTGGGCACCCAGCCGATCAAGGTGGAGCGCCTGGTCGCCACCGTCAAGCGCGACGGCAACATGCTCGCCGGCACCTTCGAGGCCATGCCGCTGAGCACCGACACCACCCCGCTGCAGGGCCAGTGGGACGGCAGGCTCGCACCCAAGACCCTGCATCTCAACGCCAGCGTGCAGGACGCGCCCATCGCGCGCTGGTACGCGGTGCTGGTGCCCACGCTGCCCGAGCTGCAGCGCGCGCGCATCGGCGGCACGCTGGCGCTGCGCGGGCAGCTCGTGCTGCCCGAGGCCACCTTCGCAGTGCAGCCGACCATCGGCCAGTTCACGGTCGAGGGGCTGGGCACCGAGGCCATGCTGAACGCGCGCACCAGCTGCGGCCCGTCGGCCAAGCTCGGCAACGACAGCTGGCTGGCGCGCGCGGTCATCGCGGCGGAGGACCAGCGCTTCTTCACTCACACCGGCTACGACCTGACCGAGATCCTCGCGTCGATCGACAACAACCAGAAGCCCGGGCAGATCCGCCGCGGCGGCAGCACGCTCACGCAGCAGCTGGCCAAGCTGCTGGTGACGGGCAGCGACCGCACCGCCGAGCGCAAGCTGCGCGAGCTGCTGTACGCCGTGGAAATGGAGCAGACGCTGGGCAAGGCCCGCATCCTGCAGCTGTACCTGGACAACGCGCCGTGGGGCGGCAACCTCTGCGGCGCCGAGGCCGCGGCGCGCCGCTACTTCAAGCGCAGCGCACGCACGCTGGAGCCGGCGCAGGCCGTGTGGCTTGCGGCCATGCTGCACAAGCCGCAGGCCGTGCTCGAACAATGGCGGCGCGACGGCCACATCGACGCCGAACGCATCAAGTGGGTGGCCGAGGGCATCCGCGGCATCAGCCGGAACCAGCGCGAGGCGCTGCTCAAGGGCGTGGCCGCGGCGAAGTTCACGGCGCCCGAGGCAACCCCATGAATCCCATGAATCCCATGACGCTGAACGTCTCCGACATCGAAGCCATCGAGCGCGCCACCGTCGCGGCCGTTTCGCCCGACCTCACCGAGGAGCTCGACGGCTGGCTGCTGCCCTTCGCCGACGGCACCGTGAAGCGCGCCAAGTCGGCCGTGCCGCTGCACCGCGGCGCGGTCGATGCCGCCACGCTCGACCGCATCGAGGACCGCTACGCCAGCCGCCAGGCCGCGACCGCGCTGCGGCTGGCCGACGCGCCCTGCTTCGAAGGGTTGCGCGCCGAGCTGGAACGCCGCCATTACAAGGCGGACGCCCCGACCTGCGTGCAGGTCGGCTCGGCGCAGCGCATGCGGCAGGTGGCCGCGCCCGGCGTGGCGCCGGCCGATGTCGACAGCGCCCCCGACGACGCGTGGGCCGCCTTGTTCCTCGGCGAGGGGTTCGATCCGGTGGACGGCGCGCACCGCGTGCGCATGCTGTCGCGCGCCAAGGGCACGCTGTACGCCAGCGTGCGCGAAGGCGGGTGCACGGTGGCGGCCGGCGCCATGGCGTTCGGCCACGGCTGGGCCAGCGTGCACGGCATGCGAACCGACAAGGCACAGCGCGGACGCGGCCTGGCGGGCCGCGTGTTGGCCGGGCTGGCGCAGGCGGCGCTGGCGCAGGGGTTCGAGCGGGTGTTCCTGCAGGTCGACGCGGCGAACCCTGCCGCGCTGGCGCTGTACCGGCGCGCCGGCTTCGAGACGCACTGGCAGTACAGCTACTGGACGAAGTAGGAAGACCACGCAGAGACGTGCACGGGTGGCGCCGGGCGCGGGTTAGTGCCACCATGGCCGCATGACGAACGCCAACCACCACGCCAACCACCCCACCGATCCCGTCGCCGTGCCGCGCGGCATCGACCACATCGTGGCCGGTGTTTCCACCAGCGACGGCGACGGCGTCAAGCTCACCCGCGTGCTGCAGCAGCCGCTGCAGAAGCGCCTCGACCCGTACCTGATGCTCGACGCCTTCGGCAGCGACAACCCGGGCGACTACATCGGCGGCTTTCCCAACCACCCGCACCGCGGCTTCGAAACCGTCACCTACATGATCGCGGGCCGCATGCGCCATCGCGACAGCGCGGGGCACGAGGGCTTGCTGGAGAACGGCGGCGTGCAATGGATGACCGCGGGCCGCGGTCTCGTGCACAGCGAGCTGCCCGAGCAGGAAGAAGGCCTGATGGAAGGCTTCCAGCTGTGGCTCAACCTGCCCGCCAAGGACAAGATGCGCGAGCCCTGGTACCGCGACATCCAGAGCCAGGAGATTCCCGAGTTCACCACCGCCGCCGGGGTGCATGTGCGGGTGATCGCGGGCGCGAGCCACGGCATTGAGGGCGCGGTGCGGCGCGAGCACACCGAGCCGCTGTACCTCGACATCACGCTGCCGCCGGGAGCGGAGTTTGCGCAGCCGCTGCCGCACGATCACAACGTGCTGGTCTACGTGTTCCGCGAATCGCTGTGGATCGCGGGCAGCGAGATTCCGACGCGCCGCATGGCCATCCTTGCCAACGACGCGGCCAGCGACGGCGTGGTGCTGCGCGCGGGCGCCACCAACCACAGCCCGGCGCGCGCGCTGCTCATCGCGGGCAGGCCGCTGCACGAGCCCATCGCGCAGTACGGCCCCTTCGTGATGAACACGCAGCAGGAGATCAAGCAGGCGATGCACGACTTCCAGAACGGCAAGCTGGGCTGATGTAGTCGGCCGCCTACCGCAAGACGGCATGGGGCACGGACGCGGCCCCACGCACGGCTGCCTAGATTGCAGCGATGCCCCTCACGATCCGAAAAGGACAGGCGCCTGACACGCTGCAGCGCGCCCAGTTCCATGAACGCTTCATGCAGCCTTTCCAAGACCCGGCCTTCCAGGCCGAGGCCGAAGCGCTCAAGCGCATCGAGCTGGTCGCGTGGGAGGCCTACGAGGAAGGCCGCAAGGCACCGGTCACGCGCAAGGCCGGGCCGGGCTATGCCGATCCCGGCTACGACCTGTCCGTCGACTGGCTCGACGCGAAGGCGCGCATCGATGCGGCGCAGGCCGCATGGGGGCTGCCGCAGACGCGCTCGCGCGTGCTGCTGGTGAACGCCTCGCCGCGCAACGACGGCACCTGCCCCGGCGAAATCTCCAAGACATGGCGCATGGCCGAACTGGCGCGCGAGGTGCTCGAAGGCAGCGGCATCGAAGTCGACCTGCTCGACCTGAGCCTGGTCACCTCTGAATACGGCCGGCAGATCCATCCCTGCAAGGGTTGTGTTTCCACCGCCATGCCGCTGTGCCACTGGCCATGCAGCTGCTACCCGAACCATTCGCTGCGCCAGACCGGCGACTGGATGAACGAGATCTACGAGCGCTGGGTGTCCGCGCACGGCGTGATCCTGCTCACGCCCACGCACTGGTACCAGGCCACGAGCCCGCTGAAGCTGATGATCGACCGGCTGGTGTGCGCCGACGGCGGCAACCCCGACCCGAGCAGCACCCACGGCAAGATGCCCGAGGAAGCCAAGGCGCTCGAGCTGGAAGGCGGGGGCTGGGGCTACCCCAAGCACCTCGACGGCCGCGCCTACGGCGTGGTGGTGCACGGCAACGTGGCCGGCGTGAAGAGCCTGCGACGCAACCTCTGCGACTGGCTCGACTGGATGGGGCTCGTCGACGCCGGCACGCAGGCGCGGCTGGACCGCTACATCGGCTACTACGAGCCCTACGCCACCAGCCATGACGTGCTGGACGCCGATACCGACATGCAGGAAGAAGTGCGCAACGTGGCGCGCGCGGTGGCCCGCGCCGTGGGCGAGTTGCGCGCCGGCAAGCTGCAGCCGCCCGACCGCGGGCTGAAGCGCCCGCGGCCCAAGTAGGGAACGCACGCCTGTCCGGCACGCGGTGCGGTGTTCACCGTTCTTTACGCAAGCTCACGCCGGGCTAACGGATGCGATACAGAGGTCTTCCACACTTCGTCTCACCTGCTGCCCATCGGCGGCAGTCTTCGAAAGGAAGCACTTCTCATGATCTCTCTTCGCCAACGCATCGTCTGGGCCAGCCTGCTCGGTTCGGCCGCCCTCGCCTCTTCGGGCGCCTTCGCTCAAGCGCCGGTCGCACCCTCCGCAGCCGCACCCGCCGCCGCGGTGGCCCAGGCCGACAACGCTGCCGCGCCCAAGGCGCAGCACAAGCGCATGGACCCCGCCAAGCGCATGGAGCGCATGCAGGAGCACCGCGCCAAGCGCCTCGCCGAGTTGAAGGAAAAGCTCAAGCTGAACGCCGGCCAGGAAGGCGCATGGAGCACCTTCACCGCCGCGAGCCAACCGCCGGCCGGCGCCCGCCCGCCGCGCATGGACCGCGCCGAGTTCGCCAAGCTGACCACGCCGCAGCGCCTGGAACGCATGCAGGCCCGCCAGGCCGAACGCAGCGCCATGTTCGCCAAGCGCGCCGAGGCCACGAAGACCTTCTATGCCGGGCTGACGCCGGAGCAGCAGAAGACCTTCGACGCCGAGACCGTGCATTTCGGCGGTCACGGCGGCCCCCGCGGTCACCACGGCCACGGCGGCCCTGACGGCCAGCGCGGTGCGGCACCTGCCAAGGGCTGATCTTCGCCACGTAGAAAAAAGCCCGCAGCGCGAAAGCGCTGCGGGCTTTTTCCTGCGTGCGTGGCCGGGTTACTTCGGCGTGCCGGTCTTGTCGGTCGGGTTCGTCGCCACGTCCGGGCGCTCGCCCTTCTGGCCGAATTGCGGCTTGACCTTGCGGCCGGTCTGGCTCACTTCGGCGCGCGACATCTCGCCGGTGGGCTGCGGCGTGGCGTTGGGCTGGTGGTTGAACGTGGTGCTGGCTTCACCCTTGGGCACCATGCTGTTGGCGTTGTTGCGGTTCTGCGCGCGCGCTTCGGCCTTCACGGCTTCGCGCGAGTTCGGCATCGAGTTGTCGGGGCGCTGCGGCGGATTGGCCACGCCGGCCGGCGTCATGGTGCTGGCCTCGCCACCGACCGACGCGTCGGGGGCGGCGGGGATCGACGTGGTCTGCGCCATGGCCATGCTGGCGGTGCCCAGCAGCGCGGCGAGAACCGTGGCGTGAAAAGTGGATGACTTCATGGTTGTGCTCCTTGTGGCTTGTCTCGGTTTGGATGGATGAAAACGCGGGCTGCTTTCTCCAGGCCCTGAAATCACCGTAGGAGCGCCGAATTCCGTGCCATGTGGGGGTGTGGCAGGCATGCCTGTAGGAGGTCGCGCCCCAGGCCTGAAAGGGGCGAGAGAAGGTGGCCCGTTCCTACAGTCAGGATGCGTTCAGCCACGTACAACCCGTGCAACGATGTCTTCCTCGCCCATTCCATCCGCTGACGCAGCGCCAGTGACCACCTCGTTGAAGGTCATGACGGTGAACACCCACAAGGGTTTCACCGCGCTGAACCGCAAGTTCATCCTGCCGGAGCTGCGCGATGCTGTGCGCACCGTGGGGGCCGACGTGGTGTTCCTGCAGGAGGTGCTGGGCACGCATTCGCGCCATGAGCGCAAGGTGAGCAACTGGCCCGAGGCGCCGCACTACGAATTCCTGGCCGACACCATGTGGCCGCAGTTCGCCTACGGGCGCAACGCCGTGTACCCCAAGGGCCACCATGGCAACGCGGTGCTGTCCAAATTCCCGATCGTGCATTTCCGCAACCACGATGTGTCGGTGAGCGGCCCCGAGAAGCGCGGCCTGCTGCATTGCGTGCTGCGCCTGCCGGGCCGCACGGTCGACGTGCACGCGATCTGCGCGCACCTGGGCCTGGCCGAGGCGCATCGGCAGCAGCAACTGGAGTTGCTGTGCCATATCGTGCGCGACGAGGTGCCGCCCGACGCGCCGCTGATCGTGGCCGGCGACTTCAACGACTGGCGCGGCCGCGCGCACGAGGTGCTCGCAAAGGGCGCCGCGCTGCGCGAGGTGTTCGTGCAGGCCAACGGCCGCGCGGCCAAGACCTTTCCGGCGCGCTTCCCCGTGCTGCAGCTCGACCGCATCTACGTGCGCAACGCCGGCGTGCATGCACCCGTGGTGCTGCCGCGCCGGCCGTGGTCGCACCTGTCGGATCACGCGCCGCTGGTGGCCAACATCGATCTCTGAGATTCCCGAGGTTTTGCGAGCATTCCCATGAACAACAACCATTGGATCGGTGGCAACCGCATCGAGTTGCTCGAGAACGGCGAGCAGTTCTTCCCTCGCGTGTTCGACGCCATTCGCCATGCGAAGCGCGAAGCCATCGTCGAGACCTTCATCCTGTTCGAGGACAAGGTCGGCCTGCAGCTGCACGCCGCCATGCGCGAAGCCGCGCAGCGCGGCGTGAAGGTCGACCTGATGATCGACGGCTTCGGCTCGCCCGACCTGTCGCGCGAGTTCATCGAGGGGCTGACCTCGGTGGGCGTCAAGGTGCGCGTGTTCGACCCGGGCTCGCGCTTCATGGGCCAGCGGCTCAACGTGTTTCGCCGCATGCACCGCAAGATCGTGGTGATCGACGGCGAGCGCGCCTTCGTGGGCGGCATCAACTACTCGGCCGACCACCTGATGGACTTCGGCCCCAAGGCCAAGCAGGACTACGCGGTGGAGCTCGAGGGCCCGATCGTCGCGCAGATCCATCAGTTCGTGCTGCGCGCCATTGCGCTGGGCGGCAGGGGCGCGGGGTGGTTCCGCCGCCGCCTGAAGCTGGCGCCGCCGGTGCGGCAAAGCCATGCCGGCGACGCCGACGTGATGTTCGTCACGCGCGACAACCGGCGCCATACCAACGACATCGAGCACCAGTACCGCGCGGCCATCCGTTCGGCGAAAGAGCGCATCGTGATCGCCAACGCGTACTTCTTTCCGGGCTACCGGCTCATCAAGGAATTGCGCCGCGCGGCGCGCCGCGGCGTGGACGTGCGGCTCATCCTGCAGGGCGAGCCGGACATGCCCATCGTGAAGACGGCCGCGAGCATGCTGTACCACCACCTCATGCATGCCGGCGTGCGCATCTACGAGTACTGCGAACGGCCGCTGCACGGCAAGGTCGCGCTGATGGACGACAAGTGGAGCACCGTGGGCTCGAGCAACCTCGACCCGCTGAGCCTGTCGCTCAACCTGGAGTCGAACGTGATCGTGCGCGACACCGCCTTCAACGGCGTGCTGTGGGAGCGCATGGACCAGCTGATGCGCCACAGCTGCAAGCAGATCGAGGAGGCGGACCTGGCCAGCGAATGGAGCGGCTGGCGGCTGGTGCGCAGCTTCTTCGTGTTCCACATCCTGCGCTGGTATCCGGCGCTGCTGGGCCGCCTGCCGCGCCACGTACCGCGCCTGACGCTGGCCGAGGCCACCGACCTGGCCAGCCGGCGCGACTCCGGCCTGAGCAGCCCGACCGGCGGTGCCACGCAGACGGAAGCCGCCTGAGGCCCAGCCGATGAGCGCAGCGCCGGGCAGCCCCAAGCAAGCGCGCACCGCAGTGCGAAGCGCGAAGGTGCTCGTATGAACGCAGCGCCGGGCCGCCCCAAGCAAGCGCGCACCGCAGCGCGAAGCGCGAAGGTGCCGCCATGAGCGCGATGGCTCTCTCCCGCACCGCCTGGTGGCCCTGGGCCCGCCGTGTGGCCGTGTGGGGCTTCTTCGCGCTGATCGCCTGGCTGCTGGTGACGCAGGCGCGCACCATCGACTGGGGCGAGGTGCTCGGTGCGATCCGCGCGTTGCCCGCGAGCGCGCTGCTGGCCGCCGGCGCGCTGGTGGTGTGCAGCTTCGCGCTGTACAGCACCTACGACCTGCTGGGCCGGCATGTGACGAAGCACCGGCTGGGCACCGGCACGGTGATGGGCGTGACCTTCATCAGCTATGCGTTCAACCTCAACCTGGGCTCGCTGGTGGGCGGCGTGGCGTTCCGCTACCGGCTGTATTCGCGCCTGGGGCTGGGCAACGACACCATCACGCGGGTGCTGGGCTTCAGCATGCTGACCAACTGGTTCGGCTACCTGGTGGTGGCGGGCGCGGCCTTCTGCTTCTGGCCGCTGGCGCTGCCGCCGGGCTGGAAGATCGGCAACGAGGGGTTGCGCATCCTGGGCGCGGCGCTGCTGGCGGTGGCGCTGGCTTACCTGGTGCTGTGCGCCGTGGCCAAGGGGCGCGTGTGGCGCGTGCGCGGGCATGCGTTCAAGACGCCGGGCCTGCCGATGGCGCTGCTGCAACTGGCGATGTCGTGCGCCAACTGGTCGCTGATCGGCGGCGTGATCTGGTTCCTGCTGCAGGGGCAGGTCGGCTATGTGCACGTGCTCGCGGTGCTTCTTGTGGCCGCGGTGGCGGGCGTGGTCACGCACGTGCCCGCGGGGCTCGGCGTGCTGGAGGCCGTGTTCGTCGCGCTGCTGGGGCATGCCGTGGCGGAAGCGCAGTTGCTCGGGGCGCTGCTGGCGTACCGCGGCCTGTATTACCTGCTGCCGTTGGTGGTGGCGACCTTGGGCTACCTGGCGACCGAAGTGCGCGCCAGGCGGCTGCGCGCAGGGTCCTGACGGCCCCACGTACTCGCTTGCCACGCAGTTGGCCTGTCGAAAAACAGGACCGATGTCGCAACAATCAGGAGTCAATTGTTGCGACGCAGCAATTTCGGCGCGAGAAGCCTATAGTGGGCCGACCTCCTCCAAGCCCTGCGCACGCCCCACATGCCGTCTCTCCATGCCGCCGCCCGTCCGAATCATCCGCTCACGCAGTGGCTCGACCTGGCGCTCAAGACCCACGAGATGCTGTTGTCGTCAGGTTCGGTGATCCGCATGCGGACCGAGCGCATGGCCAAGGCGGGGCTCACGCCCACCGCGGCCGACCTGGCCGAGTTCCAGCTCATGGGCCAGGAGAAGCTGGCCGCCGCGAGCGAATCGGGCATGGCGATGGCACGGCAGTGGCATCACAGCCAGGTATCGCTGGCCAGCCGCACGCTGCAGCAATGGATGCAGGGCACCACCGCCTTCTTCCTGCTGGCTGGCAGCGTCACGCCGGCCCAGGCGGCGGCGAACGGCGATGCCTTCGTGCAGTCGGCCGCCGGCTCCGTCAACGCCGCGAGCCAGCTGCCGGGCATCGCGGCGGGCATCGCGCGCGAAGGGCTCAAGCCGATCCATGCGGCCGCCACGTCCAACGCGCGCCGGTTGGCCGACCTCGAGGCCTGAAGAAAACGTTCAGGCTTTCGCCGGCACCAGCGTCAGCAGCGTGATTTCAGAAGGCGCGCCGAAGCGCTTCGGCGGGCCCCAGTAGCCGGTGCCCCGGCTCACATAGACCCACATGTCGTGCAGGCGGTGCAGTCCCGCCGTGAAAGGCTGCTGCATCGGCACGAACAGGTTCCACGGAAAGAACTGGCCGCCGTGCGTGTGGCCCGACAGCTGCAGCTGGTAGCCGGCGGCGGCGGCCAGCGTGGCGCTGCGCGGCTGGTGCGCCAGCAACACGCGCGTGTGCACCAGCGGAGGGGCGTCGTGCAGCGCCAGGTGCGGGTCGCTGGCGTGCGCCGCGTCGAAGTGCCCGGCGGTGAAGTCGGTCACGCCGGCCAGCACCAGCGCGCTTTCGAACAGCTCTTCGTCGGTCTGCGCACCGCGCACGTTGCGCGTCTGCAGCACCACGTGCTCGTTGAGCAGCACCTTCAGGCCGAGCCGGCGCAGCTCGACGATCCAGGCGTGCGCGCCGGCGTAGTACTCGTGGTTGCCCGTGACCACGAAGGTGCCGTGGCGCGCGCGCAGGCCCGCCAGCGGCGCGATGTGCTCGCGCAGTTCGGGCACGCTGCCGTCGACCAGGTCGCCGGTGATCGCGATGGCGTCCGCGCCCAGCCGGTTGACCGCATCGACGATGCGCTGGATGTACGCGCTCCTGATGGTCGGGCCCACGTGGATGTCGCTGAGCTGCGCGATCGTGAAGCCTTCGAGCGCCTGCGGCAGGCCGCTGATCGGCACGTCGACCCGCTTCACGCTGGCCGTGCGGCGCGCGTTGAAAAAGCCGACGGCCGACGTGGCCGTGGCCACCGCCAGCACCGCCAGCGCGCTCCAGGGCTTCAGGCTGTTCCACGGCACCTGCACGCCGCCCGCGGCACTGGCCAGCCAGGTCAGCCCCAGGCCCGCGTCGCGCACCACGGTCAGCACGAACATCGAGGAGAACCAGCCCATGCTGATCAGGCCGACCCATTTCAGGACGGCGCCGGCCGAGCCGTCGCGCCCGACGCGGCGCGACACAAAAGGCAGGGGAATCGTGGCTGCGGACACCCCCAGCGCAAGCAGCGCCAGCGGCCAGGCAGGCGTGAGCGCGGCCAGCGCGGGCAGCAGGCGCAGCGCAATGTAGACGTGAAGCAGCGCGGTGAGCGCGCTCAGGGGACGGATCGGCATCGGGGCAATGGGTTCGGGCACTGCCCGGGATACACCACCTGCAAGGCGCATGCCGCGCATTCAAGACGCCGCGGTACGCGGGAGCCGCTATTTTTTCTATAGCGCGAGGGGCCCGGATAGCGGGCGCTGTGGCCGGCAAGGAGCCCAAGAAAAGCGCCGTCGCCACGCGGTGCCGGCGCCCACTTGCACGCCCTTTCGCGCCCTTTCGCGGCGTTACTGCACCGCGCGTGTGCCGGCCGACGCCATGTCGGTGCCCGCCGGCCAGACGAAGGTCGCCTTGGCCGACGCGCCTTCCGGCACGCGCACCTGCTGCTTGAGCACCTGGCTGCCCAGGCGCGCTTCCACCTCGTAGCTGCCCGGTTCGAGCCGGGCCACCATGAACGGACCGCCCGAGGTCACGTTGTCGATCAGCGCCACGCCGTGGCTGTCGCGAACGGTGACATGCACGTTGGCCGCGAAGTCGGCGCCCTTGCTGTCCTTGACCGCGAATTCGAAGGTGGCGGGCCAGCGCGGCGCCACCGTCTCCATCAGCTGGGCTTCATCGCTGCCGATGCCGCCGCTCATGTACTCGACGCCGTGCGACATGTAGATCGGCGGATTCACCGCCGCCTGGGCCGACGACAGCGCGCCGAGCAGAGCGGCGCCGCAGAACAGCGCGGCCGCCAGGGGCCGCATGCGCGATGGAAAACGGGGGGTCATGGTCTGGATCCTTTCCTGGTCGACGTGGCGAGCGGCCACGGTGCCACTGTGCGCGGCGTGGCTTAGGAAAGGCTGACCTGGAAAATGAAAACAGGCCGCCATGCGGCGGCTGAGAAATGCAACAGGCCACCTTTCGGCGGCCTGTGGACCTCAACGGCTCAGCGCGCGGCGGCCGAGCTCTGCGCCAGCGTCTGCGTCTGCGGCAGCTGCGGCGCCACCGAGGCCATGTCGAAGTTCGACGGCCAGACGAAGGACGCGCGCGCCGGCACGCCGGCGATCACCACCAGCGACTGCGTCAGCGTGAGGCCGCCGAGCGTCACGTTCACGTCGTAGGCGCCCGGGTTCAGGCGCGCGAGCATGTACGGCGACTTGGTCTGCACGTCCATCACCAGCTGGCCGGTGTATTTCTGGCGGATCTGGACCGCGGCCTTGGCCGGGAAGCCGCCCTGCTGCGCGCCCTTGCCGTCGCTCACGCCCAGCGCGATGGTGGCGGCCCAGCGCGGCGACACCATTTCCATGAAGGCAGCTTCGTCACGCGCGGCGCCGCCGCACATGTACTCGATGCCCTGCGCCACTTCGATGGGTGGGTTCGAGAGCGCATGGGCCGGTGCGACCAAGGCCGCGGCCCCGAGGAATGCTGCTGTGCCGCTCAATACCAGCGCGGCCAGTGGCCGGCGGAGACGCGAAGGGTTCATTGCTGTGGGGTCCTCGATCTTGCGTAACGTGAAATCCGTCAAGGATTTTGCTTAGCAAGAGTCGGGCTAGATATAGCGTTTACGAGGAACGATCTGCGGATTCAAGTTGAATGCTATTGTTTTCATAGCTGATGACCTCCGTGTGACGCGCGCTCCGGCTACTTTTGTTAACAAGCCTCACGGAAACCCTGATCCGGGTGGTTTCGCCGCGTTTTGACGCGTTCTGGCGTCCGAATCCGCAAACGTGCATGGGTGCAGGCCTACAGCGGTGCATGGCGCAGCGCGATATGAATGGCGCAACAGACACAAGGAGCTTCGGCCATGACCCTCGAATCGACGATCAACGAGTTCAAGCGCGTGGACGCCCAGCGGGCGGACTACCCCGGCGAGCACCTCGCCGTGCTGGGCGCGGGCGTGTTGCTGCTGCTGGCAGCGGGCCGCAGCCGGTCGTTCCTGATGCGCGTCGTGGTGGGCGCGGCCGGCGGCGCGTTGATCGGGCGTGCGGCGAGCGGCACCGGCGGCATCGCGAAGCTGGCGGGAGCGTTGCAAGGCGGGGGGCTGTCGTGGCCGCGGCGCTGAGCGGCCGGCAGCAAGCCGCTGCACTGAACGGGCAGCAGCAAGCAGCAATACTGGACGGGCCGCCGCAAGGAGCGGCGGGCTCGCAGCGTTACTGGGCGCCGTGCCTGGCCGTGGCCCTGGTGGCCGTGAGCCTCTTCTATGTGGCGCTGACCGACTTGCTGAAGGAGCGCGCCGCGCACGTCCCTGTGCCGGTGAGTGTGGTCCCCGCCGTCGTTCAGCCGCCGCTGGCAAGCGTTGGCGCCGACGATGCGATGCCGGTGTATGCGCCCGCGCCGCCCGTTCGGGCCTACGTTGCGCGGGCCGTGCCCTCGTCCTCCATCGCCGCCGAGCTCTCGCCCGTGGTGGCCACACCGGTTCGCATGGCGGTGACCAAGTGCGTCTCGTCTTCGGGCACGGCGGAGTATTCCGATGGTCCGTGCGCCGACGGTTCGCAGGCTTCGACCTTGAAGCTCCAATGACAAACGCCCGGCGGGGCCGGGCGTTCGTTGCGTGTCGTCGGTGCGGCAGAGAACCGACGACGCTTCCTTCCTAGACGTCGATGTTCGCCGCGCGCAGCGCGTTCTGCTCGATGAACTCGCGGCGCGGCTCCACCTCGTCGCCCATCAGCATCGTGAACACGCGGTCGGCTTCGATCGCGTCGTCGACCTGCACGCGCAGCAGGCGGCGCACGGTCGGGTCCATGGTGGTTTCCCACAACTGCGCGGGGTTCATTTCGCCCAGGCCCTTGTAGCGCTGGCGCGAGGTGGCGCGCTCGGCTTCGCCGATCAGCCACTTCATGGCCTGGCGGAAGTCGCCGACCTTTTCTTCCTTGGCGCGCTCGCCCTCGCCGCGCCGGACCACGGCACCTTCTTCGCTCAGCAGGCCGCGGAAGGTGTTGGCCGCTTCGGCCAGCGCCGCGTAGTCGGCGCCGTGCACGAAGTCCTGCGTGATCACGCTGCTCTTGATGTTGCCGTGGTGGCGGCGGCTGATGCGCAGGAGCGGCTTGTCGGTGCGCGCGTCGAACTCGTTGCTCACCTCGGCCGGGATGCCGGTGGTGTTGAGCTCGCGCAGCTTGACCTGCAGCGCCGCGGCCGAGGCTTCGGCGGCGGGCGTGGTGTCGAGGTCGAGCGTCACGCCGTCGGCGATGGCGCGCAGCGCCTCGGCATCCATGAAGTTGCGCAGGCGCGCGATCACGGCCTCGGCCAGCTGGTGCTTGCGCGCCAGTTCGGCGAGCGTGTCGCCGGTCAGGGTGGTGGAACTGGCGCCGCCGGTCTCGATGCGCGCGTCCTTCAGTGCCACCTTCATCAGGAAGGCGTTGAGGGCGGATTCGTCCTTCAGGTACTGCTCTTCCTTGCCGACCTTGACCTTGTAGAGCGGCGGCTGCGCGATGTAGATGTGGCCGCGCTCCACCAGCTCGGGCATCTGCCGGTAGAAGAAGGTGAGCAGCAGCGTGCGGATGTGGGCGCCGTCGACGTCGGCGTCGGTCATGATGATGATGCGGTGGTAGCGCAGCTTGGCGACGTTGAAGTCGTCCGCGCCACTGCCCGCGCTGGTGGCGCCGGCGCGGCCGATGCCGGTGCCCAGGGCGGTGATCATCACGAGAATTTCGTTGCTGGTGAGCAGCTTCTCGTAGCGCGCCTTTTCCACGTTCAGGATCTTGCCGCGCAGCGGCAGGATGGCCTGGAATTTCCGGTCGCGGCCCTGCTTGGCGGAGCCGCCGGCGGAGTCGCCCTCCACCAGGTAGACCTCGCAGAGCGCGGGATCCTTCTCCTGGCAATCGGCCAGCTTGCCGGGCAGGCCCATGCCGTCGAGCACGCCCTTTCGGCGCGTCATTTCGCGGGCCTTGCGGGCCGCTTCGCGGGCGCGGGCGGCCTCGATGATCTTGCCGCAGATGATCTTGGCGTCGGCCGGGCGTTCCTGCAGGTAGTCGCTGAGCAGGCGGCCGACGATGTCTTCCACCGGCGCGCGCACTTCGCTGGACACCAGCTTGTCCTTGGTCTGGCTCGAGAACTTGGGCTCGGGCACCTTCACGCTCAGCACGCAGCACAGGCCTTCGCGCATGTCGTCGCCGGTGACTTCGACCTTCGCCTTCTTCGCGAACTCGTTTTCTTCGATGTACTTGTTGATGACCCGGGTCATCGCGGCGCGCAGGCCGGTCAGGTGGGTGCCGCCGTCACGCTGCGGGATGTTGTTGGTGAAGCACAGCACCTGCTCGTTGTAGCCGCTGTTCCACTGCATCGCCACCTCGACGCCGATGTGCGTGCCGGGGATGCCGCCGTAGGTGTCGGCGGGCTTCTCGCCTTCCGCGTAGAACGAGTTCGGATGCAGGACGGTCTTGCCCTTGTTGATGAACTCCACGAAGCCGCGCACGCCGCCGGCGCCCGAGAAGTCGTCTTCCTTGCCGGTGCGCTCGTCCTTCAGGCGGATGCGCACGCCGTTGTTCAGGAAGCTCAGTTCGCGCAGGCGCTTGCTGAGAATTTCGTAGTGGAAGTCCGAGTTCTCCTTGAAGATCTCGGTGTCCGGCAGAAAGTGCACCTCGGTGCCGCGCTTGTCGGTGTCGCCGATGACCTTCATCGGTGAGACTTCGACGCCGTTCACCTGTTCGAGCAGGCGGTTCTGCACGAAGCCGCGGCTGAATTCGAGTTCGTGGATCTTGCCTTCGCGACGCACGACCAGGCGCAGCTTGATGCTCAGCGCGTTCACGCAGCTCACGCCCACGCCGTGCAGGCCGCCCGAGACCTTGTAGCTGTTCTGGTTGAACTTGCCGCCGGCGTGCAGTTCGGTGAGCGCAATTTCAGCCGCCGAGCGCTTGGGCTCGTGCTTGTCGTCCATCTTCACGCCGGTGGGAATGCCGCGGCCGTTGTCGGTGACGGAGATCGAGTTGTCGCTGTGGATGGTCACGACGATGTCGTCGCAATGGCCGGCCAGCGCCTCGTCGATGGAGTTGTCCACCACTTCGAACACCAGGTGGTGCAGGCCCGTGCCGTCGGAGGTGTCGCCGATGTACATGCCGGGGCGCTTGCGCACGGCCTCAAGCCCTTCGAGGATCGTGATCGAGCCTTCGCCGTAGCTGGTGTCGGCCGCGATGGCCTCGGGCGGCACGACCTGGACTTCAGGCGTGTAGACCGGCTCGGTGTGCGGCACTTCGGGCTTGTTTTCTTCTGCACTCATTCGGTATTCCTCTATCTCTCTCACGGCATTGACGTGATTTTTCGGGCTCGCAAGAACTCAATTCGCCGCCTCTTGAAAGCGCAAACCCGCGGGGGGCCGCGGGTCGTGTGCGCAAGGCGCTGTAGGGTCTGTCTGCTAGATACGCATCGGCATCACGACGTACTTGAAGGATGCGTTCTCGGGGATGGTCAGCAGCGCGGAACTGTTGGAGTCCGCCAGGTCCAGCTTGACCATGTCCTGGTCCATGTTCGACAGCGCGTCGATCAGGTAGGTCACGTTGAAGCCGATTTCGATGGCGTCGCCGCCGTAGTCGATGTCGAGCTCGTCCTGGGCTTCTTCCTGCTCGGCGTTGTTGGACGCGATGCGCAGGGTGCCCGGCTCGATGTTCAGGCGCACGCCCTTGAACTTCTCGCTGGTCAGGATGGCGGTGCGCTGCAGGCTGGCCAGCAAAGGTGCACGGCCGAGCGTGACGGTGTTCTTGTGGTTCTTCGGGATGACGCGGTTGTAGTCGGGGAACTTGCCCTCGACCAGCTTGGTGACGAACTCCATGCCGCCGAAGCTGAACTTGGCCTGGTTGTTCGCGAACTGCATCTCGATGGCGCCTTCGGCGTCGGACAGCAGGCGCTGCATCTCGAGCACGGTCTTGCGCGGCAGGATCACTTCCTGACGCGGTACTTCGACGTCGAGCGTGGCCGAGGAGAACGCCAGGCGGTGGCCGTCGGTGGCCACCAGGCTCAGCTGCTTGCCTTCGGCGACGAACAGGATGCCGTTGAGGTAGTAGCGGATGTCGTGCACGGCCATGGCGAAGGACACTTGCGAGAGCAGGTCCTTCAGCGTCTTTTGCGGCACGCTGAACACGGGGCCGAAATTGGCCGCTTCCTGCACCAGCGGAAAGTCTTCCGCGGGCAGCGACTGCAGCGTGAAGCGGCTCTTGCCGCCCTTGAGCACCAGCTTGCTGGCGCTCGACTCGAGGCTCACGGTCTGGTCGGCCGGCATGGTGCGCAGGATGTCGATCAGCTTGCGCGCGCCGATGGTGGTGGTGAAGTTGCCTTCGTCGCCGCCGAGCTCGGCGGTGGTGCGGATCTGGATCTCGAGGTCGCTGGTGGTCAGCTGCAGCTGGCCACCGGTCTTGCGAATCAGCACGTTCGCCAGGATAGGCAAGGTGTGACGCCGCTCCACGATGCCCGCCACCGACTGCAGCGCGGCGAGGACTTTGTCTTGGTTTGCCTTCAAAACGATCATGTCTTCTTCCTCTTCTCTATCTCTTTGAATCAGCTTGTAAGGGCGCCATTCTCCGCTGTCGCGGGGACGCTCCCGATGACATCCGGTTTGTCAGCCCTTGAGCGTCTGTTCGAGCACGTGGAGCTGCTGGTTGAGCTCGGTGAGCTGCTGGCGCTCGCCCGAGATCTTGCGCACCGCGTGCAACACCGTCGTGTGGTCGCGGCCGCCGAACAGCTCGCCGATTTCGGGCAGGCTTTTCTGCGTGAGCTCCTTGGCCAGGTACATCGCGATCTGCCGCGGCCGCGCAATGCTGGCCGGGCGTTTCTTGCTGTACATGTCGGCGACCTTGATCTTGTAGTAGTCGGCCACCGTCTTCTGGATATTCTCGACCGAGATCTGGCGATTCTGGATCGACAGCAGGTCGCGCAGCGCCTCGCGCGCCAGGGCGATCGAGATCTCCTTCTGGTTGAAGCGCGAGTACGCCAGGATCTTGCGCAGCGCCCCTTCGAGCTCGCGCACGTTGGAGCGCACGTTCTTGGCGACGAAGAAGGCCACCTCTTCGGGCATTTCGGCCGATTCGGCACGCGCCTTGTTGATCAGGATGGCCACGCGCATCTCGAGCTCGGGCGGCTCGATGGCCACCGTGAGGCCCGAATCGAAGCGCGACACCAGGCGCTCGTGGATGTCGGCCAGGCCCTTGGGATAGGTGTCGCTGGTCATCACGATGTGCGACTTCTTGGCGAGCAGGGCCTCGAACGCGTTGAAGAACTCTTCCTGCGTGCGGTCCTTGTTGGCGAAGAACTGCACATCGTCGATCAGCAACAGATCGAGCGAGTGGTAGCGCTCCTTGAACTCGTCGAAAGTCTTGCGCTGATACGCCTTGACCACATCCGACACGAATTGCTCGGCGTGGATGTAGAGAACTTTGGAATCGGGCCGGTCGGCGAGCAGCCGGTTGCCTACCGCGTGCATCAGGTGGGTCTTGCCCAGGCCGACGCCGCCGTAGATGAAAAGCGGGTTGTACAGATGGCCCGGCATGCCCGACACGTGCATGGCCGCGGCGCGCGCCATGCGGTTGGCGGTGCCCTCGACCAGGGTGTCGAAGGTGAGGCCGGAATTGAGCCGGTTCTTGAAGCCGGCGGCCGCGGGCTCCTCGCCCGGGCCGGCGACGTCGCGGGGCACATCGGTCTCGGCCATCACGGCAACTGGCGCAGACCGCACGGGTGTTTCGCGAGGAGCAAGCGCTAACTCGACAGCCACTGGCTGGCCGTACATCTTCTCGGCCATGGCGGCAATCTTGCCGGCGTACTGGGCCCGGATCCAGTCGAGCTTGAAGCGGTTGGCGACGAACACGGTCATGCGCGACAGGTCGTCGGCAACCTGTGCGGTCAGGGGCTTGATCCAGGTGTTGAACTGCTGCTCGGACAGCTCCTGCGCGAGCTGGTCGACGCAGGCCTGCCAGAGGCTTTCGCCGATGCCGTCAGTGGACATGAGCGCTTGAAAAAGTGGTGAAACCCTCGTGCATTTTTTGGTATAGGTATTGTGGATATTCTCTGCTGGAAGGCACCCGGCATTCTAACTTGTCAAAACCTTATCCACATGCTGGGAGGGTCGGCGAAAGGCCCGCAAATCTGCTCGAAGATTGTCCCCGCGGCCAATGTTTGCGATAATTGCGGGTTTCCCTGAAAACCTTCTTGCGTTCGTCACTAGGAGCTCAGGGGCCATCCCAATACGCTCCCCCGGCGCCCCGCAGGTTTCTTCATGCCTTCCGTACGAAGAGCCCGCGCGAACAGGGAATTAGGAAATCACCATGAAACGCACCTACCAAGCATCCAAAGTCCGCCGCGCCCGTACCCACGGCTTCCTGGTCCGCATGAAGACCCGTGGCGGCCGCGCCGTCATCAACGCACGCCGCGCCAAGGGCCGCAAGCGCCTGGCCGTCTGACGGCAGCTCACCTGCCGTTGCCAGCAGCCGACACGTCAGCGCCAGCTCCCGCAGCCGGCGCATCCGGTATTCCCGGTCACGACGTGCCCGGCCCGGCTTCCATGCAGCGGCTCAAGACCCGCGCGCAATTCCAGGCCGCTCTCGCAGGTGCCACCGTGGCGCGCACTGCTCATTTCGCATTGCACCGCTGTGCGCTCGATCTCGCATCGAGCGCACAGCCGTTGTTCGTGTCCGACGACGTCTGGCTGGGCGCCATGGTGCCCAAGCGCTGGGCGCGCCGTGCGGTCACGCGCAACGCCATCAAGCGCCAGATCTACGCCGTGAGCGCTGCTCCCGGCGTGGTCTTGCCGCGTGCGGCGCACGTGGTGCGGTTGCGCTCGACCTTCGACCGCAAGGAGTTCTTGAGCGCCACGTCGGACAAGCTCAAGGCCGCCGTGCGCGCCGAGCTCCAGCAGCTGCTGGAGCGGGCTGCCCGCCCGGCGGCGCCGCCGCGCGCGCGTTCCGGGCGCGCTCCCACGCCCGCGCCTTCCGCCCCCTCGCCATGAAACGCCTGCTGATCGGCCTCGTGAAGGGCTACCGCCTGCTGCTGAGCCCCTGGCTCGGCCAGTCGTGCCGCTTCACGCCGACCTGCTCGGTGTATTCGATCGAGGCGCTGGAGGTGCATGGCGCGCTCAAGGGCAGCTACCTCACTGCGCACCGCATCGTGCGCTGCCAGCCCTGGTGCCAGGGCGGCCACGATCCGGTTCCACCGAAATCAAAGCGTCGCACTGACAAGTCAGGATCGCTGTTTTCGTCTCTTCTCTCCTCCGACAAGAAGTCTTCGTCATGAACGATATCCGCCGCACGATCCTGTGGGTGATTTTTGGGTTCTCGCTGGTGCTGCTGTGGGACCAATGGCAGGTCTTCAACGGCAACAAGCCGACCTTCCTGCCGTCGAGCAAGCCGGCCGCCACGGCGGCCGCCCCCGCCAATGCCAATGCACCTGCAGCCAACGGCGTGCCGACCGCGGCCGGTACCACCGGCAACGCAGGCGCCGTGCCCACGCAGGCTGCCGCGGCCGCGCCGCGCGAGCAGGTCATCGTGACCACCGACCTGTTCAAGGCCACGATCGACAGCGAAGGCGCCACGGTCAACCACCTGGAACTGCAGAAGTACGACGAAGCCGACCGCACCAAGCGCGTCGTGCTGTTCGAGAACGGCTCGCCGGCCACGCGCTACGTCGCGCAGACCGGCCTGCTGAACACGGTCGACACCGGTGAGCGCTTTCCCAACCACCTGACGCCGATGACGCCGAAGGCCGGCCCGCGCGAAATGGCCGATGGCCAGAACACGCTGGAAGTGGGCTTCGAGAGCGCGCCCGTCGGTGGCCTGAAGTACATCAAGACCTACGTGTTCCACCGCGGCGACTACGTCATCGGCGTGCGCCACGAGGTGGTCAACGTGAGCGACCAGCCGCGCGACGCGCAGCTGTACCTGCAGCTGCTGCGCCACGGCACCGTGGCCGCCGGCACCATGTTCGGCACCAACACCTTCACCGGTCCCGCCGCGTACACCAACGAGAAGAAGTTCCACAAGCTCGACTTCAAGGACATCGCCAAGGGCAAGATCGAACCGCCGCCGCCGGCCAACGACGGCTGGATCGCGATGGTGCAGCATTACTTCGCGTCGGCATGGCTGCTCAAGGGCGACCCGGCCAGCGAACAGCTGCGTCGCGAGTTCCGCGTGAAGGACCTGGGCGACAACCTCTTCACCGTGGCCATGGTGGCCACGCTGCCGAAGATCGCCCCGGGTGCCACGCAGGTCGTGAACAGTGCGCTGTTCGCCGGTCCCGAAGAAGAAAAGAAGCTCGAAGCCATCGCCCCGGGCCTGGACCTGGTGAAGGACTACGGCATCTTCGCGATCATCTCGAAGCCGCTGTACTGGCTGCTCACCCAGTTGCACGGCATCCTGGGCAACTGGGGCTGGTCGATCGTGGCGCTGGTGGTGCTGCTGAAGGCGGCCTTCTACTGGCTCAACGCCAAGGCCTACGCCAGCATGGCCAAGATGAAGGCCATCAACCCGAAGATCATGGAAATGCGCGAGCGGCTGAAGGACAAGCCGCAAGAGATGCAGCAGGAGATGATGCGGATCTACAAGACCGAGAAGGTCAATCCGATGGGCGGCTGCTTCCCCATCGTGATCCAGATCCCGGTGTTCATCGCGCTGTACTGGGTGCTGCTGTCGTCGGTCGAGATGCGCCACGCGCCGTGGATTCTCTGGATCAGCGACCTGTCGGCACCGGACCCCTGGTACATCCTGCCGGTCGTGATGACGGCCACCTCGCTGTTCCAGACCTGGCTCAACCCGACGCCACCCGATCCGATGCAGGCCAAGCTGATGTGGATCATGCCGCTCGCGTTCAGCGTGATGTTCATCTTCTTCCCGGCCGGCCTGGTGCTGTACTGGATCACCAACAACACGCTGTCGATCGCGCAGCAGTGGTTCATCAACAAGCGACTCGGCGTGCTCGGCAAGAAGTAGCCGGACGCCAGCTGCGTCAATCCCGAAGGGCCGCATCAGCGGCCCTTTTTGCTGAAAGAATCCGGCTTCCACCATGCTCGCACGCACCACCGACCCGATCGTCGCCATCGCCACAGCCTCCGGTCGCGGGGCCGTGGGCATCGTGCGGGTGTCGGGGGCCAGGCTGGCGCCGCTGATCGGCGCGCTCTGCGCCCGCGCGCTCAAGCCGCGCGAAGCGACCTACCTGCCGTTCAGGGACAAGGACGGCGAGCCGGTCGACCACGGCCTGGCCATTCACTTTCCCTCCCCGAACTCCTTCACCGGCGAAGACGTGCTCGAACTGCAGGCCCACGGCGGCGCGGTCGTGCTGCAGCTGCTGCTGGCGCGCTGCCTGGAGGCCGCCGCCGAGCCCGACCCCGCCAGCGGGCGCCCTCGCCTTCCCGGCCTGCGCGTGGCCGAGCCCGGCGAGTTCAGCCAGCGTGCCTTCCTCAACGGCAAGATCGACCTGGCCCAGGCCGAGGCCATCGCCGACCTGATCGACGCCAGCACCGAGGCGGCCGCGCGCAGCGCCGGGCGCTCGCTGTCGGGCGCCTTCTCGCGCGAGATCCACACGCTGCGCGACGCGCTGATCCACCTGCGCATGCTGGTGGAGGCCACGCTGGACTTTCCGGAGGAAGAAATCGACTTCCTGCAGAAGGCCGATGCCGCCGGGCAGCTGGACCGGCTGCAGGCGCAGCTGGCGGCCGTGCAGCAGCGCGCGCGCCAGGGCGCGTTGCTGCGCGAAGGCATCAAGGTGGTGATCGCGGGGCAGCCCAACGCGGGCAAGAGCTCGCTGCTCAACGCGCTGGCCGGCGCCGAGCTGGCCATCGTGAGCGCGGTGGCCGGAACCACGCGCGACGTGGTCTCGCAGACCATCCAGATCCACGGCGTGCCGCTGCACGTGGCCGACACCGCCGGGCTGCGCGAGAGCAGCGACGAGGTCGAGCAGATCGGCGTGGCGCGCGCCTGGGGGCAGATCGAAAGCGCCGATGCCGTGCTGTTCCTGCACGACCTGACGCGCGCCCACCTGGGCGACTACGCCGCCGCCGATGCCGGCATCCTGGCCAGCCTGCGCAGCAAGCTGCCCGCGAGCGTGCCGGTGCTCGACGTGTGGAACAAGCAGGACGCGGCGCCTTCGGCTCACCACGCCCAAGGCATCGTCCTGTCGGCCAAGACCGGCCTGGGCATCGAGGCGCTGCGCGAGCAGCTGCTGGCCATGGCCGGCTGGCAGGCCGTGCCCGAGGGGGTGTACCTCGCGCGGGCGCGCCATGTGCAGGCGCTGGCGCAGGTCGAAACGCACCTGGCGCTGGCCGCCGGCCACCTGGCGGCGCAGGCGCAACTGCTCGATCTGCTGGCCGAGGAACTGCGCCTGGCGCAGAACGCGCTGAACGAGATCACCGGCGAGTTCGGCGCGGACGACCTGCTCGGGGTCATCTTTTCGAGCTTCTGCATCGGCAAATAGCGACAGGCGCGCGGAAAAGCGTAAACACTTGTAGCCGAATCTTGCCGCGTTCGCGGATACTGCGGCTCACAAGCGGGGTTGAAGAAAAACATGTCCATCCAGAACCTGAGCCGCGCCATCGCGGAGAACATGAACAGCGACGCCTTCGCGTTGACGTTCACCGTCCAGCAGTGGGACACGCTGGCGGGCTACCTGCAGCCCATCGAGACCGGGGTCGGCGACGTGCTGATCGAGCAGGGCACGCCGGACCGCTCGGTGTTCTTCCTCGAGAGCGGCGCCATCAGCGTGCACCGTGTCAGCAGCAAGGAACAGATGAAGCTCGCCGTGCTCACGCCCGGCTCGGTGGTCGGGGAAGGTTCGTTCTTCTCGCGCCAGCCGCACTCGGCCAATGTGGTGGTCACCGGCGCGGGCCGCGTGTGGCGGCTCAACGCGATCCGCTTTGGGGAAATGTCGAACCGCCAGCCCAACATGGCGCTGGAAATTGCCATGGCATTGGGTGCCGTGCTCGCCAAGCGCATGGCGCATCGCTCCAAGCGCGTCGCCGTGACCTGAGGCCTGCGCTGTCCGCTGCCAGACCGTCTTCCACAGGGGCTCGACGCCCTGTTTTCGTTCTTGATTCCAGAGTAGTCAGTCGCAAGCCATGGCCTTGATCTGTTCGGTCTGCAGCACGGAAAACCGTGACGGCGCCCATTTCTGCCGAAGCTGCGGCCTCGCGTTGTCCACCGCGCCCGACCGGATTCCCCCGCCGCCCAGCCCCGAGCGCGAATGGGCCACCACTGCGCCCGCCCAGTTGCGCGCGCCCACCATTCCGGCGCCGCTGTTCGATCCGGGCGCGCCGGTGCCCGCGCCGGCGCCCCGACCTGCGCGGTCGCCGTTCTTCGGGAGGCTGAGCGCCGCGCCGCGGGACGACGAGCAGACGGTGCTCATGGTGCACGACGGCGACGAAGAACCGCCGTACGCCGCTGCGCCGCATGCCGTGTCGGCGACCTTCGAGTCGCAGCAAGCCGCGAAGGACGGACGCAGGAAAGCGCGCATGTCGGTCCGCCGTCCGGCGCCGGCCGAACCGGCGCCGCGCAAGCGCATGGTCCTGCTGTGGCTCGGCCTGCTGGTCGTGGCCGTGGCGATGGTCGTCGCCGGCTGGTACGGCTACGGGACGCGCAAGGCGCCCGCGGTGGCCGACGCGCCCCTGCCGGCCGTTGCGGCACCGGCGCCAGCGGCCCCCTCGCCAGCGGCCGAGCCGCCGCCTGCCGCGGTGCCGCCGGCACCGCAGGCCGCCGAGCCAGCCGAGCCGCCACCTGTCGCTGAAACGGCCCCGGCCCCGGCGGCAGGCGCCGCGACGTCCAAGCCCGTCGCCAAGCCGCGCAAGCAGGCGGCTGTCGCCGCGGCGGCACCGAGCACACCGGAGCCCGCGGCACCCGCCGTTGCACCGGCCCCGCCGCCTGCCGCGCCCGCTGCGCCGCCGGAGCCCCAGGCCCTGTGCGGCGACCGCAACTTCATCGCCAGGGCGCAGTGCATGGCCGCCCAGTGCCTGAAGGCCGAGTTCAAGGCCCACGCGCAGTGCGAAGCGGTGCGCCGCCAGCAGCGTCTCGAAGAAGAAAAGCGCAATCCGACCCTGATCAACTGATCGGCGCCGGGGCCGGGGCCGGCCGTAGCGGCCTGTGTCAGCCCTTTTGCAGCCGCTCGATGGCAACGGCCAGCGCGGCCGGCTTGCCCGACAGCACCAGCGTGTCGCCGTCCGACAGCACCGTGTCTTCGGCCAGCGTACGCGTCTGGCCGTCCTGCCGGCGCAGGCTGACCACGCGCACGTCCAGCGTGGGCAGCGCCATGCGCTCCAGCGTCTGCCCGATGGCGCGCGCGCCGGTGCTCAGGGTGAAACTGTTGAGCCGCTCGTGGTTGATCTCGTCGGCGTTGTCGTCGTCGGCGCCGTGGAAGTAGCCGCGCAGCAGGTTGTAGCGGGCGTCGCGCTGGTCCTGCACCACGCGGATCACCCGGCGCATCGGCACGCCGACCAGCGCCAGCGCATGGCTGGCAAGCATCAGCGAACCTTCGATGGCCTCGGGCACCACCTCGGTGGCGCCGGCCGCCTGCAGCTTCTCGAGGTCGTGGTCGTCCTGCGTGCGCACGATCACCGGCACGTGGGCGGCATGGGCGCGCGTGTTGGCCAGCACCTTCATGGCGCCCGGCACGTCGAGGTAGGTGACGACCACGGCGCTCGCGCGCGCCAGGCCCGCGGCCATCAGCGCCTGCAGCCGCGCCGCGTCGCCGAACACCACCGAGTCGCCGGCGGCGGCGGCCTGGCGCACGCGGTCGGGGTCGAGGTCGAGCGCCATGTAGGGAATGCCTTCGCGCTCCAGGATGCGCGCCAGGTTCTGCCCGCAACGCCCGTAGCCGCAGATGATCACGTGCTTGGCGGTGTTGATGGTCTTGCGCGCGATGCTCGTCATCTGCAGCGACTGCTGCATCCAGTCGCTCGCCACGAGCTTTCGCACGATGGCATTGCTGTACATGATGATGAAGGGCGTGGCCAGCATCGACAGCACCATCGACGCCAGCACCGGGTTGGCCAGCCACGGCGGCAACAGGCTGCGCTCCTGCGCCAGCGTCAGCAGCACGAAGCCGAACTCGCCGGCCTGCGCCAGGTAGAGGCCGGTGCGCAGCGACACGCCCGAGGTGGCGCCCAGCACCTTGGCCAGCACCGTCACCAGCCCCAGCTTGAACGCCAGCGGCACCAGCAGCAGCACGCCCACCAGCAACCAGCGCTCGACCACGATGTGCCAGTCGAGCGACATGCCCACGGTGATGAAGAACAGCCCCAGCAGCACGTCGTGGAACGGGCGGATGTCGGTCTCGACCTGGTGCTTGTATTCGGTCTCCGACACCAGCATGCCTGCGATGAACGCGCCCAGCGCCAGGCTCAGGCCGGCCAGTTCGGTGAGCCAGGCCAGGCCCAGCGTGACCAGCAGCACGTTCAGGATGAAGAGCTCCTCGCTGCGCCGCCGCGCCACCAGCGTGAGCCACCAGCGCATCACGCGCGGCCCGCCGTAGAGCAGCAAGCCGATGAGAAAGCTCGCCTTCAGCAGCGCGAAGCCCAGCGCCTTGGCCAGCGCCTCGGGCGGCGCGCCCAGCGCCGGAATCAGCACCAGCAGCGGCACCACGGCCAGGTCCTGGAACAGCAGCACGCCCATCACGCGCTTGCCGTGTTCGCTCTCGAGCTCGAGGCGTTCGGCCATCAGCTTGACCACGATGGCCGTGCTGCTCATGGTGAGCGCGCCCGACAGCGCCAGCGCGGTCTGCCAGCCCAGCCGCCAGGCGGGCGGCAGCTGCGTGGCGATCACCAGCGCGCCGACGGTGGCGATGGTCATCGTCAGCAGCACCTGCAGCAGGCCGAGCCCGAACACGTGCTTGCGCATTGCGCGCAGCTTGGGCAGGCTGAACTCCAGCCCGATCACGAACATGAGGAACACCACGCCGAACTCGCCCAGGTGCTGGATGCCTTCGGTGTTCTGCGCGAGCGCGAAGGCGTGCGGTCCGATCAGCACGCCGGCCGACAGGTAGCCGAGCATCGGCGGCAGCTTCAGCGACCGGCATGCAACGACGCCGATCACCGCGGCCAACAGATACAACAGCGTGAGATCGAACGAAGACATAGGCGCCGATGCTAGAGCAAGACTCGTGCGCAGGCGTGCGGGAGGGCACGCCGTGCCGAGCGTGGGGGCAAGGCCGCCCGCCCGTAAAATCCGGCGATGAGTTCCCGCCCCGCCCCGGCCCCCGTGGTCGACCCCGAAGCGATCCTCGCCCGGGCACGCCTGACTTTCGACATCGAAGCCGAAGCCGTTCTCGGCCTGAAGGGCCGCGTCGGCCCGAGTTTCGTGGAGGCCGTGCGCAAGATCCTCGACGTGCGCGGCCGCGTGGTCGTGATGGGCATGGGCAAGAGCGGCCATGTCGGGCGCAAGATCGCCGCCACCCTCGCCTCCACCGGCACGCCCGCGATGTTCGTGCACCCTGCCGAGGCCAGCCACGGCGACCTCGGCATGATCAAGACGGTCGACCTGGTGCTGGCCATCTCCAACAGCGGCGAGGTCGACGAGCTCACCGTCATTCTGCCGGTCGTCAAGCGCCAGGGCGTGCCCCTGATCGCCATGACCGGGCGCCCCGAATCGACCCTGGCGCGCCACGCCGACATCGTGATCGACGCGGGCGTGGCCAAGGAAGCCTGCCCGCTCAACCTCGCCCCCACCGCGAGCACCACCGCGCAGATGGCGATGGGCGACGCGCTGGCCGTGGCGCTGCTCGACGCGCGCGGCTTCGGCTCCGAAGACTTCGCGCGCTCGCACCCGGGCGGCGCGCTCGGGCGCAAGCTGCTCACGCACGTGAGCGACGTCATGCGCTCGGGCGACGAGGTGCCGCGCGTGCCGCCGTCGGCCAGCATCAGCGAGCTGATGCGCGCGATGAGCATCAAGGGCTTCGGCGCCGCTGCGGTGGTCGAGCCCGATGGCCGCGCCGCGGGCATCTTCACCGACGGCGACCTGCGCCGCCTGATCGAAGCCGGCGCCGACCTGCGCAGCCCCAAGGCGGCCGAGGTGATGCACCGCAACCCGCGCACCATCCGCGTGGACGCGCTGGCGGTGGAGGCCGCCGAGCTGATGGAGCAATGCGGCATCACCCGCCTGTTTGTGATCGACGGCGCGGGGGTGATCGTGGGCGCGATCAACACCAACGACCTGATGCGAGCGAAGGTCATCTGATGCCGCTCGAGTTCCAGGCCGAGACCTTGCTCGCCGCGCAGGACGTGCGCATCGTCTTCTTCGACATCGACGGCGTGCTGACCGACGGCGGGGTGTACTTCACCGAGCACGGCGAGACGCTCAAGCGCTTCAGCATCCTCGACGGCTACGGCCTGAAGCTCTTGCGCAAGGCCGGCATCGTGCCGGCCGTGATCACCGGGCGCGACTCCAAGCCGCTGCGCGTGCGGCTCGAGGCGCTCGGCATCGAGCACGTGCGCTACGGCACCGAAGACAAGCTGCCCGCCGCACAGGCCATGCTCGACCAGCTGGGCTTCGGCTGGGCGCAGGCCGCGGCCATCGGCGACGACTGGCCCGACCTGCCCGTGCTCACGCGCGTGGGCTTCGCGGCGGCGCCGGCCAATGCGCATGCCGAGGTGCGCGGCATTGCAAACTATGTGACCCAGGCGCGCGGCGGCGAAGGCGCGGCGCGCGAGTTCTGCGACCTGCTGCTCACCGCCTGCGGCCAATACCGCGCGCTGCTCGACGCGGCGCTGGGCCCGAACCGGGAACCGAAGCCATGAGCAATGTGAAACGCGTGTGGGGCCTGGCGCGCGACGTCCTCGACCGCGCCACGATCTACCTGCCGATCATCCTGACGGCGGCCGTCGCGCTGGGCACCTACTGGCTGGTGCGCAACGCGCCCAAGCTGCTGGAGCCCGTGGCCAAGGCGGCGCCCACGCACGAGCCCGACTACTTCATGCGCGATTTCGTCATCAAGAACTTCCTGCCCAACGGCGACCTGCGCAGCGAGCTGCACGGCACCGAGGGCCGGCACTTCCCCGACACCGACACCATGGAAGTCGACAAGGTGCGCATGCGCTCCGTGTCGCCCGAAGGGCTCGTGACCCGCGCAACGGCCGACCGGGGCCTGTCGAATTCCGACGGCAGCGAGATCCAGCTGTTCGGCAATGCAATCGTCATCCGAGAGCCGACGGTGGGCCCGGGCGGCAAGGCCACGCCGCAGCTCGAGTTTCGCGGCGACTTCCTGCATGCCTACGTCGACACCGAGCGCGTCACCTCGAACAAGCCGGTCACGCTCATCCGCGGCACCGACAAGTTCGTGGGCGACACGCTCGACTACGACAACCTGAGCGGCGTGGCCAACCTGAACGGCCGGGTGCGCGGGGTGCTGATTCCGTCGGCGGCGGCTGCCGCCCCTGCCCCCGCCAAGAAGCGCTGAAGAAGAACAAACCCCCGCATGACCACGTCCCCGCTAGTCTTCATCACCGGCGCATCGAGCGGCATCGGCCAGGCCCTGGCCGCGAGCTTCTGCGACGCGGGCTACCGGCTGGCGCTCGTCGCGCGCCGCACGGCAGAGATCGAATCGTGGGCGAACGCGCGTCAATTAAGCACGGATCGCTATCAAATTTATAGTGCTGACGTGGCGCAGAGCGACAGCATCGTGGCTGCAGGCAACGCCTGCATCGCGCGCCAGGGGTTGCCCGACGTGGTGATCGCCAATGCCGGCATCAGCGTGGGCATCGACACGGCGGAGCGCGCCGACCTGGACGTGCTGGCGCAGACCTTTGCCACCAACAACGTCGGCCTGGCCGCCACCTTCCATCCGTTCGTGCGGGCCATGGTGCGGCGCGGCAGCGGTCGGCTGGTGGGCATCGGCAGCGTGGCGTCCATTCGGGGGCTTCCGGGGCACGGTGCCTACTGCGCCAGCAAGGCCGGCGTGGTGGCGTACTGCGAAAGCCTTCGCGGCGAGCTGCACAACAGCGGCGTCAAGGTGGTCACCCTGTGCCCGGGCTACATCGACACGCCGCTCACGCAGGGCAACCGCTACGGCATGCCGTTTCTCATGAAGGCGGAAGACTTCGCCGCCCAGGCGCTGCGCGCCATCGAGTCGGGCACCAGCTACCGCGTGATTCCATGGCAGATGGGCGTGATCGCGAAGGTCATGCGCATGCTGCCCAATGCCCTGCTTGACCGGGCCGTGCAGGGGCGGGGGCGCAAGAAGCGCAGCGGGGAAGCCTGAGCGCGATCACGCCGGCGCGCGTCTTGCGCGCGCCGACCATGAAAAAAGGCTCCGGAGGGAGCCTTTTGTCTTTCTGTGTGCCGAGGTGCAGGGCTCAGTAGCTGTTGCCGCCACCACCGCCGTAGCCGCCGCCACCACCGCCGCTGCGGCCACCACCGCCGCCGCCACGCGGGCCGGCACCGTAGGGGCTGCGGAAACCACCGTCTCCACCGCCACCGCCACCGCCACTGCGGCCACCGCCACCGCCGCCGTAGCCGCCACCGCCGGAGCGACCACCACCGCCGCCGCTGCGATCGCCGCCACCGCCACCGTAGCCACCACCGCCGCCGCCGTAGCCACCGCCACCACCGCCGCCATAACCACCACCACCGCCGCCGTAGCCGCCGCCACCACCGCTGCGCGGGGGACGTGCTTCCATCGGACGTGCTTCGTTGACGACGACGCTGCGGCCGCCCAGGGGCTGGCCGTTCATGCCGGTGATGGCTGCTTGCGCTTCCGCGTCACTGCCCATCTCGACGAAGCCGAAGCCCTTCGAGCGGCCGGTGTCGCGTTCCATCATGACCTTGGCGCTGGTCACTGCGCCGAACTGGCCGAAAGCCTGTTCGAGATCCTGGTCGCGCACCGAGTAAGGCAGGTTGCCGACGTACAGTTTGTTGCCCATCGAGGGACTCCTATAAACACATCAAGAAAAGCGATGGAGTCCCGAAAGCATCACTCAAACGAGAGCCGTCGAGTCGCGCGAAACTGACCGATCACCGAGCTGTCTCCCGGCCAAAATGAAGAGGGAGGCTCGTGCATTATGGGTGAAATATTTAAAAAGCAAGCGGGAATTTGCGTCTTGAGGTAGCCCCTGTCAAAACCATCGGAAAGCCAGTGCACGCTTACTGTTGGGGGTGGTATTCCGGCGCGACCGGTGGTTAGAATCCGCCCCGTCATTGGGGAGTAGCCGCCTTCCGATTTGCGAGAAGGGCCCGCGTCAACAGACTTGTCCTGCCCCACACGGGACATGGCGCGTGCAGTGAGCCCACACCTGGCGAGACCTTTGACCATGCAACTTCGGGAAATATGGCCGAAGGTGTTGCATGGTCAATTGCGTCCTTCGGCCCAAGGAACCCCACGTTCATCATGGAAGCTTTTCTCGTTGCAACCGGCGTTGTTGCGCTCGCGGAAATGGGCGACAAGACCCAACTCCTGGCCCTTTTGCTTGCGGCCCGTTTCAGGAAACCCTGGCCGATCGTGCTCGGCATCTTCGTCGCCACCATCGTCAATCACGCGCTGGCGGGTGCCGTCGGCAACTACATCACGCGCTGGCTCGGGCCCGAGGTGTTGCGCTGGATCCTTGGCGGCTCGTTCATCGCCATGGCGGTCTGGATGCTGATTCCCGACAAGCTCGACGACGACGACGCCCCGGGCGTTTCGAAGTTCGGCGTCTTCGGCACCACCGTGATCGCCTTCTTCCTGGCCGAGATGGGCGACAAGACCCAGATCGCCACCGTCATGCTCGCCGCGCGCTTCACGCACGACTACTTCTGGGTGGTCGCCGGCACCACGCTGGGCATGATGCTGGCCAACGCGCCGGTGGTGTGGCTGGGCGACAAGATCGTGCGACGCGTGCCGATCAAGCTCGTGCACGGCATCTCCGCCGCGATCTTCCTGGTGCTCGGCATCGTCATGATCGTCGGCTGGTAAGAAGGACGGGTTCCTTCCAGGAACACCGCGGAACCGGCTTCGCCGGGCCGCCGGTGTTGCCCCCGGAAAGGGGGTGGAGAAGCGACACGAAGTGCGCGAAGCCTGAGGGATATACTTGCCCTGCGCCGATTTGCTACAGCTTGCGGGCGCTTTATAAATTCAGCTAAAGACAGGCGCGGCAGACCCGGCTCGTTTTTGGCGAGGCCGGGTTTTTTCATTCATGTCGTCGTCACCTCCTTTGGTCG
Organism: Variovorax pasteuri; assembly: GCF_051216435.1. Classification (NCBI taxonomy): domain Bacteria; kingdom Pseudomonadati; phylum Pseudomonadota; class Betaproteobacteria; order Burkholderiales; family Comamonadaceae; genus Variovorax; species Variovorax pasteuri. Next base: position 209,227 of record NZ_JBPJZS010000007.1, read on the forward strand.
TCACCTCGCAGTCGATGCAGTTCGCCGGGCCGCTGGCCTTGCGCAGCGGCGCGTCGATCAGCGACTACACGCTCGCCTACGAAACCTACGGCACCCTGAACGCCGAGCGCAGCAATGCGGTGCTGGTGTGCCATGCGCTCAACGCTTCGCACCACGTCGCCGGCGTCTACCAGGGCCAGGCCCGCTCCGAGGGCTGGTGGGACAACATGGTGGGCCCGGGCAAGCCGGTCGACACCGACCGCTTCTTCGTGATCGGCGTGAACAACCTCGGCTCCTGCTTCGGCTCGACCGGCCCGATGCACGTCAACCCCGCCACCGGCCGCGTCTACGGCGCCGACTTCCCGGTGGTCACGGTCGAGGACTGGGTCGACGCCCAGGCCGCGCTGCTCGACGCGCTCGGCATCGACACGCTCGCGGCCGTGATGGGCGGCAGCCTCGGCGGCATGCAGGCGCTGTCCTGGACGCTGCAGTACCCCGCGCGCGTGCGCCACGCCGTGGTGGTGGCCAGCGCGCCCAACCTCACGGCCGAGAACATCGCCTTCAACGAGGTGGCGCGCCGCGCCATCGTGACCGACCCCGACTTCCACGGCGGCCATTTCTACGAACACGGCGTCGTTCCGAAGCGCGGCCTGCGCATCGCGCGAATGATCGGCCACATCACGTACCTCAGCGACGACGTGATGAACGCGAAGTTCGGCCGCATCCTGCGCAGTGCCGTGGAAGGTGAGGGCAACGGCGGGCCCGCGGCGCTCGACTACCGCTATTCCACGCAGGACGTCGAGTTCCAGATCGAGAGCTACCTGCGCTACCAGGGCGACAAGTTCAGCGAGTACTTCGACGCCAACACCTACCTGCTGATCACCCGCGCGCTCGACTACTTCGACCCCGCGCGCAGCCACGGCGGCAAGCTCAGCACCGCGTTCGCCCATGCCACGGCCAAGTTCCTGCTCGTGAGCTTCAAGACCGACTGGCGCTTCTCGCCCGCGCGCAGCCGCGAGCTGGTGAAGGCGCTGCTGGAGAACCGCCGCAACGTGAGCTACGCAGAGATCGACGCGCCGCACGGCCACGACGCCTTCCTGCTCGACGACGTGCGCTACATGGGTGTGGTGCGCTCCTACTTCGAGCGCGTTGCCAAGGAGATCCAATGAGCGACCTCGACCATCAACGCCTGATTGCGCAGCTCGTGCCGAAGGGCTCGCGCGTGCTCGACCTCGGCTGCGGCGACGGCGCCCTGCTCGACCTGCTGCAGCGCGAGCGCGGCTGCACCGGCTACGGCGTGGAGATTGCCGACGGCAACGTGCTGCAGTGCATTCGCCGCGGTGTCGACGTGATCCAGCTGAACCTCGACGAAGGCCTGGCGATGTTCGACGACGCCTCGTTCGACGTGGTGCTGCAGATCGACACGCTGCAACACCTGCGCAACGCCGAGGTGATGCTGCGCGAGACCGCGCGCGTGGGGCGCACCGGCATCGTCGCCTTTCCCAACTTCGCGCACTGGCCCAACCGCCTGAGCGTGGCGCGCGGCCGCATGCCGGTGACGCGCCGCCTGCCCTACCAGTGGTACGACACGCCCAACATCCGCGTGGGCACCTTCAAGGACTTCGAAGTGCTGGCCGGCAAGAACAACCTGCGCGTGCTCGATGCCTTCGGCCTGCAGGACGGCCGCGACGTGCGCTGGCTGCCCAATGCGCGCGCCGGCACGGCGGTCTTCAAGTTCGAGCGCGGCGGCAGCTGAAGCTGAAGCACGCCCGCAGCGCGCGATGAGCTTCACGCTTGCCGAGCCGGTCCACAGCGAGTTGCTCATCAGGAAGAGCCGCTTCATCGGCTGCGTGCAGCCGGTCGCCGACCGCGCGGCCGCGCTGGCCGTGGTGGCTTCGCTGCGCGCCGAGCACCCCGCCGCAGCGCATGTGTGCTGGGCCCTGATGGCCGGCGGACAGTCGGCCGCGAACGACGACGGCGAGCCCGGCGGCACCGCCGGGCGGCCGATGCTCGAGGTGCTGCGCCACCAGCAGATCGAAGGAGCGCTTGCCACCGTGGTGCGCTATTTCGGCGGTGTGAAGCTGGGCGCGGGCGGCCTCGTGCGGGCCTACACCGATGCGGTCGCGCAGGCCCTGCTCGGCGCCGCGCTCGTGCCGCTGGTGCGCCAGCGCAGCCTGCGCTGCACGGTGCCCTACGCGCTCGAAGGCCTGGTGCGTCGCGAGCTTGCCGCGGCGGGCGCGGTGCTCGACGGTGTGGCGCACGGCGACGACGTGGCCTTCGCCTTCTCGCTGCCCGAGCCCGACGCCGATGCGTTCATCGCCCGTCTCGGCGATGCTGCGCAAGGGCGCGTCGTCTGGCCGAAGGCGTGACGCGCTTCGCCGGCACCGCGGGTGTAGTGGGTGCCTTGGACACCGACGCCGTCATCGCCAGAATGCCGCGCGGCGCCAGCGGCACCGCCTCGTCGCCGGGTCCGCGCCGCGCCATCTCTGCGGTCACGATGCCCGTGGGCACGGCCAGCACGCCCCAGCCCAGCAGCATCATCACCGAGGCGATCGCGCGGCCCAGGTCGGTCTTGGGCACGAGGTCGCCGAAGCCCACCGTGGCCATGGTCGAGATGGCCCAGTAGATCGCCACCGGAATGCTGGTGAAGCCGTGCACCGGCCCTTCGACCACGTACATCAGCGTGCCCATCACCAGCACCACCAGCATCACGAAGCCGACGAACACCGTGATCTTTCGCCGGCTCGCATGCACCGCCGACACCAGCGCGCGGTATTCCTCGGAGTAGCGCGACAGCTTGAAGATGCGGAACACGCGCAGCAGCCGCAGGATGCGCACGTCGATCAGGTAGGCCAGGCCCGGCGTGAGCACGGCCAGGAAGGTCGGCAGCAGCGCGAGCAGGTCGATCACGCCGTAAAAGCTGCCTGCATAGCGCGCCGGCCGATTCACGCAGGCCAGTCGCCCGAGGTACTCGAGCGTGAAGAGCGCGGTGAACACCCATTCGAGCACGCCGAACACGTGGCCGAAGCGCACATGGATGGCCTGCACGCTGTCGAGAATCACCACGCCCACGCTGGTCACGATCACCGCGATCAGGATCAGGTCGAACAGCCGGCCCAGCCGCGACTCCGACTCGAAGATCACCGAGAACAACGTGCGGCGCCAACCCTGCTCGGGCTTGCCGAAACGCTCGTCGCCTGCGGCCGAATCCGAAGAGGTGGTGGTGGCGGTGCTGCTCGAAGGGGTCGTCATCTGCCGTGGTTTAGGGTCTACTGGAAAGCCATTGTCGGCGGGGTGTACCGTCTTACTCGGTTACGCCTCTTGCGCAATGAAGTACGGCAGGCCGCAAGTGCGTTCTTACGATAGTCCTTTTCCTAGAGGAGCTCCCCATTGGCTACACAGTCCCCCTTCTTCGGCAAGCGTGACCGAGACACCGACTCGTTGACTTCCCGCCCCGCACCGCTGGTCGGCGCAGGCACCAATCTCTCGGGTACCCCCGTCAATCCCTCGTCGCTCACCGCACAGCAAGGCGGCCTGAACGCAGCATCGGCAGCTGCTGCACCCGTCGCCAAGGAAGGCGGCAGCAAGCTCACCGTCGGGCCGAACATCAAGCTCAAGGGCGTGGAGATCACCGATTGCGACACGCTCGTGGTCGAAGGCTTGGTCGAAGCCACGATGGACTCGCGCCTGATGCAGATCGCCGAACAGGGCGAATTCAAGGGCTCCGCCGAGATCGACATCGCCGAGATCCGCGGTGTGTTCGACGGCAACCTCACCGTGCGCGAAAAGCTCGTGATCCATTCGACCGGCAAGGTCACCGGCAAGATCCGCTACGGCAAGATCGTCATCGAAGAAGGCGGCCAGCTGTCCGGCGAAATCAGCTTCGGCACCAAGGCGTAGTTCTGGTGCGCCGCGCGGGCCTCATCAGGCTCCAGGCGGCGTCCACCCCAGGCGCTCCAGCAAGGCACCGGCCGCGGCCGGTGCTTTTTCTTTGGCGCCGTTGATGAAGTAGACGAACACGTCGCGCTTTTTTGGCGATGCGGCCCAGCCCTGTGCACGCTCGGCCCAGGTGTCGAGCGCCTTCGGCCCGTAGCCCGTCTTGAGCTTGGCGTCGGCCATCATGAGCCGTGCATAGGCCACGTCGCCTTCGGGCTCCTCGAAGGACGGAAACTTGTCGGCGTCGGTGAACACCGTCGACACCTTGTGCTTCTTCGCGAGCGCCTTGTAGGCGGGCACGATGAAGCTTTCGTGCCGCACGTCCATCACGTGGCGCAGCGCGCGGCTGCCTTCCTTCTTCGGCAGCATCGACAGAAACGCCTCGAAGTCTTCCGCCTCGAAGGGCTTGGTCGGCATGAACTGCCACACGATCGGCCCCAGCTTGTCGCCCAGCTCGGTCACGCCGCTGTCGATGAAGCGCTTGATCGAATCCCCCGCACCCGACAGCAGCTTGCGGTTGGTCGCGAAGCGCGAGGCCTTGAGCGAGAACATGAAGTCGGCCGGCGTGTCGTCGTGCCACTTGCGGAAGGTCTCGGGCTTGAAGGTGCTGTAGTAGGTGCCGTTGACCTCGATGGCGCTGAGCCGGCGGCTCGCGTAGTTCAGCTCCTTCGATTGCGCGAGCCCCTTCGGGTAGAAGTTGTCGCGCCAGGGCTCGTAGGTCCAGCCGCCGATGCCCACCTTGATGTTTGGCTTGCTCACGTCGCCTCCAGCGTTGAGATCGCCCGCACTCTACGCGCGGTCGCTTCAAGGCGCAAAATGCGAATTTTTCCCCTCTCCGCGGAGAACCCCGATGAACGCTCCCCTGCACCGCGAAATGCCCGCCGGCACGCTCGACGCCGCGCGCGCCCTGTCTGACGTCACCGCCCAATGGGACGGCGACATCGTCAAGCAACTCACCGACTACATCGCCATTCCGGCCAAGTCGCCCGGCTTCGACAAGGACTGGTCGGCCAACGGCTACCTCGAGACCGTGCTGCGCAACGCCGCGGCCTGGGTCGAGGCGCAGAAGGTCGAAGGCCTGAAGCTGGAAATCGTGCGCCTCGAAGGCCGCACCCCGGTGCTGTTCTTCGAAGTGCCGGCCACCGGCACCGACATGGGCGAGACCGTGCTGATGTACGGCCACCTCGACAAGCAACCCGAGTTCACCGGCTGGCGCAACGACCTCGGCCCCTGGACGCCCAAGTACGAAAACGGCCTGCTCTACGGCCGCGGCGGCGCCGACGACGGCTATGCGGTGTACGCCAGCGTGGCCGCGCTGCAGGCACTGAACGCGCAGGGCGCGGCGCATCCGCGCATCGTCGGCATCATCGAGACCTGCGAGGAAAGCGGCTCCTACGACCTGCTGCCCTACGTGGACGCACTGCGTCCGCGACTGGGCAACGTCGAGTTGGTGATCTGCCTCGACTCGGGCGCTGGCAACTACGACCAGCTGTGGCTCACCACCTCGCTGCGCGGCATGGCCAGCGGCACGCTGAAGGTGGAGGTGCTCACCGAAGGCATTCACTCGGGCGACGCCTCGGGCCTGGTGCCCTCAAGCTTTCGCATCATGCGGCAGGTGCTCGACCGCCTCGAAGACAGCGCCACCGGCCGCCTGCTGCCCGCGAGCTTCCACTGCGAAGTGCCGGCCGACCGCCTCGCGCAGGCCAAGGCCACCGCCGCGATCCTCGGGGAAGAGGTCTACAAGCGCTTTCCGTGGGCGCACTACGACTGCGGCGGCTCGACCATGTTCGCGCTGCCCACCACCACCGACCCGGTGGAGGCGCTGCTCAACCGCACCTGGAAGCCCACGCTGTCGGTGACCGGCGCCGAAGGCTTCCCGGCGCTGAAGGACGCGGGCAACGTGCTGCGCCCGTACACCGCCTTCAAGCTGTCGCTGCGCCTGCCCCCGCTGATCGACGCGGCCGAGGCCGTGCAAAAGCTCAAGACCCTGCTGGAAGACAACGCGCCCTACCAGGCCCGCGTCACCTTCGAGAGCGGCGGCGGCGCCACCGGCTGGAATGCACCGACCATCACGCCGTGGTTCGAGCAGGCGCTCAACAAGGCCTCGCAGGCGCACTTCGGCGCCTCTTGCGGCTACATCGGCCAGGGCGGCACGATCCCGCTCATGAACATGCTCAGCGCCGGGTTCCCGAAGGCGCAGATGATGGTCTGCGGCGTGCTCGGTCCCAAGAGCAATGCGCACGGCCCGAACGAGTTCCTGCACGTGCCCTATGCCAAGAAGCTGACGGCCGCCGTGGCCGAGGTGATCGCGGCCCTGCCGGTGGCGCACCGCGCCGCCGCGTCGGAGCCCGTCGCCGCTTGAGCGAGCCGCTGCCCTTGCCGCAACGCGTGTCGCTGTCCGCCCCGGACGGCGAGACGCTGGCGCTGCGCCGGTTGCCGGCACCCGGCCCGGCGCGTGCCGTCATCGTGGTGGTCCATGGGCTTGGCGAGCACGCGGGCCGCTACCACGCGGTGGCGGAATGCCTGCACGAATGGGGCTTTGCCGTATGGGCGCACGACCACCACGGGCACGGCGAATCGACCGGTGCGCGCGGCGGCCTGCCGAGCGAACTGCGCCTGGTCGACGACCTTGCGCTGGTGATCGACGACGCGCGCCGCCTGAACCCCGGCGTGCCGCTGGTGTTGCTGGGGCACAGCCTGGGCGGGCTGGTCGCGGCGAGCCTCGTGGCACGCGACGTGCGGCCGGTCGACGGCCTGGTGCTGTCTTCGCCGGGGCTCGACCCGGGCCTGAGCGGCATGCAGAAGGCGCTGCTGGCGGTGCTGCCGCGCATTGCGCCGAACCTGCGCGTGGGCAACGGCCTGGACGACAACTACCTCTCGCACGATGCGGCCGTGGTGCAGGCCTACCGCGACGATCCGCTCACGCACGACCGCATCGGCAGCCGCCTGGCGCGCTTCCTTGCGACCGAAGGCCGGGCCGTGCAGCAGCGCGCTGCGACCTGGCCCGTGCCGACGCTGCTGCTCTACGCGGGCGACGACCACCTCGTGCAGGCCGACGCAAGCCGCGCCTTTGCGGCTGCGGCCGCGCCCAGCGGCATGGTCGAGGCGCATGGCTTCGATGCGCTGTACCACGAGATCTTCAACGAGCTCGACGCCGAGCCGGTCTTCGCGGCCCTGCAGCACTGGCTCGACGCGCGCTTTCCGCCCGCCTGAACGCGCCCTTCAGCAACCCCCGGGCCGACGCCGGGCAGCCGGGGGTCGCGGTTCATGGGGCGTCCCGTATCACGCGCTGCAGGTCGCGCTCGATCTCGCTGAAGGCGATCGGCGACAGGTCGCCCAGCGAGCCTTGCGTGCCGTCCAGCGCCACCGCGCGCACCGTCTGCAGCGCCTTGCCGTCGGGGCTGTCCTGCACGAACCAGCCTTCTTCCAGCTGCACGCAGAGGCGCCGCCCGCCGGGCAGTGTCTTGTTGAAGCTGTCGACCATGCCGCCGTCGCCCACCTCGCGCAGCCAGCCGCGCGCCTCCAGCCCCATCAGGCCGGCGTTCGACACCTGCCGGCCGGCCCAGTGCGGGAGATCGCGGCGCGTGCGCAGCGCCTCGTCGCACATGAAGGTCTGGCGCGTCAGCTGCTCGAAGGGCTGCATGATTTCGTAGTCGGCCAGCACCGCGGCCCAGGCGGGGGCCAGCGCCGTGTCGAGCGCGGCCATCTCCAGCGGGTGGGGCAGGCCGATGCGCGCGGTGTCCGGCAGCGCGACAGGGTCGTCCTGCAGGTCGGTCAGCTCGCCTTCGGCGCTCACGCGGAAGCTGCCTTCGAGCCGGTTCGACGCATCGAACAGGCCCCACACCAGCGGCCGGCTGAATACGCGCAGCACCGGGTGGTTCGCGAAGAAGGGCAAAAACTCGTCGACGCCCCAGCGGCGCTGCGCGCACATGGCGGCTTCGAGCCGCTTGACCTGCGTGGTGGCGACGGTCTTGGCCAGCTTGCGCAGGTCTTTCAGCTGCGTGGTCGCGGTGGCGGCCTTGCCGGGCTCGTCGTTCGCGCCGGGCTTGGGCAGCGTCTTGAGCACCTTGCCCCGGGCGTCGTGCACCACGGGCTGGAAATGGTCGTCCATGCGCACTTCGAACGTGCGCGGGCCGAAGTCGAGCGTGAGCCGCGCGCGCGCGTCCAGGCCCAGGTCGGGCACGGTGCGGTCGGCCAACTGGTCGAGGCTCAGGCCGCGCTGCTCGGCCACCTCGCCCAGCATGCGGTCGGCGCGGGTGCGCAGGTCGTCGTAGCGGGTCTGGCGCGCGAGCTCGGCCAGGTGCATCAGGGCGGCGTCGCTGCCGATGTCGCCGAGCATGGCCATGGCGTCGTAGGCGCGCACGCGGTCGAGCGCGGCGCGCCACTGGCGCAGCAGGCCGTAGAGCTGGCGGGCCGTTTCGTCGTCACCCAGGCGGCCCTGCAGTGCGAACATCCAGCGCTCCTTGCTCGGGCGGCCGTTGCCGATCCACCAGGCCAGCAGCGCGCGGCCGAAGCGCGCGAGGGCGTCGGGCGCCAGCGTGTCCAGCAGCGCGGGCAGCCCCGGGTAGGGGGCGTCGGGGCGGCCGAGCATCATGGCCATCAGCACGTCCGGCACGCAGGCCTGCGGCAGCGCGTGGCCGCTGCCCTTCAGGATCAGCCGGGGCAGCGCCGCGAGCGGCAGTGTCTTGGGCAGCACGGGCAGGCCGTCGGGCAGCAGGTCTTCGGGCGCGATGGCCAGCAGCGTCGCCACCGCGTCGGCGGCCTCGGCGCCGTAGGCAGCGGCCTGCCGGCGCACGGCGTCGGCATGGCCGGCCGCGTGCAGCCAGCGCAGTGCGGCCTGGGCGGCTTCATGCGCGGGGCCGGGTTCGCCCAAGGCAGCGGGAATGAGCCCGCGCGCGGCCGCGTCGGGATAGCGGGCCAGCCATTCGCCGGCCTCGCGCCGCACCCAGCGGTTGGTATGCAGGCCCTTGGCGATCCAGCCCGCCAGCGGGTCCCACTCGATGGCCGACGCCAGCTCGAACATGGCGCGCGCGCCGTGCCGCAGGTAGTGCGGCAACGCCGGCAGCGCGGCGACGCCGAAGTGATGGAGGACCGGACGGATGCGGCCCGCGTCGCTCAGCGCGTGCATCTGCGCCGGCCCGTGCGTGAACACCGCCATGGCCAGCTGCGGCGGCAGCTGCCAGATGTAGTCGGCCGTGGCCCAGGCGCTGCCTGGCATGTCGCCGAAGTCGTCCGGTTGCACCGCGCGGCCCTCGGCGATGTCGTCGATGCGCTCCGGCCGTACGCCGAACATCCACAGCGCCTTGCGCACGGGGTCGCCGTTGCGGATGGCCGCGGGCGCCTCGGGCTGTTGGCGAGCGAAATCCCTGGCCTGCTCGTCGGAGCGCGCGCGCAAGGCGCGCACCTCCTGCGCCAGCCAGTCGGACGCCTCGCCGGTGGCTTGCTGGTACTGCGGCGGGGGCAGCGTGTTCCAGTGGAGCGCGGCGGTGGCGGGCAGCGGCTGCAGCGCCAGCGTGGGAACGACGGGGAGCGCCTGCCGGTTCTTCCACGGTGGATGGCGCAGCAGCGCGGGCCACGCGTGGGGGGCGGCGTCGGTCACGCCGTCGGAGCCGTCTTCCTGCAGGCGCGCGAGCGTCTTGCGCTGGCTGTCGTCGCACGACGCTTCCAGTGCCGCCTGCCAGTCGGGGTTGGCGGCCAGCAGCTCCAGCACGAGCGCGGCGCCGGCCTGGTGGCGTGACGGGTTCGCCGACAGCAGCGCACGCAGCACGAACAGCGGCCAGCGCGCGGCCTGCTTGGCCAGCGCGGACTTGCAATCGATCTGCTTGACCTGCGTCACGAAGAAGCGCACGACCGCCGCGTCGTGGATGGCCAGCAGGTCGGTCACGGCCTCCTTGTGCGGCGAGGGCTCGAAGAACAGCTCGGCGGCCGCGGCGCCGTGCATCTCGAGCATGCGCAGCCGCGCGGCGCGGGGCGGGTAGAAGCTGGCGCGGTGCCGGCGATAGAAGTCGAGGCTGTCGTCCAGGCTGCGCTCGGTGGACAGCAAGCCGCCGCAGTGGCCGCAGGCCCGGTCGTTGAACCGCGCGAGCGATTCGCGCATGCCCTTGGTCCAGCGCACGCTGCCGTCGGGCTGTGCCTGCAGGCCCTGTGCCGCCTTTTCCTCTTTCGATTTGCCACCGACCGCCATGCCATGCTCCCTCGAACTGATGCGAGCGGCATTGTCGGCCACGGCGGCAGGCCAAAAAAAAGCGCCCTCGCGGGCGCCGGAATGAGGGAAAGAGGCAGCCGTCGCTCAGGACTGTCTGCCTTGCAGCAGGCCGCTGAGCGAACCCAGCAGGTCTTCATGGTTGCCCAGGCCCTGCTCCGGCACCTTGCCGTGCGGCGTGAGCTGGTCGATGAGCGCCGGCAGCATGGTCGCAAGCATCGGCAGCAGCGTCTGTGCATTGATGCCCAGCTTGGACGCGATGGCGGCAATGGTGTCGCCGCCCAGTGCGTTCTGCAGCTGGTCACCCGAGACCGGCTGGTTTTCTCCCGTGCCGATCCACGAGTTGATGACGTTGCCCATGCCGGCCTGCTCGAACTTCGAGACCAGTCCTCCCAGACCGCCTTGTGCGCCATTGTTCGCGAGCAGGCCACCCAGCGCGCCGGCCAGGCCACCGAGATCGCCCAGCCCGCCGAGGCCTCCGCCTTGCGGCTGCTGCTGTTGTGCAGCGCCTCCCAGCACTTGACCGAGTACCGAATCGAGCAATCCCATGGCCGTTTCCTTGGTGTGTGACAGAACCGACAACATTGTTAAATGCAGCGGACCTTGAATCGAAAGTGGCATGGCCACTTTCGAACGGGCAACGTGACAAATTACTTGGTACGCGCCACGCGTTTGGGCAGCAATGCAGGGCTCACCCCTTGCACACCCACCAACCCGAGCACCGTCACCAGGGAATTCTGCGCGCCTTTCCAGGCGTCTGTCACGTCGATGGACTCGGCGAGCGAATGGAATCCCGAGCCCTTGCCGCCGCCGCCGACGATGATCGCGGGAACGCCCAGCGAGATCGGCACGTTGGCGTCGGTGCTGCCGCCGCGCAGCATCGTCTTGTGGCCGAAGGCCGCGTTCGAGCGCGTCGCGGCCTCGACGATCACCGAGTCCGGCGGCGTGCGGCCGCCGGGCCGGTCCCCGATGAGCCTGGTGCTGGCGCTCAGCGTGTTCACGTTCCAGCGCCTGTTTTCCTCGGCCACGGCCTCGTCGACGGCGGCGAGGATCTTCTTTTCCGTCTCGAGCAGCGCGCCCATGTCGTCCGAGCGGATGTCGATGGCCATGCGCGCGTCGGGTGCGATGGTGTTGACCGAGGTGCCGCCGCCGACCGTGCCGACGGTGAAGGTGGTCTTGGGGAAGCTCGGCGTGCGCACGTCGGCGATCTTCGCAATGGCGCGGCCCATGCCGTGGATGGCGCTGGGCACCTGGCCGAAGGCGCCGAAGCTGTGGCCGCCCGGGCCCTGGAACGTGACCTCGTAGCGGTGGCTCGCGGTGCCCAGCACCAGCACGGCGCCCGGCGGGGACGGCTCCAGTCCCACCATGCCGTCGATGTCGAGGTGGTCGCGAAAGATCGCCTTCATGCCGCGCAGGTTGCCCAGCTCTTCCTCGCCGACGTTGGCGACGAACATCAGGTCGCCCACGGTCTGCACCTTGTGCTCGTTCAGCACCTTGAGCCAGGACAGCAGCACGGCGAGGCCGCGCGTGTCGTCGCCGATGCCCGGCGCATACAGCCGGCCGTCGCGCTCCTTCACCTTCACGTCGGTGCCGGCGGGGAACACCGTGTCGAGGTGGGCGGAAACGAGCAGCTTCGGCCCGCCGCCGATGCCCTTGCGCAGGCCGACCACGTTGCCTTCGGCGTCGATCTTCGCGTGGCTCAGGCCCAGCGCCTTCATGCGCGCGAGGAAGGCCTCCGCGCGTTTGTGCTCCTTGAAGGGGGGCGCCTCGATCTCGGTGAGCATCTTCAGGTCTTCGACCGAGCGTTCATGGTCGGCCTTGACGGCGTCGAGCAGCTTCTGGATGGCAGGGGACGCCATCAGCTGGGTGTAGGCCTTGTCGACCTCGGGGCTCACTTGCGCCGGCGCCGGGGCGACGGCCGGGGTCTGGGCGCTGGCGCCTTGGGCCGCGCACAGCGCGGCAAGAACGAGCGGGGCGAGGCGCAGCGCGCCAGGCAGGCGGGACATGGGGCAAAAGTCCTTCTTTTGTCTTAATAAGGTAACGATTGTTTCCCAACTGCTCCACGCGCGCGTGGCGGAAAACACCCACCTTTCGCCCTCTGTTCGAAGCTTTTCGACCTTTGTCCGGCACCTGCCGCGGAGGGATCAAAGCCCGGCGAGCGACACCAGCGCGGCCAGCGCCGCCGTTTCGGCGCGCAGCACGCGCGCGCCGAGGGTGACCGGCGCGAATCCGCGGGCGATGGCCTGCTGTTCCTCGCTGCCACTGAGGCCACCTTCGGGCCCGCTCAGCACGAGCGCGCCGCGGTCTTGCGGCACCTGCAGCGCGTGCACGGCGCGGGTGCCGTCGGCCAGGCTCAGCACGAGGCGCACGGCGGCCAATTCCGCCGGTTGGACCGGTTGGGCATCGATCCAGCCCCCAAAAGACTGCACCGGATGGATCATCGGCACGCGGTTGCGCCCGCATTGCTCGCAAGAGGCGACGGCAATGGCCTCCCAGTGCGCCCGCTTCTTCTCGGCCCGTTCGCCTGAGAGACGCAGCACGCCGTGCGCGGTGGCCAGCGGCTGGATGCTCGCGACGCCGAGTTCGGTGGCCTTCTCGACCAGCCAGTCCATGCGCTCGTTGGCCGGCATGCCGACCGCGAGGTGCACGGCGCGCGGCGCCTCGCGCTCCACCGGCTGGTGGGCGCCGACCATGACCGAAACGTCGCTGCGACCCATGCGCTCGACCGTGGCCGCGTACTCGCCGCCCGCGCCGTCGAACAGCGTGAGCGCGTCGCCGGGCTGCATGCGCAGCACCTGCACGTGGCGTGCGGCGCCGGACGGCAGCGCCAGGCTGGTGCCGGCGGTCAGCGGCACGGAACAGTGAAAACGCGGCATGCTATGAAATCAGTAGCGGCACAGGTCCATCTGGCGGGCGTCAGACGCGGCCGTAGGCAAAGCCGGTGAGGGCCGAGGTGCCTTCGACCTCGTCGATCACCCGCACCAGCGGCGTGAGCTCCATGTAGCGGCTGGCGGTGGCGCGGATATAGGCGATGAAGCGCGGCGTGTCGGCCAGGTACCTGGGCTTGCCGTCGCGCAGGGTGAGGCGCGCGAAGATGCCGGCCACCTTCAGGTGGCGCTGCAGGCCCATCCACTCGACCGCGCGGTAGAAGGCGCCGAAGTCCTCGTCCACCGGCAGGCCGGCCTTGCGCGCGGCGGTCCAGTAGCGGATGGTGATGTCGAGCACGAACTCCTCGTCCCAGCTCAGGAAGGCATCGCGCATCAGGCTGGCGATGTCGTAGGTGATGGGACCGTAGACCGCGTCCTGGAAGTCGAGCACGCCGAGCGCCCCCTTGGGGGCGGCACTCAACATCAGGTTGCGTGGCATGAAGTCGCGGTGCACGTACACGCTGGGCGAGGCCAGGTTGCTGTCGACGATCAGCTTGAAGCTGCGCTCCAGCCGCTCTTTCAGCTTGCCCTCGATGGCCACGCCGCGGTGGCGGCCGATGTACCACTCGGGGAACAGCGCCAGTTCGCGCTCGAGCAGCGCCCGGTCATAGGGCGGCAGCACGCCTGGCTTGGAAGACAGCTGCCACTTGATCAGCGCGTCGATCGCCTGGTCGTACAGCGGGCGGCTCGCGTCGGGCCGGGCCGGGTCGAGCACGTCCAGCATGGTCTGGCGGCCCAGGTCGTCGAGCAGCAAAAAGCCCTGGAGCCGGTCCCACTCGAGCACCGTGGGGGCGAGCACGCCAGCCTCGGCCATCAACTGCGCCACCTGGACGAAGGGGTCGCTGTTTTCCTTGTCCGGCGGCGCGTCCATCACGATGCGCGTGGGGGCGACCGGGTCCGTGGTGTCGACGCGGAAATAGCGGCGAAAGCTCGCGTCCGCCGAGGCGAGGCGCACCGTGTCGGGCAGCAGCCGCTGGGCGGGTGCCACGTCGGCCAGCCAGGCCCGGAACGCCTCGGCACGTTGCGGATCGGTCCAGAGAATGGTCTCGGCGGGGCTCGGGGCCAAAGAGGCGGGGGGCAAGGGTGCTGTCATGGATAATCGATTCTACAAATCCGCCTGGCGCGGCAACCCCTCGTGGCCGGCTTCCGGCCGGGCCGGGGTCGCCGCCGGCCCCTGCAACCCGCCGGCCTGCCGCGCCGTCTCCCCGACGATCTTTCGTTCCGAACCGATGCCTACGACCCAAAGCCCTCACGCTGGGCACCTTGCGCGCTCGCTGCTCTCCCCGGGGGAGTCGCCGGCTTTCCTCGGAACGGCCGGGCGGGAGGCTTGATGAGCCGACGCGTGACCCTGCGGCGCTCGAGCCCGCCTCTGCCGCTGGCTGTGCTGTCGCTGGCCCTCATGCATGTGCACGGCGCGTCCGCGCAGACCGCGGCCAACCTCGACGGACCGCTCACGCTGAAGCGCACGCCGCTGTTGACCGAGGTCGTGCCGCCCGCCGAGCGCGGCCAGTTGCCCAGCCTGGTCACCGGCGACCGTATGTCCGGTCGCCCCGACCTCGAGACCGTGGTCGAAGGCAATGCCACGCTGCGCCGCGGCCCGGTCGCCATCACCGCCGACCGGCTCGAGTACTACCAGCCCGACGACCTGGCCAAGGCTACCGGCAACGTGCGGGTCAACCAGGGCGGCAACGTGTACGAAGGCCCGGAGCTGCAGCTCAAGCTGGAGACCTTCGAGGGCTTCTTCAACAACGTGCGCTACCAGTTCCTGGCGAACGAGGCGCACGGTGAGGCACAGCGCATCGACTTCGTCGACGCCAACGTGTCGGTGGCCCGCCAAGCCACCTACACCACCTGCCGCCGCGAGGACTTTCCCGGCTGGATGCCGGCATGGCTGCTGACCGCAACCACCTTGACCACCGACACCGAGGAAAACGAGGGCGTGGCCACCAATGCGCGCCTGAGCTTCATGGGCATCACCACGCCGCCCATTCCGAGCGTGAGTTTCCCGCTGTCGAACGATCGCAAAAGCGGCCTGCTGCCGCCGACCGTGGGCATCGACAGCAACAACGGCATCGAGATCGCGCAGCCGTATTACTGGAACATCGCGCCCAACCGCGACGCCACGATCACGCCCACGCTCATGAGCAAGCGCGGGCTCAACCTCAGCAACGAGTTCCGCTACCTCGAAAAGGGCTACAACGGCACGGCCCGGCTCGATCTGATGGGCAGCGACCGCCTCGTGGGCCAGCGCTACAACGAGTTGCGCGCGAGCCAGCTGCAGCAGCTGGCGAACGGAGAGATCCAGGCCAAGGACCTGACCGCCCCGCCCAACAGCACCAAGCGCTGGGGCCTCTGGCTCAATCACCACCAGGACTTCGACGCCAAGGCGTTCGGCCTGGACTCGCTGTCGGCCAACATCGCAATCAACCGCGTGAGCGACAACGACTATTGGCGTGACTTCACGCGCACGCCGTCGCTCGCGCAACGCCAGTTGCCGAACGACGCGTCGCTCAACTGGGCCAAGGACGACTGGAGCGGCATGGTCCGCACGCTGAAGTACCAGAACCTCCAGTACAACCTGTCGCCGATCGTGCCGTCGTACGACCGCATGCCGCAGATCACGGCCAACTACAACAAGTACGACTGGCACGGCTTCGACGTGTCGCTCAACCTGGACTACACGCGCTTCCGGGTCAACACGATCCTGAGCGGCCAGCCCGGCTACGACGTCAACCAGCAGTCGCAGCCCGACGGCGACCGGGCCTCCGCCATCGCCTCGATCAGCCGGCCGTTCATCACGCCCAGCTCGTTCGTCATCCCCAAGGTGATGGTGAACGCGGCGTCGTACAGCTACTACGTGCCGCAGGCTGACATTCCGAAGCTCACGATCAACGGCACGCAGTACGTCGGCGGGATTCCCTACAACCCGAACTCGCTGTATTTCTTCCCGACCTCCAGCAACCGGACGGTGCCGACCTTCAGCCTCGACAGCGGCCTGATCTTCGAGCGCGATGCGAGCTACTTCGGACGCGCCTTCCGCCAGACGCTGGAGCCGCGCGCGTACTACGTGTACACGCCGTACCGCAACCAGAGCATGCTGCCGAACTACGATTCGGCCGCCAACGACTTCAGCTTCGCGACCATCTACACCGAGAACGCGTTCTCGGGCGGCGACCGCGTCTCGGACACCAATGCGCTCACGCTCGGCGTGACCTCGCGCCTGATCGACCCGGCCACCGGTGTCGAGGCGGCGCGTTTCGGCATCGCGCAGCGCCTGCGCTTCAGCGACCAGAAGGTCACGCTGCCCGGCGGCACGCCGGTCACCGACCGCGCGAGCGACCTGCTGGTGGGCGCGCAGATCAACTGGACGCCCAAGTGGAGCCTGGACACGGTGGTCCAGTACAACCCCGACACCCGCCGCTCGGAGCGTTCGGCCATCAGTGCCCGTTACAACCCCGAGCCGTACCACAACCTGAGCGCGGCCTTCCGCTACCAGGCGCCCACCACCCCGACCGCCACCGACGGCAGCAAGTCGTTCGACGTGGGCTGGCAATGGCCCCTCAACGACCTATGGGGCGACAAGGGCAAGAACCTGGGTCCGGGCAAGGGCCAGGGCGGCGGACGCTGGTACGCTGTGGGCCGCCTCAACTACAGCCTGCAGGACAAGAAGCTCACCGACGGGGTGCTCGGCTTCGAGTACGACGGCTGCTGCTGGATCGGGCGCGTGGTGCTGCAGCGCACCACCACCGGCCTGGTGACGGCGAACACCCGCATCATGTTCCAGCTCGAATTCGTCGGGTTCTCCAGCATCGGCTCCAGCCCGATGCAGGCCCTGCGGCAGAACATCCAGCGCTACGAACCCCTGCGCCAACCGGGCGAGGCGCCGAGCCGCTTCACCAATTACGACTGAGTCGACTGACCGAGCTAGCCATGAAAAACATCCGTTCCATCATCACCCTCGGCTGCCTTGCAGCCATGGCTGCAACCGCGGGCGCCCAGGGCTTTCGCTCCGGCGGCGGCATCACGGACATCATGCGCGCCGGTCCGCGGCTGGGCCCGCCGGCCGCACGCCCCACGCCCGCCACGCCTACCGCGGCGCCGGTGCAGCGCTCGGCGGAATTCATCGTCGCGCTGGTCAACTCCGAGCCCATCACCAACACCGAGGTGCTCACCCGCGTGGATCGCCTGCTGAAGGAAAACCCCGATGCGCAGCGCGTGCCGCGCAACGAACTCACGCGCCTCGTGCTCGAGCGCCTGATCACCGAGCGCGCGCAGCTCCAGCTCGCCAAGGAAAACGGCATCAAGGTCGACGAGGTGGCGATCGACCAGGCCGAACAGACCGTGGCACGCCAGAACGAGATCAGCCTGGTCGAATTGCGCCGCCGCGTGGCCGCCGAAGGCATTGCGCAGCAGGAGTTCCGCAACGACCTGCGCGACCAGCTGCTGCTCACGCGCCTGCGCGACCGCGAGGTCGAGTCGAAGGTCAAGATCAGCGACGCCGAGGCCGACGAGTACCTGCGCGACCAGCGCAACGTGTCCGTCAAGAACGCCGCGCTGGAGAACCTCAACCTGGCGCAGATCCTGGTCGCCGTGCCGGAAAACGCGACCGACGCGCAGATCGCCACCGCGCAGCAGAAGGCCCAGGGCCTCGCCCAGCGCGCCCGCGCCGGCGAAGACTTCGCCAAGCTGGTGCAGGACAACTCCGATTCGCCCGACCGCGCCAACGGCGGCGCCATCGGCATGCGCAGCGCCGACCGCTACCCGTCGCTGTTCGTCGAGGCCACGCAATCGACGCCGGTGAACGGCATTGCCGGACCGGTGCGCTCCAGCGCCGGCTTCCACGTGCTCAAGGTGGTGGCCAAGGCCCAGATCGGTTCGGGCGACGCCGCCGTCACCCAGACGCAGGTGCGCCATATCCTGTTGCTGAGCGATCCCAAGCGCACCACGGCCCAGGCGGTCGCGCAGCTGGCGGAGTTCAAGCGCCGCTTGCAGGCCGGTACGGCCGACTTCGCGGCCCTGGCTCGCGACAACTCGCAGGACGCGAGCGCCAAGGCCGGCGGCGACCTCGGCTGGTCACGCCCGGGCCAGTTCGTGCCCGAGTTCGAGGAAGCGATGGACCGGCTTTCGCCGGGCCAGATCAGCGATCCCGTGGTGTCGCGCTTTGGCGTGCACCTGATCCAGGTGGTCGGCCGCCGCGAGGCCAAGCTGAGCCAGTCCGAGCAGCGCGAAGCTGCGCGGGCGGCGTTGCGCGAGCAGCGCGTCGAGGAAGCCTTCACCACCTGGGTGCAGGAAGTGCGCGCGCGCGCCTACGTCGAATACCGCGAACCCCCGCAGTCCTGATTCACCGATGGCACACATCGCCAGGAAGCGGTTCGGGCAGCATTTCCTGTCCGACGGCGGGATCATCGATGCGATCGTGCGGGAAATCGCACCGCAGCCCGGCGACGCCATGGTCGAGATCGGCCCGGGGCTCGCGGCGCTCACGCAACCGCTGGTTGAGCGGCTCGGCCGGCTCACCGTGATCGAGCTGGATCGTGACCTCGCCAAGCGACTGCGCGAGCATGCGCAGCTCGACGTGATCGAGTCCGACGTGCTCAAGGTCGACTTCGCCGAACTCGCGGGCCGCTTTCCGGCCAAGCCGCTGCGCGTGGTGGGCAATCTGCCCTACAACATTTCCACGCCCATCCTGTTCCACCTGCTGGGCTCGGCCCACTTGGTGGCCGACCAGCATTTCATGCTGCAGAAGGAAGTGATCGACCGCATGGTGGCCAAGCCCGCCACGTCGGACTACAGCCGCCTGAGCGTGATGCTGCAGTGGCGCTACGACATGGCCAACGTGCTGTTCGTGCCGCCCGAGAGCTTCGAGCCGCCGCCGCGCGTGGACAGCGCCGTGGTGCGCATGGTGCCGCTGGCGCAGCCGCCGGTCGTCGATGCGAAGCGCCTGGGCGAAATCGTGCAGGTGGCTTTCAGCCAGCGGCGCAAGATCATGCGGCACACGCTGGGCAAGTGGCTGCAGGAGCATGGCTTCACTGGCGAGTTCGACACCCAGCGCCGGGCGGAGGAAGTGCCCGTGCACGAATATGTGGCGCTGGCGCAGGCCGTGGCCCCATGAAAAAAGCCCGTCACAGACGGGCTTTTTTATGTGCGCCGGGGAAAGCCCAGGCGCCGATGCTTGAACCGATTCAAGCGGCGGCGAGCCAGTAACCCGCGTTGAACGGGCTGCTCATGCGCAGCGCCAGCGGCGACACGTCGACGAGCTTGTCGGTCGGCATTTTTTCGCCGGCCGGCTCGGTGCTGGCGGTGGCTGCTGCTGCGGTGGTGTTCACTTCGATGCCATCGAGGGTTTCAGCTTTGGGCTGAGCCTCGTTCGCCCGTTCTGCTTGGCTGGTAGATGCAGAACGGGCTACAGAAAAGAATAGAAGCACCGGAACGGGACCTTGCGGTCGCCCCAGTAGTCCGAGGCGTCGCGGAAGATGTCGAGCAGTTGCTCGCGTGCTTCCTTGTCGAACTTGGCGTTGGCCGGAATCTGCTCCAGCACGATGACGAAACCTGGCTGCGGGCCCGATTTATGCAACGGGTCTGTCATGCAGTCGTACAGCGCATCGAAGTTCTTCCCGAAGTGGGCCGGGAACGTGAATTGCTGCGCGATCAGGTCGAGCACGTCCTGCTTGGTCTGGGCATTGCCCAGGTTGGCGTACAGGAAGTGCTGGCCGGCTGCGTTGGCAGCGTCCTGCAGGTCGTTCACGCGGAACGCGCGGATCGATTGCACGATGTTCGGGCGTACGGCACGAAGGGATAAGGTCATCTCCGCTGGTCTTTCCATAGTCATCATCATTTCTTCGGGGCGCTTCGGGGCGCCACCCAGGTCGTTGTCATCGCTCATGGCGCAATCCGTCTGAAACTTGCATAGTGGTCCGCTGTGTACCAGCAGGCCTCGGGGTTGGTGCGTTGTTCACCGCCGCAAACGATTCGTTGTGCACCACGATTGCGCGAGCCGGGTGTTGTCACCGTGTACTCGAGGTAGTGGCCACGCCGTGCCGGCGGTAAAAGACGCTCTCGATTGCCGAAAACCGTGCCGTCCTTGTCGTACCGGAAAGGTCCACCGTTGAGGATGGACTGGTAGGTTCGCTGGCCCTGCACCGGCAATTCGGACAGGGCGATCGTTCCCTCGATGGACGTTTTTCCGGCGCCGAACCATCCGCGGGCCTCGGCCCCGGTCGTCAACGCCGCCAGCATCAGGCCGGCGAGCGCAAATTTTTTGACAGAGGACGTGATCGAGGCGTAAGCCGCCATGGGGCACCACAAGAAAAGAGCGGGGGTTTGAATCGGCGTCCAACCTCGGGGTTAACCCGCAAATTCAAGCCCGCGAGTGTGCACCACGCTGGCGAAAATAGCAAGCGACTGCCCAAAGTTTGAGCAGTCGCCAAGGGGGCGAGTGGTATTTTAAGTTGGCGACCACTCTCGCCAAAGCGCCTATCTTTCGGCGTTTGCGTCAGCCACTGTCAAGGCTGTCATGTTCACGATGCGCCGAACAGTCGCGCTGGCCGTGAGAATGTGCACAGGTTTGGCCGCGCCGAGCAGAACCGGGCCGATCGCGATGTTGCCGCCGGCCGCCGTCTTGAGCAGGTTGTACGAAATATTGGCCGCGTCGATGTTCGGAAAAACCAACAGGTTGGCGTCGCCGGCCAGCGCGCTGTGCGGCATGACGATCGCGCGCTGCTTGCTGTCCAGCGCCACGTCGCCGTGCATTTCGCCGTCCACCTCAAGCCACGGTGCCTGCACGCGCAGCAGGTCGAGCGTCTTGCGCATCTTGATGGCGCTGGGCTCGTTGCTGGTGCCGAAGTTGGAGTGCGACAGCAGCGCGGCCTTCGGCTTCAGGCCGAAACGCATCATTTCCTCGGCCGCCATGGTCGTGATCTCGGCCAGCTCCTCGGGGGAGGGGTCGTAGTTGACGTGCGTGTCGACCAGGAACACCTGGCGGTCGGGCAGCAGCAGGCCGTTCATGCAGGCGTACACCGGCACGTCCTGCGGCGTGCTTTCGCAGCCGCCGGGGCGCTTGCCGATCACCTGGTCGATGTAGTGCAGGTGGATCAGCGTGGTGCCCCAGGTGCCGCAGATCATGCCGTCGACCTCGTCCTTGTGCAGCAGCATCGCGCCGATCAGCGTGAGGCGGCGGCGCATCTCGATCTTGGCGGTCTGCACCGTCTGGCCCTTGCGCTCGGTCATGCGGTGGTAGGTCTGCCAGAAGTCGCGGTAGCGGTGGTCCTGTTCGACGTTGACGATGTCGTAGTCGAGCTCTTCCTTCAGGCGCAGGCCGAACTTCTCGATGCGTTGCGCGATGATGGCCGGGCGGCCGATCAGCGTCGGGCGCGCGATACCTTCGTCGACCACGATCTGCGCGGCGCGCAGCACGCGCTCTTCCTCGCCTTCGCAGTACGCCACGCGCTTTTTCTGCGCCCGGCGGGCCGCTTCGAAGATCGGCTTCATCGTCGTGCCCGAGGCATAGACGAAGTTCTGCAGCTTGTCGCGGTAGGCGTCCATGTCCTTGATCGGACGCGTTGCCACACCGCTTTCCTCGGCGGCCTTGGCCACCGCCGGCGCGATCTTCATCATGAGACGCGGATCGAAGGGCTTCGGAATCAGGTATTCGGGGCCGAAGGACAGCTTTTCACCGACGTAGGCAGCGGCCACGCGCTCGCTCTGCTCGGCCTGGGCCAGGTCGGCAATGGCGTGCACCGCGGCGATTTCCATCTCGTCGGTGATCGTGGTCGCACCCGAGTCGAGCGCGCCGCGGAAGATGTACGGGAAGCACAGGACGTTGTTGACCTGGTTCGGATAGTCGGTGCGCCCGGTGGCCATGATCACGTCGTCGCGCACCGCATGGGCGTCTTCGGGGGCGATCTCGGGGTTCGGGTTGGCCAGCGCGAAGATCACCGGCTTGGCCGCCATCTTCGCCACCATCTCGGCCTTCAGCACGCCGCCGGCCGACAGGCCCAGGAACACGTCGGCACCGACGATCACCTCCGACAGCTTGCGCATGTCGGTCTTCTGCATGTACTGGCGCTTGTCGTCGTCCATCAGCTCTTCGCGGCCTTCATAGACCACGCCGGCCAGGTCGGTGACGAACACGTTCTCGCGCTTCAGGCCGACCTTGAGCAGCAGGTTCAGGCACGCCAGCGCCGCGGCACCGGCGCCCGAGGTGACCAGCTTGACCTCGGCGATGTTCTTGCCGGCCACCTTCAGGCCGTTGACCATGGCGGCCGCCACGGTGATGGCCGTGCCGTGCTGGTCGTCGTGGAACACCGGGATCTTCATGCGCTTGCGCAGCTCGCGCTCCACGTAGAAGCAGTCCGGGGCCTTGATGTCTTCCAGGTTGATGGCGCCGAAGGTGGGTTCCAGCGAGGCGATGATCTCGACCAGCTTGACCGGGTCCTTCTCGTCGATCTCGATGTCGAACACGTCGACACCGGCGAACTTCTTGAACAGGACGCCCTTGCCTTCCATGACCGGCTTGGAGGCCAGCGGGCCGATGTCGCCCAGGCCGAGCACCGCGGTGCCGTTGCTGATCACGCCGACGAGGTTGCCGCGCGAGGTGTACTTGAAGGCGTTCAGCGGGTCCTTGACGATTTCCTCGCAGGGCGCGGCCACGCCGGGCGAGTAGGCCAGCGACAGGTCGCGCTGGTTGACCATCTGCTTGGTCGCCGCGATGGCGATCTTGCCGGGGACGGGAAACTCGTGGTACTCGAGGGCGGCACGGCGCAGCTCGGCGCGTTTGTCTTCGGGCGTGGGAGTCGATGAGGTCGAGGGGGTCGAATCGGACATGTGCCTGTAGCTCCTGGTGGCGCTTCTTCTGGGGGCGCCGATTGTAGACCTCGCCCCGCAAGGCCCCTGGCAGAGGCCATACGCCGCATGGCCGGGGGCGCCCATGACCAAATGCACGGGTTGCGCCGTCAAGTCGCTGTGGCAATATGCACGGCTCGGACAAAACCTGAAAAAACCTGAAGAGGAGCGACCATGGCGCTGATGGATTTCATCAAGAAACAGTTCATCGACATCATCCAGTGGACGGAGACCGGCGATGGCACGCTGGCCTGGCGCTTCCCGATGGCGGAGATGGAAATCCAGAACGGCGCCTCGCTCACCGTTCGCGAGTCGCAGGTGGCCGTGTTCGTCAACGAAGGCAAGGTGGCCGACGTGTTCGGCCCCGGCATGTACAAGCTCACGACGCAGACGCTGCCCGTGCTCACGTACCTGAAGAACTGGGACAAGCTCTTCGAGTCCCCCTTCAAGAGCGACGTCTATTTCTTCAGCACGCGCCAGCAGGTCGACCAGAAGTGGGGCACGCCCCAGCCGATCACGATCCGCGACAAGGACTTCGGCGCCGTGCGCCTGCGCGCCTTCGGCAACTACAGCTTCCGCATCGGCGATGCCAAGCTGTTCCACACCGAAATCTCCGGCACGCGCGACATCTACAGCGTGGCCGACCTCGACGGCCAGCTGCGCGGCCTGGTGCTGCAGAACATCAGCAACGCCATCGCGTCCAGCGGCGTGCCTTTCCTCGACCTCGCGGCCAACCAGATCCAGTTCGCCCAGGCGCTCGCCGCGCAGCTGGTGCCCGAGTTCGAGAAGATCGGCATCAAGCTCGAGAACATCACGGTGCAGAACGTCTCGCTGCCCGAAGAGCTGCAGAAGATCCTGGACCAGAAGATCGGCATGGGCATGGTCGGCAACGACATGGGCAAGTTCATGCAGTACCAGACGGCGCAGGCCATCCCCAAGTTCGCCGAAGGCGCTGCCAACGGCGGCGGCATCGCCGGCGACGCGATGGGCCTGGGTGCCGGCGTGGCGCTCGGCCAGGTGCTGGCGCAGAACCTCGCGCAGGGCCTGAGCCCGAACGCGGCCGCCCAGGCCGCAGCCACGCAGCAGCAGCCCGCCGTGGCCGTGGTGAGCGCGACCGACGTGATGACCACGCTCGAGAAGCTCGGCGAACTCAAGACCAAGGGCATCCTCACGCAGGAAGAGTTCGACGCCAAGAAGGTCGAACTGCTCAAGAAGCTGGTCTAACCCCCAGGCTTCGCGCACTTCGTGTCGCTACTCCTCCCCCCTTGCAGGGGGCGATACCTGCGGCCCGGCGTAGCCGGTTCCGCGGTATCTCCCGCCTCGTTCGCCTTGTCTTCAGCATCGCTTCATGGCTGAGGAAACCGGCAACCAACGCTACTACCGCGCGCCCTGCCCCGGCTGCGGCGCGCCGGTCGAATTCCGCTCGGCGCAGTCGACGCACGCGGTCTGTCCCTACTGCCAGAGCACCGTCGTGCGACAGGGCGACACGCTCGCGCGCACCGGCAAGATGGCCGAGCTGTTCGACGACTTCAGCCCGCTGCAGCTGTTCGCCGCCGGCCGCATCCAGGACAAGCCCTTCACGCTGATCGGCCGCCTGCAGTACACCTACCCCGGCGGCCGCTGGACCGAGTGGATCGCCGCGCTCGACGGCGAGCGCACCGGCGTGCTGAGCGAGGACAACGGCGCCTACGTGTTCGCGCTGCCCTTCGACATCCAGCGCACCGCGCCGCCCTGGAACGAACTGCGCGTGGGCGCCACCACCGCCTTCGCCGGCCAGAGCTACACCGTCACCTCGAACGAGCAGGTGGCGCTGACCTCCGCGCAGGGCGAACTGCCGCACCTGCCCGAGCTCGGCCGCTCGTTCGCAATGGTCGAGCTGCGCAACGACAAGGGGCTGGTGCTCAGCCTGGACTACGGCACCGCGCCGCCGGCGGCCTCCCTGGGCCGTTCGGTACAGCTCGAAGACCTGCAGCTCACCGGCCTGCGCGAGGACTCCGCCAAGAACGAGACGGGCCGCAGCTTCAACTGCCCCAATTGCGGATCGCCCGTCACCGTCAACCTGGCCGACAGCAAGAGCATCACCTGCCGTTCGTGCAACAGCATCATCGACCTGTCGCAAGGCATCGGCGGCGAGCTGAAGCACGCCACGCAGGACGAGCCCGTGCGCCCGCTCATCGCGCTGGGCGCCACGGGCCAGCTGCAGGGCGCGCAGTGGCAGGTCGTGGGTTTCCAGCACCGCATGGGCACCGAGCCCGGCGACGACGAGATGTTCGGCTGGGACGAGTACCTGCTCTACAACAAGAAGCGCGGCTTCAGCTTCCTGGTGGACGCCGAGGACGGCTGGAGCATGGTCAAGCCGACCACCGGCGCGCCGGTGATGGCCGAGAACGGCAGCACCGCCACCTACCTCAACAAGCGCTACCAGCAGCAGTACGCCTACAACGCCGAGACCACCTACGTGGCGGGCGAGTTCTACTGGCAGGTCGAGCGCGGGCAGAAAACCTTCAACCGCGACTTTGCGAACGGCCCCGCGCTGCTGTCGATGGAGCGCTCGGCCAACGAGCTCACGTGGTCGTCGGGCATCAAGCTCGACAGCGGCGTGGTGGCCACCGCCTTCAAGCTCGACGCCAAGAAGGACATGTTCAAGCGGGCCGACGCGCTGCCCGTGAGCGCCGCCTCGGGCATGGGCTGCGGCACCATCATCCTCATCATCGTGGTGATCATCATCCTGCTGATCATCCTGAGCACCTGCAGCGGCGGATCGTCCGGCGGCTCGCGCAGTTCGGGCGGCTCGTACGGCGGCTATTCGAGTGGCGGCGGCCACAAATGACGGCGAAGATGCACGCGATGTTTCTTATTACTACGACTGGAGGTCCCCATGGGATTTGAATGGCTGAAACCGGGCGTGGTCCTCGGATCGCTCGTGTACGCGCTGATCGGCGTCGTGATCTTCTGGCTGTGCTTCCTGATCATCGACAAGATCACGCCCTATGACCTGTGGGGCGAGATCGTCGAGAAGCAGAACGTGGCGCTGGGGCTGGTGGTTGCCGCGATGAGCCTGGGCATCAGCATCATCGTGGCCGCAGCAATCCATTGAGCGACGCGGCCCTGCCCGCGCGCACCCCGGATGCGCGGGGGCCGCAACCCGTGGAGATCGCGCTGCTTGCCAGCGTGTTCGTGGTCGCCGCCTGCGGGCTGGTCTACGAACTGAGCGCGGCCGCGCTGAGCTCCTACCTGCTCGGCGACTCGGTGCTGCAGTTCAGCACCATCATCGGCACCTACCTGTTCGCCATGGGCGTGGGCTCGTGGCTCTCGCGCTATTTCGACCGTCAGCTGCCCGCGCACTTTCTTCGCATCGAGCTGATGGTGGCGCTGATCGGCGGCGCGCTGCCAGCGATCCTGTTCCTGGCCAACGCCTACGTGCCCAGCGCCTTCCGCCTGCTGCTGTACGGCCTGGTGATGGTCGTGGGCACGCTGGTGGGGCTGGAAATTCCGCTGGTGATGCGCATCCTGAAGCGCAACATCGTGCTCAAGAACCTGGTGTCGCAGGTGCTCACCTTCGACTACCTCGGCGCGCTGGCGGTGTCGGTGGCGTTCCCGCTGATCCTGGTGCCGCAGCTCGGCATGATCCGCACCGGCCTGCTGTTCGGCTTCATGAACGCCGCCGTGGCGGTGTGGGCGCTGTGGCTGTTCCGCCATGAGCTGCGCCGCATCGGCGCGCATGCGGTGGCCTGCTTCCTGGCGCTGGCCGCGCTGCTCGCGGCCTTCATCTGGGCTGACCACATCACGACGCTGGCCGAGGACAAGTTCTACCAGGACCACATCGTCTTCAGCGCCACCTCGCCCTACCAGCGCATCGTGGTCACGCGCGGGCTGCTCGGCCACCGCCTGTTCCTGAACGGCAACCTGCAGTTCGCCGAGCGCGACGAGTACCGCTACCACGAGGCCCTGGTGCATCCGGTGATGGCCGCGCAGGGCGCGCCCAAGAAGGTCGCCGTGCTCGGCGGCGGCGACGGCATGGCGGTGCGCGAGATATTGAAGTACCCGTCGGTCGAGTCGGTCACGCTGGTGGAACTCGACCCGAACATGACCCAGCTCTTCACCACGCACGAGACGCTGGCCGCGCTCAACGGCCATTCACTGTCCTCGCCGAAGGTGAAGATCGTCAACACCGACGCCTTCCAGTGGCTGCAGCAACCCGGCGACATGTACGACGTGATCGTGGTCGACTTTCCGGACCCGACCAATTTCGCCATCGGCAAGCTCTACACCAACAGCTTCTATGCGCTGCTCGAAAAGCGCCTGTCGGCCAGCGGCTACGCGGTGATCCAGACCACCTCGCCGCTGGTGGCACGCAAGAGCTACTGGACCGTGGCGACGACCATCGAATCGGTGGGCCTGCGCGCCACCCCGTACCACGCGCATGTGCCGAGCTTCGGCGAATGGGGCTACATCATCGCGAGCCGCCGGCCGTACCGCATGCCCGACGCGCTGCCGCCGGGCCTGCGTTTTCTCTCGCCTTCCACGCTGCCTTTGATGTTCGACTTTCCGCTCGACATGGCGCGCGTGCCGACGGAAGTGAACCGTTTGTCGAACCAGATCCTCGTCACCACTTACGAACAGGAGTGGGGCAAGGTGATGGCGCATTGATATGGCTCGCCCCCAGGCTGCGTGCACTTCGTGTCGCTTCGCCAACCCCCTGCCGGGGGCAACACCTGCGGCCCGGCGAAGCCGCATCCGCGGTGTTCCCCGAAGGGAACGGATCCGATGAAGCGCCGTGGCTTCCTTGGCGCAGCCGCAGGTGCGGCGGGCGCCCTGGCGCTTGCGGGCTGCGAGGCGCCGCCCGCGCCCATTGAAGGCGGTTTCACCGGCATCGACGTGGCGCGCGGCCATGCGATGCGCGACGGCGCGCTCAAGAGCGCGGCACCCGCTGTCGTGAAGCGCACCCGTGTCGTCATCGCCGGTGGCGGCGTCGCCGGGCTCGCCGCCGCACGCGCCCTGCGGCTCGCGGGCATCGACGACTTCACGCTGCTCGAACTCGAAGACACGGCCGGGGGCAACGCGCGCGGCGGCATGGTCAACGGCATTGCCTGCCCGCTCGGCGCGCACTACCTGCCCGTGCCCGGCGACGATGCGCGCGAGGTGCAGGACCTGCTCGAGGAGCTCGGCCTGCGCCGCCGCGTGGCGGGCCGCTGGGCGTACGACGAGGTCACGCTGTGCCACAGCCCGCAGGAACGCCTGTTCTTCCAGGGCGAATGGCAGGACGGCCTGCTGCCCGTGCACGGCGTGGGCGAAGGCACGCTGGCGCAGTACCGCAAGTTCTCGCAGCGCATCGACGCGCTGCAGCACGCGGCGCACTTCGCCATTCCCACGCTCAAGGTCGCCGTCACGCCCGAGCTGCTGGCGCTCGACGCGATTCCCTTTTCGAGCTGGCTCGACCGCGAGGGCTTCAGCGACGTGCAGCTGCGCTGGTACCTGGAGTACTGCTGCCGCGACGACTACGGCGCGGGCATCGCGCAGGTGTCGGCCTGGGCCGGCATCCACTACTTCGCCAGCCGGCACGGTTTTCATGCGCCCGGCGATCCGACCGGCAGCGCCAATGACGCGAACCCCGAGCGCGACGGCATCCTCACCTGGCCCGAAGGCAACGGCTGGCTCACGAAGCAGCTTGCCAAGCCGCTCGGCGAGCGGCTGCGCACCGGCCAGGTCGTCACACGCATCGCCGACGTGCGCGGCGGCGTCGAGGTTGATGCGTGGGACACCGCCACGAAGTCGCTGGTGCGCTGGCAGGCCGAGCGCTGCATCGTCGCGCTGCCGGTGTTCATCGCCGCGCGCGTGGTCGAGAACCCGCCCGAGGTGCTGAAGAACGCCGCCGCGCACGTGCGCTACGCGCCCTGGCTGGTGGCCAACATCCACCTGCGCGGGCCGCTGGCCGACCGGCACGGCGCCGCGCCGAGCTGGGACAACGTGGTGTACGGCACCAAGGGCCTGGGCTATGTCGACGCGCGCCACCAGACACTGGACCCCACACCGCGCGGCACCGTGCTGAGCTGGTACCGCCCGCTGGGCGCCAGCAGCTACGACACGGTCGACGGCCGCAAGCTCCTGCTGGAGCGCCCCTGGACCGGTTGGCGCGACGACCTGCTCGCGGAGCTGTCGGTGCCGCACCCCGACCTGCCCTCGCTGGCCACGCGCATCGACATCACGCGCTACGGGCATGCGATGTCCATCCCCAGACCCGGCCTGCTCGCGCAGATCGGTTCGCAGCGCAGCGCGCCGGACGACGCGCACCGCGGCAGCGTCGTCGCGGGCCGGTTGTCGTTCGCGCATGCCGACTGGTCGGGCTATTCGATTTTCGAGGAGGCCTTCACGCGCGGGCACGTGGCCGGGACCGCAGTGGCATGAAGACACTGGTGCTCGGTGGCTACGGCAACTTCGGTGCGCGCATCTGCCGCGCACTGGCCGCCGACCCCGGCATCGCGTTGCTGGTGGCGGGGCGCGATGCGCAGCGTGCCACCGCGTTGGCCGATTCGCTCGGCGGCGGTGCGCGCGGTGTCCGCCTCGATGTGCAGGCGGGCGACCTGGCGGCCACCTTGCGCGAGCTGGGTGTCGACCTGGTGATCCACACGGCGGGGCCCTTTCAAAGCCAGGACTACCGCGTGCCCCAGGCCGTGGCCGCAGCAGGCGCGCACTACATCGACCTGGCCGACGGCCGACGCTTCGTGTGCGACTTTCCGGCGGCGCTCGATGCCGCCTTCCGCAACGCGGGCCGCACCGCGGTCAGTGGCGCCAGCACCGTGCCCGCGCTGTCCTCGGCGGTGGTCGACCACCTCGCGGCGGGTTGGCAATGCATTCGCAGCATCGACATCTGCATCGCCCCGGCCCAAGGCGCGCCGCGCGGCGAGGCCACGCTGGCCGGCGTGCTCGCCTACTGCGGCGAGCCGGTCCGCGTGTGGCAGGGCGGCCGGTGGGTCGAGCGGCTCGGCTGGGCCGACCCGGTGAAGATCGAGTTCGCGCGCATGAAGCCCAGGCGCGGTGCGCTGTGCGACATCCCCGACCTCGAGCTTCTTCCCTCTCGCTACTCCGGCGTGCAGTCGGTCATGTTCCGCGCCGCGCTCGAAGTCGGGCTGGCGCAGCACGCGTTCGCGCTCATGGCCTTCATGCGCCGCGTGGGCCTGCTGCCCGCGCCGCGCAAGCTGGCGCCGCTGCTGCATTCGGCAGGCCGCGTATTCGATGCGCTCGGCACCGCGCTGGGCGGCATGGTGGTGCGCGTCGAAGGCACGGACACGCAAGGCCGGGCAGCGCGCCGCGCCTGGCACATCGCCGCGGACCACAACCACGGACCGGAGATCCCGTGCATGGCCGCCATCCTGCTGGCGCGCCGGCTCGCGCGCAGCGATGCGTTGCCCACGGGCGCGCATGCCTGCGCCGGCTTGCTGGCCCTGGACGAATTCGCGCCCGAGTTCGCGCGCTGGGGCATGGTGACCGACATCGTCGAAGAGGCGGCAACCGCGGTGCAAGGCCATGGCGCACCGCCGCTTTGAGTTCGACATGCCGGCACCCGCCGACGTGGTCTTCGACGCCTTCCACTTCCATGTGTGGCGCGCGCGCTGGGATTCGCTGGTCGGCCGCTCTTTCTCCTTCAGCCGCTGGGCCGTTTCCATGCGGCACCGCGACACGCAGCACGGGGCCGGCGCGGCATGACCCGTTGCGACGACGATCGCCTGCTGCGCCTGAGCCTTGTCGCCGTGTGGCTCTTCACCGCCGTCGCCAGCCTGGTCGAGCTGAACGGGCAGAGCCGCGAGGTGCTGGCCGCCGCGGGCATTGCGTCGCCGCCGTGGCTGGTGCAGGGGCTGATCGTCGGCGGTGCGGCCGCAGACCTTCTCATCGCCATCGCGCTGTGGCGCTGGCCGGGCCGCGCGAGCTACGCCGCGGCGTTCGCGTTGATGGCCGTCATGACCGCCGTGGCGACCGTGCTCCAGCCGAGCCTGTGGCTGCATCCGCTCGGCCCGCTGCTCAAGAACCTGCCCATCGCCGCCCTGCTCTGGCACCTGTACCGACGCGCCACACCATGAACACGTACCTCGTCCTCAAGTGGCTGCACATCGTCTCCAGCGTGCTGATGGTCGGCACGGGGCTGGGCTCGGCGTTCTACATGTTCTTCACCAACCGCAGCGGCAGCGTGCCTGCGCAGGCGGTGGTCAGCCGGCTGGTGGTGCGCGCGGACTGGTGGTTCACCACGCCCACCGTCATCCTGCAGCCGGCCACCGGGTTCGCGCTGGCGCACATGGCGGGCTGGCCGATGTCCACGCCGTGGCTCGCGCTGTCGTTGCTGCTGTTCGTGGTCGCGGGCCTGTGCTGGCTGCCGGTGGTGTGGCTGCAGATTCGCATGGCGGCCATCGCGTCGCAGGCGCACCGCGAAGGCACCGCATTGCCGCCGCTCTACGCGCGGTACCAACGCTATTGGGAACTGCTCGGCTACCCGGCCTTCGTGGCGATGGCGGTGGTGTTCTACCTGATGGTGAACAAACCGCAGCTCTCGTTCTGAGATGAAGCCGATGCGTCGTTCAGGGCGTGATCGCTGTTGGCAGCGGTCGTTGATCGCGGTTCTCCGGCAGCGTGCCCAAGTGGACAGGGCGTCGGGTGCTCCCCGCAGCGAAATAAAGGAGGAGGGGCGCAGCCCCGGGGGACATTCGCGGAGGGGAGTACCCGGCGTCCTGTTCACCCGCCCCGAAACCCGTGCGGTTTTCACAAAGACTTCACACACATCGCCATTGCTTCACAAGCCCTGAGCACACTCCCCAACGCCAACAAAAACAGCGGAGGCATCCATGCTTCAAGTCGCCAATCGAAAACTCGCGTCGTTCAGTGACGTGCTCTTTAGCGGACTGGGCCGTGTGCTCGGCTTCTTGCGTCCGGTGGCCCGTGGGCTCATCGGGTCATGGCGACCGCCGGGTTGGCTGCGCATCGCGGGTGCCTTCGCGCTGCTCGGGTTGCAGTGGCTTCAGCAACGGTTGGCATGGCTTGTGTTGCTGATGTTGCTGGTGCTCGCCGGCTGGATGGCCAGCCCCCATGTGTTGAAGTGGTGGCACGGCCTCACGCCCGACCGCGTGGAGCCCGTCGTCGCCACCGCCAAGATCGAACCGCCGCAGCGCACGCTGATCGAGCTCGACAAGGGGCCGAACCCCTTCGTCATGAACTTCTCGGCCTCGGTGGCGCCCATTGCGCGCATCGGCCAGGAGGCCACCGGCGTCAGCATCGAGCCTGCCATCGCAGGCCGCTGGACCTGGACCCAACAGAACCGGCTCGAGTTCCTGCCCGCGCAAGACTGGCCCGTCGGCCAGCCCTACAAGGTGCAGCTTGCCGGCAACGCGCTCGCGCCGCACATCGAGATGGCGCAGCGCAAGTACGAGTTCAGCTCCCCCGAGTTCACCGCCCAGATCGCCGGCGCCGAGTTCTATCAAGATCCGGTGCAGGCCAACGTGCGTCGCGCGCTGTTCCAGGTGCGCTTCTCGCACCCCGTCAACACCGCCGAGCTCGAGAAGCGGTTGGTGCTCACCTACGACCAGGCCTGCAGCACCTCGTTCTTCAGCGTCGGCAAGTGCGCCAGCGAGAAGTTCACCGTCAGCTACGACAAGCTGCGCCTCAACGCCACCCTGCAGTCCGAGCCGCTGCCCATTCCCGAGAAGACCCGCCCCGTGGTGCTGAGCCTCACGGCAGGCGCGCTCGCGCAAAAGGGCGGCCCGGCCTTGCGCAACGACGTGTCCCGCGCGGTCGACATTCCCGGCCTCTTCAGCCTGAGCATCGCCAGCATCGACCCGACCATCGTCACCGGCGAGAACGGCGAGCCCGAGCACGTGATGCACGTCAGCGCCTCCATGCCCGTGCACGAGCGCGAAATGGCGCGCGTGGTGCAAGCCTGGCTGCTGCCCGCGACCGAGGAGGCCAAGGGCAACAAGGACGACAACGAGGAGAAGTTCGACTGGTCGGCCGACCCGGCGAAGGTGACCGACGCCGTGCTGCGCCGCGCGAAGAAGATCAACCTGCAGCCCATCGCCAGCGAGCGCGAAGTGACCGACATGGTCAGCTTCCGCATGCCCCAGGCCGAGGGCGGGCGCTACCTGCTGGTGCGCATTGCCAAGGGCCTGAAGACGCCCGGCGGCTACCAGCTGGGTGCGGCGCGCCAGGACGTGCGCCTGCTCAAGACCTTCGCGCCCGAGCTCAGCATCATGAGCCAGGGCTCGCTGCTCGCGCTGTCGGGCGAGCGCAAGCTGCCGATCCTGGTGCGTGACCTGCCCGGCATCCGCCTGGAAATCGGCCGCCTGCTGCCGCAGCAGTTGCAGCACCTGGTGACGCAGACCAACGGCGACTTCTCGCATCCGCAGTTCTACGGCGGCCTCACGTCGGACAACCTGGTCGACCGCTTCCAGAAGGAAATTCCGCTCAGCATTCCCGCCGGCAAGGCGCACTACGAGACGGTCGACTTCGCGGAGTACCTGCGCAACGACGTGGCCGACCGGCGCGGCGTGTTCCTGCTGAAGGTGCAGGGCTACGACCCCAAGGCCAAAAAGAAGCCCGAAGGCGGCGGCGAAGCCCAGCCGGAAGACGAACAGCAGCAGGAAGAACAGTCCTCCGACGGAGATGAGAGCAACGGCGAAGCCGGCAACCCCGAGCAGCAGCTCGACCAGCGCCTGGTGCTCGTCACCGACCTGGGCATCGTCGCGAAGAAGTCGCTCGACGGCACGCGCGACGTGTTCGTGCAGAGCATCGCCAACGGCCAGCCCGT
Source organism: Variovorax pasteuri (assembly GCF_051216435.1). Classification (NCBI taxonomy): domain Bacteria; kingdom Pseudomonadati; phylum Pseudomonadota; class Betaproteobacteria; order Burkholderiales; family Comamonadaceae; genus Variovorax; species Variovorax pasteuri. Next base: position 242,897 of record NZ_JBPJZS010000007.1, read on the forward strand.
GGCCAATGCGCTGGTGGAGGTGTGGGGTCGCAACGGCATGATCGTCGCGTCGCAGACCACGGACGCCACCGGCGCCGCGAAGCTGCCCAACCTGGCCGGCTACCAGCGCGAGAAGACACCCGTGGTGCTGGTCGTGCGCAAGGACGGCGACCTGAGCTTCCTGCCCTTCAACCGCAGCGACCGCACGCTGGACATCTCGCGCTTTGACGTCGGCGGCCTGCGCGCGGCCGGCGTGCCGAACCAGATGACGGCCTATGTGTTCAGCGACCGCGGCATCTACCGCCCCGGCGACACGATGCACATCGCGATGATGGTGAAAGCCGGCAACTGGGGCACCTCGCTGCGCGACCTGCCGCTGGAAGCCGAGATCATCGACGCGCGCGGCCTCAGCGTGCGCCGCGAAAAGCTCAAGCTCGGCCCCGGCGGCGCGGCGGAAATCGCCCACACCACGCAGGACAGCTCGCCCACCGGCAACTACACCGTCAACCTCTACCTGCCGCGCGAATCGTCGCCCGGCACGCCGGAGGTCGAAGGCCTGCTCATCGGCAGCACCACCGTGAAAGTGCAGGAGTTCCTGCCAGACCGCAGCAAGGTCACCGCCAGGCTCAGCAGCGAGGCGGCCGAAGGCTGGGTCAAGCCGAAGGACCTGAAGGCCCTCGTCGACGTGCAGAACCTCTTCGGCACGCCCGCGCCCGACCGCAAGGTGGAAGGCACGCTCACGCTGAGCCCGGGCTTCCCGGTGTTTCGCGCGTTCACCGACTACGCCTTCTTCGACCCGCAGCGCGCCGCCGACAAGCAGGTCGACGACCTGGGCAGCGTGCAGACCAGCGCCGACGGCAAGGCCGAGTTCGACCTGCGCCTGTCGCGCTTCGACGCGGCCACCTACCAGGTGCACGTGCTGGCCAAGGCCTTCGAGCCCGAGGGCGGGCGCAGCGTGTCGGCCGAGGCGCAGACGCTGGTGAGCGACATGCCCTACCTGGTGGGCGTGAAGGTCGACGGCGATGTGGCCTACGTGAGCAAGGGCGCCGCGCGCAACGCCACCGTGATCGCCATCGACCCGCAGGCGAAGAAGACGGCCGTGGCCGAGCTGAAGCTCGAGCGCGTGGAGCGCAAGGTGCTGTCGGTGCTCGTCAAGCAGGACAACGGCCTGTACCGCTACGAGTCGCGCAAGAAGGAAGTGGTGCTCGACGAGAAGCCCTTCGCCATTGCCGCAGCAGGCAACACCGTGTCGCTGGACACCGCCGCGCCCGGCAACTTCGCCTACGTGGTGCGCAACGCGCAGGGCCAGGAGCTCAACCGCGTGGAGTACAGCGTGGCGGGCAACGCCAATGTGTCGCGCTCGCTGGACCGCAATGCCGAGCTGCAGCTCACGCTCGACCGCAAGGACTACGAGCCCGGCCAGGAAATAGCGGTGAGCATTCGTGCCCCGTACGTGGGCGCGGGCCTCATCACCATCGAGCGCGACAAGGTCTACGCCCATGCGTGGTTCAAGACCGACAAGACCGCCTCGGTGCAGAAGATCGTGCTGCCCAAGGACTTCGAGGGCACCGGCTACATCAACGTGCACTTCGTGCGCGACCCGTCCTCGGACGAGGTCTACATGAGCCCGCTGTCGTACGGCATCGTGCCCTTCGCCACCGCGCTGACCAAACGCACGGCCAACCTGCAGCTCACCAGCAGCGAGCTGGTGAAGCCGGGGCAGACGGTGAAGATGAAGCTCACCAGCGACACGCCCACGCGCGCCGTGGTGTTCGCGGTGGACGAGGGCATCCTGCAGGTGGCGCGCTACAAGACGCCCGACCCGCTGAAGCACTTCTTTCAGAAGCGCGCGCTCGAAGTGGGCACGCTGCAGACGCTCGACCTGATCCTGCCGGAGTTCAAGAAGCTCATGCAGGGCGCGGCCCCCGGCGGCGACGGCGAAGGCGAGCTCGGCAAGCACCTGAACCCGTTCAAGCGCAAGCGCGACAAGCCGGTGGCCTACTGGTCGGGCCTGGTGGACGTGAACGGCAGCCGCGAGTTCAGCTACACCGTGCCCGAGAGCTTCAACGGCAGCCTGCGCGTGATGGCCGTGGCCATCAACGACGAAGCCACCGCCGCCAAGAGCACGCGCACCGTGGTGCGCGGCGACATGGTGATATTGCCGAACGCACCGCTCGCCATGGCGCCGGGCGACACGGTCGAGGTGGGCGTGGGCCTGGCGAACAACATCGCGGGCTCCGGCAAGGAAGCGCCGATTGCATTGACGCTCACCGCCTCGGGCGGCCTCGAAGTGGTGGGCGACGCCACGCAGACGCTCAAGGTCAACGAGCGCGGTGAAGCCAGCACCAAATTCAACGTGCGCGCCAAGCCGGGCGAGCAGGCGGTGCTGGGTTCTTCGGCGCTGGTGTTCACCTCGACGCACAAGACCTTCAGCGCGCGCCTGTCGACCGAGGTGAGCGTGCGGCCCGCATCGCCCTTCGTCACGCTGGTGCAGGCCGGCAGCTTCCAGCGCGCCGGCGAGCTCAGCAGCAAGGCCGACCTGTACCCGAACTTCCGCCAGAGCGACGTGGCCGTGTCGGCCGCGCCCTGGGCCTTTGCGACCGGCCTCATGCAGTACCTGGAGGCCTACCCGCACGGCTGCACCGAGCAGATCACGAGCCAGACCTTCCCGGCGGTGCTGCTGTCGGGCCGGCCCGAGCTGGTGAAGGAAATGGCGCGCGGCCGCACCGCGGAGCAAGGCCCGCTGCCCGAGGCGCGCAAGACCTTCGAGCGCTACCTGGTGCAGCTGCGCGCGCGGCAGACGGCCGACGGCGGCTTCTCGCTGTGGCCCGGCGCGGGCACCGATGCCTTCGCCACGCTCTATGCGGTGCACCTGCTGGTCGAGGCCAGGGACCACAAGCTGCCGGTGCCGCAAGACCTGCTGCAGAAGGCCAACACCTACCTGCAGGGCTGGCTCGGCAGCGGCGACGCCACGCTCGACGGCTGGCGCCAGCGCACGCAGGCGGCCTACCTGCTGACGCGCCAGGGCATCATCGCGCCGGCCGCGCTGGCCAACCTGCGCGAAGCCTGGCGCAACAAGAAAACGCAGGGCTGGAACGACGACCTGGGCGCTGTGTACCTCGCCGCGAGCTACCAGCTCGTGAAGCAGGAGCAGGTAGCCAACGAGCTGCTCGACCCGGTGTGGAGCGACCTGCTCGCGCGCACCGAGAAGAAGCAGCGCCGCAACGTCTGGGGCGCCTACTACGACCCGCTGGTGCACGACAGCATGACGCTGCACCTGGTGGGCCGCCACTTTCCGGCGCGCCTGAAGACGCTGAAGCCCGCCGTGTGGGAAGGCATGGCCGCGATGGTGCGCGACGGTTGGTACAACAGCCTGTCGTCGGCCTCGATGCTGCTGGCGGTCGACTCGTACTTCGAGGCCGTGGGGCAGAACGCCGAAGGCAAGCTCACGGCGAGCGCCGTCAACGCGCAGGGCCAGGCCGCCGCGCTGGCACTGGGTGCGGTGAACCCGATCACGCGCGCCGCGGTGCCGGCCGGCACCGCGAAGCTGAAGCTGTCGAACGACAGCGACTTCAACCTGTACTACAGCTGGGCCGAGCAGGGCTTCGAGCGCAACGTGCCCGCCACGCCGGTGAACCAGGGCATGGAAATATTCCACGAGGTGCTCGACGCCAAGGGCAACCCGGTCACCAAGGTGAAGCTCGGCGACGAGGTCACGGTGCGGGTGCGCGTGCGCAGCCTGGACCGCGCGCAGATCGCCGACGTGGCGCTGGTCGACGTGCTGCCCGGCGGGCTGGAGCCGGTGCTGCAGGCGGTGGGCGACGACGACGATGCCAACGCCGACGCGCCGATCTGGAAGAAGCGCCTGGGCGGCGGCGGCTCGTGGCAGGTGCAGTACGCCGACATCCGCGAAGACCGCGTGGTGTTCTACGGCGGCGTCGGCAAGGACCTGCTCGAAGTGACCTACAAGGCGCGCGCGACCAACGTGGGCGACTACGTGGTGCCGGCGGCGTACGGCGAGGCGATGTACGACCGGCGCGTGTTCTCGCGCTCGGCGGGTGGTCGCTTCCAGGTGGTGGGCAACTGAGTGACCACCGCGGCCTTCGGTCTTGTCCCCTCTCCCGCGTGCGGGAGAGGGTTAGGGTGAGGGCCAGGCCTTCCCATGAACACGCTGCTTGATCCGTCGCCGCTCCCCTCACCCCAGCCCTCTCCCGCACGCGGGAGAGGGGGCAAGACACGGGGGCGCAAGATGCTCGTCGTCCTTGCGGTCATTGCCGCGCTGCTCGCCCTGCTGCGCCTCTGGCCTCACGCCCCGCTCAGCGAAACCGTCGGCAGCTCCCGCGCCGTCTACGCCCAGGGCGGCGAACTGATGCGGCTCACGCTCGCGGGCGATGAACAGTACCGGCTCTGGGTGCCGCTCGCGCGCATCTCGCCCACGCTGGTCGATGCGGTGCTGCTGTACGAAGACCGCCGCTTCTACGCGCACCCCGGCGTCAACCCCGCCGCACTGGCGCGCAGCGCGTGGCGCATCGCCAGCGGCGAGCGCCGCCAGGGCGGCTCCACGCTCACCATGCAGCTCGCGCGCCGCGTGTACGGCATCGACAGCCGCACGCCCACCGGCAAGATCGGGCAGATCTTCGCCGCGCTGTGGCTCGAAGCACGCTTCAGCAAGCACGACATCCTGGAGGCCTACCTCAACACCGCGCCCTACGGCGGCAACATCGAAGGCGTGCAGGCGGCGAGTCTCATCTACTTCCGCAAGGACGCCGCCAGGCTCAGCCTGCCCGAGGCGCTGACGCTCGCGGTGATTCCGCAGAACCCCGTCAAGCGCATTGCCGAGCGCGGGCGCAACACCGAGCTGCAGTCGGCGCGCGAACGCCTGTGGGCGCTGTGGGCCGAGCGCGACCCCACCGCCAAGCAGCATGCGCCTGACGCGCAGCTCGCGCTTTCGGCGCAGTCGCGCGGCAGCCTGCCCTTTCTGGCGCCGCACGCCACCGACATGCTGCTTGCGCAGGAGCGCGGCGTGCAGGAGGTGCGCACCACCATCGACCTGCGCGTGCAGTCCACGCTGGAGCGCGTGATGGGCCAGTACCTGCGCACGCATGCCGACGTGGGCATGACCAACGCGAGCGCGCTGCTGCTCGACGCCTCGACCATGCAGGTGCGCGCCATGATCGGCTCGGCCGACTTCCGCAACGACGCCATTTCGGGCCAGGTCAACGGCGTGCTGGCCAAGCGCTCGCCGGGTTCCACGCTCAAGCCCTTCATCTATGCGCTGGCGCTCGACCAGGGGCTGCTGCATCCGCGCACGATGCTGAAAGACGCGCCGACCTCCTTCGGCCCTTACACGCCCGAGAACTTCGACCACCGCTTCGCCGGTCCGCTGTCGGCGCAGGAGGCGCTGATCCGCAGCCGCAACATTCCCGCGGTGGCCGTGGCCGCCAAGCTCTCGAAACCGGGGCTGTACGACTTCATGCGGCTGGCCGGCGTGCAGAAGCTGCAGAGCGAATCGCACTACGGGCTGGCGCTGGTGCTGGGCGGCGGCGAGGTCACGCCCGAGGAGCTCGCGGGCATGTATGCGACGCTGGCCAACGGCGGCATTTCGCAGCCCATCCGCTATACGCAGCCCGCGCCCGACGAGCCGCCTGTGCAGCCGCTGCGCCTGCTGAGCGAAGAGGCATCGTTCATCACGCTCGACATGCTGCGCCACACGCCGCGTCCCGACACCACCTTGCCCGCGCGCCCCGCCGTCGCGTGGAAGACGGGCACGTCATGGGGCTTTCGCGATGCATGGACGGCCGGCGTGTTCGGCCGCCATGTGCTGGTGGTGTGGGTGGGCAACTTCGACGGCACCAGCAACCCCGCGCTGGTGGGCGTGGATGCGGCCGCGCCGCTGTTCCTGCGCATGGTCGACGCGTTGCGCGCCGAGCGGCTCGACCCGGGTGAAGTCGCGTCGCGCCAGCCGCCGGACCTGCGCCAGGTCGAGGTGTGCGCCGCCACCGGCGGCCTGCCCGATGCGCTGTGCCCGGTGCGCGCGACGACGTGGTTCATCGCCGGCAAGTCGCCGATCCAGGTCAGCAACCTGCACCGCGCGGTGTGGGTCGACGAGACCACCGGCAAGGTGGTGTGCGGGCCGCAGCCCAACGCACGACAGCAGGTGGTGGAACAGTGGGGCAGCGACATGCGCCGCCTGTTCCGCCAGGCCGGGCTGCCGCGCGCGAGCGCACCGGCCGACGGCTGCGAGAAGGACGGCGATGCACCCGAGGGCGCGCCGCTCATCACCTCGCCGCTGCGCGGCGTGCGCCACACGCTGCGCGTGAACAAGCCCGAGCCTCTGGTGCTGCGCGCCGAGGCCGCCGCAGGCACGCAGGCGGTGTACTGGTTCGCCGACGACGCGCTCATCGGCCGTGCCGCGCCAGGAGAAGGCATCACCTGGATGCCGAGCCTTTCGGAGTCCGGCCGGCGCTACGTGCTGCGCGCGGTCGACGACCAGGGACGCGCCGAATCGCGCGAGGTGACGGTGGATATCGCACCCTGAGCGGATGTCATGGTCGCCGGATGTCATGGTCGCCGGATGTCATGGCCGCCGGATGTCATGGTCGCGTCATGCCTGCCCGGCATGGTCACGCGTTTTCGACTTGGAACTTCTACGTTCATGACGCGCCTCGCTTCCCTTTCCTTCATCGCCCTGGCCACCGCACTCGCCTGCGGCAGCGCGGCGGCGCAGACCGCCTTTCCGTCCACGCTCGCCGGCCACGCCGTGCTGCCCGCGCAGAGCTTCGTGGCAGCGCCGAAGGACGCGCCGGCCGACCTGCAGGTCAGCGGCAAGTTCACGACGCCCAGGCGCGTCGAGGCCATCGGCACCGTCGAAGGCCTCTCGGCCGGGCGCGGCACGGGGATCTCGGTGCCCTTCAAGGGCCAGCCGCTGCAGGGCCACTCGGGCATCAAGAAGATGGACGACGGCACGTTCTGGATCCTCACCGACAACGGCGCGGGCGCCAAGGCCAACTCGCCCGACTTCATGCTCTACCTGAACCACTACAAGGTGGACTTCAAGAGCGGCAAGTTCGACCGGCTGCAAACCGTGTTCCTGCACGACCCCGACAAGAAGGTGCCGTTTCGCATCGTCCACGAGGGCACCAAGCAGCGCTACCTGACGGGTTCGGATTTCGACCCCGAGAGCTTCCAGTTCGCCGGCGGCGCGCTGTGGATCGGCGAGGAGTTCGGCCCCTTCCTGATCAAGGCCGACCTCAAGGGCAAGGTGCTCGCGGTGTTCGACACGCTGGTCGACGGCAAGGCCGTGCGCTCGCCCGACCATCCGGCGGTGACCACGCCGGGCGCGCCCGGTGGCGCGGTCGATTTCCAGATCAAGCGCTCCAAGGGCTTCGAGGGCATGGCGTCTTCGAAGGACGGCAGCAAGCTGTATGCGCTGCTCGAAGGCCCGGTGTGGAACGCCGAGGCCAAGGACTACGAGCGCGTGGAGGGCAAGGAGGCGCTGCGCGTGCTGGAGTTCGACGTGGCCACCGAGCAGTGGACGTGGCGCCACTGGAAGTACGTGCTGGAAGCTAACGGCAACGCCATCGGCGACTTCAACATGATCGACGGCAAGGCAGGAGATGGCACAAGTGCCATGGGCCTGATCATCGAGCGCGACAACGGTGAAGGCACGAGCGACAAGGCCTGCCCCGAAGGCCAGAAGCGCACCGACTGCTTCCACGACATCGCGAAGTTCAAGCGCGTCTACAAGGTCGAGCTGAGCGACGCCAACGTGGGCGGCCCGGTGCGCAAGATCGGCTACATCGACCTGCTGAACATTGCCGATCCCGACAAGCTCGCGCGCAAGCCGCTGAACGACGGCGTGCTGAAGTTCCCGTTCTTCACCATCGAGAACGTCGACGTGGTCGACGCCACGCACATCGTGGTCGGCAACGACAACAACCTGCCCTTCTCGAGCAGCCGCGAGCCGAACAAGGCCGACGACAACGAGCTGGTGCTGCTGGAAGCGGGCGCGCTGCTGCAGGCGAAGTAGGCGGCGGGCACGGGGCGCGCCCGGGGGCCGCATTGCCCCGCGCGCAGGCAGGGCGGGTGAGGTGTAGGTTGGGGAAATTGCGCCAAATGCGTATGATTCTCATCTTCAAGCATATTCCCTCGTCCCCTTTCCCATGAATTTCCGAACGACCTCGCGCGCCGTCCGGCGCGCGGCGTGAGCACCGGCGTTCGCCATCGCCTCGGCGTGGCGTCCCGCGCGGTGGCCGCCATTGCCGGCGGCTACGGCGTGGCGGCGCTCTCTGCCGCCGTGCTCGCGCTGTGCCTGCCCGCCGCCTTCGGCATGGCACGCAGCGAAGCCGCCATGACCGGCACGCTGGCCTCTTTCATCGTCTTCGCGCTGGCCGTGATGTGGGTCTTTGCCGCGCGCACCGCCGTGCGCGCATGGACCGGCCTGGCCGTTGCCGCCGCACCGCTCGCCGTGCTGCTGTTCGTGCTCCTGCGCATCGCCGGGGGCGCCGCATGAAGGAAGGTTTTCGCCAGTCGATGGCGTGGCTGCACACCTGGTCGGGGCTGCTGGTCGGCTGGGTGCTGTTCATGGTGTTCGCGGCCGGCACGGCCTCGTACTTCAAGGACGAGATCACGTTCTGGATGAAGCCCGAGCTGCATGCGGTGGCGCAGCACGCGGTGCCGCCGCTCCAGGCCGCCGAAGGCGCCGTGGCTTACCTGCAGCGGCACGGCGCCGGCAGCCCGCGCTGGTTCATCAACCTGCCGACCGAGCGCCAGCCCTCGACCGACGTGCTGTATCTCGCCGCGCCGGCGCCCGCCGCCGCCGGTGCCGCACCCGCCGAGAGGCCGCGCCGCCGCTTCGACCGCGCCTCGCTCGACCCGGCCACCGGCGAAGCGATGTCCGCGCCGCGCGCCACCCGCGGCGGCGAGTTCTTCTACCGCCTGCACTTCGACCTGCACTACATGCCCGCGCTGTGGGCACGCTGGATCGTGGGTTTCTGCGCGATGTTCATGCTGGTGGCCATCTTCAGCGGCATCGTCACGCACAAGCGCATCTTCAAGGACTTCTTCACCTTCCGTCCGAAGAAGGGCCAGCGCTCCTGGCTCGACGCGCACAACGTGACGGCGGTGCTCGCGCTGCCCTATCACCTGATGATCACGTACACCGGCCTGGTCACGCTGATGTTCATGTACATGCCCTGGGGCCCGCAGGTGGCCTACAAGGACCGCGGCGGCGAGCAGGCCTTCTTCGCCGAAGCCTTCCCGGGCAGCGGCCGCGACCAGGTCAAGGCCTCGGGCACCAAGGCGCCGCTGGCGCCCCTCGCGCCGATGCTGGCCCAGGCCTCGGCGCACTGGAACGGCGCCGCCGTGGGCCGCATCACCGTGCACCAGCCCAACGATGCCAACGCGGTGGTCTCGCTCACGCGCGCCGAAGGGCCGCAGCTGTCGTACGACCAGCCGTCGATGCAGTTCAACGGCGCCACCGGCGCGCTGATCGGCGCCTTCGGTGACGTGCCCCGGCCGGCCGCGCAAACGCGCGGCGTGCTCTACGGCCTGCACATCGGGCGCTTCGGCGATCCGCTGGTGCGCGCGCTGTTCTTCCTCTCGGGCCTGGCCGGCTGCCTGATGGTGGCGACCGGGCTGCTGCTGTGGGCCGTGAAGGAGCGCCAGAAGTTTGCCAAAACGCTCAAGCAGGGCGGGCGCATCGGTTTCGGCCTGCGGCTGGTCGACGGGCTGAATGTCGGCGCCGTCGCCGGCCTGCCGGTGGCGATGGCCGCCTTCTTCTGGGCCAACCGGCTGGTGCCGGTCGACGTGGCCGAGCGCGGCGCGGTCGAGATCCGCTGGTTCTTCATCGTCTGGGGCGCGACCGCCGTGCTCGGCCTGCTGCGACCGACGCTGCGCATGTGGCAGGCGCAGCTGGCATTCGGCGCGCTGCTGTTCGTGCTGCTGCCGGTGCTCAACGCGTTCACGGGTCCCGCGCCGCTGACCGTGAGCCTGCGTTCGGGCCCGAGCGCGGTGGCCGGCTTCGACCTCGTCGCGATTGCATTGGGCCTGGGCCTGGCGAGCGCGGTCTGGATCGTGGAGCGCAAGCGCCGCACGTCGCTGGCCAGGAAGGCCGCTCCGGCGGCGGCCAAGGCCACGCCGGCGGCGCAGTCCGCGCTCGTCACCTCGGAACAGGGTTCGTGATGGATTCGCTGCTCCTGGCCCTCGTGTTCGCCGCTTCGCTCGGCGGCTTCTGCGCGCTGAGCCTCGCGATGGACCGCCACAGCGAAGACGTCTACGGCCGCGGCAGCTCGCCGGGCACGTGGCGGCGCTGGCTGCAGCTGGGCGGCACCGTGCTGCTGTGCCTGTCGCTGGCCGCGAGCCTGCAGGCCGCGGGGAGCTCGATCGGCTGGGTGCTGTGGCTGGGCGCGCTCACGGCCGCCGCGTTGGCGACGGTCGGGCTGCTGGGCTGCGCGCCGCGGCGGTTTCCGTGGATCGGGTCGGCCGCGGCGCTCGTCGCCGTGGGCGGCGGCTTGCTCTACCTGCTGCTCCTGTTGCTGGCCTGAGCCGTTCAGGCCGGGCGCCGCGCCGCGGTGCCGCCCGAGAGCACGCCCTGCGTCACCGGCAGCGCCATGAAGTCGTGCGGGAAGCCCATCGGCACGGCGCTGACTGCATCGAGACGCTGCAGCGCCGAGGCATCGAGTTCCACGTCGAGCGCACCCAGGTTGTCCTTGAACTGCGCGAAGGTGCGCGCGCCGACGATCGGCATCACGGTCGGCGCGCTGCGGTGCAGCAGCCAGGCCAGCGCGATCTGCGCGGACGAGCGGCCCTGCTCCTTCGCGATCTGCGCGACCACGTCGGCGATGTCGAGCGTGCGGCCGCTCAGCGCGCCGTTGATGGCGACCAGGTCCTTGCGCGTGCCCGAGACGCCTGCCGTGCCCGACGTGGCGCCCTTCATCTGCGCGAGGTCGGCGCGCGTGTACTTGCCCGACAGCACGCCGCTGCCCAGCGGCGACCACGCCATCACGCCCAGGCCGAGCTCGTGGGCCATCGGCAGCAGTTCGCGCTCCACGGTGCGCTCGATCAGGCTGTGCTCGATCTGCAGCGCCACCAGCGGCGTCCAGCCGCGCAGGTCGGCCAGCGTCTGCATGCGCGCCACCTGCCAGGCCGGCGTGTCGGAGATGCCCGCGTAGAGCACCTTGCCCGAGCGCACGAGGTCGTCGAAGCCGCGCATCACTTCGTCGATGGGCGTGAGGTTGTCCCAGATGTGCAGGTACAGCAGGTCGATGTAGTCGGTGCCCAGGCGCTTCAGGCTGGCCTCGACCGAGCGCACCATGTTGCGGCGGTGGTTGCCGCCCGCATTGGGGTTGCCGGGCTGCATGTTCAGCGTGTACTTGGTGGCCAGCACCACCGACTCGCGCCGCTCGGCGATGAACTGGCCCAGCAGCTTCTCCGAGCTGCCGTTGGTATAGAAGTTGGCCGTGTCGATGAAGTTGCCGCCGCGTTCCAGGTACAGGTCGAACATGCGGCGCGACTCCACGGCGTCGGCGCCCCAGCCCCAGTCGCTGCCGAAGGTCATGGTGCCCAGCGACATGGGGCTGACGCGCAGGCCCGAGCGGCCGAGGGTGAGGTAGTTGTCCAGCTTCATGGTGAATGTCCTTTCGAGATGGCTGGCGGTGCGGTCGCATCGCCATGGCCTCGAAGGTAGGCCTGGAATTCCTCTGGAAAAAGACCGCTGGGGTTGATGCTTTGTGAAGCCTGTCTTCATAATGAAAGCCATGTCGCCCGAGCTGCTCCCTGCCATCGCCGCCTTCGCCCGCGTGGCGCACCACGCCAGCTTCACGCGCGCCGCGGAAGAACTGGGCGTGTCGCCCTCGGCCCTGTCGCAGACCGTGCGCACGCTGGAGCAGCGCCTGGGCGTGCGCCTGCTGGACCGCACCACGCGGCGGGTCGGCGTGACCGAACTGGGCCAGCAGTTGCTGAACGGCGCGCGACCCGCACTCGACGCGCTGGCCCAGGCGGTCGAAGGCCTCGACGAGGCGCGCGACAAGCCAGCCGGACTGCTGCGCCTGAACGTCTCGCGGGTGGCGGCCGAGCTGCTGCTCTTTCCGTACCTGGGCGACTTCGCGGACACCTGGCCCGACATCACGCTCGAGCTGGTCTGCGACAACCGCATGGTCGAACTGGTCGAGGGCGGCTTCGACGCCGGCATCCGGCTCGGCGAAAGCCTTGCACAGGATGTGGTGGCCGTGCCGGTGGGCGGGCCGCTGCGCATGGTCACCTTCGCCGCGCCGCGCTACCTGAAGGGCCGCAAGCCGCCACTGGTGCCCGAAGACCTGCGCGAGCACCGCTGCCTGAACTACCGCCTGAGCACGGGCGGCCTCTATCGCTGGGAGTACGCGCAGGACGGGCGCGTGCTGGACATCGCGCTGCCGGGGCCGCTGGTCAGCAACGACAGCGAGGTCTTGCTGGCCGCGGCGCGCGCGGGCGCGGGGATCACCTCGGCCTTCGAAGGCGCAGTGCGCGAAGACTTCGAAAGCGGCCGGCTGGTGCCGCTGCTGGAGCGCTGGTGGCCGACCTTTCCGGGCTTCTATCTGTACCACCCGAGCCGCGCGCAGATGCCGCGCAAGCTGCGGGTGTTCATCGACTTCCTGCAGGCGCGGCATGCGCCGCCGCCGGTGTCGCAGCGGGCGGTCAAGCCCGCATCAGCGCCTCGATCTCGTCCGCGTCCACCGGCACGCCGCGCGAAATGAGCTCGCAGCCGGTGGCCGTGACGATCGCGTCGTCCTCGATGCGGATGCCGATGTGGTGGAACTGCTCGGGCACGCCCTCGCCGGGGCGCACGTAGATGCCGGGCTCCAGCGTCAGCACCATGCCCGGGTGCAGGATGCGGCTCGGGCGGTTCTTGATGACTTCGTTGGACAGCGGATCTTTTCGCTCGCTCACTTCGCCGACCTGCGTGGGCTCGACGTAGCTGCCGCAGTCGTGCACGTCCATGCCCAGCCAGTGGCTGGTGCGGTGCATGTAGAACTGGAAGTAGGCGCGCGAGTCGATCACGTCGTCCAGGCCGCCGACCTTGTTGGCGTCGAGCAGGCCCAGGTCGAGCATGCCCTGCGCCAGCACCTTCACCGCCGCGTCGTGCGGGTCGTTGAAGCGGTTGCCGGCCTTGGTGGCGGCGGCCGAGGCGTACTGGCTCTGCAGCACCAGGTCGTACAGCGCGCGCTGCGGGCCGCTGAACTTGCCGTCGGCCGGGAAGGTGCGCGTGATGTCGCTGGCATAGCTGTCGAGCTCGCAGCCCGCGTCGATCAGCACCAGCTCGCCCTTGCGCACCGGCGCGGCGTCGGCGCGGTAGTGCAGCACGCAGGCATTGGCGCCCGCCGCGACGATGGAGCCGTAGGCCGGGTACTGCGAGCCGCCCAGGCGGAATTCATGCAGCAGCTCGGCGTCCAGGTGGTACTCGCGCACGTCCTTGCCTTCGCGCAGCATGCGCGCCGACAGCTGCATCGCGCGGATGTGGGCGCGCGCGCTGATCTGCGCGGCGCGCCGCATCACGTCCTGCTCGTGCGCGTCCTTCACGAGGCGCATCTCGTCGAGCAGGCCGCACAGGTCGCGCTGCTCCTCGGGGCACAGCGCGCCGTAGCGCACGCGCGCGCGCACCGACTGCAGCCAGCCGTCGATGCGGGTCTCCAGGCCCTTGTGCGTGGCGAAGGGAAACCACACGGTCGACTTGTTCTCGAGCAGCTTGGGCAGCTTCGTGTCGAGCTCGTTGATCGAGAGGGCGTCGTCCACGCCCAGCGCGGCGGGCGCGGCCTCGGGGCCGAGGCGAAAGCCGTCCCAGATTTCCCGTTCCAGGTCCTTGGGCGCGCAGAACAGTGTGGCGCGGCCGTCGCCCGAGAGCACCAGCCAGGCGTTGGGCTCGGTGAAGCCGGTCAGGTAGTAGAAGTAGCTGTCGTGGCGAAACAGGAAGTCGCTGTCGCGGTTGCGCTGGCGCTCGGGGGCCGTGGGGATGAGGGCGATGCCGTCCTTGCCCAGTTGCGCGGCGAGGCGCGCGCGGCGCTCGGCGTAGATCGTGGTGTCAATGAGCATGGGTTTTCACTTTCGATACGGTGCAAGTCCGGGGTCCGCGGGAACCAGGTGCCGCCATGGGAACACATCCTGCGCAAAGTGGCTGACGTACCCGCCGATCGTTGACTGGATGACCATGAATTGCAGCCCCTTGCGCACGCCCTGCAGCCGTTCGAGCTGCGCCAGGTCCAGGCAGGTGTTGCGCAGCCTCAGCACGCGCAGCTGCGCGCCCATGGGGCCTTGCAGCAGGGCCTCGTAGTCCTCGAAGGGCGTGATGCCGCCGGGCGCCCGGTCGGGCGGCCACACCATCTGCTGCTCGGTGGATTCGGAAAAGTCCAGCAGCCGCAGCGCCGGCAGGTGCGCCGCCGCGGCGAGGTTGCGGATGAACCCCTGGGTGTCGAAATGGGCGCCGATGCACAGGCTGCCCAGCTGCGGCAGCGGCACCGCGAAGAAGTCGGCGTCCGGCGCGTTCGGCACGGTGAGCTCGCTCAGGCGCGGCGTCTTGCGCACCCAGCGCGCGATGTCGCCGCCTTCCTCGAGGATGCGGCCGCTCGCGCACACGAGCGACTGGTTGTGGTCCTCCGGCTGCGTGGGCTTGATGAACAGCGAGCGCAGGCGCGGGAACATCACCGGGCTGTCGAGCAGCGGCGCGAAGGTCCAGTCGCGCGTGCCGTTCGCTCCGCTGTCGACGCCGCTGAACGACAGCGAGGTGATGCAGTCGGCCACGTCCTGGCGGGCCAGGCAGGCCAGCGTTTCTTCGAAGGCCTCGCCCCAGGTCTCGCCGAAATACTCGACATGCCAGCCCTGGCGCATGGGCGCGAGGCCCAGGCGCGTGAAGTCGCTTTCGTACATCGGCACGCTCAGCGGGTCTTCGGGTGCGCCGCCGTTGCGTTCCGCGCCCGTTTCCAGGGCCAGGTCGTGAATGCGCAGGGGCAGCAGGCGCAGCGCGTCGGGCAGCGGGGCGATCGTCATGCGTCGGGCGCCGGTACCAGGCCGGCGTTGAGTTGTTGCAGCCGCTGCGGCGTGCCCACGTCGGTCCAGGGGCCGGCGTAGAGCTCGGCGCTCACCTGCCGGCGCTCCATCGCGGCGCGCAGGATCGGGGCCAAGGGGGCTTTGCGGCCTTCTGGGTTGCCGGCCGGAATGTCGCAGTACGGCGGCGCGAACAGCGCGGCGCGGTAGAGGCCGATGGTGGAGAAGGTGAACTTCTCGGGCGCCGTGTTCAGCGCCAGGCCGTCGGGCGCCAGGCCGAAGTCACCCTTCGGGTTGTGTTCGGGGTTGGGCACCAGCCACAGGTGGGCGAGCTTGCCGCTGGCGACAAAGCGCTCGACCGAGGCTTGCGTGAAGGTGAAATCGGGCGCGAACACATCGCCGGCCGCCACCCAAAACACCTCGCCCAGCAGCGGCAGCGCGCGCACGATGCCACCGGCCGTCTCCAGCGCGCCGCCGAAGTCGCGGCCCTCGTTGGAGTATGAAATTGATAGCGCGACACCCTTGTCCATCAAGGGTGTTGCGCCGAAATGGTCTGAAATTTGCGCGCCCAGCCAGTCGGTGTTGACCACCAGCTTGGTGAACCCTCCGGCGGCCAGCGCTTCCATCGGCCACTGCATCAAAGGCTTGCCGCGCACCTCGAGCAGGGGCTTGGGGCAGGCGTCGGTCAGCGGCCGCATGCGCTCGCCGCGCCCGGCGGCCAGCACCATCGCGCGGACCGGGGTCATTGCGCGCCTGCTGCCACGCGCCCGCGTTGCAGTTCGTTGCGCTCGCTGTGACGGGGCTGGAACAGCGACACCAGGCATTCCATCAGCGCATGCGCCTTGGCCGAATGGTCGCCGCCGAAGTTGCACACATACACGTCCAGCGTCACGCCGCGCTGCTCGGGCCAGGTGTGGATGCACAGGTGCGATTCGGCCAGCAGCACCGTGGCCGTGACGCCGCCCGGCCCCAGGGGCGTGGCGGGAAATCCGTGGACCAGCTTGCCCACCGCCTGCAGGCCGGCGGCGGCCACCGCCTTCATGCAGACGGCACCCAGGGCCTCCCGGTCGGTGAGCCATTGAAGGCCGCATTGGCAGTCGTGGAGGTCGGCGGTAAGGTGCAGCCCATGCATGGGTGGCAACTCTAGCAGTCCGGCCCGGCACAGGAGCGCATCGGACGGGTGTTCGGCCTGTGTCGGCGCCCCGGCGGGCTCGCCCGGTAAAATCGCGGGTTCCCCCCAATCCCACCCACCCTTTTCCCCCGAAAGCCCCATGCCCATGGCAAACCAAGCCCTGATGGCCAACGCGATTCGCGCGCTGGCCATGGATGCCGTCCAACAAGCGAACTCCGGACATCCGGGTGCACCGATGGGCATGGCCGACATGGCCGTCGCGCTCTGGGGCGATCACCTGCGCTACAACCCCGCGAACCCGCACTGGTTCGACCGCGACCGCTTCGTGCTCTCGAACGGCCACGCCTCGATGATGCTGTACGCCGTGCTGCACCTCACCGGCTACGACCTGCCGATCGGCGAGCTCAAGAACTTCCGCCAGCTGCACAGCAAGACCGCCGGCCACCCCGAAGTCGACGTGACCCCCGGCGTGGAAACCACCACCGGCCCGCTGGGCCAGGGCATCACCAACGCCGTGGGCTTCGCGCTGGCCGAAAAGCTGCTCGCCGCCGAGTTCAACCGCAAGAGCCACGACATCGTCGACCACCACACCTACGCCTTCCTGGGCGACGGTTGCATGATGGAAGGCATCAGCCATGAAGCCTGCGCACTGGCCGGCGCCTGGCACCTGAACAAGCTCATTGCCCTGTACGACGACAACGGCATCAGCATCGACGGCCAGGTCAAGCCCTGGTACATCGACAACGTGGCCGAACGCTTCCACGCCTATGGCTGGCACGTGATCGGCCCGATCGACGGCAACGACGCCGCCGAAGTGTCCAAGGCCATCGCCAAGGCCAAGCAGTCGACCGACAAGCCCACGCTCATCAACTGCAAGACCGTCATCGGCAAGGGCAGCCCGAACCGCGCCGGCACCGCCAAGGCGCACGGCGAGGCGCTGGGCGCCGAAGAAATCAAGCTCACGCGCGATGCCATCGACTGGCACTACGCGCCCTTCGAGATCCCGGCCGAGGTGTACGCCGACTGGGACCACAAGCAAGCCGGCGCCAACATCGAAGCCGAGTGGAACGCCAAGTTCGCCGCCTACGCCGTGGCGTTCCCCGAGCTGGCCGCCGAGTTCACGCGCCGCATGAAGGGCGAGCTGCCCAGGAACTTCCACCAGGTGGCGTTCGACACCGTGGTCGCCGCCCACACCAAGGCCGAGACCGTGGCCAGCCGCAAGGCCAGCCAGCTCGCGCTGGAAGCCTTCACCGCCGCGCTGCCCGAAATGCTCGGCGGCAGCGCCGACCTGACCGGCTCCAACCTCACCAACACCAAGAGCACTGCCGCCCTGCGCTTCGACGCGAAGACCGGCGCCGTGGTCATGAACGTGCCGGCGGTCGACGCCAAGCAAGGCGCCGAAGACGAAGCCAAGCCCGAAGCCCCGGTGGAAGTGCCGCACGGCACCATCGGCCGGCACATCAACTACGGCGTGCGCGAGTTCGGCATGGCGGCCATCATGAACGGCGTGGCGCTGCATGGCGGCTACATCCCCTACGGCGGCACCTTCCTCACGTTCAGCGACTACAGCCGCAACGCCATCCGCATGGCCGCGCTCATGAAGCACCGCGTGATCCACGTGTTCACGCACGACTCCATCGGCCTGGGCGAAGACGGCCCCACGCACCAGTCGATCGAACACGCCGCCTCGCTGCGCCTGATTCCCAACCTGGACGTCTGGCGTCCGGGCGACACGGCCGAAACCGCCGTGGCCTGGGCCGTGGCGCTGCAAAACCAGACGCGCCCGACCGCGCTGCTGCTGAGCCGCCAGAACATCGCCTACGCACCGAAGAGCGAACTCGGCGACATCAGCCGCGGCGCCTACGTGCTGTCCGAGCCGGAAACCGTGGGCCTCAAGAGCAAGAAGACGGCCGCCGTCATCATCGCCACCGGCTCCGAAGTGCAGCTCGCACTGGCCGCGCAGAAGCTGCTGGCCGAAAAGAAGATCGCCGTGCGCGTGGTGTCGATGCCCTCGACCACCACCTTCGACCGCCAGGACCTCGCCTACAAGAAGGCCGTGCTGCCGAAGAAGCTGCCGCGCATCGCCGTTGAAATGGGCTGCACGGGCGGCTGGTGGAAGTACGGCTGCGCCGCCGTCGTCGGCATCGACACGTACGGCGAGTCGGCGCCCGCGCCGGAACTGTTCAAGTACTTCGGATTCACGGCGGAGAACGTGGCCGCCACGGTGGAAGCGGCACTGCGCGACTGACCGTCGCGCAGCGTTTCTTCTTGCCGGTTCACAACAAGTTTTTCAACCTTAGGAGCAAGTCAGATGGCTATCAAACTCGGTATCAACGGCTTCGGCCGCATCGGTCGCAACGTGCTGCGCGCAGCGGTGCAGAACTTCAAGAACGACATCGAAATCGTTGCCATCAACGACTTGCTCGAGCCCGACTACCTGGCCTACATGCTCCAGTACGACTCGGTGCACGGCCGCTTCAAGGGTGAAGTCACGGTCGAAGGCAACACGCTGATCGTGAACGGCAAGAAGATCCGCCTGACGCAGGAGCGCGACCCGTCGCAGCTCAAGTGGGACGAAGTCGGCGCCGACATCGTGCTCGAATCGACCGGCCTGTTCCTCACCAAGGAAACGGCGCAGAAGCACATCGACGCGGGCGCCAAGAAGGTCATCCTGTCGGCACCGTCCAAGGACGACACCCCCATGTTCGTCTACGGCGTGAACGACAAGAAGTACGCCGGCGAAGCCATCATCAGCAACGCCAGCTGCACCACCAACTGCCTGGCCCCGCTGGCCAAGGTGCTGAACGACAAGTGGGGCATCAAGCGCGGCCTGATGACCACCGTGCACGCCACCACCGCCACGCAGAAGACCGTGGACGGCCCGAGCAACAAGGACTGGCGCGGCGGCCGCGGCATCCTGGAAAACATCATTCCGTCCAGCACCGGCGCGGCCAAGGCCGTGGGCGTGGTGATACCCGAGCTCAACAAGAAGCTCACGGGCATGAGCTTCCGTGTGCCGACCTCCGACGTGTCGGTGGTCGACCTCACGGTCGAGCTCGAGAAGGAAGCCACGTACAAGGAAATCTGCGCCGAAATGAAGGCACAGAGCGAAGGCGCGCTGAAGGGCGTGCTGGGCTACACGGAAGACAAGGTGGTGGCCACCGACTTCCGCGGCGACCCGCGCACCTCCATCTTCGACGCCGAAGCCGGCATCGCGCTGGACAGCACCTTCGTGAAGCTGGTGAGCTGGTACGACAACGAATGGGGCTACTCTAACAAGTGCCTCGAAATGGTGAAGGTCGTGTCGAAGTAAGACTTCGCGGCTTCAATGAAAAACGCGCCCGAGGGCGCGTTTTTTCATGGGTGGCCGCAAGGCGCGTCCGCGCTGCTTTTCGCCCAGGCTCAGACCGGCTCGAGCACGTGGATCAGCTTGCTCTCGACCAGCTCCTTGGTCTTCGCGCCGTGCTCCTTCATGTGCGGCGCCACGGCATGGGCCTGCAGATGGGCCAGCGTTTCCCACTTCTCGATCACGACGAAGGTCTCGGGCCCGAAGCTGGCCTTGGACGTGGGGACGCCTTGCGCATCGACCGCGGCGCCGTACTCGATGCAGCCCGCTTCGGCCAGCACGGCCGCGCGGTTGGCGGCAAAGGCCTCGAGCAATGCGGCGCGCTGGCCCGGCTTGGCGGTGATGACTGCGACGACGTGGATCATGTGAAAGGTCTCCAGGGTGTGTAGGAATTTCGACGCTCGAATCTAAGAGATTTCGCGCCGCCGCGCAGAGGGCGCGGGTCCGGTCCGCGACAACGTCGCAGGCTTGTCCCTATCATGGCGCGCATGTTCTTTCCGCTGCCCCGCACGGCCACCGCGCCTTTCTGCCCGTCCGAAGTGAAGGGCAGCGTCGCCGTCCCGCAAGACCTGCCGTTCATCAAGAAGCTGATGCGCTACGCGGGCCCCGGCCTGCTGGTGTCGGTCGGCTACATGGACCCTGGCAACTGGGCCACCGACATCGAGGCCGGTTCACGCTTCGGCTACGGCCTCTTGTTCGTGGTGCTGCTCGCGAGCCTGGCGGCGATGCTGCTGCAGACGCTGTGCGTGCGCCTGGGGCTCGTGGCGCAGAAGGACCTGGCGCGCGCCTGCCGCGAGCACTATTCGCCGCGCGTCAATCGGCTGCTGTGGCTGGGCGCCGAACTGGCCATCGTGGCCTGCGACCTGGCCGAGGTGCTGGGCAGCGCGCTGGCGCTGCACCTGCTGTTCGGCGTGTCGATTCCGGTGGGCATCGCCATCACGGCCTTCGACACGCTGCTGGTGCTGGGCCTGCAGGGCGCGGGCTTCCGGCGCGTGGAGGCCATCGTGCTCGGGCTCGTGGGCACCATCGCGGGCTGCTTCATCGTCGAGCTGGCGATGGCGCCGCCCAACTGGTTCGGCGTGGCGATGGGCTTCGCGCCCAGCCTGGAGCGGCTGCACCAGCCGGGCGCGCTGTACCTGGCCATCGGCATCGTGGGCGCCACTGTGATGCCGCACAACCTGTACCTGCATTCGTCCATCGTGCAGACCCGGCTCGTGGCCGACACCGACGCGGCGCGCCGCGAGGCGGTGCGCTTCTGCACGCTCGACGCGGTCGTGTCGCTGTCGCTCGCGCTGCTGGTCAACGCGGCGATCATGGTGCTGGCGGCCAGCGCCTTCCACGCCACGGGCCACCGCGAAGTGGCCGAGATCGACGACGCCTACCGGCTGCTCGAACCCATCGTGGGCAGCGCGTTCGCGGCCACGCTGTTCGGCATTGCGCTGCTGGCCTCGGGCCAGAGCTCGACCTTCACCGGCACCATCGCGGGCCAGATCATCATGGAAGGCTTTCTCGACATGAAGATCCCGTGCTGGCAGCGCCGGCTGATCACGCGCCTGCTGGCGCTGGGCCCGGCCTTCCTCGGCGTGTGGTGGTTCGGCGACGGCGGCGTGGGCAAGATGCTGGTGCTCAGCCAGGTGGTGCTGAGCTTCCAGCTGCCGTTCGCGATGTGGCCGCTGATTCGCTTCACGAGCCGGCGCGACATGATGGGCAGCTTCGCCAACGGGTCGGTGGTCAAGCTGCTGGCCTGGGGCCTGTTCGGCGTGATCGGCGCGGCCAACGTGTGGCTGGTGGGCTCGGTGCTCAGCGGCGGCTGAGCGCCGGTTCGGCGTCGTCCTTGCCCAGCGCCGCGGCCATGAAATCGACGAAGGCCCGCACGCGCGCCGAGAGCTGGTGGCGCTGCGGGTACACCGCGTGGATGTCGGCGTCGGGCGTGCGGCAGTGGGCCAGCACCTGCACCAGCCGGCCGCTGCGCAGGTAGCGCGCGATGTCCCATTCGGCGCGCATCAGGATGCCGTGGCCGTCCAGCGCCCAGTTGACCGCGATCTCCCCGTCGTTGGTGCTCAGCGCGCCCCGCGTCTTCACCGCCTCGGTGCGCTGCGCCGTGCCGCGCCCCGTGCTCAGGCGCCACACGCCGTAGGCCTCGTCGCCCTGTCGGATGCCGATGCAGCGGTGGTGCGTGAGGTCGTTCGGCACCTTGGGCGTGCCGGCGCGCGCCAGGTAGGCGGGCGAGGCGCACAGCAGGCGCCGGTTCGACGCGATGCGCCGCGCGATCACGCGCGCCTCGGGCGGCGCGCCGAAGCGGATGCAGACGTCGAAGGCGTCGTCGGACAGCGGCGGCGGGTTGACCGAGAGCTGCAGCTGCACCTCCACCTGCGGATGCTTGCGCACGAACTTCGAGATGAGCGGCGCCACATGGCTGCGCCCGAAGCCCAGCGTGGCGTTCACGCGCAGCAGGCCCTGTGCCTCGCCATTGGCGCCGCCGAGCTGCTGTGCCATGTCGTCGATCTCGCCGAGGATGCGCCGCGCGCTGGCCACGTAGAGCTCGCCTTCGGGCGTGAGGCTCATGCGCCGCGTGGTGCGGTTCACCAGCGTGACGCCCAGGCGCGCTTCCATCAGCGCGAGCCGCTTGCTCACCGCCGGCGTGCTGATGCCGAGCTCGCGCGCCGCGGCGCTCAGGCTGCCGCAGGCCGCGAGCGTGGCGAAGAAGCCGAGGTCGGCGGGCTGGACGGGGGATGTCATGGCCACCTCACTGTTGAATTGAAGTTAAGGATGGATTCACTTTCGGCATGAATCGTTCGGCGCATCGAATCCTACAGTGGGCTCTTTCGACAGAGCACACATTCACAAGGACATCGATGAGCAGCTACAGCATTGCCACCATTCCCGGCGACGGCATCGGCAAGGAAGTGATCCCCGCGGGTCGCGAGGTGATGGAGGCGCTGGCCGCGGCTTCCGGCGGCGCGCTGCAGTTCAGCTTCGAGGACTTCGGCTGGGGCGGCGACTGGTACCGCGCGCACGGCGAGATGATGCCGGCCGACGGCCTGGACGCGCTGCGCGAGAAAGACGCCATTCTTTTCGGCTCCGCAGGCGACCCGCACATTCCCGACCACATCACGCTGTGGGGACTGCGCCTGAAGATCTGCCAGGGCTTCGACCAGTACGCCAACGTGCGGCCCACGCGCATCCTGCCGGGCATCGACGGCCCGCTCAAGCGCTGCGCGCCGGGCCAGCTCGACTGGGTGATCGTGCGCGAGAACTCCGAGGGCGAGTATTCGGGCGTCGGCGGCCGCGTGCACCAGGGCCACCCCATCGAAGCCGCCACAGACGTGAGCATGATGACCCGCGCGGGCGTCGAACGCATCATGCGTTTCGCCTTCACCCTGGCCCGCTCGCGGCCGCGCAAGCTGCTCACGGTGGTGACCAAGAGCAACGCGCAGCGCCACGCGATGGTGATGTGGGACGAGATCGCGCTGCAGGTCTCCAGGGAGTTCCCCGACGTCGCCTGGGACAAGGAGCTGGTCGACGCCTGCACCGCGCGCATGGTCAACCGACCGGCCACGCTGGACACCATCGTCGCCACCAACCTGCATGCCGACATCCTCAGCGACCTGGCGGCGGCGCTGGCGGGCAGCCTGGGCATTGCGCCCACCGGCAACATCGACCCCGAGCGCCGCTACCCCTCGATGTTCGAGCCCATCCACGGCTCGGCCTTCGACATCATGGGCAAGGGGCTGGCCAACCCCGTCGGCACCTTCTGGTCGGTGGTGATGCTGCTGGAGCACCTGGGCGAGGCCGAGGCCGCGCGCCGCGTGATGGCGGCGGTGGAGCACGTCACGGCCAACCCGTCGCTGCACACGCGCGACCTGGGCGGCAGCGCGACCACGGCGCAGGTGACGCGCGCGGTGTGCGACCACATCGCCGGCGTGCCGCAGCGCATGGCCGCCTGACGGCCTGGTGCCTGGATGGACTGATCGATTTCAAGCGACCCCGACGGTATTCGCGCGCCTCGATGCGCGCACCACGACAACAAGCCGGAGACAAACACCATGACCGCTTTTTTCGACGCGCGCCGCCGGCGCACCGTGCTTCGCGCCACCGCCCTGGGGCTCGGGCTCGGCCTGGGCCTGGGTGCAACCGCGCTGTCCTTCGCGCAGCAGCCCGCCGGCTGGCCCGCGCGGCCCATCAGCCTCGTCGTGCCCTTCCCCGCGGGCGGCACCACCGACGTGCTGGCGCGTGCGCTGGCCGACAAGCTCTCGCAGTCGCTGGGCCAGCCCGTGGTGGTCGAGAGCCGGCCCGGTGCCGGCGCCACGCTCGGGGCCGACTACGTGGCCAAGGCCAAGCCCGACGGCTACACGCTGCTGATGGGCGCGGTGCACCACACCATCGCCACCAGCGTCTACAAGAAGCTGCCCTACGACTTCCAGAAAGACCTGGCGCCCGTCACCGTGGTGGCCATGGTGCCCAACGTGCTGGTCGTCAATGCGGCCCAGACGCCCGCGAAGAACGTGGCCGAACTGGTGGCGCTGGCCAAGGCCGCGCCCGAGAAGCTGGCCTACGGCTCCAACGGCAACGGCACGGCGCAGCACCTGATTGGCACGCAGTTCCAGGCCAGCACCGGCACCACGCTGCTGCACGTGCCCTACAAGGGCAGCGGCCCGCTCACCACCGACCTGCTGGGCGGGCAGGTGGCGATGTCCTTCGACACCATCACGCCGGTGCTGCAGCACATCAAGAGCGGCAAGCTGCGCGCGCTGGCCGTGACCACGGCACGCCGCTCGTCGGTGCTGCCCGACGTGCCCACGCTGGAAGAAGCGGGGCTCAAGGGTTTCGACATCGGCACCTGGTTCGGCGTGCTCGCGCCGGCGGCCACGCCCAAGGACGTGCTGGCGCGGCTGAACACCGAGATGGTGAAGATCATCCACTCGCCCGACTTCGCGCAGCGCATGCAGGCCATCGGCGCCGAGCCGCTGGGTGGCACGCAGGACGAGATGGCGAAGCAGATCCGCGAGGAGACGGCCAAGTTCGCGAAACTGGTGAAGGAAGGCGGCGTGGCGATCGACTAGCGCGCGCCGGCGCGCCGTCGGTTACCGGTGCGCACACCTTGGCGCAGTCGGCAACACGCCGAGCCCATAGGATGGCGTTTTCCTGAACTCCCGCCATGCCGCCATGTTCATCGTCACCCTCACCTACGTCCGCCCGCTCGAGGAACTCGACGCGCTGATGGACGCGCATGTCACCTGGCTCAAGAAGCACTATGCGAGCGGCCTGTTCGTGGCCTCCGGGCGACAGGTGCCGCGCAAGGGGGGTGTGATCCTGGCGCGCTCGGGTGACCGGGAGGCGCTCGACGCGGTGCTGGCGCGCGACCCGTTCGTGCAGAACGGTGTGGCGCGCACGGAGGTGCTCGAGTTCATCCCGAGCATGACCGCGCTGGGCGCCGAGGTGCTGAAGACCCTCTGACGCCCCCGGCCCGCACGGCGCGGTCAGGCCGCAGGCACTTCCTCGCGCCCGCCCGGGTGCTTCGCGAAGCGCGCCGTCTCGCGGCCATGAACCGGTGCCGAATTGTCGAAGGGCCAGCCGCCGAACTGCGTGCGCCGGTAGTCGGCCATGGTCTGGCTGATCTCGGCCTGCGTGTTCATCACGAAGGGGCCGTACTGCACCACCGGCTCGGCGATCGGGCGGCCCTGCAGCACCAGGAACTCGCTCGCCTCGTCGGGGCCGTTGACCAGCTCGACGGCCATGTCCGCGCGCAGCTCGATGGCCACCGGGCCCTGCACGCGCTCGCCGCCCACGTGCGCCGTCGCGCCCTTGAAGAAGTACAGCATGCGCCGCGTGCCCTCGCCCGTGGCGGCGGGCAGCGTCCATTGCGCGCCGGGCGTCATCTTGATCGTCCAGATGGCCACGTCGGCGTCGGCCTGCGCGGCCCACGAATCGGGCGGCGGCGCCAGCGGCTGGATCGGCGCCTGGCCGTTCAGGGCGTCGCCGAGCTTGCCCGCGATCACCGCGACGTCGGTGCGCCCGCCCTTGGCGTCGTCGGACGCGAAACGCGGAATGTCGTCGGACCACAGCATCGTGAAATGCGGCTCGGCCATCTTGCTGCGCGCCGGCAGGTTGAGCCAGATCTGGAACAGCTCCAGCGGGTTCGGTGCACCGGCGTCGAGCAGCGGGAACATCTCGGAATGCACGATGCCCTTGCCGGCCGTGAGCCACTGCACGTCGCCGCCGCCGAAGCGCGCGGTGGCGCCCAGCGAGTCGGAGTGGTCGACCAGGCCCTTGCGCACGATGGTCACCGTCTCGAAGCCGCGGTGCGGGTGCGAGGGAAAGCCCGGCACCGTGTCGCCGTGGTACATGCTCCAGCCGTCCTTGCGGCTGAAGTCCTGGCCGATCTGGCGCCCGGCGAGCGAGGCTTCGGGGCCCATGCGGCTGTTGCCCTGTGGGTAGGCGTCATCGTGGTACACGCAGAACAGGAACGGGTCGATCGTCTGCCACGGGAACCCGAGGGGCGCGACCTGCAGGACGGGGCTCGCGCGCTTGTTGTTGTCTTCGGACATGTCGTTATTCCTTTCCATGGGGGGCATGGCCGATGGTGCCTTGCCGATGGCTGGAATATCGGGGCGCAAGCGCCTTCCGGTAGGTGCCTTGCCTGCAACAGTGAAGAGCGCGTATGGAACGATGGGCATCGTTCTTTGCCTCGGGGTGCGGCGGCGCATTGCGCTGTTACTGCTTGGGCATCTCTGCGTTCGGGTCCATGTACATCAGCTCCCACAGGTGGCCGTCGATGTCCTGGAAGCCGTGGCCGTACATGAAGCCGTAGTCCTGCGGCTCGCGCGGCGTGGTGCCGCCGGCCGCCACCGCCTTGGCCACGAGGTCGTCGACCTCGGCGCGGCTCTCGCACGACAGGCACAGCAGCACCTCGGTGGTCTTGCCGGTGTCGGCGATGGCCTTGGCCGTGAAGGTCTTGAAGAAGTCTTCCACCAGCAGCATGACGTGGATGCTGTCCTTCTGCACCACCATGCACGCGGCGTTGGCGTCGGTGAACTGCGGGTTGAAGGTGTAGCCCAGGGCGGCGAAGAAAGCCTTGGTCTTGTCGAGGTTCTTGACGGGGAGATTCACGAAGATCTGCTTGGTGGCCATGGTGTCGTCCTGTGTCGATGAGGATGAATGGAGGATTTCCGGTGTTTTGTGTACGCCGTCCACAAAAGATATCAAAGAAAATGGACGGCGTCCACATGAATTTCGGTGCGGGGGTTTTGCGCTGCTGGCGGATGCGGCGCGCGCATCATCGGCGGCTATGGAAATCGAGTTCAAGTTCTGCATTCCCCCCGGCCGCCTGAAGGCCGTCGAAGCCGCGCTGAAGCGCGGCGCCGTCGTGCGCACCCGCCTGCAGGCCCGCTACTTCGACACCGCCGACCTCCGGCTGGCCGCCCATGGCATGGTGCTGCGGCTGCGCAAGGAAGGCCCGCGCTGGGTCCAGACCGTGAAGGCCACGGGCGACAACGCGCTGCACCGGCTGGAGCACAACGTCGACCTGGGCACGGCGGGCAAGGCGCCGCAAATCGATCCGCAGCGCCACCAGGGCACGCCCGTGGGCGAACGGCTCGCCAAACTGCTGGCGGAGGGGGGAGATGCTGCATTGGTCGAACGGCAATCGACCGACATCGTGCGGCTCACGCGCGACGTGCGCGTGACGGGGCCCGGTGGCGCGGTGGTCGAGATGGCGCTGGACGTAGGCAAGGTCGTCGCGCACGCGGGCACGCCCGAACAGCGCCAATCGCCGGTGTGCGAGCTGGAGCTGGAACTCAAGAGCGGCGACGTGCGCGGCCTGGTGTCGCTCGCGCGGCGCTGGTCGCAGCAGCATGGGCTGTGGTTCGGCACCGTGTCGAAGGCCGAGCGCGGCGCGCGCCTGCTGGCCGCGCAAGACCGCGTGGAAGCGGTGAAGGCGCAGCCGCCGCGCTTCGCCGCGCAGCACCCCGACGGCCGGGCGATTCAGCAGGCCGTGGTCGCGTCCTGCCTGGCGCAGATGCTGCCGAATGCCAGCGAGATTGCGGCGGGCGATACCGACCCCGCGGACGAAGAGCAGATTCACCAGCTGCGCATCGGCATCCGGCGGCTGCGCACGGCGCTGCGCGAATTGGCGCCGCTCGATGCGGACCCAGGGCTGTTCGAGGCCGCCGCGTGGGAGCTGCCGCTGGTCGACGCCTTCCGCGCGCTCGGCGAATTGCGCGACCGCGAACAGGTCGTGAAGCTCGCGCAGCCCCTGTTGCGCGAAGCGGGCGGGCCGGCCTTCGACCCGATGGCGGGCGATGCGGCGTCCAGTGCGTCGTCTGCGGGCGATGTGGTGCGTGCTGCGGCGTTCCAGAACGTGCTGGTTTCGCTGATCGGCTTCACCGCATTGGCGCCGGCGGAATCCGCCGCGGCCAGTGCCGACGACGCCCGCCGCCTGTTGCGCAAGCGCCTGCAGAAGCTGCACAAGCAGGCGGTGCGCGACGGCGAGCGCTTCGAGTCACTGGCAACCGAAAGCCAGCACCGCGTGCGCAAGCGGCTCAAGCGCCTGCGCTACCTGGCGGAGTTCGTGGCGCCGCTGTTCGAGGGCGAAGACAAGGAGGCCGCGGAGCGCTACCTGAAGGCGCTGCGGCCCGCGCAGGACGCGCTGGGGGAGTTCAACGACGAGGCGGTGGCGCTGGCGCTGTACCGCGAGGCTACGGAACGCGATGCGCGCGCTTGGTTTGCGGTGGGTTGGTTCACTGCGCGGCATGCGGGCGGCGCGAAGGCCTGCCGCAAGACGCTGGGAAAGATCGGGGACGCGCCGAGGTTCTGGAAGAAGAACTGAGCGGCCGCCGGTCCCGGCGACCCGGCCGCTTCAGTCGTCAGTGATGGTGCCCGTGCGCCCCGTGCACATGCTTGTGCTCGATCTCCACCGGCAGCGCCGCACGCACATCCGTCACCTGCAGGCTGAACTTCAGCGCCTTGCCGGCCCACGGGTGGTTGCCGTCGAGCAGCACGACCGGGCCCTTGATCTTCATCACGGTGAAGACATGCTCGGTGCCGTCGTCCAGGCGGCCTTGCAGCTGTCCGCCGATCTTCACGCCGGGCGGAAATTCGGCCTTGGGAATGCTGCGCACCAGCGCCTCGTCGCGCTGGCCGAAGGCGTCTTCGGGCGACAGGTTCACCACGGTCTGGTAGCCCTTCTCCTTGCCGTCGAGCGCTTCCTCGATCTTGGGCAGCGTGTTCTCGTAGCCGCCATGCAGGTAGGCCATCGGCTCGGGGCTCGCCTCGATGAGCTTGCCCTGGGCGTCGGAGACTTTGTACTTGATGGTGACGACGGTGTCTTTTTCGATTTTCATGGGGTGGCATTTTCAGTGGAAACGAAAGAGCGCTGGTGACTAGGCTTTCCCGGGCAGCGGCGGCGCCTGCAGCAGGTCCAGCTGGCCCAGCTTGCTCACCACCATCTCGATGAACGCCGACACCGCCAGCGGCAGGTGCTTGCGGCTCGGGTACACCACGCTCAGCCCCCGCCCCGTGTACGCGTACTGCGGCAGCACGCGCACGAGCAGCCCTTCCTGCTCGTCGCGCGTCGCCATCGACGGCGGCAGCTGCGCGATGCCCATGCCGGCCAGCGCGGCCTTGCGCAGCGCCTGCGCCGTGTTGCCGGTGAAGCGCCCGGCGACCTGCACTTCTTCTTCCACCCCGTCGGGGCCCATGAGCCGCCATGTGGTGTGGCCGGCCGGATGCGGCGGCGTCACGCAGTCGTGGTCTGCCAGCGCCTGCAAAGTCGCGGGCGCGCCGCGCCGCGCGAGGTAGGCGGGACTGGCCAGCAGGCCGCCGCTGCGTGTGGCCAGCCGACGGCCGATGTAGCCGGAATCGCGCAGCACGCCGCCGCGGAACGCCACGTCGATCTGCTCGGCAATCAGGTCGGCGGCGGCGTCGCTGAGTACGAAGTCGAGCCTGACCAGGGGGTGTTCGGCCAGGAAGTCCGCCACCCATTCCATCGGGAAGAAATCGAAGAAATCCGCCGGGGCCGCGACCCGGACCAGCCCGCTGGGCGCCTGCCCGCCCGCCACCAGTTCCTGCCCCGCCGCCACCAGCCCGTCGACCGCCCCCGCGCAGCGCTCATGAAATGCCTGCCCCGCGCTGGTCAGCGTCAGCTTGCGCGTGGAGCGCTGCATCAGCCGCGTGCCCAGCTGCGCCTCGAGCTGCTGGACGCGCCGGCTCACCGTGTTGGGCGGCAGGCCGAGCCGGCGGGCCGCCTCGGCAAAGCTGCCGTGGCGCACCACCTGCACGAACATGGCGATGTCGTTGAGGTCGAACATGGCGGGTTGATTCCTTCGAATTCTGGATGAGTGCAATCCGACTCTACCGTCTAGTCGATCAATGGGTGCGTGCCTAAGCTTCGGTGCATGGCCGACCCGGCCGCCATGCCAACCCATCAGGAGCCCCCCATGACCCAGGCACAACCCCGCATCGGCATCGTCATCGCCTCGACCCGCGAAGGCCGCTTCGGCGACAAGCCCGCCCGCTGGATCCACGAGATCGCGAAGCAGCGCACCGACCTGGCCTTCGAACTCGTCGACCTGCGCGACCATCCGCTGCCCTTCTTCGACGAGGCCGGCGCCCCCGCGTGGGGTCCGGTGAAGAACGAGGCGGCGCAGCGCTGGCAGGCGAAGCTGGTCACCTTCGACGGCCTGGTCGTCGTCACGCCCGAATACAACCACGGCCCGAGCGCAGTGCTGAAGAACGCGATCGACTGGGCCTACAAGGAGTTCATCCGCAAGCCGATCGGCTTCGTGGGCTACGGCGGCGTGGGCGCGGCCCGGGCCGTCGAGCAGCTGCGGCTCGTTGCCGTCGAGATGCAGATGGCACCGGTGCGCCATGCGGTGCACATCGGCATGGTGGAGTTCATGGGCATCTGGCGGCAGGGCAAGTCGTTCGACGACTTCCCTCACCTCGCACAGGCTGCCACCGCCATGCTCGACGACATGGCCTGGTGGACCCGCGCGCTGAAGACCGCAAGGGAGGCCGCATGAGCACCGACGCAGTCACGCAGGCCCGCGCCATCGTCTACCGCACGCGCGGCGCGAAGCACGGCGGCATCACGCGGCTGGTGAGCCCGGGCGACCTGGGCGAATTCCTCAAGCCCTTCGTGTTCCTCGACCTCTTCGGCTTCGACACCACCGGCGGCCACAAGGGCTTCGGCCTGCATCCGCACTCGGGCATCGCCACGCTCACCTACCTGATCGAAGGCGACACGCTCTACGAAGACACGACCGGCGAGAAAGGCAGGCTGCTGGGCGGCGGCGTGGAGTGGATGCGCGCCGGCAACGGCGTGTGGCACACCGGCGGCCCCGCGCCGGGCGTGACGCGCGTGCGCGGCTTCCAGCTGTGGGTGGCGCTGCCGGCCTCGGAAGAGAACGCGCCCGCGCAAAGCCTCTACCTCGCGCCCTCGCAGGTGCCGCAGGAAGGCCCGGCGCGCGTGCTGCTCGGGCGTTACGGCGCGGCGCGCAGCGCAATAGCGGCGCCCGCGTCGATGAACTACCTGGCCGTGCAGCTGAAAGACGGCGAGCACTGGCGCTACGTGCCGCCGGCCGGGCACACGGTGGGCTGGGTCGCGGTCAACGAAGGCGCGCTCGAAACCGGCGATGGCCGGGGCGGCCCCATCGGCGGCGGCGAACTCGCGGTGTTCGAAGCGTCGCAGGACGCGATCGACTTCACCGCCCGTGGCGACACGGCCTTCGTGCTGGGCTCGGCGGTGAAGCATCCGCACGAACTGGTGATGGGGCACTACTCGGTGCACACGAGCCGCTCCACGCTCGAGCAGGGCGAGGCCGAGATCCGGCGCATCGGCGCGCAACTGCGCCAGGAAGGGCGCCTGCCCTAGCACTTCATCGGTGCGCCCGGGCGCACGAACGACCCACGCCAGCCACGCCGACGGCGCGCACTTTCCGGTGCGCGCCGTCGGCGTTTTGGCGTTTTTTCCCTCGTACGACGTCGTTCTGTTGGGGCTTGCGCCCAATACCCAAGGGCTTACCCCATGACGTGGGCCCGCATATTGCTTAAGACTGTCGCGGGTCAACTGTCGACAGCTTACAAGTTGACCCCATGAACCCGAACAAGGCGCCGGCGACCCCCGCCGGGCCTGACAAAGGAACGCGATATGCAATGGCAGGCAGTGGACCGCAAGGCCCGACCCCTTTCCGCCTCCGGCACCGATGCCGAGCGCCAGGTCCGCGAAGACCTGGCCGCGGCCTACCGGTTGGTGGCGCACTACGGCATGGACGACAGCATCTACACGCACATCTCCGCGCGTGTGCCTGGAACCGACGACCAGTTCCTGATCAACCCCTTCGGGATGCTGTTCCGCGACATCACTGCGTCGTCGCTGGTCAAGATCGACCTCGAAGGCCGCATCCTCGACGACTCGCCCTACGACGTGAACCCGGCCGGCTTCACCATCCACAGCGCCGTGCACGCGGCGCGCCACGACGCGGCCTGCGTGCTGCACACGCACACGGTGGCGGGCGTGGCGGTGTCGTCGCTGGCCTGCGGGCTGCAGCCCTGCAACCAGTGGGCGCTGCAGTTCTACCAGCGCGTGGTCTATCACGACTTCGAGGGCATCGCGCTCGACCCCGAGGAGCGCGAGCGCCTGGTGGCCGACCTGGGCCCGACGGCGCGCGCGCTCATCCTGCGCAACCACGGCCTGGTCACGCTGGGCCGCACCGTGTCGGAAGCCTTCATCCTGATGCTCAACCTGGAGCGCGCCTGCCGCGTGCAGGTGGCGATCCAGTCGAGCGGCCTGCCGGTGTACCCGGTACCGGCCGAGGTCTGCGAGAAGACCGCGCAGCAGTACGAAGCCGGTGGCGGCAGCGATCTGCCCGGCCACTCCGACCCGAACGCGCGCGAATGGCGCGCGATGCTGCAGCGCATTGCGCCTGCGCCGGCCACGTCGTTCCGCGACTGACCTGCTTTTCCCCGTTTCTTTCTTCCGTCCCCGTCCACCACCTCGAAAGAGCCAGAAGGAGTTCGCCCTCATGAAACGTCGCAACCTCATCCAGATGGGTGCCGCTGCCACTGCCGGCCTGACGCTCGCGGGCGTTCCCCTGCATCTTTTGGCCGCGGGCAGGAAAGGCGGCGTGATCAACGCCGTCGTCCAGCCCGAGCCGCCGGGGCTGATGCTGGGCATCACGCAGAACGGCCCCACGCAGATGATCTCCGGCAACATCTACGAAGGCCTGCTGCGCTACGACGAGAAGATCAACCCGCTGCCCTCGCTGGCCACCGCGTGGACCGTCAACAAGGAAGGCACGCTCTACACCTTCAAGCTCAAGCCCGGCGTCACCTGGCATGACGGCAAGCCCTTCACCTCGGCCGACGTGGTGTTCTCGGCCGACGTGTTCCTGCGCAAGACCCATGCGCGCCTGCGCGCCAACCTGGCCGCGGTGGAAAGCATTCGGGCCGTCGACCCGCTCACGGTCGAGTTCAAGCTCAAGTACCCCTTCGGCCCGTTCATCGGCATCTTCGAGGTCGGCAGCATGCCGATGGTGCCCAAGCACATCTACGACGGCACCGACTTCGCCACCAACCCCGCCAACGCCACGCCCATCGGCACCGGGCCGTTCAAGTTCAAGGAGTGGGTCAAGGGCTCGTACATCCAGCTCGTGGCCAATGACAAGTACCACGTGAAGGACGTGCCGCTGGTCGACAGCGTCTACTTCCACATCATTCCCGACGCGGCCTCGCGCGCCGCAGCCTTCGAATCGGGCAAGGTCGACCTGGTGCCCGGGGGCGCGGTCGAATACTTCGACGTGCAGCGCCTGGCCAAGCTGCCCGGCGTGGCCGTGACCACCAAGGGCTGGGAGTTCTTCGCACCGCATTCGTGGCTGTGGCTGAACAACCGCAAGGCGCCGATGGACAACGTCAAGTTCCGCCAGGCCGTCATGTTCGCCATCGACCGCGAGGCCATGGCCAGGATCGCGTGGCAGGGCTTTGCCAAGCCCGCCACCGGCCCGTTCAACAGCAACATCAAGTTCCACAGCACCGACGTCGCCAAGTACCCGCGCAACGTCGAGACCGCCAAGAAGCTGCTCGCCGAATCGGGCTACAAGGGCGAGACCCTGAGGCTGCTGCCGCTGCCCTACGGCGAGACCTGGTCGCGCCAGGCCGAGATCCTGAAGCAGAACCTGGCGCAGGCCGGCATCAAGGTGGAGATGACCGCCACCGACGTGGCCGGCTGGAACCAGCGCCTGAACGACTGGGACTACGACCTTGCCTTCACCTACGTCTATCAATACGGCGACCCGGCCCTGGGCGTGGCGCGCAACTACACCACCGCCAACATCGCCAAGGGCTCGCCTTTCAACAACGTCGAGGGCTATTCGAATCCGAAGATCGACGAGCTGTTCGACGCGGGTGCGCGCGAGACCGACCCCGACAAGCGCAAGGCCATCTACCTGCAGGCGCAGAAGATCCTGCTCGACGAGGTGCCCGTGGCCTGGCTGCTGGAGCTCAACTTCCCCACGCTCTACCGCACCAAGCTCGGCAACATCATCAGCTCGGGCATCGGCCTGAACGACAGCCTCGGTACGGCGACGGTCGCATGACGACACGCCCGCACCCGCAACGAAGGAGCCGCCGATGAAACGCACGCAGTTCATGCTCACCCGCGTGCTGCAGGGCCTGGTGGCGATCCTGCTGATCGCCACGGTCAACTTCATGCTGGTGCGCGCCGCACCGGGCGACCCGGTGTCGGTGCTGGCCGGCGAGGCCGGCGCGTCCGACCCGCAGTTCGTCGCGCAGCTGCGCGCGCAGTTCGGGCTCGACCAGCCGCTGTCCACGCAGCTGGCCACCTACGTGGGCAAGGTGGTGCGGCTCGACCTGGGCTATTCGTACCGCCAGCAGCAGCCGGTGCTGAAACTCATCATGGATCGGCTGCCGGCCACGCTGCTGCTCACGGGCACCGCGTTTGCGCTCTCGCTGCTGTTCGGCATCACGCTGGGCGCGTTGTCGGCGCGGCGCGCGGGCACCTGGGTGGACAGCGGCATCACCGTGGTGGCGCTGCTGTTCTACGCCACGCCGCTCTACTGGCTCGCGCTGATGGCGGTGCTGGTGTTCACGGTGCAGCTCGACTGGCTGCCGGGCTTCGGCCTGTCGACCGTGGGCTCCGGCGCCACCGGCCTTGCGCTGGCGCTCGACGTGGCCAAGCACCTGGTGCTGCCGGCGCTCACGCTCGCACTGTTCTACATGGCCGTGTACGCACGCATGACGCGCGCCGCGATGCTCGAAGTGGCGCAGATGGACTTCGTGAAGACCGCGCGCGCCAAGGGCGTGCGGCCCGGGCGCATCCTGCGCGCGCACGTGCTGCGCAACGCGCTGCTGCCGGTGGTCACGCTCGCAGGCATCCAGGCCGGCGGAATGATCGGCGGCGCCGTGCTCACCGAGACCGTGTTCGCCTGGCCCGGCATCGGCCGCCTCATGTTCGACGCGCTGCTGCAGCGCGACTACAGCCTGCTGCTCGGCGCTTTCCTCGTGACGGCCGCGATGGCGGTGCTCTTCAACCTCATCACCGACCTCGTCTACACGCTGGTCGACCCACGGATCGAACTGACATGACGTTGAACAGTCCTTTCTGGCGGCGCTTCCGCCGCAACAAGGGTGCGGTGGCCGGCATGGTCGTGCTGCTGATCGTGGCCGCCGTTGCCCTGCTCGGCCCCTGGCTCGCCACCAACGACCCCTGGGCCATGGTCGACCAGCCCTTCGTGCGGCCGGGCGCCCAGCCCGGCTTCCTGCTGGGCACCGACACCCTGGGGCGCGACATTCTGTCGGGCCTGGTCTACGGCGCGCGCGTGTCGCTGCTGATCGGCGTGGTGTCCACGCTGGTGGCGCTGCTGATCGGCGTCACGCTCGGCGCCGTGGCCGGCTACTTCGGCGGCTGGATCGACTCCGCGCTGATGCGCTTCACCGAGCTGTTCCAGGCCGTGCCCAGCTTCGCGCTGGCCATCGTGCTGGTGGCGATCTTCGAGCCCTCGATCAAGTCGATCGTGGTGGCCATTGCGATCGTCTCGTGGCCGCCGGTGGCGCGGCTGGTGCGCAGCGAATTCCTCACGCTGCGCCAGCGCGACTTCGTGCAGGCCGCGCTGCTCGCGGGGCAATCGACGCCGCGCATCATCCTCACGCAGATACTGCCCAACGCCATGTCGCCCATCATCGTGATGGCCTCGCTGATGGTGGCCACGGCCATCCTGCTCGAAAGCAGCCTGAGCTTCCTGGGCCTGGGCGACCCGAACCAGATGAGCTGGGGCTACATGGTGGGCGCGGCGCGCACCGTGCTGCGCCAGGCCTGGTGGATGGCGCTGTTCCCCGGCCTGGCCATCGTGCTGACGGTGCTGGCGCTCAACCTCGTGGGCGAGGGCCTGAACGACGGCCTCAACACGCGGCTCGACGGGAGGGGCAAATGAACGCCACCGTCATGGCCATGAAGCCGACGCACCCGGTGCTCGACATCGCCGAGCTGAGCATCTCGCTGCCTGCGGGCGCCGACCGCGCGCTGGCCGTCGAAGGCGCCACCTTCTCGGTGATGCCGGGCCAGACGCTGTGCGTGGTCGGCGAGTCGGGCTCGGGCAAGTCGATGATCGCCAATGCCGTCATGGGCCTCTTGCCGCGCCCGCACGTGGCGCCCGTGGCGGGCCGCATCCTGTTCGACGGCCACGACCTGCTGCAGCTCACCGAGCCGCAGATGCGCGAGCTGCGCGGGCGGCGCATCGGCATGGTCTTCCAGGAACCGATGACCGCGCTCAACCCGGTGATGCGCATCGGCGAGCAGATCGGCGAAGTGTTCGATGCCCACGGCCACGTGCCCGCGGCGGAGAAGCGCCGCCGCATCCTCGCCGCATTGGCCGACGTGGGCCTGCCCGAACCCGAGCTGCTGATCGACAGCTACCCCTTCCGTCTTTCGGGCGGCCAGCGCCAGCGCGTGATGATCGCCTGCGCGCTGGTGCTGGAGCCCGTGCTCCTGATCGCCGACGAGCCCACCACCGCGCTGGACGTCACCACGCAGGCGCAGATCCTGAAGCTCATCCGCGAGCTGCAGCAGCGCCGCGGCACGGCCGTGCTCTTCATCACGCACGACTTCGGCGTGGTCTCCGAAATCGCCGACCACGTGGTGGTCATGCAGACCGGGCACGTGGTCGAGTCCGGGCCCGCCGCGCAGGTGCTCGGCGCACCGCAGCATCCCTACACGCGCAAGCTCATCGCCGCCATTCCCGACGGCCAGGCGCAGACCGTGCCGCACGACGACGTCACGCGCGTGCTGCAGGTGCAGGACCTGTGCAAGACCTACCGTTCGAGCGGCGGCCTGTTCAAGCGCGGGCGTGCGGTGCAGGCGGCCAAGGACATCAACTTCGAGCTGCACCGCGGTGAAACGCTGGGGCTCGTGGGCGAGTCGGGCTCGGGCAAGTCGAGCGTGGGGCGCTGCCTGGTGGGCCTGGCGCCCTTCGACAGCGGCCGCATCATCTTCAAGGGCCGCACGCTCGCGCAAGGCCAGAACTTCCGGCGCGGCGCGGCGGGCAAGATCCAGATGGTGTTCCAGGACCCGTATGCCTCGCTCAATCCGCGCCACCGCGTGGGCGCGGCCATTGCGGGCGGCCCCATCGCGCAGGGCGTGGGCAAGGCCGAAGCCATGGCGCGCGCGATGGAACTGCTCAAGCTCGTGGGCCTGGGTGCCGATGCGGCGCAGCGCTATCCGCACGAGTTCTCCGGCGGCCAGCGCCAGCGCATCGGCATTGCCCGCGCGCTGGCGATGCAACCCGAGCTGCTGGTGGCCGACGAACCCGGGTCCGCCCTCGACGTGTCGGTGCAGGCGCAGGTGCTGGAGCTCTTTGCGCAGGTGCGCGAGCAGTTCCAGCTCGCGATGGTGTTCATCACGCACGACCTGCGCGTGGCCGGCCAGATGTGCGACCGCATCGCGGTGATGCAGCGCGGCGAAGTGGTGGAGTACGGCGACACGCACAAGGTGCTCAACGACCCGCAGCACGCGTACACGCGCAAGCTGATCGACGCGGTGCCGCGTCTGGCGGGGCGCTCCGACGCCGTGGCGAGGGTGGCCTGATGCCGTGCGTCGCGCTCCTGAGCGATGTGCTCGACATGCACTACCTTGCGCCCGCATTCCGCGCGCACTGCCCCGACATCGACCTGCGCCTGGGCACCGATCTCGGCCCGCTCGAGCAGATCGATGCGGCCGTCTGCTGGTATCCGCCGCACGGCCTGCTGGCGCAATTGCCGCAGCTGCAACTGGTGCAGTCGCTGGCCGCGGGCGTCGACCACATCACGGCCGACCCGCAGCTGCCGCGTGCATTGCCGCTGTGCCGCATCGTCGATCCCGAGATGGCCACCGGCATGAAGGCCTATGTATGCTGGGCCGTGATCCACCACCAGCGCCGGATGCCGGCCTACCTGGCGAGCGCGGCCGTTGGCGCATGGCGAGAGCAGACGATGAGCCCGCCCGGGCGCCATCGCGTCGGCATCGCGGGGCTGGGCACCCTGGGGCTGGCCTGTGCAGAGGCACTGGCCGCCATCGGCTACGCGGTGCGCGGCTGGAGCCGCAGCGCGAAGGCCGATCTGCCGGCGGGTGTCGTGGGCTTTCATGGCGATGCGCAGCTCGGTGAATTTCTCTCGGGCTGCGACACGCTGGTGTGCCTGTTGCCGCTCACGCCGCAGACGCAGGGCTTTCTGAATGCCGGGCTGTTCGCACGGCTGCCGCGCGGCGCGCACCTGATCAACGTCGGGCGCGGCGCGCACCTGGTCGAGGCCGACCTGCTGCGCGCGCTCGACAGCGGCGCGCTGTCCGCCGCCACGCTCGACGCCTTCACGCAGGAGCCGCTGCCGCCGGACCACCCCTTCTGGGGCCACCCGCGCATCTTGGTCACGCCGCACATCGCCACGCGCACCGACGTCTCGGTGATCGCGCAGCAGACACTGCACAACCTCGCGCTGCTGCGGCGCGGCGAGCGGCCGGACACGGCCGTCGACCTCGAACGGGGCTACTGAGCCGCGAGGTTCTCCTTCCAAGAAACGGACCGATCCATGAACGCATCCCTCCCCGCTTCCGTCCTGCAATCGGCGCACGCCGAGCGCGCGGCCCATGACATCGCGGCGCACCTGCACCCCTTCACCAACCTCGCGACGCATCCGCAGGTGGACCCGCTCGTGATCCAGCGCGGTGACGGCATCTTCGTGGAAGACGACCAGGGCCGCCGCTACCTGGAGGCCATGTCGGGCCTGTGGTGCGTCTCGCTGGGCTTCAGCAATGCGCGCCTGGCGCAGGCCGGCAGCGAAGCGCTGCACACGCTGCCCTGCTATCACACCTTCAACCACCGCTCCAACGCCGCCGCCATCGCGCTGGCCGAAAAGCTGGTCGCGATGGCCCCGGTCCCGATGTCCAAGGTGTTCTTCGCCAACTCGGGTTCGGAGGCCAACGACACGGCCGTCAAGCTGGTCTGGTACTACCACAATGCCATCGGCAAGCCCGACAAGAAGAAGATCATTGCGCGCCGCAATGCGTACCACGGCGTCACCGTGGCGGCGGCCAGCCTGAGCGGCCTGGTCACCAACCACCGCGACTTCGACCTGCCCATCGACCGCATCCTGCACGTCGACTGCCCGCACCACTACCGCTACGCCGAGCCCGGCGAAACCGAAGAAGCCTTCGCCACGCGGCTGGCCGATGCGCTGGAGCAGCGCATCCTGGCCGAAGGGCCCGACACCGTGGGCGCCTTCATCGCCGAGCCGATCATGGGCGCCGGCGGCGTGCTGGTGCCGCCCGCCACCTACTTCGAGAAGGTGCAGGCCGTGCTGCGCAAGTACGAGGTGCTGCTGATCGCCGACGAGGTGATCTGCGGCTTCTGCCGCACCGGCGAGATGTTCGGCTCCACCACCTTCGGCCTGCGGCCCGACATCCTCACGGCCGCCAAGGCGCTGTCGTCGGGCTACGTGCCGATCTCGGCCGTGCTGGTGTCCGAGCAGGTGCATGCGGCCGTGGCCGCCAACAGCGGAAAGATCGGCACCTTCGGCCATGGCTTCACCTACTCGGGCCATCCGGTGACGGCCGCGGTGGCGCTGGAAACGCTGCGCATCTACGAAGACGAAGAAGTGCTCGCGCACGTGCAGGCGCTGGCGCCCAAGTTCCAGGCCGGCCTGCGACGCTACGCCGGCCATCCGCACGTGGGCGAGGTGCGCGGCGTGGGCCTGATCGGCGCGATCGAACTCGCGGCCGACCCGGCCAAGCGCACACCCTTCGATCCGGCAATGAAGGCCGGCGCACGCCTGGCCGAACTCGCGCTGGCCGAAGGGCTCATCGTGCGCGCCATGGGCGACGCCGTGGCCTTCTGCCCGCCGCTCATCATCACGGCCGCCGAGGTCGACGAGATGTTCGAGCGCTTCGACCGGGCCATGGTCCGCTTCGAGGCCTCGCTGGCGTGAACACGGCAAGCGCCGCCATAGGACTGCGCCCGCCGGGCTCCCGGAGCACCGGCATCGCGCTGTTCTTCTGCGCGTTGATGGCCTTCGCGAGCTACGACGCCTTCTGCAAGTACATGCTGCAGTTCTACCCGGCGCCGTTCGTCAACCTGATGCGCTACCTGTCGGTGATCTGCATCGCCTTTGCCATGCTGCTGCGCCATGGCGACCTGCGCATCTGGCGCGCGCCGCAGAAGAAGTTGCTGCTGCTGCGCGGCACCATGCTCGCGACGGTGGCCACCTGCTTCATGACGGCGCTCCTGTGGATGCCGCTGGCCGAGGCCACCGCCATCTACTTCACCGCGCCGCTGCTCATGGTGGCGCTGTCGCCCTGGCTGGTCGGCGAATCGGTGCGGCGCAGCCAGTGGGCGGCGGTGATCGTGGGCTTTGCCGGCATGCTGCTGATCGTGCGGCCCGGCGGCAACCTGCCGTGGCTGGGCACGGTGCTGATGGCGGTGTCGGCCGTTTGCTACGCCATCTTCCAGCTGCTCACGCGGCGCCTCGCGGGGCAGGTCGCGAGCCCGGTGCAGTACGCGTACACGGCGGTGGTGTGCCTCGTGGCCACGGCCTTGCCCGCGCCCTTCTTCCTGCCGGCCGAGCGGCCCGCCGTCGGTGCCGTGCTGCTGATGCTCGCGGGCGGCGCCTGCAGCGGCCTGGCGCAATGGCTGCTGCTGGCCGCCTTCGAGCGCGTGGAGGCCGCCACGCTGGCGCCGCTCAACTATTTTCAGCTGCTGCTGGCCGTGGCCTTCAGCACCTTCTGGTTCCACCGGCCGCCCGATGGGTTGGCGATGGCGGGCATTGCATTGATCGTGGCGGCAGGCATCTACCTGGCGCGGCGGCCGGTGAAAAAATAGCCCCCCGCTTCCCTCACACAACGAGACAAACAACATGGCCTTTTCCTCCTCTTCCGACAGCGCTGTCTTCGAGTCCGTCGAGGCGCCCGACCTGGTCGGGCTGGTCGAGGCGCAGCTGACCCGCGCCATCGTCGAAGGCCACCTCTCGCCCGGCAGCCGCATCGTCGAGGCCGAGATCGCGCGCCGCATGGGCGTGAGCCGCGCGCCCGTGCGCGAGGCCGCGCGCCGGCTCGAGCGCCAGGGCGTGCTGGTGGCGCGGCCGCGCCACGGCTTTGCGGTGCGCACCATCAGCGTCCAGGAAATCGACGACCTCTTCGAGGTGCGCCTGAGCCTGGAGCTGACGGCCGTCGAGCTGGCCTGCCGCAAGGCCGACGACGCGGGCCTGGCGCGCCTGCGCGCGCTGGTCGATGCCATGGTGCGCGACGCGCCCACGCAGCCGCAGCATGTGCGCATCGCGACCGACCTGGCCTTTCACACCCTGATCAGCGAGCTCTCGGGCAACGCCCACCTGCACCGCATCTACTCGAACACGCAGACCGAGATGCAGATGATCATCGCGCTCATCGACGCGGTCTACCACGACCCCGAGACCATGGCCAGCACGCACTACCCCATCGTCGACGCGCTGGAAAGCCGCGACGCCGATGCATCCCGCCTGGCCATGCGCGAGCACCTGGACGACGCCTGGCTGCAGGTGCGCGCGCTGTTCGTGAAGCAGCACGGCACCGCTTCCCCACCCACTCCCATCCCCAAGCAAGGACCCGCGCGATGAAGATCGTCTACAGCGATGTGCACAAGGACCACGACCCGCAACTCTTCATGGTGCGCGGGCGCCTGAAGCGCAGCAACGAGCAGCCCGAGCGCGCTTTCCGTTTGCTGTCGGCGGTCGAGCAGGACGGCCACGAGGTGATTGCCGCGGAAGACTTCGGCCCCGGCCCGCGCGCCGCGATCCACACGCCCGAGTACCTGCGCTTTCTGGAAACGGCCTACGCGCGCTGGCGGCTGCTGGACGACCCCTCCGACGAGGTGATGCCCAACATCCATCCCTTCCCTGGCGAGCCCTGCACCTACCCCGAGAGCGTGGTCGGGCAGGCCGGCTACCACATGGGCGACAACGCCTGCTCCATCGGCGCGCACACCTGGGAAGCGGCCGTGGCCTCGGCCCACGTGGCCACGCATGCGGCGCAACTGGTGCTGCAGGGCGAGAGCGCGGCCTATGCGCTGTGCCGTCCGCCGGGCCACCACGCCTATGCGGACCGCGCCAACGGCTTCTGCTACCTCAACAACACGGCCATCGCCGCGCAGCACTTGCGCGCGGCGCACGACCGCGTGGCCATCCTCGACATCGACGTGCACCACGGCAACGGCACGCAGGGCATCTTCTACCGCCGCGCCGACGTGCTGACCATTTCGCTGCACGGCGACCCGCGCAATTTCACGCCCTTCTTCACCGGCTATGCGCACGAGCGCGGCGAGGGTGCGGGCCTGGGCTACAACATCAACAAGC
The DNA here is from genome assembly GCF_051216435.1 of Variovorax pasteuri. Taxonomy (NCBI): domain Bacteria; kingdom Pseudomonadati; phylum Pseudomonadota; class Betaproteobacteria; order Burkholderiales; family Comamonadaceae; genus Variovorax; species Variovorax pasteuri. The sequence goes on from NZ_JBPJZS010000007.1 coordinate 285,226, forward strand.
CGCTCGCGCTGGGCACCGACATCGACGGCTACCTGCCGGCCCTGCGCGATGCCTGCCAGAGCATCCGCGCCTTCGCGCCCGGCGCGCTGGTGGTGGCGCTGGGCCTGGACACGCACGAGCGCGATCCGTACAAGGGCATGAAGATCACGACGCCCGGCTTCGCGCAACTGCTCGCGGAAATTGCGGGTCTCGGCCTGCCGACCGTGCTGGTGCAGGAAGGCGGCTACCTGTCCGACGACCTGGGTCCCAACCTCGCCAGCGCGCTGCGCGGCTTCACGGGCGCCGCATGACGGCGGCGGCGGACGGGTTCGACGGGGACGTGTTGAGCGAGGGCTCGCCCGAACTCGACGCCGACTGGGTGCGTGCGCTCGCACTGCGGCACTATGGCATCGACGGCGAGATGCGCCCGCTCACGGGCGAGCGCGACCGCAACTACCGCTTCGAATCCGCGCGCACCGGCGAGCGCTTCATGCTGAAGATCTCGCATCCGTCCGAGACACCGCTGGTGGCGGACTTCCAGACGCAGGCGCTGCTGCACATCGCGGCCACCGATGCGTCGCTGCCGGTGCAGCGCATCGTGCCCACGCGCGACGGTTCGCCTTCCTTCCTGAGCGACCCCGGCGACGGCCTGCCGCGCGTGACGCGGCTGTTCACCTATCTGCCGGGCACGCCCATGCCCGATGCGCCGCGCACGCCGACGCAACAGCTGAACCTCGCTCGCACACTGGCCCGGCTCGACCTCGCGCTGCACGGCTTCGACCACCCGGCCGGCGCCCTTGCGCTGCCCTGGGACATCCAGCGCGCCGACAGCGTGCGCGGCCTGCTCGCGCACATCGACGATCCCGAGCGCCGCGCGCTGGCCGAGCGTGCGCTCGACCGCTTCGAGCGCGATGCCAAGCCGGTGCTCGCGGGCCTGCGCACCCAGCCCATTCACAACGACTTCAACATCTACAACGTGCTGGTCGATCCTGGCGACACCGATCGCATCGCCGGCGTCCTCGATTTCGGCGACATGGTGCGCGCACCGCTGATCGACGACCTGGCCGTGGCCGCGGCCTACCAGCTCGAGCCGGCGGGCGATGCGCTGGCCGGCATCGTTCCCTTCGTGGCGGCTTACCACGCAGTGCTGCCGCTCGCGCGGGAAGAGGTCGAGGTGCTGTTCACGCTCATCACCGCACGGCTCGCGATGGTGGTGGCCATCAGCGGCTGGCGCGCCGCGCGGCATCCCGACAACGCGGCCTACCTGCTGCGCAACAACGCGCTTTCGTGGGGCCGCCTGCAGGCCTGCGAGCGCATCGGCAACGACGTCGCCAGTGCCGCATTCCGCCGCGCCTGCGGCATGAACCAGGGTCACGCACATGTCTGAAGAATCGCTCCTCGCGCGCCGCGCGCGCCTGCTCGGCCCGGCCTACCGCCTGTTCTACGAGGCGCCGCTGCACCCGGTGCGCGGCCAGGGCGTGTGGCTCGACGATGCCGACGGCAAGCGCTACCTCGACGCGTACAACAACGTGGCCTCGGTGGGGCACTGCCACCCGCACGTGGTGGAAGCCATCGCGCGGCAGGCCGGTGTGCTCAACACCCACACGCGCTATCTGCACGAAGGCGTGCTCGACTATGCCGAGCGCCTGCTGGCCACCATGCCGCCGGCGCTGGGCCATGCGATGTTCACCTGCACCGGCAGCGAGGCCAACGACCTCGCGATGCGCATCGCCAAGGCCCACACCAAGGCCGAGGGCTTGATCGTCACGCGCAACGCGTACCACGGCGTGACCGAGTCGATCGCGCAGGCCTCGCCGTCGCTCGGGCGCTTCGTGCAGCTCGGCAAGGCGGTGCGCACCGTGCCGCCGCCCGACAGCTACCGCGTGCCGCCCGAAGCGCAAGGCGCGGCGTTCGCGGCCGGCGTGCGCGCCGCCATTGCCGACCTGCAGGCCCACGGTTTGCGGCCCGCCGCGCTGATGGTCGACACCGTGTTCTCGAGCGACGGCATCTTCACCGACCCGGCGGGGTTCCTGAACGAAGCGGTCGACGCCGTGCGCGAAGCCGGCGGCATCTTCATCGCCGACGAAGTGCAGCCCGGCCTCGGCCGCACCGGCGACGCCTTCTGGGGCTTCATGCGCCATGCGGGCCTGGTGCCCGACATCGTGACCATGGGCAAGCCGATCGGCAACGGCCATCCGCTGGCGGGGCTGGCGGTGCGCCCCGAGGTGCTGGCCGCGTTCGGCCGCGAGTGCCGCTACTTCAACACCTTCGGCGGCAACCCGGTGTCGATGGCCGCGGGCATGGCCGTGCTCGACGTGATCGAGCGCGAAGGCCTGATGGCCAATGCGCAGCGCGTGGGCCGCCATTTGCGTGCGGGGCTCTCCAAGCTCGCCGAGCGCCACACGCTGATCGGCGACGTGCGCGGTGCCGGCCTGTTCGTGGGCCTGGAGCTGGTGACCGACCGCCAGGCGCGCACGCCCGCCACCGCCGAAACCGTGCGCGTCGTCAACGGCCTGCGCGAGCGGCGGGTGCTGCTCAGTGCCACCGGCGAGCACGCGAACACGCTCAAGATCCGCCCGCCGCTGGTGTTCTCCGAAGCCAACGCCGACCTGCTGATCGACACGCTGGACCGGGTGCTGACCGGGCTTTGAGCCGTTGTCGTGGCGAGCGGCACTGCCTTGCGCCAGAATCGTTCGCTTCGAACGACTCCAGCTGTTGCCACCCCACCATGAACATCGTCGACTCCTTCGCCAACGTCGCCCGCTTCGTCGACATCCGGCGCGACATCCACGCGCATCCCGAACTCGGTTTCGAAGAACACCGCACTTCCGAGAAGGTGGCGAACCTGCTCACCGAGTGGGGCATCGAGGTGCACCGCGGCATTGCGGGTACGGGCCTCGTCGGCGTGCTGCGCAAGGGCAAGGGAACGCGCACCATCGGCCTGCGCGCCGACATGGACGCCCTGCCCCTGCACGAGGCCAACGACTTCGCCCACAAGTCGACGAACCCCGGGCGCATGCACGCCTGCGGCCACGACGGCCACACCACCATGCTGCTGGCCGCCGCGTGGCACCTCTCGCAACAGGGCCCGGAGGATTTCGACGGCACGGTGAACTTCATCTTCCAGCCCGCCGAGGAGATGGGCAAGGCGGGCGCCAAGAAGATGATCGACGAGGGCCTGTTCGAGCGCTTTCCGTGCGACGCGGTCTTCGGGCTGCACAACTTCCCCGTGGGCGACGTGGGACGCTTTGCGCTCAACGAAGGCGCGCTCATGGCCTCGAGCAACACCTACAAGATCACCGTGCGCGGGCGCGGCACGCATGCCTCGATGCCGCACACGGGCATCGACCCGGTGGCGGCGGTGGTCACGCTGGCGCAGCAGTTGCAGACCATCGTGCCGCGCACCATTCCCAGCACGGAGCGCGCGCTGCTCGCGGTGACGCAGCTGCAGGGCTCCGACGCGCCCAACGTCATTCCCGACGTGGCCACGGTGGGCGGCACCATCCGCACCTTTTCGTTCGACGCCATCGACAAGATCGAGGCCCGCCTGCGCGAGGTGGCCGCCGGCGTTGCGGCGGCGCACGGCTGCACGGCCGAGGTGTACTTCAACCGTTCGTCGCCGCCGACCGTGAACCACGCGGCGGAGGCGCGCTTTGCCGCCGGCGTGATGCGCGAGGTGGTGGGCGACGACATGGTCACCGACGACTTCCCCGCCGTGATGGGCGCCGAAGACTTCGCGCACATGCTGATCGCGCGGCCCGGCTGCTACGCGTTCCTGGGCAACGGCGACGGCGACCACCGGCTCGACGGCCACGGGCCCGGCCCTTGCATCATCCACAACACCTCGTTCGATTTCAACGACGAGATCATCCCGATCGGTGCCAGCTACTTCGTGAAGCTGGTGCAGCGCTGGCTGCCGTCGGGCACCTGAAATCCTTCTCCCCTGTTGACGATGAAGAAAGCGGACACCACGATGCCCTCGACCCCGTTCACCCGACGTTCCCTCGGCGCGCTTGCCGCTGCGGCGGCAGCGCTCTGCGCCTTTTCCCCCGTGCATGCGCAGCAGCGCGTGATCCACATCGTCGTGCCCTTCGGCACCGGCGCGGTGCAGGACACGGTGGCGCGCGCCTTCAACAACGAGTTGGGGGTGGCGCTGAACGCCAGCGCCATCGTCGAGAACCGCGCAGGCGCGGGCGGCACCGTGGGCGCTGCGATGGTGGCGCGCGCGCCGGCCGACGGCAGCACCTTGGTGCTGGCCGCGGCGAGCCACAACATCGCGGGCTTTCTGTACAACAAGCTGAGCTACGACCCGCTGAAGGACTTCGTGGGCGTGGCGAACGTGGGCAATGCGGGCTATGTTCTGGCGGTGGCGAGCGGGCTGAACGTGTCGAACACGGCCGACTTCATCAAGGAGGTCAAGGCCAACCCGGGCAAGTACAACTACGCCTCGGCGGGCAACGGCAGCGCCACGCACCTGGCCATGGCGTCGTTCCTGGCCAAGGCGGGGCTGCAGATGACGCACATCCCGACCAAGTCGACCGGCGAGGCGGTCAACGAGGTGCTCGCCGGCCGGGTGCAGGCGGTGATCTCGTCGAGCATCGGCGTGATCGGCTTCCAGGACGATGCACGCATGAAGCTGCTGGCCTCCACCGGGCAGTCGCGCAGCCCCTTCCTGCCCAAGTTGCCGACCGTGGCCGAGAGCGGCCTGCCGGGCTACGCCTTCGATTCGTGGATCGGCCTGCTCGCACCGGCCGGCACGCCGAAGGCCGAGGTGGAGCGCATCAATGTCGCGGCCAACAAGGTGCTGGCGGACCCGGTGATCCAGGAGCGCTTCAAGCGCCTGGGCGTGGAGCCGCGCATGCAGAGCGCAGAAGAATTCCAGAAGCTGCTGCGCTCCGACTGGGATGCCATGGGTGCCGTGGTGAAGGCTTCGGGCGCGAAGATCGACTGACCTTGTCCGGGGTGCACGCACGGGCCGCTCTGTAGGACACCGGTCAATTGACAACACGCCGCCCGCGCTCATGCTCCCTGGTGGGTTCCGAAGGATGTCGCTTCGGACGGACTAGGGAATTTCCATGGACTCGTCTTCACCATTCAACCCGCCCCCGGGCCAGCCCGTGAGCACCTCACCCAAGGCCTTGTGGGCCGTGATCGGCGCATTGGCCGTGGCCGTCGTGGCGCTCGGCGGCGTGTTGCTCTACAAGCAGGGGCCCGCCGTGAGCGCGGGCGCGCCGCCGGTCGTGGCCGCCGCGTCGCCCACGGCCCCGGCCGCGCCGGACGATTTCAAGCCTGAAGCCATGCCGTCGGCGCCTGCCGTGCCGCCCACGGCGGCGGGGCAGTCCCCGCAGGCCATGGCGGCCGCGCCGATGCCTGCGCCCGCTCCCTTGCCCGCCCAGGCCGTTCAGCCGGGACCGGCGCCGGGCGTGAATGCGCCGCTGGCGGCTGCAGCGCCTGCGCCTTGTGCGGTCTGCGGCCGCGTCGAGTCGGTTCGTCCGGTGCAGAAGCGCCTGCAGAGCACCAGCGGCGTCGGCGCCGTGGCCGGTGGCGTGGTGGGGGGCCTGGTCGGCAACCAGTTCGGGCACGGCAACGGGCGCGCGGCGACCACGGTGCTGGGCGCGGTGGGCGGTGGCTTCGCGGGCAACGAGATCGAGAAGCACGTGCGCACCGTCACGGTCTACGAGGTGGCGGTGCGCATGGACAACGGGACGGTGCGCACCGTCGAGACGAAGTCCGCGCCGCCCATCGGCAAGCCGGTCACCCTCCAACGCGGCGTGCTGCGCCCTGTGGACGGCCACAAGTAGGCCGCGAGCCGGGCCGCCCCGACGCCACGCGGCCCGGCGTTTTCTCCCCGATATCACAGAAGAACCGGCTCCGGAAGCTCGCTTGCCCCACGAATATCTTGACGATATATCCTTAATATATTTAAAGTGCGACGCTTCCACACCGCACATCCACAAGGAGCGATCAAGTGAGCAATCCCCGCTGGCAAGGCATCTTTCCCGCCGTCACCACCAAGTTCCACGCCGACGAAAGCATCGATGCCGAGGGCACGGCGCGCCACATCGACTTCCAGATCCGCAACGGCATCCATGGCCTCGTCACCTGCGGCTCGCTGGGCGAGGCCAGCACGCTGTCGCTGGAAGAAAAGCTGCAGGTCGCGAAGATCGCGCTGGACGCCGCCGACGGCCGCGTCCCGGTGCTGGCCAACGTGTCGGAGACCAGCACGCGCGAGGCGCTGCGCTACGTGGACGGCGCCAACAAGCTGGGCGTGGCCGGCTTCATGGTGATGCCCTCGGTGATCTACGTGGCCGACGCGCGCGAGGCCATGCTCAACGTGCGCACCATCGCCAACGCCGCGCAGAAACCCATCATGGTCTACAACAACCCGGTGGCCTACCGCGTCGACCTGAAGCCGCAGCACATGGTGGAGCTGGCCGACTGCGAATGGATCGCGGCCATCAAGGAAAGCACCGACGACATCCGCCGCATCACCGACCTGCGCAACACCGTGGGCGAGCGCTACCAGCTGTTCCTGGGCGTGGACGACTTGGCCTACGAAGGCCTGGCGCTGGGCTGCGACGGCCTGCTGGCCGGCGTGGGCTGCGCGTTCCCGCGCGAGACGGTGGCGCTGTACGACCTGATGAAGGCCGGCAAGTTTGCCGAGGCGCTCAAGCTCTACCAGTGGATGACGCCGATGCTGCACCTGGACGTGTCGACCAAGCTGGTGCAGAACCTGAAGCTCATCGACGTGCTGGTGGGCGTGGGCACCGAGCACATGCGCCGTCCGCGCCTGCCGCTGATCGGCGAGGAGCGCGCCTTCATCGAGAACATCGTGAAGAAGGCGCTGGCCACGCGGCCCGCGCAGTACCAGTCGGTCATGTAGTCACCGCGAACCTTCGCACTTTTCATTGTCCCAACCTAGGAAGAAGCATGAAGACACGAGCAGGCATGGTTTCATCTTTCAGTCTTGCCGGCCTGGCGGCCCTTGCCCTCGCCGGCCAGGCGCACGCGCAGGAGCAGGTGGTCAAGATCGGCCACAGCGGGCCGCTGTCGGGCCCCAACGCCTTCGCGGGCAAGGACAACGAAAACGGCGTGCGCCTCGCGGTGGAGGAGCTCAACGCGAAGAAGCTCAGCGTGGGCGGCAAGACGCTGAAGTTCGAGCTGGTCTCCGAAGACGACCAGTGCGACGCCAAGACCGGCGTGAGCGTGGCGCAGAAGTTCGTGGACGACGGCGTCAAGTACGTCATGGGGCCGTACTGCTCGGGCGTGGCCATTCCGGCCTCGCGCCTCTACAGCGACGGCGGCACTCTGGTCTCCACCGTGGGCACCAACCCGAAGGTGACGCAGGGCGGCTACAAGAACCTCTACCGCATCATCGCAAGCGACAACCAGATCGGCTCCGCCATGGCCGTGTACGCGGCCAAGGAGCTGAAGGTGAAGAAGGTCGGCGTCATCGACGACCGCACCGCCTTCGGCCAGGGCCTGGCGGAAGAATTCACCAAGGAGGCGAAGAAGCAGGGCCTCACCGTGGTCGGCCAGGAGTTCACCACCGACAAGGCCGTGGACTTCACCGCCATCCTGACCAACATGAAGGCCAAGGCGCCCGAGGCCATCTTCTTCGGCGGCTATGCCCCGCAGGCCGCGCCCATGGCGCGCCAGATGAAGCAGCTGGCCGTGCCCGGCAAGCTGCTGGGTGGCGACACCGTGTGCAGCCCGGCCACCGGCAAGCTCGGCGGCGACGCGGTGAACGACCTGGTGTTCTGCGCGCAGGGCGGCTCCATGCTCGAGAAGGCGCAGACCGGCCCGGCCTTCAAGGAGAAGTTCAAGAAGCGCTTCAACGCCGATCCCGACGCGTACGCGGCCTCGTACTACGACCAGGTGCTGTTCATCGGCGAGTCGATGAAGAAGGCCAACTCCATCGATCCCGACAAGGTGGGCGCCGAGCTTTACAAGGCCACCTACAAGGGCGTGGCCGCCACGTATGCCTACGACGACAAGGGCAACATGAAGCAGGCGCCCATCACCGTCTTCACCTTCAAGAACGCGGTCCCCGTGCCCATCGCCAGCTACTGAACGGAACCAGGCCCATGCAACGCATCCAGGTCATCGACTCCCACACGGGCGGCGAACCCACGCGCCTCGTGATCGGCGGCTTCCCCGACCTGGGGACCGGCCCCATGGCCGAGCGCCGCGCGCTGCTGGCCGAGCGCCACGACAAGTGGCGCGCGGCCGCCGTGCTGGAGCCGCGCGGCAGCGACGTGGTGGTGGGTGCGCTGCTGTGCGCGCCGGTGTCGCCCGATGCGGCGGCCGGCGTGGTGTTCTTCAACAACGCCGGCTACCTCGGCATGTGCGGCCACGGCACCATCGGGCTGGTCGCGAGCCTGGCGCACATGGGGCGCATCGGCGCGGGCGAGCACCGCATCGAGACACCCGTGGGCACGGTGACGACCACGCTGCACGAAGACGGCTCGGTGAGCGTGCGCAACGTGCCCGCCTACCGGCACCTGCACCAGGTGGCGGTCGAATTGCCGGGCCACGGAACGGTGCGTGGCGACGTGGCCTATGGCGGCAACTGGTTCTTCCTGGTGAGCGAGAGCGAGCACGGCCAGCGCGTGGCCAGCGACAATCTCGCCGCCCTGACCGACTACACCGCCGCATTGCGCCTTGCCCTGGCGGCGCAGGGCATCACGGGCGCGGACGGCGCGGAGATCGACCACATCGAGCTCTTCGCGCACGATGACGAAGGCGCCGACAGCCGCAACTTCGTGCTGTGCCCCGGCAACGCCTACGACCGCTCGCCCTGCGGCACCGGCACCAGCGCCAAGATCGCCTGCCTTGCGGCCGACGGCAAGCTCGCACCGGGGGCCGTGTGGAAGCAGGCCAGCGTGATCGGCAGCGTGTTCGAGGCCAGCTACGCGATGGACGGCGACAAGGTCATTCCCACGCTGCGCGGCCGCGCGCACATCAGCGCCGAAGCCACGTTGCTGATCGAAGACGAAGACCCCTTCGGCTGGGGCATCCGGCGCTGACGCCGGGCTGCTCGGCATGGACGCGGACGTCATCGTCATCGGCGCCGGCATCGTCGGCGCGGCCTGCGCGCAGGCGCTGGCGCAAAAGGGCGCGCGGGTGCTGGTGCTCGATGCGCGCCTGGGCGGCGCCACCGGCGCGGGCATGGGCCACCTCGTGGTGATGGACGACAACGCAGCCGAGCTTGAGCTGAGCCGCGATTCGGTGGCGCGCTGGCGCGCGCTGGCCCCGCGCATGGGCGAGGACTGCGCGTACAGCCCCTGCGGCACGCTGTGGATCGCCGCCAACGACGAAGAGATGGCCGAGGCCGAGCGCAAGCAGCAGCGGCTGGGTGCGCACGGCATCGAGAGCCGCCTGCTCGGTGCGGCCGAACTGGCAAGCGCCGAACCCGCGCTGCGCCAGGGCCTCGCGGGCGCGCTCGAAGTGCCGGGCGACGGCATTCTCTATGCGCCGAATGCGGCGCGCTGGATGCTCGCCCAGGAAGCGAAATCGGTCCGCATCGAGCACGCCAAGGTCGAGGCCATCGAAGACAACGGCACGCTGCGCCTGGCCGACGGCAACCGCCGCAGCGCGCCGCGGGTGGTGCTGGCCAACGGCATGCAGGCAACGGCGCTGTGCCCGGAACTGCCGATACGCCCCAAGAAGGGCCACCTGCTCATCACTGACCGGTACCCGGGCACGGTGCACCACCAGCTCGTCGAGCTCGGCTACGTGACCAGCGCGCACCACAGCGACGGCGACTCGGTGGCCTTCAACGTGCAGCCGCGACCGACGGGGCAACTGCTGGTCGGCTCGTCGCGCCAGTTCGACACGACGGACCCGGCGGTCGAGGCGCCGATGCTGGCGCGCATGCTGCAGCGCACGCTCGATTACCTGCCGGGCCTTGCGAACCTGAATGCGGTGCGCGCATGGACCGGCCTGCGCGCCGCATCGCCCGACGGCCTGCCGCTGCTGGGCAGGCACCCATGGCGCGAGAGGCTCTGGCTCGCCGTCGGGCATGAAGGCCTGGGCGTGACCACCGCACCGGGCAGCGCGCATCTGCTGGCCGCACTGATGACCGGCACGACGCCCGATGTCGACGCGGCGCCGTATGCGCCGCGCGGTCTGCGGGAAATGACATGAGCGGTCACACCCTGCTGCACATCGACGGCCATCTCGTGCGCGTGAAGGCGGGCAGCTCTGTCGCTGCCGCGCTGTGCGTGGCCGGCGGCATGGGCGTGGCGCGCACCTCGGTCACCGGCCAGCCGCGTGCGCCGTTCTGCGGCATGGGCGTGTGCCAGGAATGCCGCGTGTGGGTCGACGGCCGGCGCAGGCTGGCGTGCCAGACGGTGTGCGCCGAAGGCATGCGCGTGGAGACCACGGAATGAGCGGCATCGCTGGCGAACACTGCGATGTGCTGGTCGTCGGCGCGGGCCCGGCCGGCATGGCTGCGGCGGTGGCGGCTGCGAAGAGCGGTGCATCGGTCGTCGTCATCGACGACAACCCCGCGCCCGGCGGACAGATCTGGCGCGACGGCCCCGGTGCGGCGCTGCCGCCTGCCGCGCAACGATGGCGCGATGCGCTCCGGAGCCACGCCAACATCCGCGTGCGCAGCGGCACGCGCGTCGTGGCCGTGTCCGCCGCCCATGAACTGCTGCTGGAGGACGCCGAGGGCGCCGCACGCATGCAGTGGAAAAAGCTCATCCTCTGCACCGGCGCGCGCGAGCTGCTGCTGCCCTTTCCCGGCTGGACGCTGCCCGGCGTGACGGGCGCAGGCGGTCTGCAGGCGCTCGTCAAGGCGGGCATGCCGGTGGAGGGCGAGCGCATCGTCATCGCGGGCAGCGGGCCCTTGCTGCTGGCCGCCGCGGCGACGGCGCGCGCGGCCGGTGCGAAGGTGCTGCGCATCGCCGAGCAGGCCTCGTTCGCATCGGTCGCGCGCTTCGGTGCCAGCCTTGTGCGCTGGCCCGGCAAGGCGGCGCAGGCCGTGACGCTGGCAAACGCGCAGTACCGCACCGCGTCGCGCATCGTGGCGGTGCAGGGCACGGCGCAGGTCGAATCGGTCCGGCTCAGGCAGGGCGGCCGCGAGGTCGAGATCGCCTGCGACCGCGTGGCCTGCGGCTTCGGCCTCGTGCCGAACACGCAACTGGGCCAGATGCTCGGCTGCGCGCTCGGCGCACACGGCGCACACGGCGCACACGGCGCACAGGGCCTGTCGGTCGATGCATTGCAGGCCACGGGCGTCGCGGACATCTACGCCGCCGGCGAGTGCACGGGCTTCGGCGGCAGCGAACGCGCGCTGGCCCAGGGCAGCATCGCGGGCCATGCGGCCGTCGGCAACGAAGCCGAAGCCAAGGCACACCAGCGCGAACGCGCCAGCTGGGATGCCTTTGCCGCGCAGCTGCACCGCAGCTTCGCGCTGGCACCGGACCTGCGCACGATGCCCCGGCCCGACACGCTCGTGTGCCGCTGCGAGGACGTGCCGTTGTCCGCGCTCTCGGCAAGCACCGGCTGGACCGACGCCAAGCTGCACCGCCGCTGCGGCATGGGCGCCTGCCAGGGCCGCGTCTGCGGCGATGCGGCGCAGTTCCTCTTCGGCTGGGCGCCCCCTGTGCCGCGCCCGCCCTTGTCGCCGGTCCGCATCGCGACACTGGCCGCGCTCGCCGGGCCGGGCGACCCTCGACAATGACGCCGCCGCATCCGCAGAACCACCCCATGGCCGCCCCGACCCCCGACTCCCGCCCTCTTCCCAAGCGCCGTGCCGCCGACGTGGCCTACGACGCCATCGAAGCGCTGCTGTCGACCCTGCAGATCCAGCCCGGCAGCCAAGTCGTGGAGGCCGAACTCGCCGAGCGCACGGGCCTGGGCCGCACGCCGGTGCGCGAGGCGCTGATGCGCATGGTGTCCATCGGGCTCATCGTGCAGCAGCCGCGCCGGGGCCTGCTGGTGTCGGCCATCGACCTGGCCGACCACCTCGACGTGATCCAGACCCGGCGCGTGCTCGAACGGCTGGTGGCCGCCTGCTCGGCGCGCCGCGCCACCGCGCTGCAGCGCGAGCAGATCGTGCAGTGCGCGCAGGCAATGGTCGAGGCCGCGGGCCGCGGCGACCTGACCGACTACATGCGCGCCGACCATGCGCTCGACCTCGTCAACCACCAGGCCAGCCACAACGACTCGGCGGTGCATGCGGTGGTGCCGCTGATCGTGCAGTGCCGGCGCTTCTGGTACGCCTACCAGCACGAGGGCGAGATCGTCGAAGGGGCCAACGCGCACCTCGAACTGGCGCAGGGCATTGCCACCGGCGACGAAGCCGCCGCCGTCGCGGGCGCCGAACGGCTGATGGACTACCTCGAGGTCTTTGCGCGCAAGATCATCGACAAGTAGGCCCTGCGGCCCCTGTCCGTACCCCGGGGAATTCCGCGTGTGCCGCCGGGGCTGCCGGCGCATACTGAAACGCATGGCCGCCGCCCCCCGTGCCCAACCCGAAGACTTCTTCACCGCCGACGAGTGGCGCGCGCTCACCGCGCGTTCGTCGTGGAAGGGGCTGTGGCTGGTGGCGCATTGCTGGGGCACCATCGGCGCGGCGATGCTCGTGGGCATCGTGTGGCCGTGGACCGTGCCGCTCATGGTGCCGATCGTGGGCGCGCGGCAGCTGGGCCTGTTCATCCTCATGCACGACGCGGCGCATGCGGGGCTGCACCGCAACCGCAAGGTCAACGACTGGGTCGGCCACTGGCTGTGCTCGTCGTCGCTGCGCGACTACCGGCCCTATCACCTGCAGCACCACCGCTTCGTGCAGCAGACCGAGGACCCCGACCTCGTGCTGTCGGCGCCCTTTCCGATCCCGCGCGCCTCGATGTGGCGCAAGGTGGCGCGCGACCTGAGCGGGCAGACTTTCTACAAGCAGCGCTTCGGGCACATCGCACAGGGCATCCGCGAACGGGCGCCGGGTGAATCGGCGCTGAAGGCGTTCGGCCGGGAGCTTGCGAAGGACAGGCGCTTCCTCCTCGCCAACGGCCTCGGCTTCCTGGCCTTCGCGCTGGCGGGCTACGGGTGGGCATGGCTGCTGATGTGGCTGCTGCCGATGGCCACCTGGCTGCCGCTGGTGAGCCGCGTGCGCAACATCGCCGAGCATGCGCTGGTCGCGCAGAACGAATCCGACCCGCTGCGCCAGGCCCGCACCACGCATGCCGGCTGGATCGAGCGCCTGGTGGTGGCGCCCTACTGGGTCAACTACCACTGCGAGCACCACATGTTCACCAGCCTGCCCTGCTGGGCGCTGCCGAAGGCGCACCGCCTGCTGCAACGTCAGGGTGCGACTGTGCGGATGGAGGTGCAGCCTGGGTACCTGAGCCTGCTGAGGCGGGCCACGTCGCCGTCGGCTCAGCCGGCCTGACGCGACGGAGGCGGTAGCCGCAGGTCCGGTCAGTCTTCGCTCGGCGCGGGTTCCGGCTCGGGCTCTTGCCAGCCCGGCCAGCCCAGCAGCTCGGCCAGCCGCTGCACGATCCACGTGGCCTCGGCCGCGGAGACGCCCGACTCGGCTGTCGCCAGCCCGGCGTGGATGCGCCGCAGGATCTCGTTTTCGACGGGCACCTCGGTGTGGTGCTGGATCTGCGCGTGGCCCACGAGGTGGCTGGCGAGGTCCTCGCAGATCTCGTAGCGCGCGCGCACCACGGCGATCGGCTCGCTCAGGCGCTGGCGCGCGTCGCTGTACACCGCGAAGAACGAGGGCGGAATGAAGATCTGGTTGTCGTCGGACATGGCGGTTTTTTCGGAGGCCCCAATGACAAAACGCGCCCAGGGGCGCGTTCGTCGTGGCTCGTGGGAGCCATGGGTGCTGGATCAGCCGCCCTTCTTGGGACGCTTGCCGGGGTTCTTCTTGCTGCGCGTTGCGGTGCCGCGTTCGAGGCTGACCTTCTGGCCGCCACCGGAGCGAGGCGCGGTGTAGCCGGGCAGCGGCGTCGGCTTGGGGGTGGCAACGCGTTCGGCTTCGGTACGGAATGTCTTGGGCATGAAAAGCTCGGGTAAAAGTAATGAATGTTCGAGGCGCAATTAGGCCACATTCAAGGATTTCACATGCCAATAACCGAAACAGCCGGCGGTGTCGAGGGGCCGCGCTTCGTTTCGGGGTCGCTGCTGCGCCACGTCTGCGTCATGGCGGGCACCGGCGCCATCGGCCTGATCGCGGTGTTCGCGGTCGACCTGATCAACCTGTTCTACATCTCGCTGCTCGGCGAGAAGGAGACGGCCGCCGCCGTCGGCTTCGCGGGCGTGGTGGGCTTCTTTCATACGTCGCTGTGCATCGGGCTGACCATCGGCATCGCGGCGGTGGTGTCGCGCACGGTGGGTGCGGGCCGCCCGGCCGATGCGCGGCGTATCGGCACGTCGAGCCTGGTGCTGATGGCGGTGCTGTCGGTGGTGGTGGGCTCGGGCACGGCCTTCTTCCTGCACCCGGCCCTGCAGGCGCTGGGGGCCCAGGGCGAGACCGCGCGGCTGGCGCAGCGCTACCTCTCGGTGACGGTGCACACGCTGCCGCTGCTGGGCATCGGCATGGCCTGCTCGGCGCTGCTGCGTTCGGTCGGCGACGCGCGCCGCTCGATGACGGTGACGCTCGCGGCGGCCTTCGTGACGGCGGTGCTCGACCCGATATTGATCTTCGGCTTCGGCTTGGGGCTCGACGGCGCGGCCATCAGCGCGGTGGTCTCGCGCCTGGTGCTGGCGGCCATCGGGCTGCACGGCGTGATGGTCACGCACCGCATGCTCGGGCGCTTCGACGCGTCGCGCCTGGGCGGCGATGCGCGCGCGCTCGGCACGGTGGCCGGGCCCGCGGTGCTGACCAACCTGGCCACGCCGGTGGGCGCGGCCTTCGTCACGCACGCGGTGGCGCAGTTCGGGCCCTCGGCGGTGGCGGGCGCGGCCACCATCGACCGGCTCACGCCGGTGGCTTTCGGGCTGGTCTATGCGTTGAGCGGCGCGGTCGGGCCGATCCTGGCGCAGAACCTGGGCGCGGGGCAGTACCGGCGCGTGCAGGAGGGCTTGCGCGACAGCCTGCTGTTCATGGTGGCGTCGGTGGCCGCGGCGTGGCTGGTGCTGGCGCTGGGCCAGGGCGTTTTGATTCGCGCGTTCTCGGCCGAAGGCCTGGCGGCGGAGCTGATCTCGCTGTTCTGCAGCTGGCTGGCGCCGAGTTTCTTCTTCGCGGGCGGGCTGTTCGTGGCGAATGCGTCGTTCAACAACCTGGGGCATCCGCTGCTGTCGACCGCGTTCAACTGGGGGCGCGCCACGATGGGGACGATTCCGTTCGCCTGGTGGGGCTCGCACCACGGCGCGGCCGGCGTGCTGGTCGGGCAGGCGGTGGGCTCGTCACTGTTCGGGCTGTTCGCCGTGGTGGTGGCGTTCCGGCTGGCCGCGAAGCTGGCGCGGCAGCAAGCGCCCGATTCGGCGCCTGTGCCGGTGCTCGACGCGCCGGTGGCGCCGACCTCGGCGCACGGCGAGGCTGCGGCGCTCGCCACGCCGCAGCCTGGGGGGCTTACTCGCCCAGGTCCTGCAGCGTCAGCAGCCGAACCCTGACCGACTTGCCCTTCACGCGCCCGCTCGAGAGCTTGCGCACGGCTTCCTCGGCGATGGCGCGGTCGACCGCCACATAGGTCGAGAACTCGTTGACGTTGATCTTGCCGACCTGGTCCTTGGCGTAGCCGCAGTCGCCCGTGAGCGCGCCCAGCACGTCGCCGGCGCGGATCTTTTCCTTGCGCCCGCCCACGATCTGCAGCGTCGCCATGGGCGGCTTCATCGGCTCGCCCTTGCCCGGCGTGAGCTCGGCCAGGTCGTGCCACTCCGATTCGCGGCCCTGCAGCTGCTCGATCTTTCCGACGTGGCCCATCTCGTTCATGCTGGCCAGATTGAGCGCCAGGCCTTCCGAGCCGCCCTGCTGGCCCACGCGGCCGGTGCGCCCGACGCGGTGGATGTGGATTTCGGAGTCGGGCGTCACGTCGACGTTGATCACCGCTTCGAGCTGCGAGATGTCCAGGCCGCGCGCGGCCACGTCGGTGGCCACCAGCACGGAGCAGCTGCGGTTGGAGAACTGCACCAGCACCTGGTCGCGCTCGCGCTGCTCCAGCTCGCCGAACAGCGCCAGCGCGCTGAAGCCCTGCGCCTGCAGCACCTCGACCAGGTCGCGGCACTGCTGCTTGGTGTTGCAGAAGGCCAGCGTGCTGACGGGGCGGAAATGGTCGAGCAGCAGGCTCACGGTGTGCAGCCGTTCGCTGTCTTTGACCTGGTACCAGCGCTGGCGGATCTTGCTGCCTTCATGCTGCGCCTGCACCGTGATCTGCTCGGGGTTCTTCATGAACTGCTGCGCGAGCTTGGCGATGCCTTCGGGGTAGGTGGCCGAGAACAGCAGCGTCTGGCGTTCCTTGGGGCACTGGCGCGCCACCTTCACGATGTCTTCGAAGAAGCCCATGTCCAGCATGCGGTCGGCTTCGTCGAGCACCAGCGTGTTGAGCGCCGACAGGTTGAGGTTGCCGCGCTCCAGGTGGTCCATCAGCCGCCCGGGCGTGCCGACCACGATGTGGGCGCCGCGCTCCAGGCTGGCGATCTGCCCGCGCAGCGCGACGCCGCCGCACAGCGTGACGACCTTGATGTTCTCTTCCGCGCGCGCCAGGCGGCGGATTTCGGTCGTGACCTGGTCGGCCAGTTCGCGCGTGGGGCACAGCACCATCGCCTGCACGGCGAAGCGGCGCGGGTTCAGGTTGGAGAGCAGCGCCAGGGCGAAGGCGGCGGTCTTGCCGCTGCCGGTCTTGGCCTGGGCGATCAGGTCCTTGCCGAGCAGCGCCGGCGGCAGGCTGGCGGCCTGGATCGGCGTCATCTGCGTGTAGCCGAGCTGCGTGAGGTTGGCCAGCATCTGGGGCGAGAGCGCCAGCGCGGCGAAGCCGTGGTCGGCAGGGGCCTGGGCTTGCGGGCCGCCGGCTGTGGGAGTGGGTGTGGTCATCGTTCAGCAGCCGTGGTCCATGAAAGACAAAAAGCCTTGCCGGCGCCCTTCGCGGGGCGCCGCAAGGCCTTTCGTGCGTCGCGGATCAGCGGCGGGGAGAGTTGTTGCCGCCGGAGGTCGGCGGCGGGCCGCGACGTTCCAGGTGACGGAAGGTGATACGGCCCTTGGTCAGGTCGTAGGGCGAGAGCTCGAGCGACACCTTGTCGCCCGCCAGGATGCGGATGTGGTGCTTGCGCATCTTGCCGCCGCTGTAGGCGATCAGTTGATGGCCGTTGTCCAGCGTGACGCGGTAGCGCGAATCGGGCAGCACTTCGGTCACTGCGCCGTTCATTTCGATCAGTTCTTCCTTGGGCATGGGTGATTACCTCTGAATCGTTCGATGTGTGTTGGAAATGGAATTGGGCGTGATTGTTTCAGCCTGCGCAGGTCAGCGCGAGCGGGGCATTGCGCGGGGCGCGTTCGCGCACCCAGCCCAGGCCTTGGTCGACGGCGTAGCCGACGGCGGCGGCGTGGCTGGCAAAGCGCGGCGTGAAGCGCATCACGCGGTCGTGCATGCCGCTGCCGTGGCCTGAGCGGATCGAGACGGAAGCGGCGTAGTTGCCGTCGTCCTGGTGTCGAATGAGCGGGGAAACAAGGTACTTGCCCACCGCGATACTGTGTTGAATGATGTCCATGAAGCCTTGGCACAGCGCGCAGATGTGGAGCGCGAAATGCCTGAAAAATGATTGAAAACGGGCGTGGGCCTGCCAGAACGGCGCGGCGGACGCGCTATTCGCTTCAACATGAACGAAGGCAGTGGTGGCAATCATGGGCGCCCGGTCTGGCGCTCCAACACACTGTGCAAGCCGGCTTGGGAATGAGAGGCCTGAAGATCCAAGGGACGATGCAGGTCAGCCGGCGGTATTGACGAAATTCTTCGTCGTGGTATCGAAACGAACCCGACATTATAGCTTGCGGGGCGTGACGGCTGCTTGTCTTAATTACAACGGTCCCGTGAAAAAGGCCCCGAAGGGCCGTTGATCAGGCGCTGCTAGCTATTAAAAGTATAGCGCTCAGTGGAGGAGCAGGCCATGTGCGCCCTGCGCGCCGCCGCGCAGGCGTTCGAGCGCACGCTTTGCCGAAGCGCTCCTACAGCCGCCCGCAGCACCGGTGCGCTCAATCGCGCCATGAACACGACCACGACGCTCTCCACCGCCCCCGTTCGCTACGACCCCGCCGTGGAGACCTTCCGCGACGACGAGGCCCAGACGCAGACGGACCTTGTCGCCACCCTCGTCGACATGGAGAAGACCATGGCCGACCACACGGGCCATGCCATGCGTGCCGTGCACGCCAAGAGCCACGGCCTGCTGCGCGGCGAGTTGCGCGTGCTCGACGGCTTGCCCGAGCCGCTGGCACAGGGCCTCTTCGCTGCGGCGCGCCGCTTCCCGGTGGTGATGCGGCTGTCGACGCCGCCGGCGGAAGTGCTCGACGACCGCGTCTCGCTGCCGCGCGGCATGGCCGTGAAGGTGCTCGACGTGGAGGGCGCGCGCGTCGAGGGCTCCGAAGACCAGAGCACGCAGGACTTTCTCTTCGTCGACGGCCCGGTCTTCGCCGCGCCAGACGCCAAGGGCTTCCTGCGCAGCCTGAAGCTGATCGCCAGCACCACCGACAAGGCGCCCAACGCCAAGCGTGTGCTGTCCAGCGTTCTGCAGGGCGTGGAGAAAGCGGTCGAGGCGGTCGGTGGCAAGAGCGGCACGCTCATCGCCATGGGCGGCCACCCGGAGACGCATCCGCTCGGCGCCACCTTCTTCACGCAGGTGCCGATGCGCTACGGCAACTACATCGCCAAGCTGCAGCTGGCGCCGGTGTCGCCCGCGCTGCAGGCGCTGGAGAACGCGCCCATCGACCTGACTGACAAGCCCGACGGCACGCGCGAGGCCGTCGCGGACTTCATGCGCCAGCAGCCGGCGGTGTGGGAACTGCGCGCGCAGCTGTGCGTGGACCTCGAGCGCATGCCCATCGAAGACGCCTCGGTCGAGTGGTCGCAAGAGCTCAGCCCGTTCATCGCGGTCGCGCGCATCACCGCCGATCCGCAGGAAGTCTGGAGCGAGGCGCTGGCGCGCGAGTTCGATGACGGCATGGCCTTCAACCCCTGGCACGCGCTGGCCGCACATCGCCCGCTGGGCAACGTGATGCGCGCGCGCAAGGTGGCGTATGCGGCGTCTTCCAGCTTCCGAAGCGAGCGCAACGGTTGCCCGATGCGCCGCTGAGGTCTGGCAGCCGCTTCAGCCGATGCCCAGCATCCGCTGGTTCGCCGCCACATCGACGCCACCCGCCGCGAAGTCGTCGAACGCCCGGTCCGCCACGCGGATGATGTGATCGGCGATGAACGTGGCGCCTTCGCGCGCCCCGTCTTCCGGGTGCTTGATGCAGCACTCCCACTCCAGCACCGCCCAGCCCGGAAAGTCGTACTGCGCCATCTTCGAGAAGATGGCCTTGAAGTTCACCTGCCCGTCGCCCAGCGAGCGGAATCGCCCGGCGCGGTTGATCCAGCTCTGGAAGCCGCCGTACACGCCCTGCTTGCCGCTGGGGTTGAACTCGGCGTCCTTCACATGAAAGATCTTGATGCGCTCGTGGTAGTGGTCGATGTAGGCCAGGTAGTCGAGCTGCTGCAGCAGGAAATGGCTCGGGTCGTACAGCAGGCAGGCGCGCGGGTGGTTGTTCACGCGCTCCAGGAACATCTCGTAGCTCACGCCGTCGTGGAGGTCTTCGCCGGGGTGAATTTCGTACCCCACGTCCACGCCCGCGGCGTCGAATGCGTCGAGGATCGGACGCCAGCGGCGCGCCAGTTCGTCGAAGGCCTCTTCGATGAGCCCTGGCGGACGCGGCGGCCACGAGTACAGGTACGGCCAGGCCAGCGCACCCGAGAAGGTCGCATGCGCCTTGAGGCCGAGGTTGGCGGAAGCCTTCGCCGCGAAGTGCAACTGCTCCACCGCCCACTGCTGACGCCGCACCGGGTCGCCGCGCACCTCGGGCGCCGCGAAGCCGTCGAAGCCCGCGTCGTAGGCCGGGTGCACCGCCACCAGCTGGCCCTGCAGATGGGTCGAGAGCTCGGTGATCTGCAGCCCGTGCGCGGCGAGCGTGCCCGTCACCTCGTCGCAGTAGGTCTGGCTCTGCGCGGCTTTCTTCAGGTCGAACAGGCGTGCGTCCCAACTGGGAATCTGCACACCCTTGTAGCCGAGGCCGGCCGCCCATCTGGCAATGCCGTCGAGCGTGTTGAACGGGGCGGTGTCTCCGGCGAACTGGGCCAGAAAAATGGCGGGGCCCTGGATGGTTTTCATCGGCTTGTCTTCCTTATGCGTTGGGGCGGCGTTGAAAGCATACTTGGCGTGTCGTCCGACCCCGTGCGAGAGGCCAACGAGCCACAATGGATTTTCCTTTTCGCACCCCTCGTCCGGTTCGCACCGTCGACAGTCCCGCGATGACACAACCTGTTTCCGCCCGGCTCAAGATCGGCCTGTCCGCCTGCTTCTCGCACGCCGACCCGGCCCGCTCGCTCTTCACCAACAAGACGCTGCAGTACGTCGAGCAATCGATCGCGCACTGGCTCATGTCCGCCGGCGCCATGGTGGTGATGGTGCCCTGCCCCACCGGCGAGACCGCGCGCGGCGACACCAAGCTGTCGCACTACGCCGAGTGGCTCGACGGCGTGGTGATGCACGGCGGCGCCGACGTGTGGCCCGGCAGCTACGGCGAAGTGCCGCTCAAGGATGCGTGGATCGGCGACCAGATCCGCGACCTCTACGACCTGGCGCTGGTGGAGGCCTTCGAGCAGGCCGGCAAGCCCATCTTCGGCGTGTGCCGCGGGCTGCAGCTCATCAATGTGGCCTTCGGCGGCACGCTCTACCAGGACATCGAGGCGCAGCACGACGGCGGGCTGCGCCACCGCGACCCGGTGACCTACGACCAGAACTTCCACCAGATCGAGGTGGTGGAGGGCACGCGCCTGTCCAAGCTGTTTCCCGACATAAAGACGGCGCGCGTCAACAGCATCCACCACCAGGGGGTGAAGGACATCGCGCCCGGCTTCGACATCGAGGCCTGGAGCCTGCCCGACCGCGTGCCCGAGGCCATCCGCCGCCGGCCGGACCGGGGCCGCAGCTACATCGCCGCCACCCAGTGGCACCCCGAGTTCCACAAGTACGGCAGCAACGAGACGGTCGACGACACGCCCATCCTGCACGACTTCCTGTGGGCCTGCGCCACCGCCAAGGTCGCGCCGCGCTCGTCGCTTCGCTCCAACACCGGCAAGATCCGCGACCGCGCGGCGCGGATGCTGCAGCGCGCGTTGCTCAGGCGCTGACAGCGCCGCTTCGCACTTCGCCGTCTCAGTGCCAGGCGGCGCGCACCAGCGCGCCCGGGTCGCTGGTGCCGGCGCTGATGCCCGTCACCGCGCCCCAGTCGGGGTCGAAGCGGCTGGACACGAACCCGGCCGAGGCCTGCGCGCTCGCGTGTTCCAGCATCAGGCAGGCCTGCGTCGAGAGCACCAGCCGCTGCGTGAAGCGGCGGGCCTGGCGCTCCAGGTCCTGCGGCGGCAGCTGCACCATCCGGCGCACGGCCTGCAGTTCGGCCAGCAGGCGCGGCTCGCCGGCCGCAATGCCCTGCAGCTGGTCGAGCACCAGGTGCACGTCGTCGGGATTGCGCGAGACGGCGCGCAGCACATCGAGGCACATCACGTTGCCCGAGCCTTCCCAGATCGAGTTGACCGGCGCCTCGCGGAACAGGCGGCCCATCGGCGCGTCTTCCACGTAGCCGTTGCCGCCGAACACTTCCATGGCTTCGCCGGTGAGTGCCACCGCGCGCTTGCAGTTCCAGAACTTGGCCGCGGGCGTGAGCAGGCGGCGCCAGGCCGTGTCGATCGGCGCTGCGGAGCCGAAGCGCGAGGCCAGGCCCATCGCCAGCAGCGTGGCGCCTTCGGACTCCAGCGCCATGTCGCCCAGCAGCTCGGTCATCACCGGCTGGTCGACCAGCGCCTTGCCGAAGGCGTAGCGGTTGCGCGTGTAGTGCAGCGCCTGCGCGAAGGCCTGGCGCATGAAGCCGGCGCTGGACAGCGCGCAATCGAGCCGGGTGACGGTCGCCATCTCGATGATGGTCGGGATGCCGCGGCCCTCGTCGCCCACCCGCACGCCCCAGGCCTCCTTGAACTCCACCTCGCTGCTGGCGTTGGAGCGGTTGCCCACCTTGTCCTTCAGGCGCTGGATGTGAACGGGGTTCCTGCTGCCGTCGGGCCGCCAGCGCGGCACGAAGAAGCACGAGGCGCCGTGCTCGTCGGTCCTGGCCAGCACCAGGTGGCCGTCGCACATCGGCGCCGAGAAGAACCACTTGTGGCCGGTGATGAGGAATTCCTCGCCCCATGGGCCGCTGCCGGCCGGCACGGCGCGCGTGGTGTTGCTGCGCACGTCGCTGCCGCCCTGCTTCTCGGTCATGCCCATGCCGACGGTCATCGAGGCCTTGCCCTCGAGCGGGATGTCGCGCGGGTCGTGTTCGTTGGAGGCAAGCTTGTCGCGCACGGCCGCGTACAGCGCCGCGTTGCGCCGCATCACCGGGATGCAGGCCTTGGTCATGGTGGTCGGGCAGGTCGAGCCCGACTCGATCTGGCTGTGCATGTACAGCGACGCGCCGTAGCCCACCCAGGCCGAAGGCCGCTCGTCGAAGAACGGCAGGTTGGCGATGCCGTTGCGCCGCGCGATGGTCATCATGGTGTGCCAGGCGGGGTGGAACTCCACCTGGTCGATGCGCTCGCCGATGCGCGAGTGCGTGTGCAGCTCGGGCTCGTGGCGGTTGGCTTTCTCGGCGGCGCGCAGCGTGGCTTCGGCGCCGTACTCCGCGCCCTGGCGCACCAGTTCGGCGTCGCGCCATTCGGCGCCACCGCGCGCCACCGCGCCGCGCAGCGCGGGGTCGCTGGTGTAGACGTTGTAGTCCTTGAGTTCGGGAACCTGGTTGTCGAGGTGGATGCCGGTGGCGGTGGTCATGGGTGTCTCCTTGTGTCGGCTGTATCGGAGAAGAAGCTCCGGAAAGGTTCAGGCGGCGCCCTTTCGCGCAAGGCCACTGCAGAATCCGTTCGATGGGTTCGAAAATTCTAGGAACAACACGCCCGCAGGGTGTTCGGGTTCGGCGCGCATGACAAGCCCTCGCGCCGCGGCCGCCGCCCCGAGGAGAAAGCCGCGCCAGTCCCGCGCGCGCCACACCTCGCAGGCGCTGCAGGAGGCCTTTGTTCGGCTTTGGGTCGAGAAGGGCTACGCGGCAGTCACCATCCGCGAGATCGCGGCCGTGGCCGGCACGGGGCTTGGCAGCTTCTACGAGTACTTCGAGAACAAGGATGACCTGGCGCGCGTCTGCCTGCACCTGCGCTCCAAGGCGCTGCTGCTGGGCATGCGCGCGGCGGTCGCCTCGCATGCGGGCCGGCCGCTGCGCGACATCGTGGACGCGGTGATCGATGCGCAGCTCGACGCCCACCGCGAGCAGCCGCTGGCCTGGGGTGCGCACTATCTGCTGGAGCGCCATCTCTCCAGCCCCGAGGCCTACCGAAAGATGTACGACCGCTTCGTGGGCGAGTGGGTGGGCGCGCTCGACGCCGCCTGCGACCTGGCGGCCGACGGCTGCAGGAAAGGCATCGAGAAGAAGGAGATGGCCCGCGTGTGCCAGACCCTCCTCTACGGCCTGGTGGCGCACACGTACATCGGCACCGGCGGGCGGCCCGACCTGCAGGCGCTGTCACGGCAGCTGCGTGGCGCGTTGCACGGCTACCTGGCCGGCGTGGCCTGAGCGGCCGGGCTTGTCAGCGCGACTTGTTCGTCGTGTTGCTCACGCCGGCGTCGATGGTGCCGAACACCGTGATGCCGCTGCCGCCGGTCGCGCCCGATGCGTTCGCGCCGCTGCCGGCCGATCCCGTGCCCGCGCAGCCCGACACCAGCGCGCCCATGGCGATCACGAACACGGCTGAAATGAATGGCTTCACTGGAAACTCCAAGAGAGAGGGGATGGACACTGCCGGTTCACTATAGGCCGCGCGGCGGCCCGCCCTTCACAACAAGCCCGCCAGCGGCAGGGTTGTTGTGACAGGGCCGGCTTCATCGCCGCGGGTCCGTGGCCAGCAGCATCTCGACCATCGACTGCAGGTGCGCCTGCAGCCGCGCCGCGCCGGCTTCGTCCAGCGCCAGCGTGGCCTCGTCCATGTAGAGCTTGCGGTTGATCTCCACCTGGATGCTGTGCCGGTTCGCCGCCGGGTTGCCGTTGCGGCGCACCAGTTCCACGCCCTTGTAGGGGTGGTTGTAGTCCACGCTGTAGCCCATGCCGCGCAGGTGCTCGCAGATCTTGCGCGACAGCGCCGGGTCGGCCGTGCTGCCGTCGCGGTCGCCGATCACGAAGTCGGCATGCGCCAGCCCCGGAAAGTCGGTCGCGTGGCTGGCCGCGATGGCCGGCATCGAGTGGCAGTTGATGTGGATGGCGTAGCCGTGGCGCGCATGCGCCTCGTCCACCGCCTGCGCCACGGCCGCGTGGTATGGGCGCCAGCAGCTGTCGATGCGACGGCGCACCTCGTCGACCGGCAACTGCCGGTCGTAGATCGGCAGGCCCTCGTCGGTGAGCTTCCAGATCAGGCCCTTGCCCAGGCGCACCTTCGACAGCACGCGCGGGTCGGTGGAGACCGGGTCGGTCCATTCGCCGTCGAGCATCGTGGTGTCGATCTCGGTCGTGTCGCGGTTGGCGTCGAGGTAGCTGCGCGGAAAGTGCGCCTCCACCCAGGCCGCGCCCAGTTCGGGCGCGAAGGCGTAGAGCTTCTCCACGTGCGTGTCCTCGGCCCGGCGCAGCGTCGCGAGTTCGCGCACCGTGCCGAAGTCCTCGGGGTAGACGGTGCCGCTGTGCGGGGAGTCCAGCACCAGCGGCGTGTGCCCGGCGACGCTGGTCACCTGGGCGCGGTTTTGAATCAGTTTCAGGACTGGATGCATAGGCAGGTGCGGCTCAGTCCAATCGGACGCGCGCGAATTCGGCCACCTTCTTCATCTTGTCGATCTCGCTGGCGATCTGCTTGGTGAACTGGGCCGGCGTGGTGCCCGAGGCGTACAGGCCCTGCAGCGCGAGGCGCTCGCGCACCGAGGCGTCCTTCAGCGCGGTGGCCACGGCCTGCTGCATGCGCAGCACCAGGTCGGCCGGCGTGCCGGCGGGCGCGATCATGCCGAACCACGACGGGTCGTTGTTCGCCGGGTAGCCGAGCTCGCCGTAGGTCGGCACGTCGGGCAGCACGTCGAGGCGGCCGGTCCATGAGACGGCCAGCGCCTTCAGCTTGCCCGACTTCACGTGCGGCAGCGACGAGGCCACCTGGTCGAAGTACACCGGCACTTCGCCCGCGAGCACGTCGTTGATGGCCGGGCCCGCACCGCGGTAGGGGATGTGCACCATCGAGGTTCCCGTGCTGCTCTTGAACAGCTCGCCCCACATGTGGCCGATGGTGCCGTTGCCCGGCGAGGCGTACGACACCTTGCCCGGGTTGGCCTTCAGGTACTTCACCAGTTCGGCGAAGTTGGCCACCGGCAGCTTGGCGGGGTTGATGACGATCACGCCCGGCGCCTTGACGATCTCGGTCACGGCGGTAAAGCCCTTGATCGGGTCGTACGGCAGCTTCTGGTACACGGCCGGGTTCACGCCGTGCGTGGACAGCGTGGCAATGCCGAAGGTCAGGCCGTCCGGCGTGGCGCGGGCCAGCTCTGCCATGCCGATGGAGCCGCCGGCGCCGGCGCGGTTGTCGATGACCACGGGCTGCTGCAGGATCTTGGCAATGGGCTCGCCGAGCACGCGGGCCGTGATGTCGGTGGCGCCGCCGGGCGGGAAGGGCACGACCAGGCGGATCGGCTTGCCTTGGGCAAAGGATATTCCTGGAAGGATAGAAGCGGCAGCCAGCGTGGAAATGAAATGACGACGTTGCATGGGGTGTATTCCAATGTGCATTGAGAGTGAAGAAGCGATTTGCCACCTCACTTGAAGCAAAGGATATACCCGCTAATATTCCGATTCGGAATGTTTTAATCGCGATCCTTCAAGGTCCTTGCCATGTCGCTGCGCCGTCTCAACCCTCCCCTGAATCTGCTGCGCGCCTTTTCGACCGTGGTGCGCTTCGGCGGCGTCTCGCGCGCGGCCGAGGCGCTGCACCTCACGCAGGGCGCCGTCAGCAAGCAGGTGCAGGAGCTCGAGCGCTGGATCGGCGCGCCGCTGTTCGAGCGCAGCCGCAAGCGCCTGGCCCTCACGCCCGCCGGCGAGCGCTACGAGAAGGCGGTGCGCGCCACGCTCGCGCAGCTGGAGGCGGCCACGCTGGAGCTCATCACCAGCGGCGACGGCGGTGGCGCGCTGCACCTGTCGACCCTGCCCACCTTCGGCGCGAAGTGGCTGATTCCGCGGCTGCCCGATTTCCAGCGCCTGCACCCGCAGATCACGCTGCATTTCGTGCCCTTCGTGCACGGCTACGACTTCGAGCGGCCCGAGCTCGACTGCGCCATTCTTTTCGGCGACGGCCACTGGCCCGGCGCCCGCTCCCACTACCTCGCGGGACAGGACGTGGCGCTGATCGCGCCGCGCGCGGCGCAGGCCGAGGTGGTCATCCGCTCGCCGCAGGACGTGGCGCGCTGCACGCTGCTGCGCCACGTGACGGTGCCGCAGTCGTGGCTGCAATGGAGCGAGGCGCACGGCGTGCGCGGGCTCGACCCGCTTGCCGGCCCGCAGTTCGACCAGTTCCAGACCATGATCCGCGCCGTGATGGTGGGCATGGGCGTGGCGCTGGTGCCGCGCTGCCTGGTGCAGGACGAGATCGCCTCGGGGCTGGTGGACGAGCCGCTGCCCGGCGGCGGCTACCGCGGCGGCCAGGGCTACTGGTTCTGCTACCCCGAAGGGCGGGGCCAGCTGGCCACGCTCGACCATTTCCGCAGCTGGCTGCTGGCCGAGGTCGACCGGGGCAAGGACGCGTTGACCGCCGCGCCGGCGTGACGGCGTGACAGCGGCAAGGTGCGGCAGGACGCGGCAAGGGGCCCGCGCCCTGCCCTTGTCGTGGTTACTCGGGCTTGGCGCCCGAGGCCTTCACCGCCGCACCCCAGACCCCGATCTCGCTCGCCACGAAGCGGTCGAACTCGGCCGGCGTCGTGGGGGCGGGCTCGGAGCCGCGCTCGCGGATGAAGCGCGCCATCTGCTCGCCCTTCAGGATGTCGGTCACCTCGTGGTTCAGGCGCTCGACGATGTCCGCCGGCGTGCCGCGCGGCGCCATCAGGCCGAGCCAGCCCACGGCCTCGAAATTCGCGGTGCCCGGCACGCCGGTCTCGCGCACCGCGGGCACCTCGGGCAGCTGCGAGGAGCGCGTGGCCGAGGTCACGGCCAGCGCCACCGCCTTGCCCGACTTGATGTGCGGCAGCGCGGCCGTCACCGAATCGATCATCAGCGGCACCTGGTTGCCCAGGAAGTCCGACTGCGCCGGCCCGCTGCCGCGGTAGGGAATGTGCGTGATGAACACATGCGCCGCCGCCTTGTACATCTCGCCCGACAGGTGCTGCGTGCCACCGATGCCGGCGCTCGCGTAGCTCAGGCGCCCGGGCTCGGCCTTGGCGCGCGCGGTCAGGTCGGCCAGCGTGCGGATGCCGCTCTCCGGCGTGGCCAGGAACACCAGCGGCACCTTGGCGACCAGCGAGATGCCGACCAGGTCCTTTCTGGGGTCGAAGCCCGGCTTGGCGTAGAGCGTCTGGTTCACCGCCATCGCGCTGCCCGCCACCACCAGCGTGTAGCCGTCGGGCGCGGAACGCACCACGAACTCGGTGCCGATGTTGCTGCCGGCGCCGGCCTTGTTGTCGATGATCACCGGCTGGCCCAACCGCTTGCCGAGCTGCTCGGCCACCGCGCGGGCGAAGATGTCGGTGGCCTGCCCCGGCGGGAAGGGCACCACGAGCTTGATCGGCCTGTCGGGCCAGGCGGCGGCCTGCGCCGCGCCCGTGGCGGCCAGCAGCATCGCGGCCGCGGCCAGGGTGGCGAAGTGACGGCGCTGCATGCGGCTCACAGCGCCGAGAGGTGCTTGCCCACGATGCCCGCGAGTTCGAACATCGTCACCTGGTCCTTGCCGAACACCGGCTTCAACTTGGCGTCGGCATTGATCGCGCGCTTGTTGGTCGCGTCCTGCAGGCCGTTGGCCTTGATGTAGTCCCACAGCTTCTTGATGACCTCGGTGCGCGCCACCGGATCGGCGCCGATCACCGCGGCCAGCGAGTCGCTGGGCTTGAGGCCCGCGCCCGGCTTGCGGGGTGCCGCAGCCTTCTTCGCGGCCGGTGCCTTCTTGGCCGCGGGCGTCTTCTTCGCGGCCACCTTCTTGGCGGCCGCGGTCTTGGCCGCCGGCTTGCCGAAGGTCTTGCGCGGCGGGAATTTGCTGCCGCCCTCGCGCGGCGCGAACTCGAAGGTCACCTTGCCCTCTTCGGCGTTCCACGTCAGGAAGGCCTTGAAGGCACGGCGCGTGCGCATGCTCACGAACTTGTCGAGCAGGTCGGTCTTGCCGGTGGCGAGCAGCTTTTCCATCTGCGCTCGCTCCACCGGCTGCTGCAGGATGATCTTGCCGGTCTTGAAGGTGCAGCTCGGCGTGGGCTGCGCGTTGGTGGGCACCGACTTTTCGCACACATAGTTGCTGCCGTGCTCGAACACCGGCGCGCCGCACACCGGGCACGGGCCCACGGTGTCCTGCTCGCTGAAGTCGACGATCTCGCCCGTGTCGGCGTTCTTGTCGTCGCCGAAGTCGAACTCCAGCTTCCAGTTCTTTGCTTCCTCGTCGTACTTGATGACGATCTCGGAGGTGAAGGGCCAGCCGGCCTTGGAGCGGAAGCCGTCGATCGGGCCGATGTGCTTGTCGCGCAGCAGCGCCTCGGCCTCGGCCACCTCGAAGGTGCGCCCGGCCGGCGACTTGCCGAACGAGAAGCCGCAGGCGTCCTCGCCCGTGCCGCTCTTGCCGGTGCAGGCATAGCGGCGGTAGTTTTCCTTCACCACGCCGCCGCAGTTGGGGCACGGCGTCTGCAGCGTCGAGTAGTCGCCCGGCACGGTGTCGCGGTCGTACTCCTTGGCCTTCTTCACGATGTGCTCGGTCATCGCGGCGATCTCGCGCATGAAGGCGTCGCGGCTGAGCGCGCCCTTCTCCATCTGCGCGAGCTTGTATTCCCACTCGCCCGTGAGCTCGGCCTTGGAGAGCTCTTCCACGCCCAGGCCGCGCAGCAGCGTCATGAGCTGGAACGCCTTGGCCGTGGGAATGAGCTCGCGGCCTTCGCGCAGCATGTATTTCTCGGCGATCAGTCCTTCGATGGTGGCCGCGCGCGTGGCGGGCGTGCCCAGGCCCTTCTCCTGCATGGCTTCGCGCAGTTCGTCGTCGTCGATGGTCTTGCCCGCGCCTTCCATGGCGCCGAGCAGCGTGGCTTCGGAATAGCGCGCGGGTGGGCGTGTCTTCAGGCCCTTGATGTCGGCCGATTCGGTCTGCACGATCTCGCCCGGCTTCACCGGCACGAGGCGCTTGCCGTCCTTGTCGTCTTCCTTCTCGTCGTCCTGGGCTTCCTTGCCGTAGATCGCGAGCCAGCCCGGCTTGACCAGCACCTTGCCGTCGGTGCGGAACGGGTACTTCTTGCCGCCCTGCTCCACCGTGCTGATGCGCGTGGTCACCTGGTGCTCGGCACTCGGGAAGAACACCGACATGAAGCGGCGCACCACGAAGTCGTAGAGCTTCTGCTCGGCGTCGCTCAGGCCGCTGGGGGCCTGCAGGGTCGGGATGATGGCAAAGTGATCCGACACCTTGGCGTTGTCGAAGATGCGCTTGTTGGGCTTGACGTAGTTGCCGTCGACCGCCTGCTTGGCGAACGGCGCCAGGTGCTTCATGCCGCTGTCGGCGAGCATGGCCATGGTGTCCTTGACCACCGGCAGATAGTCTTCCGGCAGCGCGCGCGAATCGGTACGCGGGTAGGTCAGCGCCTTGTGGCGTTCGTACAGGCTCTGCGCCAGCGCGAGCGTGGTCTTGGCGCTGAAGCCGAAGCGGCCGTTGGCCTCGCGCTGCAGCGAGGTCAGGTCGAACAGCCCCGGCGAGGCCTGCGTGGTGGGCTTGCTTTCTTCGGTGACCGTGGCGGGCTTGCCGCGCGCGGCGTTGGCGATGGCCAGCGCTTCCTGCTCGTTCCACACGCGGTCCGCGCGCTGCTCGGGGTCGGGCTCGCCGTTGGCCTGCAGCGGCGCGTTGGCCTTCTTCCAGTCGGGGTTGAACCACTTGCCGGGATACGCGCCGGCCTCCGCGGCGAAGCTGCCGTGCACTTCCCAATAGTTGCGCGAGACGAACTTGCGGATCTGCTCCTCGCGCTCCACGACGACGGACAAGGTCGGCGTCTGCACGCGGCCCACGGTCGTGAGGAAGAAGCCGCCGTCGCGCGAATTGAACGCGGTCATGGCGCGCGTGCCGTTGATGCCCACCAGCCAGTCGGCCTCGGAGCGCGAGCGCGCGGCGTCGGCCAGGCCCTGCATCTGCTTTTCGGTGCGAAGCGCATCGAAGCCCTCGCGGATGGCCTGCGGCGTCATCGACTGCAGCCACAGGCGCTTGACCGGCTTGTTCAGCCCGGTCTTGCCGCCGGCGTACTGCTCGATCAGGCGGAAGATCAGCTCGCCCTCGCGGCCCGCGTCGCAGGCGTTGATCAGCTGCGTCACGTCCTTGCGCTTGGCCTGCTTGACCACCGCGTTCAGGCGCGTCTTCGTCTTGTCGACCGGCTTGAGGTCGAAGTGCGGCGGAATCACGGGGAGGTTGGCAAAGCTCCACTTGCCCCGCTTCACGTCGAACTCCTCGGGCGCCTGGATTTCGACCAGGTGACCGACGGCGCTGGTCACGACGTAGCTGTCGTTCTCGAAATGCTCGTCATGTTTGTCGAATTTGCCGGCCACCGGCGTGAGGGCACGGACGATGTCCTGTGCCACCGACGGCTTTTCTGCGATTACCAACGTCTTTGTCATCTAAGGGCTCTCTATACTGTGCGGCTTCCCGCGTGCGCACGCGTACACGCGCATGTGTGCACATTCAAACTAACAGACTTCGGCAATGCCTTCCAAAACCCCCATTTCCGGCGGCCGCCGAATTCAGATGCGCCGCTCCGATGTCCACGGCAACGGCGTCTTCGCCGTGCAGGACCTGGCCGAAGGCGAAACGCTGATCGAATACAAGGGCGAAGTCATCAACTGGAAGGAGGCGCTGCGTCGGCATCCGCACGACCCCGCCCAGCCGAACCACACGTTCTACTTCCACATCGATGACGGACGTGTGATCGACGGCAACGTCAAGGGCAACGACGCACGCTGGATCAACCACTCGTGCGAACCGAACTGCGAGGCCGACGAAGTCGATGGGCGCGTTTATATCAAGGCGCTGCGCAACATCGCTGCAGGCGAAGAGCTCAATTACGACTACGGCCTGATCATCGACGAGCCGTACACGCCCAAGCTGCTGTCGGAGTTTCCTTGCTGGTGCGGCTCGGAGCAGTGCCGCGGCACGCTCTTGACACCCAAGGATGAGGACGAAGAAAAGAAAAAGAAGAAGAAAGCCAAGAAGAAGGCTGAAAAGAAGAAGGCCGAGAAGAAGGAAGCCAAGAAAGCCGACAAGAAAGCCGACAAGAAGGCTGAGAAAAAGGACGAGCAAAAGAAGTCCAAGAAGGACAAGTCCGACAAGGACTGAGCATGGGCAACACCACGGCTGCCTGGCACGAGGACCGGATCGCCGCTGCGGTGGCGCCGCTGCTGCCCGGGTTCGCGGTCGAGGCCGTGGCCGAGATCGATTCCACCAACACCGAGCTCATGCGCCGCGCGCGCGCCGGCCGCGTCGAGCCGGTGCTGCTGGTGGCCGAGCACCAGACCGCGGGCCGCGGCCGCCTTGGCCGCGCGTGGCAGAGCGAGCAACAGAGCCGGGAGCAGACGTCGCTCCTGTTCTCGCTTGGCCTGCCTCTCGCACCGGCCGACTGGTCGGGCCTGTCGCTCGCCGTCGGCGTCAGCGTGGCCGAAAGCCTCGACCCGTCGGGCGAGCACAGGATCGGCCTCAAGTGGCCCAACGACATCTGGGTGAACGACCGCAAGCTGGTCGGCATCCTCATCGAAACCGCAATGCCGCACGCCGGCAGACCCGGTGCGCAGCGCTACGTGGTGATCGGCATCGGCATCAACATCGGCGCGCGCGACGCCGACGGCATGCGCACGCCGCCGGCCTGGCTGCGCCAGTGGCGTCCCCACGCCAGCGCACCCGAAGTGCTGGGCGAACTGGCCGAGCCGCTGGTGCGCAGCGTGCGCGAGTTCGAGGCCCGCGGCTTCGCCCCCTTCGCCGAACGTTTTGCCGCGCGCGACGTGCTGCGCGGGCGCGAGGTGGTGCTCAGCGACGGCACCGCCGGCCTGTGCGAAGGCGTGGCCTGGGGCGGTGAGCTGCAGGTGCGCACCGACGCCGGCCTGCAGCTGATCTCCAGCGACGAAGTGAGCGTGCGCCCTCGCGGCATGGCCTTCTGACCGGCATGAAGCTGCGCGCACTGCTCGTCGTCTTGCTGCTGGCCAACGCCGGCTACTTCCTGTGGACGCGCGGCGATCTCGCCGGCTTCGGCCTGGCGCCCGCGAGCCTCTACGAACGCGAGCCGCAGCGTGTTGCGCGCCAGATCCACCCCGAGTGGCTGCAGATCCGCAAGGACGTCAAGCCGGCCGCAGCCGTGCCCGCATCGACACCCGCGCCCGCATCGGCGCCAGCCCCGGCGCCCTCGCCCTGACGCCGTGGCTCAAGGCGCCGCTTCGCCCTCGAAGCGCACCGTGAACAGCGCCCCCGGCGGATGCTTGCCCGGATGCGCATCCTCCAGCTTCACCCGCGCATGGTGCTGGTTGGCAATTTCCCGCACGATCGGCAACCCCAGCCCCGAGCCGTCGGCCTCGTTGCCGAGCACGCGGTAGAACGGCTCGAACACCAGCTCGCGGTCGGTCTCGGCGATGCCCGGGCCGTTGTCCTCCACCTGCAGCAGCTGCACATGGCCGAAGGGGTCGGCCAGCACGCGCACGGTGATTAGGCCGGGGCGCTCGGGCGTCGAGGGCGTGTAGTTGATCGCGTTGTCCACCAGGTTGCGCACCAGCTCCTTCAGCAGCGTGACGTTGCCGTCGAACACCACGCCGGGCGCACCGGCCTCCGCGCCGTCGTAGCCCAGGTCGATGCGCTTCTCGATCGCGCGCGGCACGGCCTCGCGCACCACCTCGATGGTGAGCCGCGCCAGGTCGCAGGGCTGGTGGTGCGCGTGGGCGCTGTTGCCTTCGGCGCGCGCCAGCGACAGCAGCTGGTTCACCGTGTGCGTGGCGCGCTTGCTGGCGCGGCCGATCTGCTTGAGCGACTGCTTCAGTTCGTCGGCATTGGCGCCTTCGCGCTGCGCCAGGTCGGCCTGCATGCGCAGGCCCGCCAGCGGCGTCTTCAGCTGGTGCGCCGCGTCGGCCAGAAAGCGCTTCTGCGTGCCGATGGAGTCGTTGAGCTTGTCGAGCAGCTCGTTCACCGACGACACCAGCGGCACCACCTCCAGCGGCACCGACGATTCGTCCAGCGGGCTCAGGTCGCCGGGGCGCCGCTCGCGGATGCGCGCCTCCACCACCGACAGCGGCTTGATGCCGCGCACCAGCGCCAGCCAGATCAACAGCACCGCCAGCGGCAATATCGCGAACTGCGGCAGCAGCACGCCCTTGATGATCTCGGCCGCCAGCACCGACTGCTTCTCGCGCGTCTCGGCCAGCTGCAGCAGCGTGGGCGGCACGTCGTCGCTGCCGCTGGCGATCCACAGCGAGGCCACGCGCACCTCCTTGCCGTGCAGGGCGCTGTTGTGCAGGAAGACCTGGCCGGGCGGCAGCGGCTCGTCCAGGCCGGGCATCGGAAGTTCGCGATCGCCGCTGAGCAGCGTGTCATGACCATCGAGCAGCTGGTAGTACACGTGGCCGGCGTTGTCGGCGCGAAGGATCTCGCGCGCGGGCTGCGAGAGCACGAACTGCGTCTGCCCGTCCTTCACCGTCACGAGTTCGGCCAGCGCCTTGACGTTGTGCTCGAGCGCGCGGTCGAACGGTGCGTTGGCGATGCCCTGTGCCACCAGCCAGGTGACGCCGATGCTCACGGGCACGAGCAGCAGCAGCGGGGTGAGCATCCAGTCGAGGATTTCGCCGAAAAGAGAACGCTGGGCGCGCTGAAAGAGCTTCAAGGGGCTTCCTGGCTGGACGAAACAACGCTGACGCGCATGAACGAAGGTGCCGATCCGCAAGGGCTGCGTGCCGTTGAGGAGGGCGACCGGTTGTAGCTTCGGTGCGAAGTTTCCGCAATGCAGAAGTACCAGGGTGAACCGCACGCAGGTGCCCGCGCCCGCATTTCTCGTGATCCGCTCAAAGGGCGGCGCGAATGTGTTCGCACCGCCGGTGCCTGCAGTTCGATGGGGGAAGCCTCACTCGAACTTCGAGAAATAGTCCGAAAAAAATGCGACCGCGGCGGATATTTTTGCGGAATTGTCGGCGCGCTCGGAATAGACGGCCCAGATATTGGCCGGCTGCGAATAGGCCGGAAGCACCTGAATCAGCTGGCCGGTGCCGATATGAGGATTCAAATCCCATACCGACCGCAGCACGATGCCGTGGCCTTCAATAGCCCAGGCAACCGCTATCTCACCGTGATTCGTCGAGAGTTTTCCTTTGACCTTGACGCATTCTTCTCCGGCTGCACCACAAAGACGCCAGATCCCGAATGGGTGGTCGCGCTCCTTGATGATCAGGCATTTATGGAGCTCCAATTCCGCAAGGGAAGCGGGCGCGCCAAATTTTTTCAGATAGGACGGCGAGGCGCAGAGAATTCTGTGATTGCTTCCAAGGCGCTTCGCAATAAGTTGCGGAGAAATTTCGTCGCCAATTCTGATGTCGAGGTCGAAGCCCTGCTCCGCCAGATCCACAAGGTGGCTGAAGACTTCGAACCGAACGCTCAGAAGCGGATATCTGTCCATCAGCGATGAAATTGCGGGCCCTACGTGATTTCGGCCAAACCCGAAGCTGCTGCAGATGCGAATCGGGCCGCGAGGCTGCTGTTTGTGATCCGATATTTCCTCATACAGGAGGTTCACGTCGTTCAGTATTTTCTCGGCCCATCGATAGACGCGCTCCCCTGTCTGCGTGATGGCCACCACGCGCGTGGTCCGTGCAAAAAGCCTGCAATTCAAGATTTCCTCGAGGATGCGGATCCTCTTGCTGATGTAGGCGGGCGACGTACCCATTTCATTTGCCGCAAGAGAAAAGCCGCCTTTTCGAACCACGGCGACAAACACCCTCAAATCTTCGGGTGTGGGCAGATTGTTCATGAAGTGTGCACATCGAAAAAACCAAAATGTGGATTGTGGGTCAGGTTCCTGTTTTTAGAATCCGCACACAAGCTG
Source organism: Variovorax pasteuri (assembly GCF_051216435.1). Lineage (NCBI taxonomy): Bacteria > Pseudomonadati > Pseudomonadota > Betaproteobacteria > Burkholderiales > Comamonadaceae > Variovorax > Variovorax pasteuri. The sequence goes on from NZ_JBPJZS010000007.1 coordinate 320,659, forward strand.
CGCTCAGTGATTCTTCGCCTTTAATTGACGGCAATAGTTAATTTTTGTCGTGTGATTAAGGGTTCGAAACAATAACGGCCTTTTCAAGGCCGCATTGACGTCCAAAAGAAGGCATTGCGCGGCATTTTCATCTTGATTTTCAAATGGAGGCCGGTGGAATGAAGGCAGGTTCGCCAAATTACAGATACACCATATTTTTCATGGTGTTTGTTCTCGCACTGATCAACTATGTTGACCGGGGCGCAATTTCATATGCATCCGGAGACATCATCAGGGAATACGGCCTGGACAAGGCCTCCTGGGGCGCCGTCATGGGCTATTTCGGCTATGGCTACATGTTCGGTGCCCTGTTCGGGGGCGCAATGGCAGACCGCCTCGGGCCGCGAAAGGTATGGATCATTGCCGGGGTGGCCTGGTCGATCTTCGAGGTGGCGACGGCCTTTGCCGGCGAAATCGGCCTGATGTTCTTTGGTGGGTCCGCCTTGGCGGGATTTGCGTGCATTCGAATCCTTTTCGGACTGGCCGAAGGGCCGGCGTATTCGATCATCAACAAGACCAATTCCAATTGGGCGACCCAAAGCGAGCGCGGCCTCGTGGTGAGCATCGGATTGCTTTCCACCCCGTTGGGTGCCCTGCTCACTGCGCCCATTGCCGTCGGCCTGCTGGTTTTCACCGGAAGCTGGCGCGTGATGTTGATCGTCCTGGGGGTGAGCGGGCTTCTGTTCCTCGTTTTCTTCATGCGCGTCTTCACGAGCCGCCCCGAGGAAAATCCCCGGGTGAGCGCTGAAGAACTCGCATTGATCCGTGCGGGCCGCCAGCAAGAGAACCAGCCGGGCGCATCCGTCTCGGGCAAGGAACTGCCCTGGTGGAAATTTTTCCGCAGCAGCACGCTCGTCTTCAATGCCCTGGGCTACGGCGCATACATCTATGTCAATTTCCTGCTGCTGACATGGACGCCGAAATACCTGCAGGACCACTTCGGCTACAGCCTTTCTTCGCTGTGGTACCTGGGCATGATTCCCTGGGTGGGCGCATGCTTCACCGTCCTGCTGGGTGGAAAGCTCTCGGATTGGCTCTACCGGCGCACGTCCAGCCTCAAGATCGCGAGAAGCTGGTTTGCCGCGGCGTCGCTCGTTTGCACGGCGCTGGTGTTCGGCTCCATTTCGATGGCCGACAGCGCGGTGGCAGTCATTGCATTGATGACGTTGGGCAATGCCCTGAATGCGCTGCCCAACGCGGTGTTCTGGGCCGTCGTCATCGACACGGTGCCGTCGTCCCGGGTCGGCACCTTCAGCGGCATCACGCATTTCCTCGCCAACAGCTGCGTGGTTCTCGCGCCCACGCTGACGGGCGTGCTCGTTGCGAAGTACGGCTACGACTCGATGTTCGTCGCGGCATCCGTTGCAGCCGCGGTGGGCGCCTTGGCCATGCTGGTCGTTCGTCCGGGCGTGATGGCCGGACCAAAGGGAGCGAGATAAATGACGCTTCCACTCATCGCCATCGGCTCCATCGGCGGGACTGTCAGCATGCAGGCGCAGGCCGCGCAAAGCGGCGTCAGGCCTACCCTTTCGGTGGAGGAGTTGCTGTTGACGGTTCCCCAGCTCGCAGGCGTTGCGCGCTTCAGGGCCGAGACCATCCAGCTTCTTCCCAGCGCGTCGCTGGATTTCTCGATCCTGCTCGATGTGCTGAAGTGGGCAAAAACGCAAGTCGCCAGCGGCGCCGACGGCGTGGTGATCCTGCAGGGAACGGACACCCTGGAGGAGTCCTCGTTCTTCCTCGACCTGCTGTGGGACAGCGAAAAGCCGCTGGTTCTGACAGGCGCGATGCGCAACGCATCTCAGCCTGGAGCGGATGGCCCGGCCAATCTGTGGACGGCCGCGCTGGTCGCCCTGGAGCGGGAAAGTCGCCATCGGGGCGTGCTGGTCGCGTTCAACGATCAGGTCCATGAGGCCAAACGCATTCGCAAGAACAACACCCTGTCGGTTGCGGCGTTCGAGTCCCCGATTTTTGGCGCGTGCGGGGCGCTGATCGAAGACGCCATTCGCTATCACCGCCCGCCAGTTGCACGGTTGACATTTCCAGCGCCGGCCCGGGTCACAGGGAAGGTCGCATTGATCGAGGCCACTCTTTCCGCCGATACCGACTTGATCGAGCACGTCGGGAATTCCGGCTACGACGGCTTGGTGATCGGGGCATTCGGAGCGGGTCACGTGTCCGTGCAGTGGGCCGATGCGCTTGCAGCGGTGGCCAGGAAGATGCCGGTCGTCGTGTCCTCCAGGACCGGCGCGGGACCGACAGCGGAGAAAACCTATGGGTACAAGGGCGGAGAAATCGATCTTGCTGCCAACGGGATGGTGATGGCTGGATTTCTCTGCCCGAGGAAATCCAGGATCTTGTTGACGCTTGTGCTGGAGGCCGGGGCAACAAGCGTTCGCGAGGTCTTTCAGAAGCTCAATGCTGCGCAGTGCTGAGGCGGGTTTTCTTGCCGCATGCGCCGGCGGAGAGTCGGCTGGCTGTCGTCGACCGCGGTGGCACAGCGGCGCGCCGGGCCTCCTCCGCTGCGGGTCGCCCCGTTCGCAGAGGCAGGCAAGAAATCTCCGCCGGGCGTGACTTAGTGGTGTGGTGGTGAGCCCGCGCAGCGGCGTCCCTGCGGGGCCCGGCTGTAGTCTCGGCGTGCAGTTTCTGCAATTCAAAAAAGCATCAGGGAGTGAGTCATGAAGAACAAGTCATTGAACGGCTGCGTGCAGCCGTTGTGGATCGTCGCGTCCGTGTGTGTCGCGGGCCTTGCGGGCTGTGGAGGGGGCGGCGGAGGCGGTGAGGGCGGCGGCATGCCGATGCTGCCGGTCTTGCCTGCGGCGGCCCCGGCACCTGCGCCCGCGCCACCCCCCGCGCCGGCGCCCGCGCCGAACCGCGATCCGGTGCCGGGCAGCGAGCCGATGCCGTCGTTGGACGCACCCCAGCCCGGATCGACCGCGCAGACCGGCAACGACAGCGAAGGCATCTACCTCTCGCTGCTCGATGTCGCCCTTGTCGGCGCCGACGGATCGATTGCCAGCAAGGATCACATCGGCACGATGTGGGGATCGATCAAGGTCGACGGCCTCGGCTGGTCCTTCAACCCCGACACGAATTACTACTTCATCAAGGCCTCGCCCGTCACGGGCTCGGGCACCTTCGCACCCAGGAAGACGATGAGCGGCACCTACGCCTACGGAACGCGCGAGCCCTCGGCATTCGGTCCGCTGGACTACATCAAGGAAAACGCGTTGGCGGTCACGCAGGACAGCGTGGTCGGCAAGTGGGCCAACCCGGACCGCAATTTTGGCGTGGGCCTGTCGATCGACGTCGACGTCTCGGGCGCTTTCACGGGCACCACGGCCGGCGTGCAAGTCGGCAACTGCAGCATCTCGGGCACGCTCGCACAGGCGCAGCCCGGCACCTCCAAGAACATGTACGGCCTGAAGTTCACTGCGGTCGATGCCAATGCCGACGGCAAGGATGCCTGCAAGCTCACGGCCGTATTGCCCTATTCGGGGCCCGCCGCCATCGTGCTGCTGCCCGCGGGCAACTTCGACAGCAACGGCTATTTCCGCAGCATCTTCTTCATGGTGAAGACGACCACCGGCGCAACCCTGTCGGCGGCGCTGCGCAAGCAGCCGTAACGCGCAACGGCCAAGGCGCAGGGGCCCGAAGGGTTCAGCCCGGGATCTTCTCCAGGCAGTAGCCCAGCCCGCGCACCGTCGCGATGCGCACCGGGCCCTTCTCGATCTTCTTGCGCAGGCGGTGGATGTACACCTCGATGGCGTTCAGGCTCACCTCCTCGCCCCATTCGCACAGGCGGTCGACCAGCTGGTCCTTGCTCACCAGCCGGCCGGCGCGCTGCAGCAGCACCTCGAGCAGGCCGAGTTCGCGCGCCGACAGCTCGACCATCTTGCCGTCGATGGTGGCCACGCGGCCGCCCTGGTCGTACACCAGCGGGCCGTGGCGGATGGTGTTGCTGGTGGTGCCCATGCCGCGCCGCGTGAGGGCGCGAACGCGCGCCTCGAGCTCCTGCAGGCTGAAGGGCTTGGCCATGTAGTCGTCGGCGCCGTGGTCCAGGCCCTTGACGCGTTCTTCCACGCTGTCGGCCGCGGTGAGCACCAGCACCGGCAGCTGCGAGCCGCGCGCGCGCAGGCGCTTGAGGATCTCGATGCCGTGCAGGCCGGGCAGCCCGAGGTCGAGGATCAGCAGGTCGAACTCGTCATGGGTCATGAGCGCGGTGTCGGCCTGCGAACCGTTGGCCACGTGGTCGACCGCCGCGCCCGAGGTGCGCAGGCTGCGCAGCAGGGCATCGGCGAGCACCTGGTCGTCTTCGGCAATCAGAATCCGCATGAGGCACCTCCGGCCGGTTTCGGGCGCCGTGCCGGCGCCGTTCACATTTGTCTCTGCGGCGGAGTCTACGCGGCTGTATAGGCTTCCAGACCGATGGTTACCACGGTGGCGATGTCGTTGCCCACGCTGTTTCTGAACTCTCGCTCGGCCTGCGTCACCGCGCTTCGGAAGGCGTCGAGCCAGGCCAGGCCGTCGGCCGTGAACAGCACGCGCCGCGCCCGCGCGTCCAGCGGGTCGGGCCCGCGCGTGACCAGCCCCCAGGCCTCGCACTGGTCGACCAGCGCCCCCATCGCCTGCTTGGTCATGCCGGCGCGCTCGGCCAGTTCGGTCAGGCGCGAGCCCTCGCGCGCCAGGTGCCGCGTGATGTGGATGTGCGCCGCGCTCACCTGCGCGCGCGCCGCGAGGTTCGACAGCGCCAGCGGCACGTCGACGTCGTGCGCCATCAGTTCGAGCACGCGCGCGTCGAAACGGCGCATGGCATGGCCGAGCAGGCGGCCCAGGTGGGTCTGGCGCCAGGCGTCGGTGTCGGGCGGAAAAGCGGCTTCGGACATGGCGTCAAATGGTAAAGCAAACTGATCAAAAAATGGGTTTACTCAAACCAATGAGCCCCTACACTACTGTTCAAGCATCCAGCCTGTGGTTAAAGGCAGATCGGATGAAACCTCACACAAACCGTTAATATTCAAGGAGATTTCCACATGGACGCAGTTGTCAAGGGCGCAAGCATCTCGGTCGCCAACAGTGAAAAGGCCAAGGCCCTGCAGGCCGCGTTGGCGCAGATCGAAAAGCAGTTCGGCAAGGGCACGATCATGCGGCTCGGCGAAGGCGAGGCGCTCGAGGACATCCAGGTGGTCTCCACCGGTTCGCTGGGCCTGGACATCGCCCTGGGCGTCGGCGGCCTGCCGCGCGGCCGCGTGATCGAAATCTACGGCCCTGAATCGTCGGGCAAGACCACGCTCACGCTGCAGGTCATCGCCTCCATGCAGAAGCAGGCCGGCACCTGCGCCTTCGTCGACGCCGAGCACGCGCTCGACGTGCAGTACGCCCAGAAGCTCGGCGTGAACCTGTCCGACCTGCTGATCAGCCAGCCCGACACCGGCGAACAGGCGCTCGAAATCGTCGACTCGCTGGTGCGCTCGGGCGCCGTGGACCTGATCGTCATCGACTCGGTCGCCGCGCTCACGCCCAAGGCCGAAATCGAAGGCGAAATGGGCGACTCGCTGCCCGGCCTGCAGGCCCGCCTGATGAGCCAGGCGCTGCGCAAGCTCACCGCCACCATCAAGAAGACCAACTGCATGGTCATCTTCATCAACCAGATCCGCATGAAGATCGGCGTGATGTTCGGTTCGCCCGAAACCACCACCGGCGGCAACGCGCTGAAGTTCTACGCCTCGGTGCGCCTGGACATCCGCCGCATCGGCACCATCAAGAAGGGCGACGAGGCCATCGGCAACGAAACCAAGGTGAAGGTGGTGAAGAACAAGGTCAGCCCTCCGTTCAAGACGGCGGAGTTCGACATCCTGTTCGGCGAGGGCATCAGCCGCGAAGGCGAGATCATCGACATGGGCGTCACCGCCAAGATCGTCGACAAGTCGGGTGCCTGGTACGCCTACAACGGCGAAAAAATCGGCCAGGGCCGCGACAACGCCCGCGAGTTCCTGCGCGAGAACCCCGAGCTGTCGCGCGAGATCGAGAACAAGGTGCGCGAGTCGCTGGGCATCCCGCTGCTGGCCGCCGACGCCGGCGCCACGCCCGAGAAGCCGCAGAAGGCCGCCAAGGCGGACAAGGCCGAGAAGGCAGACAAGGGCGAATAAGACCCCGCGCGGCTCCGCGGCCTCATGCGGGGCCGCGCGAGCGACCCCGCATGGCATTCAACGCCCCCTCCCTCAAAGGCCGCGCCCTGCGCCTGCTGAGCCAGCGCGAGCATTCGCGCCTGGAACTGGAGCGCAAGCTGGCAAAGCACGAAGAAGAGCCCGGCACGCTGGCCAAGGCGCTCGACGAGCTGGCCGCCAAGGACTTCATCAGCGAGCCGCGCGTGGTGGCCTCGGTGCTCAACCAGCGTGCGGCCCGTTCGGGCGCGTTGCGGGTGAGGCAGGAGCTGCAGGCCAAGGGCATCGCGCCCGAGGCCATCGCGCAGGCGGTGGCCGGCTTGCAGGAAACGGAAGTCGAACGCGCCACGGCCCTGTGGCGCCGCCGTTTCGACGCTCCGCCCGCCGATGCGAAGGCGCGAGCGAAGCAGATGCGGTTCCTGATGGCGCGCGGTTTCTCCGGCGCCGTCGTGTCCAGGGTCCTCAGGAGCGATTTCGATGAAACAGCAGACGAATGAAGACCCCGGCGCGCCCTCCCGCGTGATCACGCTGCGCGTGGCCTGCGAATGGCGCCGCGCCTACGTGCTGGCGGCCGACCCGAAGCGGCTGCCCGACTGGGCCAGCGGCCTGGCGAAGAGCGCGCTGGTGCCACACGGCGACCACTGGATCGTGCGCACGCCCGAGAGCGGCGACGCCCGCATGCGCTTCGCGCCGCGCAACGACTTCGGCGTGCTCGACCACTGGGTCACGCCCGAAGGCGTGAGCGAGGTCTACCTGCCCTTTCGCGTGATCGGCGTCGCGCCCGACGCCTGCGAGCTGCAGTTCACGCTGCTGCGCCAGCCGCACATGGACGACGCGGCCTTCGAGCGCGATGCACAGTGGATCGCGCGCGACCTGCTGGCGTTGCGCAATCTGCTGGAAGCCTGAGCGAGGCGGCCGGGCTTCTTCAGCCGCGTACCACGATCGGCGCGAACTTGCGCCGCGCCTTCAGCTGGTCCGCATCCCACTCGATGCCCAGGCCCGGCGTCTCCGGCGCCACCGCATGGCCGCCTTCGATGCGCAGCCGGCTCGTCGTCAGGTCGTCGAGTTGCGGGATGTACTCCACCCAGCGCGCATTCGGCACCGCCGCGCACAGGCTCACGTGCAGCTCCATCAGAAAGTGCGGGCACATCGCGATGTTGTGCGCCTCGGCCAGGTGCGCAATCTTGAGCCACGGCGTGATGCCGCCCACGCGCGCCACGTCGGCCTGCACGATGGAGCAGGCGCCCTGCTGGATGTATTCCGCGAACTGCGAAGGGTGGTACATCGACTCGCCCACCGCAATCGGCACCGAGGTGCTCGCCAGCAGCTGCGCATGCCCGCGCACATGCTCGGCCGGCATCGGCTCCTCGAACCACGCGAGGTCGAGCGGCGCGTACTGGCGCGCGCGGCGAATGGCCTCGGCCACGGTGAAGCTCTGGTTGGCGTCCACCATCAGCTCGAAGTCCGCACCGACCGCTTCGCGCACGGCCGCGAGGCGCGCGATGTCCTGCGCGACGTGCGGCTTGCCGACCTTGATCTTCGCGCCGAGAAAGCCGTCGGCCTTGGCCGCCAGCGTCTGCTCGACCAGTTGCGCGGGCTCGATGTGCAGCCAGCCGCCTTCGGTGGTGTAGACCGGCACGCGCGGCTGCGCACCGCCGGCCAGGCGCCACAGCGGCAGCCCCGCCGCGCGCGCATTGCGGTCCCACAGCGCGGTGTCGATGGCCGCCAGCGCCAGGCTGGTGATGGCGCCCACGGCGGTGGCGTGCGTGTGGAAGAACATGTCGCGCCAGATGGCCTCGTACTGCTGCGGGTCGCGCCCGATCAGCCGCGGCACCAGGTGGTCCTGCAGGAGCGCCACGATGGACGAGCCGCCCGTGCCGATGGTGTACGTGTAGCCCGTGCCCGCCGAGCCGTCGTCGCAGCGCACGGTGACCATCACGGTCTCCTGCGTCACGAAGGACTGGATGGCGTCGGTGCGCCTGACCTTGGGCGCGATGTCGATCTGCGCAATTTCGACCTGGTCGATCTTCGCCATCGTGCTCAGCCTGCGTTGCGCGTCACGTCCGCGGGCAGGTCGGCGCCGTGGAACTTCTTGTAGATGGTGTTGAGCTCGCCGCTCTTGAGCTGCGCCTTCACGAAGTCGTCGAGCTTGGCCTTCAGGCGCGGCTCGTTCTTGCGCATGCCGATGGCCAGCATGTTGACCTTCATGGTGAACTTGGGCTCCATCTGCTTGGCCGGGTTCTTCTCGTTGATGGTCTTCAGCAGCGGCGGCGCGGTCGCGAAGATGTCGGCCTGCCCGCTCACCACGGCGGTGATGGAGGTGGCGTCGTCGTCGAAGCGAATCACCTGCGCGCCGGCCGGCAGCACCTTGGTCAGTTCCTGGTCGTTGGTGGTGCCGCGCGTGGCGATCACTTTCTTGCCGGCCAGGTCGGCGGGGCCGGTGATGGTCATGCTCCTGGGCGCGCCGACCACGGCCAGGATGGCGGCGTAGGGCACCGAGAAGTCGACCACCTTCTCGCGCTCCGGCGTCACCGACATGCTGGAGATGACGATGTCGGCCTTGTCGGTCTGCAGGAACGGAATGCGGTTGGCGCCGGTGGTGGGCACGATCTCGAGCTCCAGGCCCAGGCTCTTGGCCAGCAGGCGCGCGGTCTCCACGTCGGAGCCGGTGGCGTTGAGCTTCTCGTCCTTCAGGCCGTAGGGCGGCACGGCGAGGTCGATGGCGATGCGGATCTTCTTCGCGGCAGTGATGGTGTCGAGCTGGTCGGCGTGTGCCGAGGCGCCGGCAAAGGCCAGCGGCAGCGCGAGCATCAGCGCCGAGAGCAGGGCGCCGCGGCGCGGGAACGAGAAGGGGGAAGTCATCGAGAGTCTCCTGGAGTTGTCTGAAGAAGAAAAAATCAAAGCCCGGTGCCGATGAACTGGCGCAGCTCGGCCGTCTGCGGGTTGCCGAGGATGCTGGCGTCGCCCTGTTCCCACACCAGCCCCTGGTGCATGTAGATGACCTTGTCGGCCACGCCGCGCGCGAAGGCCATCTCGTGCGTGACGAGGATCATGGTCATGCCCTCGGCCGCGAGCTTCTCCATCACCTTGAGCACTTCGCCGGTGAGCTGCGGGTCCAGCGCGGAAGTGACTTCGTCGAACAGCATCAGCTTGGGCTTCATCGCGAGCGAGCGCGCAATGGCCACGCGCTGCTGCTGGCCGCCGGAGAGCTGCTCGGGGTAGGCGTCGGCCTTCTCGGCCAGGCCCACGCGCTCCAGCACTTCCATGGCGATGGCGTCGGCCTGCGAGCCGCTCATCTTCTTCACCGACTTGGGCGCGAGCGTGATGTTCTGCTTCACCGTGAGGTGCGGGAACAGGTTGTAGCTCTGGAACACGATGCCCACGTCCTGGCGCAGGTCGCGCAGGTTCAGCGCGTTGTCGTGCACCGCGTGGCCGCAGCACTGGATGGTGCCGCTGTCGATGGTCTCCAGCCGGTCGATGCAGCGCAGCGCCGTGCTCTTGCCCGAGCCGCTCTGGCCGATGATGGCCACCACCTGCCCGCGCGTGACGGAGAACGACACGCCCTTGAGCACATGCAGCTTGCCGAAGTGCTTGTGGACTTCGTTGAGTTCAACCACGGGCTGCATTGAGCTTCCTTTCAAGGGCGCGACTCCATCGCGAGAGCGGATAACAAAGAATGAAATACAGCACCACCGCGCACCCGAAATACAGGAAGGGCTGGAACGTCGAGTTGTTCAGCACCTTGGCGTTGTAGGAAAGCTCGGCATAGCCGACCACCAGCGATGCGATCGACGTGTTCTTGATGATCTGCACCAGGAAGCCCACGGTGGGCGGCGTCGCGATGCGCAGCGCCTGCGGCAGGATCACGCGGCGCATGCGCTCCCAGCGCGTGAGCGCCAGGCATTCGGCCGCCTCCCACTGGCTGCGCGGCACCGACTGGATGCAGCCGCGCCAGATCTCGCCGAGGAAGGCGCTCGCATAGATGGTGATGGCCAGCGCCGCCGCGGCAAGCGCGGGCACCGAGCCGATGCCCGCGATGTTGGGCCCGAAGAAGCACACGCCCATGAGCACCAGCAGCGGCGTGCCCTGGATGACCTGGATGTAGCCCGCGGCGGCCACGCGCACGGCCTTGATCGGCGACACGCGCGCCAGCGCCACGGCGAGGCCGATGAGCCCGCCGCCCACGAACGCGAGCGCCGAGAGCTGCACCGTGCCCCATGCGCCCATCAAGAGGAAGCCGAAGTGATCGATGGGCATGAAGCTCATGGCTTGCCAACCTTCTTCACAGCGGCGTGCCGAGCTTGCGCCGGCGCGGGAAGATCAGCATGCCCAGCAGCCAGAAGCCCAGGCGCATGGCGTACGACAGCGCGAGGTACACCACCCACAGCACGATGAAGATCTCGAAGTTGCGGAAGGTGTCCGACTGGATGCGGTTGGCCACGCCGAACAGCTCTTCCGCGCCGATCGACGACATGATGCTGGAGGCCAGCATCAGCAGCACGAACTGGCTCGCGAGCGCCGGGTACACGCGCTCCACGGCGGGTCGCAATATCACGTGCCAGAACACCTGCAGCTTCGACAGCCCCAGGCACTGCGCCGCTTCGAGCTGGCCCTTGTGGATCGACTCGATGCCCGCGCGGATGATCTCGCAGCTGTACGCGCCGATGTTCACCACCAGCGCCAGCACCGCGCCCACCATGATCGGCATCGTCACGCCCGCGCTGGAGAGGCCGAAGATGAGGAAGTAGCTCTGGATCAGCAGCGGCGTGTTGCGCACCGCCTCCACGTAGCCGCCCGTGAGGTGGCGCAGCCAGCCATGGCGGCTGTTGCGGCCCAGCGCACAGGCCGTGCCGAGCGCGAAGCCCAGCACGGTGGCAATGAACGACAGCTGCACGGTGGTCCAGGCGCCGTCGAGCAGCAAGGGCCACTGCGCGAGCACGGGCGCGAAGTCGAACTGGTAGTTCAAGGATGGGGGCTCCGGAAGGCCAGAAGAAAGGCGGGGAGGGCGCAGCGCAAGGCGCTCAGGCGCCGTGCGCGACGCGAGCCACTTGGGCGATAGGCAGGCACGCAGGCCCGATCGGTTCGAAGGCCTTGTAGGTCAGGATGAACTCGCGATGGCCCAGCGCCTCCGACTTGCTGGCCGCGCCGTTCGCCACGCTGCGCACCGCGTCGAAGATCTCCTGCCCCACTTCCTGCAGCGTGCCGCGCCCTTCGAGGATGCGGCCGGCGTCCACGTCCATGTCCTCGCCGAGCTGGCGGTAGGTGTCGGGGTTGGCGCAGACCTTGATGACCGGCGACACCGCCGAGCCCACCACCGAGCCGCGCCCGGTGGTGAACAGGATCAGGTGCGCGCCGCAGGCAATGAGCTCGACGATTTCCGCGTTGTCGCTGATGTTCGGAAAGCCGAAGCGCGGCTCACCGTCGGGCACCACGTCCAGCAGGTAGAGGCCGGGCTGGGTGGGCACGTCGCCGGGCTTCACGATGCCGTTGATGGGCGAGGCGCCGCTCTTGGCGTACGCGCCGAGCGACTTCTCCTCGATGGTCGAGAGGCCGCCGTCGGCATTGCCCGGCGCGAAGCTGCCGTGGCCCATGGTGCTGTAGTAGCGCGCGGCCTTGGCCACGCAGTCGACGATGGCCTGGCCCAGCTCGGGCGTGGCGGCGCGGCGCTGCATGTGGAACTCGCAGCCGATCAGCTCGCCGGTTTCCTCGAAGATGCAGCGCGCGTCCTGCGCGATCAGCAGGTCGAAGGCGCGGCCCACGGCCGGGTTGGCGGTGATGCCGCTGGTGCCGTCGGAGCCGCCGCAGATGGTGCCCACCACCAGCTCGCTCAGGTCCATGGGCACGCGCTGCTGCTGCGCGAGCTCGGCCAGCGCCCACTGCACCCATTCCGTGCCTTCGCGGATGGTGCTGCGCGTGCCGCCCTTCTGCTGGATGGTGAGCGTGTGCACCGGCCGGCCCGAGGCCGCCACGGCCTGCTCGAGCTTGCGCTTGTTCATGCTCTCGCAGCCCAGCGAGATGAGCAGCGTCGCGCCCACGTTGGGGTGCGTGGCAATCGCTTCCATCATGCGTTCGGCGTACTCGTTCGGATAGCAGCCGGGGAAGCCCACGAGGTGCACTTCGGATTCGCCGTCCTGCTGGCGAAAGTTGAGCGTGATCTCGCGCGCCACGTGGTGCGCGCACTCGACGAGGTAGGCCACGACCACCACGTTGCGGATGCCCTTGCGGCCGTCGGCACGCGGGAAGCCCTGGATCTGGAGCGGGTGGGGAGTGTTCATGCCGTTCATGCCGTTCATGCGAAGGTGGGGCGCCTCAGGCGTGGCCGACGAAGGTCTTGCCCTCGTCCAGCGTGTAGGTGGGCGTGTAGTCGCTGTCGAGGTTGTGGGTGTGGATGTGCGCGCCGGCCTCGACCGGCGTACGCAGGCTGCCGATGACGGCGTCGTACTTGCGCACCTTCTGTCCGGCGGTGATGGCATGGCGCGCGAGCTTGTGGCCCAGGCCGATGTCCTTGGCCAGCGTCACCGAGCCGCCTTCGAGCTGCACGGCGGTGCCGGCGGCCAGGTGGGTGCAGGCGATCAGGCAGTTGTCGGCCGGCGAGAGCAGCACCAGCCGGGCGTCGATGGCGGGGGTGGAGGATGTGTGGGGCATCCGGCGCTCAGAACTTGCGGTACTTCAGGTAGGCCTCTTGCGGGTCGGTGCCCGCGAGGATGGCCGTGCGCACGAGGTTCTCGCGGCCCATCATGTGCTCGGCCTCGGTGACGATGGCCTCGGCCTGCGCGAGCGGCAGGCACACAACGCCGTCGGTGTCGGCCAGCAGCAGATCGCCGGGGTTCACCGTGACCTCGCCGATGCGCACCGGCACGTCCATCGCGTCGGGCAGCCAGTAGCCCACGATGTCGCGCGGCGTGAAGTAGCGGTGCCACACCTGAAAGCCCTGCTGCAGGATGAATTCGGCGTCGCGCACGCCGCCATCGGCGATCACGCCCAGCACGCCCTTGCGGCCCAGCGTCTCGGCCGAGAGCTCGCCCATGTGCGACACGGTCGAGTCGTTGGGCTGGATCACGGCGATGTGGCCGGGCTTGGCGCGCGAGAGAAAGCCGGTCCAGGCCATCAGCGTCTCGTGCGGATCGGCCGTGGGGTCGACGCGGCCGTTCACGGTGAAAGCCGGGCCGCACAGCTTCTGGCCGGCGATCAGCGGGCGCAGCGTGGGCGGCAGCGTGAAGTCGCGCAGGCCGGCCGCGCGCATCACGTCGTGAAGGATGCCGGTGTAGCAGGCCTGGAGCCGGGGCAGCAGCAGCGAATCGGTCGTGGTGGTCATGTCTCTTGTTTTCTTAGATAAAACTAGATTTCAGCATTCAGGCTAACAGGGCGGCGTGTTTTTGACGCTGGGGTTTGCGCCTGATTGCGGGTAAACACCAATGAGAAAGGCGTGATTCAAGGCCTCTGGCGGGCTCCAAATCTCAAAGCCTTGGCGTACATTTGATTTCATAGATGAAATAAGAATTTCATCAACACTCCAGCCACACCAAGGACACCGCAACATGAGCAATCGCGTTCAGGGAAAGAACATCCTCGTCACCGCCGCAGGCAAGGGCATCGGCCGCGCCAGCGCACTCGCACTGGCCCGTGAAGGCGCTGCCGCCGTGTGGGCCACCGACGTGGACGAAGCCGCGCTGGCCGAACTCGCCGCACTGGCTCGCGAGGAAGGGCTGACCGGCCTGAAGACCGCGTCGCTCAACGTGCGCGACACCGCCGCGTTGCAGGCCTTCGCGCAGACCGCCGGACGGCTGGACGTGCTCTTCAACTGCGCCGGCTTCGTGCACAGCGGCAACATCCTGGCCTGCGAGGAGGCCGACTGGGACTTCAGCATGGACCTCAACGCCAAGTCGATGTACCGCACCATCCGCGCCTTTTTGCCGGCGATGCTGGAGCGCGGCGGCTCGATCATCAACATGGCTTCGGCCGCGTCGAGCGTGAAGGGCGTGCCGAACCGTTTTGTCTACGGTGCGTCGAAGGCCGCGGTCATCGGGTTGACCAAGGCGGTGGCGGCGGACTTCATCCAGCAAGGCATCCGCTGCAACGCGATCTGCCCGGGTACTGTCGAGTCGCCCTCGCTGCGCGACCGCATCGCGGCCCAGGCCGAGCAGGCCGGTGCCGACGAGGCCACCGTGCGCGCCGCGTTCGTCGCACGCCAGCCGCTGGGCCGTGTCGGCCGGCCGGAGGAAATTGCCGCGCTGGTGGTGTACCTGGCATCGGACGAGTCGGCCTTCACGACCGGCACCACCCACATGATCGACGGCGGCTGGTCGAACTGACATGGGCAGTTCATCCATTGCCGGGGCCGCCGTGCTGGCGGACGGCTCTGCGGCCGAGGACGCCATCTACCGCAAGGTCGGCTGGCGGGTGCTGCCGCTGCTGGTGGTCTGCTTCATCTTTGCGTACTTCGACCGCGTCAACATCAGCTTTGCCAAGCTGCAGATGCAGGGCGACCTGAGCCTTTCGGATGCGGCCTACGGGCTCGGGGCCAGCATCTTCTTCGTGGGCTACTTCATCTTCGAGGTGCCCAGCAACATCATCATGCATCGCGTGGGTGCCAAGCGATGGATCGCCCGGATCATGATCACCTGGGGGCTAGCCTCCACCGGGATGATGTTCGTGCAGTCGGAGACCTCGTTCTACATCCTGCGCTTCCTGGTGGGCGCGGCGGAAGCAGGCTTCCTGCCGGGCGTCATCCTGTACTTCACCTACTGGTTTCCGGCCCGGCGGCGCGCGCGCATCAACGCCTGGTTCATGACCTCGATCGCGATCTCGGGCGTCATCGGCGGGCCGCTGGCCGGCTGGATCATGACCCGCTTCGCGGGCATGAACGGCTGGGCCGGCTGGCAGTGGCTGTTCCTGCTGGAAGGGTTGCCGACGATCGTGCTGGGGTTGGTGGTGCTGCTCCTGCTGGACAACCGCATCGAGGATGCGAAGTGGCTGAGCCATGACGAAAAGCGCCTGCTGCGTGCCAACGTCGACGCAGAGGCCGGCCAGGCCGAGCACAACTTCCTGGCGGCCCTGCGCCAGCCGGGCACGGCACTGCTGGCGCTGATCTACATGTTCATGCTGATGGGCCTGTACGGGCTGACCTTCTGGATGCCGCAGCTCATCAAGAACACCGGCATCACGAGCCCGCTGAACATCGGGCTGCTCACGGCCATTCCCTATGCGGCCGCGGGCATCGCGATGGTGCTGATCGGCGCCAGCTCGGACCGCTCCGGCGAGCGCCGCTGGCACCTCGGCCTGACCGTGGCCGTGGGCGGGCTGGGCTACATCTGCAGCGCTTACTTCGGCGCCTCGACCGGGCTGGCAATGGCCGCGCTGACGGTGGCGGCCGTGGGCGTGATCGGCTGCCTGCCGGTGTTCTGGACCCTGCCGCCGAAGTTCCTCACAGGCACGGCTGCGGCGGGCGGCATCGCGCTGATCAACTCCATCGGCAACCTCGGCGGCATCATCAGTCCGTACATGGTGGGCAAGGTGCATGACATGACCGGCAGCACGCAGGTCGGCTTGTATGTGATTGCCGCCGTGACGCTGCTCGCCGCCGCGCTCATCCTGTTCGCCCTGCCGCGGCAGATTGCCGGAAAGGACCGCGTGGACTGATGTGCTGCCCGGCTTCGCCCGAAGCCGGCCTGCCATGCGTGTACGCTTGAAGCGCCATGAATCCAAAGATGCCGAGCAGCCCTGCAGAACCATTGATCGAAACCCCGTCGTCCGAGCCGGAAGACGGAGACGCCGGGCCGCGCTATTCGGCGCCGGCGCTTGAAAAGGGGCTGGACATCCTGGAGGTGCTGGCCGACAGCGTCACCGGCTGCACGCTCAACGAGCTGGCGCAGAAGGTGGGCCGCAAGGTCAGCGAGATCTTCCGCATGGCGGTGACGCTGCAGCGGCGCGGCTACGTGCAGGTCGACGAGAACGACCGCTACACGCTCACGCTGCGCATGTTCGAGCTGGCGCACCGCCAGCAGCCGCTGAAAAGCCTGGTGAGCGCCGCGCTGCCGCTGTTGCGCGAGCTGGCCAACCGGGCGCGCCAGTCGTGCCACCTGACCATGTACCAGGGCGGGCGCGTGGTCGTCATCGCGCAGGTCGAAAGCCCGGAGCGCTGGTCGTTCGGGCTCAAGGTGGGCGTGGTGATGGGGCTGACGGACACGTCCTCGGGCCATGTGCTGCTGGCGTTTCGCGACGAGATCGACCGCGCCCGCATGCTGCGCGCCCACATCGGCGTGGAAGGCGAACTCGACATGGACCCGGGCGAGCTGTTCGCCATTCTTCAGGAGGTGCGCGCGCGCGGCTACTCGGCCATGCCGAGCCGGCAGACGCGCGGCATCACCAACATCGCGTACCCGGTGATGGGTGCCGCCGACCACGTGATCGCGTCGATCAACGTGCCGTACATCGAGCGCATCGACCAGAAGTCGGCGCCCGACGCGGTGCAGGTGCGCGGCATCGTCGGCAACATCGCCGCGCGGCTGTCGGCGCTCATGGGGGCAAGCGGCTACAACGACAACGAGTGAGCCGCGGGGCGTGGGCGCGCGGGGTGGGCGTCACCCGGCTTCGGGCATCTCCGCGGCCGATGGCGCCTCGGTACGGCGCGCCGTGAGATCGCGCACATTCTTCTGGACCGCCACGGCGCCGAACAGGCTGAGCAGGTAGGCCATGGCGTAGAAGCCTTTTTCGCTCTGGGCCAGCGTCGAATTGAACAGGCCGACAGCCAGCAGCCCGATGGCGAGCAGCATAGAAATCCAGCACAGGCCGTAATAGATGCCCGTGACGGGCGTGCCCTCGAGCCGGTCGCGCACGCTCTTTTGCAATGACACGGCGGCAAAGAGGCCGTACGTCAGGATGGTGAAGTAATAGCCTTTTTCATTGAGCTGCATCGTGGCATTCCAGAGCCCGATCAGGTAAGCGACCGCGCCTGCGAGCAGCGCGGTCCAGGACGCCGCAATGAAGGCGCCCGTGGGTTTTTGAAATGTGCGGTCCATTGAATTCCTCCCTTTGTGTTTGTGGAGGGCGATTCTGGTGGCGCGGGCCGATGGCATGATCCAACGCGTGTGTGCGATGCTGCACTTGTTCGCATTTGCTGAATTTTTCAGCGTCGATCCGTACCGATCCGCATCTATCCCAAGTGCTTTGCGGAACTGAATTAATAAATTAGTTGGAGGAGTTCCCGCATGTCCACAGGTTCTACCGGTCCCGATGCCCAGCCGTCCCTTGTTCGCACCGGCGCCAAGGCCGGGCTGGCTTTCGCCGGCTCTGTCGTCAAGGGCGGTTTGCTCGGCGTGGTGCTGGGCGGGGGCGTCTTCTTTTTCTATCTGAGCCAGCTGAATGGGCCGGGCAACGTCGCGGCGCGGGCCGGCGGTGCGGGCGCCATCGTTGCGCTGATCACCACGCCGTCGGTGCTGGTGGCGTTTTTGCTGCTGTTGTTCGTGGTCGTCTACGTGATGCTGGGTGTGGCGCAAGGGCGCGCACGCGCGATGCAGCACTTGGTCGCGGCGCGCGGCGAGGCGGTGTCGCAGCGGCTGTCCGGCGCGATTGCCGCCCGCATCGAGGCGATGCCGCGCGCCCACGGCACGCTGCACCGCGCGGCAGACTGGCTGTCGGCCGATGCCCTGAGCAAGCAGCTCGCGCCCGTGCTGGGCGAGGGCAGGGCGGTGCGTTCGGTGGTGGGTTTTGTGCTCAACCGGCTGCCGCTGAGCGAAATGATGGCCGAGTGGCAGGAGAGCCGGGCCGCGCATGGCGAGCCGCTCGTTTCACCCGGCGAAGGCACGGTGCAGGACCCGGCGCTGCGCGCGCTGCTCACGCGCCGCATCAACGAAACCCTGCAGGACATGGCGGAGCCCTCGCGCACGCCGCTGTACATCGCGCTGGGCGCGCACGCGGCGCTGCTGGGCGTGGGGCTCTGGCTCGTCAACTGAGCCAGGGGAAGCGAGGCCGGGCGCTCAGAGCGCCAGCATCAGCTTCAGGTTCTGCACCGCGGCGCCGCTGGCGCCCTTGCCCAGGTTGTCCAGGCGGGCGATGACCACGGCATGGTGGTGGTCCTCGTTCGGGAACACGCGGATCTCGAGTTCGTTGGTGTCGTTGAGCGCCTGCGGCTCTAGCTTGCCGTCTTCGGTAGGCGGCAGCACCTTCACGAACTGCTCGGGCGTGTTGCTCTTCGCATAGTGCGCAGCCAGCGCTTCGTGCAGGTCGGCGGCCTTCGGCTTGCCGGGCAGCAGGTCGAGGTGCAGCGGCAGTTGCACCAGCATGCCCTGCTTGAAATTGCCCACCGAGGGAATGAAGACCGGGCGGCGGGTCAGGCCGGTGTAGGCCATGATTTCAGGAATGTGTTTGTGCTTCAGGCCCAGCGCGTAGGTCTCGAACAGGGGCGCCTCGCCCTTTTCGTAGGCCTCGATCATGGTCCGGCCGCCGCCCGAGTAGCCGCTCACGGAGGGCAGCGAAATCGGAAAGTCGGCCGGCAGGATGCCCGCGTCGACCAGCGGGCGCACCATGGCGATGGCGCCGGTGGCGTAGCAGCCGGGGTTGCCGACGCGCTCGGCCTTGGCCACGGCCTGCCAGTGGCCTTCGGCCAGTTCGGGAAAGCCGAACACCCAGCCCGGGGCGATGCGGTGGGCCGTGGAGGCGTCGATGATCTTGGGCTTGCTGCCCGGCAGCTGGTCGATGAGCGCCACCGACTCGCGCGCCGCGTCGTCGTGCAGGCACAGCACCACCAGGTCGACGCCGGCCATCAGGTCGCGCTTGGCGTTGACGTCCTTTCGCAGCTCGGGCGCAATGCTCACGAGTTCGATCTGGGGCATCGTCTGGAGCCGCTCGCGAATCTGCAGGCCGGTGGTACCGGCTTCGCCGTCGATGAAAACCTTGGCCATTGTGGAGTGCTCTGTGTTCCGGGGGAGGGGGTCTAGAAGAAAGTACGTATTGACCGCAACCCCACGTACAGTATTGGTGCGGCGCACCATGATACAGTCCGCGGTTGTTCGCCGCCCCCAGCCGTCAGGCTGCCGTCGCCCGCGAGCAACAGAGCAGAAACACTCTCACCCGCAGATTCCCGTTCTCAACCTCCTCCTTCCGAGAGACATCCCTCATGAAGATTCACGAGTACCAAGGCAAGGAAATCCTTGCCAAGTTCGGCGTGCCAGTGCCGCGCGGCATTCCGGCCTACACGGTCCAGGAGGCGGTCGAAGCCGCCCAGAAACTTGGAGGCCCGGTCTGGGTCATCAAGGCCCAGATTCACGCGGGTGGCCGCGGCAAGGGCGGCGGCGTCAAGGTCGCCAAGACCATCGAAGACGTCAAGAAGCTCGCCGGTGAAATCCTCGGCATGCAGCTCAAGACGCACCAGACCGGCCCCGAAGGCCAGAAGGTCCGCCGCCTGTACATCGAAGACGGCGCCGACATCAACAAGGAATACTACGTTTCCGCCGTGACCGACCGCGCCACCCAGAAGGTGGCGTTCATCGCTTCGAGCGAAGGCGGCATGGACATCGAGGAAGTGGCCCACTCCTCGCCGGAAAAGATCATCACGGTGTTCGCAGACCCCGAAAAGGGCCTGACCGACGAACAGGCCAAGCAGATCGCCGACGGCATCGGCATGCCGGCCGACTCGACCGCGCAAACGGTCGACATCCTGAAGAAGCTCTACACCTGCTACATGGAGACGGACGCCTCGCTGGTCGAGATCAATCCGCTCAACCGTGACAGCAAGGGCAACGTCATGGCGCTGGACGCCAAGTTCAACTTCGACAGCAACGCGCTGTTCCGCCACCCCGAAATCGTGGCCCTGCGCGACCTCGACGAAGAAGACGCGGCCGAAGTCGAAGCCTCCAAGTTCGACCTCGCCTACATCTCGCTGGACGGCAACATCGGCTGCCTGGTGAACGGTGCCGGCCTGGCCATGGCCACCATGGACACCATCAAGCTGTTCGGCGGCGAGCCGGCCAACTTCCTGGACGTGGGCGGCGGCGCCACCCCCGAGAAGGTCACCGAAGCCTTCAAGATCATGCTGAAGAACAAGAACGTGGAAGCCATCCTCGTGAACATCTTCGGCGGCATCATGAAGTGCGACACCATCGCCACCGGCGTGATCGCGGCCTGCAAAGCCGTGAACCTGCAAGTGCCGCTGGTCGTGCGCATGAAGGGCACCAACGAAGTCGAAGGCAAGAAGCTGCTGGCCGATTCGGGCCTGCCGATCATCAGCGCCGACACCATGGCGGACGCGGCCCAGAAGGTCGTGGCAGCAGTCAAGAAGGCCTAAGGAAAAAGTCATGTCGATCTACATCAACAAAGACACCAAAGTCATCACCCAAGGCATCACCGGCAAGACCGGTCAGTTCCACACGGAAAAGTGCCAGGAATACGCGAACGGCAAGAACGCCTTCGTGGCGGGCGTGAACCCGAAGAAGGCCGGCGAGTCGATCTTCAACATCCCGATCTTCGGTTCGGTGAAGGAAGCCGCTTCGCAGACCGGCGCCACCGTGTCGGTGATCTACGTGCCGCCGGCAGGCGCAGCGGCCGCCATCTGGGAAGCCGTCGAGGCCGACCTGGACCTGGCGATCTGCATCACCGAAGGCATTCCTGTTCGCGACATGCTCGAAGTGCGCAACAAGATGAAGGCCAAGGAAGCGGCCGGCGGCAAGAAGACCTTGCTGCTGGGCCCGAACTGCCCCGGCCTGATCACGCCCGACGAAATCAAGATCGGCATCATGCCCGGCCACATCCACCGCAAGGGCCGCATCGGCGTGGTCTCGCGCTCGGGCACGCTGACGTACGAAGCCGTGGCTCAACTGACGGAAATCGGCCTGGGCCAATCGTCGGCAGTCGGCATTGGCGGCGACCCGATCAACGGCCTGAAGCACATCGACGTGATGAAGGCCTTCAATGACGATCCGGACACCGACGCCGTCATCATGATCGGCGAAATCGGCGGACCCGACGAGGCCGACGCCGCCCGCTGGTGCAAGGACAACATGAAGAAGCCGGTCGTCGGCTTCATCGCCGGTGTCACCGCCCCTCCCGGCAAGCGCATGGGCCACGCCGGCGCGCTGATCTCGGGCGGTGCCGACACGGCCGATGCCAAGCTCGCCATCATGGAAGAGTGCGGCTTCACCGTGACGCGCAACTTCTCCGAACTGGCCAAGCTGCTCAAGGCACGTCTGTAAGAGACGCTCCACGACACCGGCCGCAGAGCCGGGTCATGCGAGGACCACGCAGAAACAAAAAAAGCGCCCGCACTGGATTGCGGGCGCTTTTTTCAAATAAAACACAGTGGGATCAGAGACATGGAACTCCTTCAAAGCACAGATTTCTGGATAGGTCTGCTCAAGATCGTCTGGATCAACATCATCCTGTCGGGCGACAACGCCGTGGTGATCGCCATGGCGGCGCGCTCGTTGCCGCCCGCACAGCAGAAAAAGGCCGTGATGTTCGGCTCGGGCGCGGCCGTGGTGCTGCGCATCGTGCTCACGGTGGTGGCGGCCAAGCTGCTCGCGCTGCCCTTCCTGCAGATCGTCGGCGGCCTGCTGCTGCTGTGGATCGGCACGCAGCTGCTCAGCGGCGACGACGAGGGCGAGGGCGAGTCCAAGGAATACGGCAGCATGATGGTCGCCGTGCGCACCATCCTGCTGGCCGACCTGGTGATGAGCCTGGACAACGTCATTGCCGTGGCGGCCGCCGCGCAGGGCAGCATGGTGCTGCTGGTGCTGGGCCTGGCAATCAGTATTCCCTTGGTCATTTTCGGCAGCACCCTCATGATCAAGCTCATGGAACGCTTCCCGATCATCGTCATGCTGGGTGCCGCGCTGATCGGTTGGGTCGGTGGCGAAACCATCGTGAGCGACGTGGCGCTGCGCGACACGCTCGCGGCCAATCCCTGGTTGCACTACGCGGCAGCTGCTGCCGGTGCCCTGTTCGTCGTGGCCGTCGGCCGCCTGCTGCAACGGCGTGCGCACGCCGCGGCACACTGAGTTTCAGAGAAGTCGGCACTGGCAAACCATGGCGAGTGTCGGCGTTTCCCTGTTCTCCACCCGCCCCGCGCTGACCTGGGAGTTCGCCTCCCTGACCGATGTCGGGCGGTTGCGCGCCCACAACGAAGACGCCGTCCACGTCGATTCAGCGCTCGGGCTGGCCTTGCTGGCCGACGGCATGGGCGGCTACAAGGGCGGCGAAGTGGCGAGTGCCATGGCCGTGTCGCTGATGCATGCCAGCTTCGGCCGCTGGTTCGCCCAGGCCGGCATGCAGGCGCCGGCCCGGGTGGTCCGCCGGGCGCTGCAGGCCGCCACGGACGAGGCCAATGGCTCCATCCTGCACGCCGGCACCACCAACCCCGAGCTGCAGGGCATGGGGACCACGCTGGTGCTGGCGGCCTTCCGGCCGCAGCGCGTGGTGGTCGGCCACATCGGCGATTCGCGCTGCTACCGGGTGCGCAACGACAAGCTCGAACTGCTCACGCGCGACCATTCGCTGCGCCAGCAGCAACTCGACGCCGGCGCCATCACCGCCGAGGAAGCCCTCAATTCGCCGACCCGCAACCTCGTGACCCGCGCGGTGGGCGTGGAGCCGCAGGTCATGCTGGAAATGCACGAACACAGCGCAAGACCGGGCGATCTCTATATGCTCTGCTCCGACGGACTGAGCGAGATGATTTCCGATGAGCAGCTTTTCACGCTTCTTGCGCATGAGATCGGGCTTCAGAAAAAAGCTTCACTTTTAGTTGCAATTGCAAACGACAATGGCGGACGGGACAATATTTCGGTTGTTCTGGCACGGGCGAGCGTCCTGGAAACGTCTCGCGCGGCCAAGTAGCAGGCCTGGACGGCACCCCACCGTCCCGCTTGCCCTCACTCAAGCTTTGCAATCGGGGAGTCGGCAATGCCGAAGATGATCATCTCTGTCGATGGCGTTGTCATCGGACAAGTGGCACTCGCCAAGGAACGCACGACGCTGGGACGACGTGCCTACAACGACATCGTGATCGACAATCTGGCGGTCAGCGGCGAGCACGCCGTGCTGCACATGAGCGATGGCGATGGTCAAGTCGAAATTGAAGATCTCAACAGTACCAACGGTACGTACGTCAATGCGCTCGCCATCCAGAAGCAGGCGCTCAAGGACAACGACGTCATCGAGGTCGGTGGCTGCCGCATCCACTTCCGGGCGCGAAGCAACCTGGCCATCGGTCCCGGTTCCGTGCGCACCACCTTGCCCGAGCACTCGGGGCATTCGGGTGCCGTGCCGCTGTCGTCGGCGCCCACCGAGTCCGGCGCGCTGGTCGAGCTGGGCATTCCGGTGCTGCGGGTGCTGGCTGGCGCCAACGAAGGCCAGGACGTTGCGCTGCAGAAGGTCGTCACCACCATCGGCAAGCCCGGCGTCGCCGTGGCCGTCGTCACGCGCCGCCGGCAGGGCTACGTGGCCGCTGGCGTCGAGGGCAACGTCACGCTCAACGGCCTGCAGCTGGGCACCGAGGCGGTCGCCTTGCAGGAGCGCGACGTGCTCGAGCTCGGCGGCGCCACGCGCATGCAGTTCGTTCGCATCTGAATTTCCCCCTGTGGCCTGCCGCGGCAACGCCCGCAAGGACGGGCTGTCGTGAGCAAGTGGCGCGAGCTGCGGCGGCACTGGCCGCGCATCGCCATCACGCTGTTGCCGCTGTTGCTGGCGTTGGCGCATGCCACCGGCGCCTGGCCGCTGAGCGCACTCGAACGCCTTGACCTGCTGATCTACGACATCCGCCTGCGCGCCACCATGCCGCGCACGGCCGATCCGCGCGTGGTGATCGTCGACGTCGACGACGCCAGCCTGGCGCGCCAGGGCCAGTGGCCCTGGCCGCGCGACAAGATGGCCCGCCTCACCACCGAGTTGCTGACCCGCCAGCAGGCCGCCGTGCTCGGCTTCGACGTGATGTTTCTCGAACCCGACCGCAGCTCCGGCCTCGAACGGCTGCGCGAAATGGCGAACGGACCGTTGCGGGGCATGCCCGGCCTGGCATCGGAGGTCGAGCGGCTGGCGCCCTCGCTGGACCACGACGCCACCTTTGCCGAAGCCCTGAAAGGCCAGCCGGTGGCGCTCGGCTACTACTTCAACCGCACGCAGCCGCCCCGCGCCAAGGGCCAGTTGCCCGCCACACCGCTGCTGCCGGTCGGCGCCTTTCCCGCGGGCGGCACCTACGGCACGACCTGGAACGGCTTCGGCGCCAGCCTGCCTGCCCTGGCCCAGGCCGCCCCGGCCGCCGGCTTTATCAACACGCTGGTCGGCGCCAACGGCGACGGCGCAATCCGCAGCGTGCCGCTGCTCGCCCGCTACGAAGGCGACCAGGCGCAGCCTGGGTACTACGAATCGCTGGGGCTCGCGGTCTACCGGCTCGCCAACGGCTCGCCCGCGGTGCTGCCGGCCTTCGCGTCGGGCGCCGGCGCGGGGGTGCCCCGGCTCGCGTCGCTGCGGCTGGGCACGTTGCGCATTCCGGTCGATCAGGGCGCCAGCATGCAGGTGCCGTTTCGCGGGCCCGGCGGTGCGAACGGCGGATCGTTTCGCTACGTGCCCGCCGCCGACGTGCTGGAAGGCAGGCTCTCGCCGGGCGAGCTGAAACACAAAATCGTGCTGCTCGGCGCCACCGCGCCGGGCCTGCAGGACCTGCGCGCCACCCCCGTGGACGCAGCGTTTCCGGGCGTCGAGGTGCACGCCAACGTCGTCTCCGGCCTGCTCGATCACCGCCTGCTGAGCGTGCCGGACTACGCGCCGGGCTACGAGGTGCTGCTGGTGCTGGTGGCGGGGCTCGTGCTGGCCTTCGGGCTGTCGCTGCTGTCGGCGTCGCGCGCCGTGCTGCTGGCCGCCGGCACCGTCGCCGCGCTGGTCGGCCTCAACCTCTGGCTCTACGTGGGCCACGGGCTCGTCCTGCCGCTGGCGTCGGCGCTGGCCATGACGGCGCTGGCGTTCGTGCTCAACATGAGCTGGGGCTACTTCGTCGAATCGCGCGCCCGGCGGGGGCTGGCGCGGCTCTTCGGTACCTACGTGCCGCCGCAGCTGGTCAACGAAATGATGGTGCACCCCGACCGTTACAGCATGCGCGCCGAGAGCAAGCCCATGACCGTGCTGTTCTGCGACATGCGCGACTTCACCCGCCTGTCGGAGCAGATGGCGCCGGCCGAGCTGCAGGCCTTTCTCAACACCGTGTTCAGCCGGCTCACCGACGTCATCGGCGCGCACCGCGGCACCGTCGACAAGTACATGGGCGACTGCGTCATGGCCTTCTGGGGTGCGCCCATCGACACGCCCGACCACGCCGCGCTCGCCGTGCAGGCCGCCCTGGACATGGGCGACGCCGTGCGGGACATCAACCGCATCCACCGCGACAGCGGCCGCCCGGAGATCAGCGTGGGCATCGGCATCAACAGCGGCGTGATGAGCGTGGGCGACATGGGCTCGGCCGAGCGCCGCAGCTACACCGTGGTGGGCGACGCGGTCAACCTTGCGTCCCGGCTCGAGGGCCTGAGCGGGCACTACGGCGTCGAAATTGTCGCCAGCGGCGCGACCCGGGCCATGGCGCCCGGCCATCTCTGGCAGGAGCTCGACAGCGTGCGCGTCAAGGGCAAGGCCCAGGCGGTGGCCGTGTTCACGCCGCTGGTCGCACGCACCCCCGAATCCGTCGAGCACGCCCGCCGGATGCTCGAGCGCTGGAGCGACGTGCTCGCCGCCTACCGGCGCCAGGACTGGGCCCTGGGCCGAAGCCTGCTCGCCCCCTTGCTCGCCGAGGATGCCAAAAAAGTCCTTTACCAGCTCTACGCCCAGCGTTTAGCCTCGATGGCGTTGCGCCCGCAAGACCCGAACTGGGACGGCGCAACCCGGTTCGAAACCAAATGACGGCAGACACACACAAGGGGTCTCTCACAATGCAGGTTCGTGTGCTGGGTTGCTCGGGCGCCATCGCCAAAGGCTGCCGCACCACCTCGTTTCTGGTCGACACCGACCTGCTCGTCGACGCGGGCACGGGGGTCGGAGACCTCACGCTCGACGAAATGGCCGCCATCGACGACGTGGTGCTCACCCACAGCCACCTCGACCACATCGCCGCGCTGCCCCTGATGCTCGACGCCGTCGGCAGCCGCCGTGCCCAGCCGCTGCGGGTGCATGCGCTGAGGGCCACCATCGAGGCGCTGCGCACGCATGTGTTCAACAACGTCATCTGGCCGGACTTCGAGAACATTCCGAGCCAGGAAGCGCCCTTCGTGAGCTTTCATGACATTGCGGTCGGGCAGTCGCTGCACCTGGGCAGCCGCGTGCCCAAGCGCATCGAGGTACTGCCGGCCGTGCACACCGTGCCGGCCTGCGGCTTCGCCGTGCGGCGCGCCGAAGGAGGCGCTCACTGGGTGTTCAGCGGCGACACCGAGCGCAATGCGCCCTTCTGGAAGCGCGTGAACGCGCTGGACGTGGCAATGCTGGTGATAGAGACGGCCTTCAGCAGCCGCGAGCAGGCGCTGGCCGAACGCAGCCTGCACCTGTCGCCGTCGGTGCTGGCCGATGAGCTGGCGCAGATCGATCCGGGCAAGCAGTACCCCATCTACATCACGCACACCAAGCCCGCGGAGACCGAGGAAATCATGAGCCAGATCGAAGGGCTGGCAGCCCGGCAGGTGGCGGGCTTGGCGCAGCGGGACATTCGCTGGCTGAAGGCGGATGGCGTGCTGACGTTTTGAGTTCGCGGGCGGGTGAGAGTGACAAACTTGTCACGGGTTGTTGCGACAACGAGCGCAATGTGTCACTTGCTGTAACTTGAGTGTGAACAAATGCACTACTTTCAAGGTGTAAACGATTGAAAGCCGGTTGGCACAGATGCTGCGGAAGGTATTGCGCTCCGGGCAGGTTCCCGGGCTCAACCAACCAACCTGGAGTTAGTTCAATGAACCATCGCACTCTCGCCCGCCGCGCACAGGCCGGCTTCACCCTTATCGAACTGATGATCGTTGTCGCGATCATCGGCATTCTGGCCGCCATCGCGATTCCCCAGTACCAAACCTACATCGCCAAGTCGCAAGTGAACCGAGTGATTGGCGAATCCGGCAACCTTAAGTCGGCAGTGGAGTCTTGCGTTTTGGAAGGTCGCTTGACTGGCAAGGTCAACTCCAACACACCTGCTGGCACCGTTCTGGCCGCCGGTGATTGCTCGCTCGAAGCAACTGCCTCTTCTATTCAAAAGGGTGATGTGCAAGGTGCTGGCGTTGCCGCGTCTGCTGGCACTGGCTATCCTCAAGTCCAACTTGCTGACCCAGCCACCATCATTGCTACGTTCGGCAACGGCGCTGCCGCTGTATTGACGAAGACGCCTGGCACGGTGACTTGGTCGCGCTCGGCTGAAGGCACTTGGACGTGCCAAAGCGCCGGTATCGAATCGAAGTACGCTCCTACGTCGTGCCCTCTGAAGGCGGCTGCAGGCGGCTAATTCTTCAACTGTTTCACAGTAAAGGCCGCCTTCGGGCGGCTTTTTTATTGCTATCGAGGAAAGCCATGTCTCAATCGAAGCTGGAAGTCCGCGGGTTCACGCTGATCGAGTTGATGATCGTCGTTGCGATCATTGGGGTGCTCGCAGCGATCGCCATTCCGCAGTACCAGACGTATGTGTTTCGCTCGCAGGTTCAACGCGTCATTGGTGAGTCTGGGAGTCTCAAGCCCGCAGTGGAGGTGTGCCTGCTGAGTGGCAAGACCACCGTTGGAAATCCGTCCGACGGCAAATGCGACCCCCAAGCCACTGGTTCTAATCTCCAGGTGACTGCAGGCAACGCAGCACCCACTATCGATGCGACTTGGTCATCTGTTGGTACGGGTGTCCCACAAGTTTCGCTTTCGACAACCGACCCAACAACGGTCGTCGCCACATTCGGCAACCTCGCTGGAGTTCCACTGCGGATGCCGATGGCCGGCACCATAACTTGGACACGGCAACTCGACGGCAGCTGGGGTTGCCGGGCAGCGAACATCGACCCCAAGTACGCAAGCACGGCTTGTCCGCTGTAATGCGAAGCACCTGCGCAATCCCGAGCTAACGGCGTTAGCCTTGGGTTTCCGCGCGTCACTCTTTGCTAGTTGACTTCCGCTGGATCACGCCATGATCCATTCCTGGGATGCGACCACATTTCGGCCTTGTAGCGGAGCGGCTTCGATCTCGGTGAAGCGGTCATGCCCATGCACTCCGCATGCGACCATGCAAGGGTTCCGTATGCTGACCTCCGCGCTCGCGGGGGGACGTAGCGACCGCACCGATCCAGCCAGTGCCTACTCGGCGCGTTAGCCGCAGTGTTGTGTTTTCCTAGATCGCGATGCCATCGACGCGCCATTGAACTGACCGCGGTTTTCTATCGCCTCGATTTGCACGCCGATGTGTGTCCGGTGAGATAGACCTGATCCGAGTTCGCATAGCAAATGGCCGGAGATTAGGCATAGTCCTTGAACTGCGAGAGCATCAAGACGGAACGACAGCGATCCTCTTGTGAGATTCACGCTGTCGGCTCGTGCTTGTCGGTGCGAACTGCTTGAATGGGACTCTCGGTCGAGAGAGCCCAACCCTCAATCAATCGTCGGCACTTCCCGCCAATTCAACAACCGCACCCCCGTGCCCTTGCCGAAGTCGATCGGCGGCTGGTTCACTTCGCCCTTCACATTGCCTGCGATCGCTTGCATCTTGCCGTTGTTGTTGATGATCTGAATGTCGGTGATCGCACTGGTATAGCTGACAAAGGCAGCGCCCGAGGTCAACGCCGTCGTTCCGGAGCCGTAGTTCACCGCATAGATGCGGCTCTGCCCCGAGGGGCTGCACGCATCGCCCGTGGTGAGCAGGCTCGAAAACACCACCACGCCGTTGAACGACGTCGCGCCCAGCGTGACGCGCCAGGTAATCCCTGAAACATCGTCTTTGCCCAAGTCCAGGTACCAGCCTTGTTTGGTGCCCAGACTGAATGCGGTGGTCCCCTTCAGATTGCTTTCCGTTAGTTCGCCCAGCGTGCTGCGCGTGACCGGACTGGTGATCCCGGTGTCGAAGCCCGTTGCAGTGCCGTCGATGATGGCGTAGAACGATTGCCCCGCAGTCGAATTGATGTCCACCGTGTCGAGCAGTTGACCTGTACCGAGCAATACGTAGCGCTTCTTGGTCTTGGGGTCGATTTCCACCAGCGGCTGCGTCGTGATCGGCTGCACGTTGCTGCTGGCATCCGCCAAGGTCGCCAGCTTCAGCGGCACGGGGTAGGCGCCGCTGCTGCCCTTGGCCGCGGTCACGTCGAAGCGCCAGAGTTGCCCGTTCAGGTCGCCCGCATAGAGCGCGTCGGCGGTGCCGTCCGTGAAGTCGGTGATGTAGGCGGTGAGTTGCGTCAGGCCGGCCGATGCAGTGGGTGTCTGCACCTTCTCGAGCAGTGCGCCGGTCTTCGGGTTCACGAAATACACGTAGCCGTAGCCGTCGGCATTGTTGTAGCCCGAAGTGAAGACGACGACCCAGCCGTACTTCTTCGTCTTCAGCACCACCGGCGTGCCGAAACTGAAGCCCAGGGTGTTGCCCACGCCGCTGGTCGCGCCGGAAAACTCCCAGAGCACCTTGCCTTTGATGTTGTCTTCGCTCGTCATGCTCGCGGGGTCGGTGACGTCGATGGCGTAGAAGCCCTTGCCGCCCTTGCCGAGGCCGCCGATCAGCACGGTGTGCCAGTCCGAGTTGTTGCCGGTCGGAGTGGTCGTGAAGACGCCGCCTGCGGTATTGAAGTCGATGTCGAAGGCCTTGGGCGACGCATCCACGTAGTAGCGGTGTTCGTAGTCAGGGTTGCCAAGCTGTGCCAGGCCATCGAGCGCTGGCGTGGCCGGGTTGCTGGGGCCGGAGAACAGCACGCTCGGCACGTACGCAAACAGTTCCGTGCCGGCGCCGGTTCCGCTCATTGCGCCGTTGAACGCATGCAGCATGCCGTCGTTGGCACCGGCGTAGACGATGGTCGGGCGGGTCGCGTAGTCGGTCTTGAACTTCGCATAGCCTGGATTCACCGTGTTGGAGAACTGGGACGAGGGCGGTCCGACCGGCGTGACCTTGGCGTTCACGATGTCGCCGAGCAGCAAGGCGCGGCGACGGTAGGGCTTGGTGTCGTCCGTGCTCGTCTTTTCCTTGCTGCGGTCCCCGCGCAGGTAGTTGAGATAGTCACCGCTGTCATCGCCCGTCACCCACGGCGAATCGAGTGTGGTGACTTGCGCGGAGCTCAGGTTGGTCTTGCGGAAAGGCACGCCCGCGGTGCCGCTCCACGTGACCACCCGGCGCGCGGTGTCCCAGCCCGTGCCGGCCAGTTGCGTCTCGAGCGTGGTGGCGGTGCTCCACACTTCGTTCAGGGTCGGCACACCGCCCGGGAAGGTGAGCTTGCTGCCCGTGATCACGCCGGTCCAGCCGTTCGAGTCATATTGCGACGCGTAGGAATTGGCGCCTTCCGAAGACACCTGCGGACTCGACAGCGAGAACGAGGTCGTGAACGACTTGATGGCGTTGGCAATGCTCGCAAAGGCTTTGGTCAGGCCGTCCACCATCGAGTCGGGCCGGCCCGCGGTGAAGTAGTTGTCGGGGCGCGGCTGCGTGGTACCGCCGTTTCGGGTGTCCGTGAGCGTGTCGCCGCTCGTCGCCCACCAGGTCTGTGGAATGGCGTCGCTGAAGGTGTACGGGTTGAACGTGCTCTGCATGCTCGTGGGTATCTTCAGCCCCCCGAACTTCGCTGCCAAATAAAACTGGTTGTTGGCCTGGAACGACTGTTCGAGCACGTCGACCCAGTAGGTTTGAACCGTTTGCTTCCCGATGGTGTTCGATTGAGACGAAACGTCAGGGCGAATGTCCTTGGTGTTCGCATCGTAGGCAAGGCCCGCCATCAAGGCCGAGTTGTTGCTGCAGCAGCCGTTCGAGACGTTGGTGTTCGTGCCGTAGGTGGTACCCAATCCACCCTGCAACACGCCGACCTTGTTGGTGGCCAGCACGGCATTGACCGTGGTGTCTTCAGTCACCTTCGCGGGCATTGCCGGTTCGTTGGCGTTGTTGGTATTGCCGGGCACGTTCTTGTCGGCGTGGGTGTAGATGTCGCCAATGCCCAGCACGAAGTTGCGTTGGCACGAATACTGGATCGGGTCATCCCATGCAGTGATCACTGGAAAACCGTCAAGGCGCTTCTTGATCGTGGCGGTGTCGGTGGTGTTGAGGTTGCTCCACTCCGGCACGTTGCCCAGGTTGCGGTAGTAGCGCAGCGCCGCGTAGTAGAGCTCGCTGACCGGGTCGTTCGACTTGTAGTTGCCGGGAATGAGCTGGCCGAACTTGTTGAGATAGTTGATCACGCCGCTGTCGGCAATGGTCACGTTGGTGGTGGAGGTGGCCGTGGCGTCGAGCGGATCTGGGTTGCGAATGAACACGCCGGTGTTCTCGTCCCATTCCTTCAGCGTGTTGCTGGTGTCGGGCAGGCCTGGCACTGGCTTTTGCGGCCCCACGAACTTCTGGCGCGCGCGCATCACGCCGCCGTCGCGGCCGTTGCCGTCCTCGTTCAGGTAGCCGAAAGCGCTGAAGCGCATGCGGCGCGCGTACTGCTGGATCAGGCCCTCGGGCTTCCAGTTGTTGCCGTACTGCTTGCAGTTGCTTTCCACGCCCCCAGGTGCGTTGGGGTTGCAGACCCTGTTGCGCATCGTGTAGTCGCCGGTGGTCGCGCCGCCGATGTCGCTCGTGAAGGTATTGAAGGTGTTGCTGCCTGGCCGTTGCCAGAGGAACTGCATCACCGCGCCGCCGGCATTTTCGTAGTACTCGATCTTCACGTCGAAGCTTTGTCCCGCGGTCAGCGTGACCGAGGCGTCGTAGTTGGTCGGACCCTGGTCGATCCATTTGTCGACCAGCAGAACGCCGGACACCCACAGGCGCACCCCGTCGTCCGCCCGAACCCGGAAGGTGTAGGTGCCGGCGGCAGGGGCGACGAACGTGCCTGTGAACCGGGCGGCAAAGTTGTCCGCGCCGATGCCGGTGACGGGAGCGCCGCTGCCCCAGTCATGGTCGCCGGTGTCCCGGGCCACAGTCACGGTGGGTGTTCCCGTCAACGACTTGTTGGCGTTGTTGAAGTACTCGCCTTTGAGGGAGGCGCCCGATGCCGTGATGCGCATCGCGTATTTGCGGCCGTTGACCGAAATGCCGAGGCTGGTGGACGTGCTGAAGGGCGTGGCTCCCGCGATTTCGGCGGCGGCGATGGTGCGGTCGTCGAACAGCCCTTGCCCGGAGTGGTAGCCCTTTTCCAGGATGGTGTCGGTTTCGGTATCGACCACGCGCCTGCCGCCGGTCATCGCCCAGCGAAACGGATCGATCGTTGCGGTGGCCGCCCAGTTCAGAAAATTGCCACTCCACTTCGTGCCGTCGCACTTGCGGTTGGTGGCCACGGCCGTCGGGTCGAAGAAGCTCTTGTCGCCGGTGTTGGTGTCGTTGGCGGTGGCGTCCACCACGTAGGTGTAGCACTTGGCCGGATCGAAGTAGCCCAGGAAGGTGCTGGTACTGGCATAGGCCGCGGTGTGTGCGGTGCGTGAGGCCGTCGGCCATTCCACGGACAGTGTCAGCGCCAGGTTGCCGGGCACGTTGGAGGTGGCGAACACCGGTTGGTCCGCCAGGCTGGCGGCGCCGGCCGGCCCATGCATGCCGAGGAGTGCGCCCGCCAACGCGGCGGTACCGGCAAAGCGCGCGGCAAGGATCGATAGCTTGTTCATGGTCGTCGTCCGCGATTCGTTATTCGGGCTTCGTGAAGGAGGACTGCAGGAACACCTGCGTGTCGCGAGGGCCGTCTACACGCACGCTCAGGCGGTAGACCAGCGCCTTGGGCGGTGGAGGCCTGCCCGCTTCCTGGACGCTTCCGCCGCGCACGTCGGTGGTGGCGGGTGCGTAGACGCAGGTGGTCTTGCTCGAAGCGCCGGAGGTGTTGCAGAGGCGGTCGATGAGGTAGCGAATCTTCACGAAGTCCGCAGACCGATCGATGATGTTGGACGCCTTCACCTTGTAGAGGTCGTCTTTCAGCAGCGCGAGCGGGATGCCGCGGTCGTTGGAGTCGAGCCTGACTGCGCTGTAGTTCGATGCCGGGACGTCGTTGTAGTCCGCGCCCACGGCAGACAGGCCGCCGCCGTCGAACAGCGCCAGCACCTTGACCGCGGCCTGCTCGCCCTGGTTGACGAGGTCGCGCTTGAAAGCCAGGTTGCCGGCGCTGGACAGGGAGGTGTTCATCGAACGCATGACCGCGACGCCACCGGCGAGCAGGATGACAAGGACGATCAGGCAGATCAGCAGCACGACGCCGCGCTCCCGGCGTTGCCGGTTCAAGGAAGTAATCATGATTTGGGCAGCAACAGGATGTTGCGCAGCGGAATGGTGAATTCGACGACGCGATAGCGGTAGCGTTGGTCGTCGTCCTTCAGGGTGACGGCGTCGCGCTTGACGCCCGTGTCGGCGATGTCGCCGAACATCGCGGGGATGGTCAGGGAGACCGGATCGCGCTCGAGTGTCGGGCTGCGAAGGATCAGGCCGACGCGCACGGCCACCACTTGCCTGCTCAGCTTTGGGTCTTTCATCAGGGTCTTGATGTCGAAGCCCGAGGCGTCCGGCGGCGTCCACTTGTCGATCTTTCCGTCCGTGTTGGTGTCCAGGCCGTAGACCGCGTGCATCTCCATGACACCGTCGGCAAGGGTTCTCGTGTCGTCGGTCCCATCGGCGCGCAGCAGGTCGTAGCTGACCAGCGTGTTGTTCGCACCGATGCCGAAGAGCTGGAACTGCACGTTGCCGGCGGTGCCGTTGCCCAGAGGTGTGAGGTAGGCGCTGCCGCTGGCCGCCAGCGAGGTCAGTGTGGTACCGACACCCGCCGTGTAGTAGTTGCCGTCGAGCGTCACGAGTTCGTTGTTCTGACTGTCCACGAATGAAGCTTCGACCTGTTCGAGCAGACAGTCCGTGCTACCGACCTGGCTGACCAGCGCAATGTCGTTCTGCTTCAGCTGAACCGTGTTGTCCAGGCGAATGATCTTGTCGCTGGCACCCGCGGAGATGATTGGGCGCGGCACATCACCGGCTCCGGCATTGCCGCCCATCACCATCAGCACGTCGGACTTGCCGTCGGACGACTGCCCCTTGCCGATCAGCACCGGTGCCATGCGCAGGTCTGCAACATCGGTGGCGTTGCCAAGAAACTTCTCGAATGGCGCCGGGAAAACAGTGGTCCGGGGAAGGATTGCGCCATTCTTGTACTTGGCCTGCAGCTTGCACCCGAACACCCCGAGGTCCCATGACTGGGTGAAGCCCGAGCCGGCGCTGCGTATCGCGCGGTCCAGCAGGTAGGCCGAGTAGGAGCCCGACTGGTTCATGTCGTTGACGGACGTGGTCGTGCGCTTGGTCGATTCGCCGAAGGTTACGGCGCTGGTCACCGCCAGCGTCACCACCAGCGCGATGACCATGGCGACCAGAAGCTCGATCAGGGTGAGGCCGCGTTCGCGCATCGCGCGCCTGGCTTGCTGGATGCTCATCAAGGCAACTCCACATGGGTCGTGAGTTGGCTGCCCGTGCTGCGCGACGGGGCCTGCCAGGTAATCTTCACGTCGGCCGTCTTGCCGGCCACGTCCACAGTGCCCACGCCATTGGGCAGGCCTGTAGCCTTCGGATCACTGACACGCAGCTTCCAGGCGGCCAAGGCGTCGGGAGGCACGGTAGGCGACTGGTTGAGCCACATGAGCGCCACCACTTCGTTGGCGAGCAATGCGGCACGGTTGCGGTCCTCGGCGTCCACCGAGAAGCTGATGGCGCGTGCCTGCAGACCGATCAGGCCCAGCAGGCCCAGCGAGAAGAGCAGCACTGACACCAGGACTTCAAGCAGTGCGATGCCGGCCTGGCTGCGACGAGGTGTTTCGCGGGGGTGTTTCATCGCTAGGGGCAGCCGTCGGGCTGGGTGGCTGAAAGGGTTCGCAGGGGGTCGCACATGCGCACTTGCCCGCCCAGCGCGACGGTGACGCGCAGTGCGCGGTCACCCGTCTTGCTATCGCTCATCGCGATGTCGTACTGGGCAGCCTCGGCCTTGCACGCTGCGCTGGTGGGACCGGGCGTGTCGTTCTTCACAAGCCGCCCGATCGAGCTGAAGCAGACGGATACGGGGCCTGAGATCACCACGCTGGAGCCGACGTCGAGCAGGATGCCCGCCTCGACAAACGCAGCCGTCACATCGGAGTCGGCTGGGGCCACCGTGCTGATAGCCCAGTTGCTGCCGCTGGTCTTGGCTGTATAGCTGGGTTTGGTGGGGGTGGGCTTGTCGTCGGTGACAGAAAAGACCATTTGCCGGCTGCGGCGGGTGGCCTCCGCCTGTGCAAGCCGCAAGCCGTTCTGCAGCGAATCGCTGACCGTGCGGATCTTGTTGTTGCGCACCCAGCCGAGCATGGACGGCATGGCCAGCGCCGCGAGCAGGCCCATGATCGCCACCACGACGATCATTTCGACCAGCGTGAACCCCCTGCGGCGACGCTGGGAGAGGCTGGCTCTCAGCATGCCTGGCCCTTCTTGACGATCCAGGCGGTGTTGCAAGTCGATGTCCAGCCGGACCAGCCTGACGGCATCTTCTTCGTGGCGCGGGTATTTGTCTGATCGACGGTGTAGGAGACGTCTTTGGCAGGACCGCTGCCGTCTGCGTAGAGCGTGAATGTCGTGTCCGTCGACGCGACTGTGGCGCAACTTACGACAAAGTTGCCAAAGGTGCGGTTCTTCGCGTCCGTCGTTTCACATGGCGGGGTGATGGTGCCCACCTTCTGGTAAGTCCGGTTGTCCTGAAAGTACCGCTCCATATCCGCGCGCACAGTGGCCAAGCCGTTCGTGCCGTCCACGACATAGCCGCGCCGCACATAGTCTTGATAGCTCGGAATCGCGATGGCCGCGAGAATCCCGATGATGGCCACTGTGATCATGATTTCGATCAGCGTGAAGCCGCGGGACGTGTTGCGAGCAATGGCCTGGCTTCGGGCGAAATGTTGTTTCATCTAATTAACCTTTCAGGCCCGATCGGCAGTGCCGAAAATCAAGGGCAACAATCACTAACAATTGTCAAAGGATGTCTCTAATTGTTAGCCTTTGCAAAGCCATTCGTCTCGCGACAGTGACCACTCGTCGGCAAGCCTGCTCGGCACAATCGGCTGGATGACGTCTTCCGCAGCGCCGACCGGCGCCGTTCTGTCCTCTTCAAGGGCTCCCGGTGCCACCCGCGCTTTCCTTGTCGCGCTTCCGTTCCTGTGCCCGTGGGTGGCCGGCCCCTCCGTCAACACCTGGCAGCTGCTCTGCGCCTGGGCCTGCACCGCATTCCTTCTGTTGCTGAGCGACCCCAACGGCAAGCTGCCAAGCCGCCACGTTGTCTGCTGGCTGGCGCTCTGCGCGGCTTGCATTGCGCTGTTCCGCGGCGATGTGTGGGGCTACTGGGCGCCCGCCTGCGCCGCGATGGCGGCCGTCGCCGCGGCGGCGCTGGTGGGCGCACGCATGTCGAGCGCCGCCCAAGGGGCTGCCGCGCTGGCCTGGGGCATTCTGGCCGCAGGCCTCGTCAGCGCCGTGCTGGGCCTGCTCCAGTACTACGGCCTGGCCGAAGTCCTCGTGCCCTGGACCACCTCACCCGCCCTCGGCCAGGCCTACGGCAACCTGCGCCAGCGCAACCAGTTCGCCACGCTGATCAGCATGGCCTGGGTGGCCGCGCTGTGGCTCCATGCCGTACATCCTTCGCCGCGCGCCCGGCGCGGCTTGACGGCCGCGGCCGCGCTGCTCCTGGTCGCGGCAGCCGCGTCGACCTCCCGCACAGGCCTGCTGCAACTGCTGTCCATCGTCGGCGTGGCCAGCTTCATCGCCAGGCGGGAGCGCCAAGGCTGGCGGTCTGCAGAAACCGGGTCACGGTTTCGCCTGCCCTCGCCGTTGCGCCTGCTGTCGACCGTTCCGCTCTACTTCGCCATTGCCTGGGTACTGCCCCAACTGGTGGGCGGTGGCGGCAGCGGCGGTGTCGAAAGCATGCTGCAGCGCCTGCACACCGGCGCGCCCGACGACCACAGCCGGCTGATCCTGTGGCGTAACGTGCTCGCGCTGATCGCCGAGCGCCCCTGGACCGGCTGGGGCTGGGGCGAACTCAGCTTCGCGCACTACAGCGCCCAGTACCCAGGCGCCCGCTTCGTCGAGATCCTGGACAACGCGCACAACCTGCCCCTGCACTTGGCAGTGGAACTGGGCATTCCCGCCGCGGTGCTGATCTGCGGCGGCTTTCTGTGGATGGTGCTGGCCGCGCGACCCTGGCGCGAGCGAGACCCCGCGCGCTTGATGGCCTGGGGCATGCTGGGTGCGATCGTGCTGCACAGCCTGCTCGAGTACCCGCTCTGGTACGGGCCGTTCCAGCTGGTGTTCGGCCTGTGCCTGGGCATGCTGTGGCCGGCCAGGCGCAGCCTGCGGGCACGGCCGGCGCTGTCGTCGCTCGCGGCGGTGGGGCTGCTGCTGGTCGTCGTGTGCACGGGTTGGGACTACGTGCGCGTCAGCCAGATCTATCTCTCGCGCGACGAGCGGCTGCCGGCCTACGAGGACGACACCCTTGCCAAGGTCAGGGGCACATGGTTCTTCACCAGCCAGGCGCAGTTTGCGGAACTGACGCTGACCACGGTGACGCGCGCCAATGCGGCCGAGGTGCATGCGCTCGCGCAGCGTGCGGTGCATTTCTCGCCGGAGCCGCGCGTCATCGTCAAGCTGATCGAAAGCGCCGAACTGCTCGGGCTGGAAGACGAGGCCAGGGCGCAGGCGGCCCGCTTCAGGGCGGCCTTTCCGCGGGAGTTCGCGCGCTGGCTGAAAGACGACGAGCCAGACCTCTCGCCGGTCTCGCCGCAATGAAGCCGAAGGGCGCTACCCGGGCGCTCCCACCACCCAGCTCCCCGACTTCCCGCCGTGCTTCTCCAGCACATGCACATCGGTGATCCGCATGCCCCGGTCCACCGCCTTGCACATGTCGTAGATGGTCAGCAGCGCCACCTGCACCGCCGTCAGCGCCTCCATTTCGACCCCCGTGGGTCCGACGGTCTCGACCGTCGCCGTGCAGGCCACCTGGGGCACGCTGCCCGCGTCGGCCAGTGCGAACGCCACCGCCACACGCGTCAGCGCCAGCGGGTGGCACAGCGGGATCAGGTCGCTGGTCTTCTTCGCCGCCTGGATGCCCGCGATGCGCGCGATGCCCAGCACGTCGCCTTTCTTCGCGGTGCCGGACTCGATGAGTGCCAGCGTCGCCGGCTGCATCTCGATGCGGCCCGTGGCCACGGCCACGCGGTGGGTGGAGGGCTTGGCCGCGACGTCGACCATGTGGGCCTGGCCCTGGGCGTCGAAATGGGTGAGAGAGCTCATGGTTGAACAATCGAGTTGAAGATGCATCATACGAGCCCGAGCCACTGACGAGGACTGCCGCGCTTGACTCCCGAACTTCCCCGAAAAAACCGGTTGACGCACGTCCTGCGGTCGTTGTGCGCTACTGTTTTGGTAGCGTCGCAGGCGCTGCTTCCCGCGCCGGCCCTGGCGCAGCTGCAGCCCTTTCAAACCGTGCTGCCCGGACTGGGCGACGGCGGCGAAATGACCGCCAGCGCCGAGCGCCACCTGGGTGACCAGATCGCCCGCGAGCTGTACCGCGACACCGACTACATCGACGACCCGGTGATCGCCGCCTACGTGCAGGACATCTGGCAGCGCCTGCTGACCGCCGCCCGCGCCCGCGGCGAGCTCACGCCCGAACTCGACGAGCGCTTTGCCTGGACGATCCTGCTGGGCCGCGACCGCAACATCAACGCCTTCGCGCTGCCTGGCGGCTACCTGGGGCTGAACCTGGGCCTGGTGGCGGCGGTGGGCAGCCGCGACGAGCTGGCCACGGTGCTCGGGCACGAGCTCTCGCACGTCACGCAGCGCCACATCTCGCGCATCATGGACAAGCAGGGCAAGCAGATGCCGCTCATGATCGCCGGGCTGATCCTCGGGATGATCGCCGCGGGCCGCAGCCGCAGCGGCGACGCCGGCCAGGCCGTGATCATGGGCAGCCAGGCCCTCTTCATGCAGAGCCAGCTGAGCTTCTCGCGGGACATGGAGCGCGAGGCCGACCGCATCGGCTTCGGCGTGATGACGCAGGCGGGCTTCGCGCCGCAAGGCGCGGCCGCCATGTTCGAGCGGCTGCAGTACGCCTCGCGCCTGAACGACAACGGCTCGTTCCCCTACCTGCGCAGCCACCCGCTGACCACCGAGCGCATTTCCGACATGCAGGGCCGCTTCCAGTTCCGCATGGACGCGGCGCCACCGGTGCCCCTGGTCATGGACCATGCGATGGTCGCCTCGCGCGCCCGCGTGCTGACGCGCCCGGGTGTCGACGTGCTGCGGCTGTGGATCGATGCCGCCTCCGGCGGCGAGTTCGCCAGGAGCTCGCCCGCCCAGCAGGCCGGCATGCTCTACGCGGCGGCGCTGTCGGCCAAGGAGATGCGCGACTACAAGACGGCGCGTGCCCTGGCCGAGCGGCTGGTCGCGCGCACGGCCGACGACAAGGCCGCGGCCAGGCAGGCACGCTGGCTCGCTGCAGAGATCGAACTGGCCGCGGGCGCCGCGCCCAGGGCGGCGGCGCTGCTCGACGCCAGGTCGAAGGAGCGCCCCGAGATGCTGCTGTCCGCCGAAGCCGCCACCGCCACGCGCCAGCCCGCGCCGATGGTTCCGGTGCTGCGCGACTGGGTCGCCGCGAACCCGCGCGATGCGACCGCCTGGCGTGCGCTCGGCAACCTGTATGGCGCGGAGAACGACACGCTGCGCGCGGTGCGTGCGGATGCCGAGGCGAACGTCGCGATCCTCGATTACCCCGCCGCGCGCGACCGCTTCAAGGCGGCGCAGGAACTGGTGCGCCAGTCCAGGGTGGTCGACCACTACGAGGCGTCGATCATCGACACCCGCGCGCGGGCCGTGGAGGCGCTGGTGAAGGAGCAGGCGGCAGAGCCGCCTCTCAGGTAGCCGGGACGCTCAGCGCTTGGAAAGCAGGCCGCCCAGCGCGGCCTCGATCACCAGCCCCAGCAGCGAGTAGAGCAGCGAGCCGATCAGCGCGGCCACGAAGCCGTTGACGTGAAAGCCGCCGAGCAGGCCCGAAGCCGCCCAGAACAGCAGCGCGTTGATCACGAACAGGAACAGCCCGAGCGTGACGATGGTGACGGGCAGCGTCAGCACGACCAGCACCGGCCGCACGATCATGTTGAGCAGGCCGATCACCGCGGCCGCGATCAGCGCGGAGCCGAAGTTGTTGACCTGGACACCGCTATAGAGATAAGCCACCGCCAGCAGCGCGACAGCGCTGAGCAGCCATTTGATGATGATGCGCATGCGGCGCAGGATAACGCAGGGCCCGAAAAACAACGAGCCCCGGTGCGTTGCCGCACCGGGGCTCGTTGCAGGAATGACCGGGCCTGTCTTACTCGGCCAGCTCGTTCGCCAAGACCAGCAGCGCGCCCATGCCCATCACGGCGCCGGGAAAGGCCCAGCCCGACTGGTGCGCAGGCTTCTGGTCGGGCGTGACCGGCTCCATGTCGACACCGATCTTCGGGCGGCGCGCATCGACCACGTGGACCGCGCCATGCTCGCGCTTGAGCAGCGCCGTGAGCTCGGTGAGCGGGCCCTTGGCCAGCACCGGGGTCACCTGGCCGCCGTTGCGCTCCAGCAGCGGCAGCATCTGCGCCTGCACCTTGCTGAACCACTTGGCGCGCCAGTTCTCGCGCGCGCTGTGGCTCACCCACTTGCTGATGCGATGCGTCATGCGCGGCGCGCAGGCCACCAGCACCCAATGGCGCGCCACGACGCTGCCCGCGTCCGGCGCGAGTTCGGCGAACTGCTCGCTGGCGTAGGTGACGTCGTCGACGTAAAGAATGATCTTTTCCATGGCGTGCTCCTTCAGGTAGTTAGAGTGACAGAGACTGTGCGGGGCGGCAGGTTTCCGGGCGGTGGCGCGGGCTCAGTCGGCCGCCACGGCCGTTGCGGGCCGGCTGCGTGCATTGCGCGCGGCGATCCACTTGCCCAGGGCCAGCACCAGCAGCGCACCGGCAATGCCGGCAGCGTACTTGATGACGTCGGTCTGCGGCACCTTCGGCACCCAGGTCCAGGCCGCGGCGTTGGCCAGAGCCGGGTCGGACACGGCCATGGTGCCGGCGATCCAGCCGAGCAGCATGCCGCCCAGCGTGATGATCATCGGGAACTTGTCCATCAGCTTGATGACCAGCTGGCTGCCCCACACGATGATCGGGATGCTCACGAGCAGGCCGAAGATCACGAGCGGCATCTGGTGGCCTTCGCCCGCGCCTTGGGCGGCGCCGGCAATGGCGATGACGTTGTCCACGCTCATCACGAGGTCGGCAACGATCACGGTCTTGACGGCGCCCCACAGCTTGTCGCTGCCGGTGATGTTGCCGTGCGCGTCGTCATGCTCGGGCGCCAGCAGCTTCACGCCGATCCACACCAGCAGGATGGCGC
Organism: Variovorax pasteuri; assembly: GCF_051216435.1. Taxonomy (NCBI): domain Bacteria; kingdom Pseudomonadati; phylum Pseudomonadota; class Betaproteobacteria; order Burkholderiales; family Comamonadaceae; genus Variovorax; species Variovorax pasteuri. The sequence continues at coordinate 362,389 of NZ_JBPJZS010000007.1, forward strand.
CGACCAGCTTCAGGAACGGAATGGCCAGCAGCGTGAGCGCGAAGAAGATCAGGATCACGCGCAGGATGATGGCGCCGGCGGTGCCCCAAAGGATGCCCTTGGTGCGTTGTGCGGGCGGCAGCTTGCGGCAGGCCAGCGCGATCACGACGGCGTTGTCGCCCCCGAGCAGGATGTCGATCATGATGATCTGACCGACAGCGACCCAGAATTCCGGGGTCATGAACAGTTCCATAGATTCCTCTTTGTCTTCGCGCCCCTGTCTCTCCCTGCAGGGGTGACGACGGAAGGCGCATGCCGATGCGTTTCGATTCATCCTGGGCGGGAGAGATCGAAAGCGGGGGATGAAGGCCGGAGACTTTGGGGACCGCCGGGAGCTTGCAAACGCTTCGACCAAACCTGCACAGGTTCAAATCGAAGGTCTTGCTCGACAGCGCCCGCGCGAGCGCGCGTACGTTGCCCGGCAGGCCGGAAGTGTTTTGCTTCGTATTGACGACCTGACGATTCGCGCTGCCGTGGACAGCGGTCGGGAGCTACTCCCCTTCGTGGGGCGGATTAGAGCATCGAAGCCCGCGGCCGCGCAATCGAAAGTTTTCAGGGGCTTGAAGAGAACAGCTTGGAGATGCGCATGAACAGGGCGTGTGCTGCTATTTCTTTTGTAGCGATCTTGTCCCTTCGACGCTTCGGGACATTGCCGGACTATGATCGCCGTCCGCTGTTTTTTCACCTTTCATGGCCGCCATACACATCACCGACATCGAGGCCGCCATCAACCACTGGCGCGAGAAGACGCCCTCGCCCGACGGCATCACGCTCGGCCCCGAATTGCGCGCGCTGGCCGAGGTCTACGCGCTCATGGTCTTTCACCACGAGGACGAGGTCGACGAGGTCGGCTTCCCGCCCAAGGCCTGGGCCGCCTGGATGGCCTGGTACGAGAGCACGCCCGACACGCCCTGTATCGCGATCTGCTCCACCAGCCAGGGCGACGACGAATGCAAGGGCTGCGGGCGCAGCTTCGACGAAGTGCAGTTCTGGCCCGCCATGACCGCTGTCGAAAAGCGCGCCACGTGGCGCCGCATCACCATGGAAGATTCGGCCTGGCGCTTCAACCGCTATGCGGAGCGGGCGCGCGAGGCGCGTGACGAGGGGCCGGCGGCCGCCGCCGAGCCCGAGTTCGACCCCGACGACGAAAAGAACCGGGCTCCCTGACGATGCGCCGTCTCGCGCAAGCCCCCAACCTCGCGATCGCCACCGTGTGGGCGCACGCCTTGCGCGAAGAGGGCGTGGCCGCCACGGTGCAGCGCGAGTTCCTGGGTGCGGTCATGGGCCAGCTGCCGCCCGACCAGTGCCTGCCCGAGATATGGATCGACGACGAGACCCAGTTCGAGCTTGCGCAGCGCCTGCTGCACGAACTGCAGAACCGGCCGCAGCGCAACTGGCTGTGCGTGTGCGGCGAGCAGGTCGAAGGCGGCTTCGAGCAGTGCTGGCAGTGCGGCGAGATGATGCCGGCGGCCTAGCCGCGCGGCGCTATTTCCAGCGCAGCAGCTCGACGTCGACGCTGTTCGTGCCGTCGCCCAGCGTCAGCGTGTTTTCCTGGATGGTCGCCTGCAGCTGCATGCTGCGCTGCGCCAGCGCGGCCAGCGCCTGCGAGGCATCGGTCGGCACGCGGTAGACCTTCAGGTTCTTCGGCCGCGCGAGCTTGTTCTCCATGCCGCGCCACCAGATCTCGGCCGCGTGGTTGAAGCAGTAGACGATCACCTCGTCCGCCTTGCCGCAGGCCTTGAGCACGGGCTTGTCCTCGGGCTGGCCGACCTCGATCCAGATCTTGACCTGGCCGGTGAAGTCGCGCAGCCACACGTCTGGCTCCTCGACGTTCGACAGGCCGGCGCCGAAGGCCAGCGTGCCGTCGCCGTTGCAGATGTCCTGCAGCTGGTGCGCATTGAGCGCGAGCGCCACCAGCCGGATCATCATCCGTTCGTCGGTTTCGCTGGGGTGGCGCGCCAGGGTCAGCGCGTGGTCGGCGTAGTAGCCGTGGTCGATGTCGGCCACCGCGAGGGTGGCCTTGAAGATGGTGGACTTGAGGGCCATCAGATGCGCTTGGCCAGCTCGGCAGCCTTGCCGACGTAGCTGGCCGGCGTCATGGCGAGCAGGCGGGTCTTTTCCTCTTCCGGAATTTCCAGCGAACGGATCAGCCCGTGCAGCGCCTCGGCCGTCACCGTCTTGCCGCGCGTCACTTCCTTGAGCTGCTCGTAGGCGCCCTGCACGCCATAGCGGCGCATCACGGTCTGGATCGGCTCGGCCAGCACTTCCCACGAGGCGTCGAGGTCTTCGGCCAGCGCCTCCTCGTTGAGTTCGAGCTTGCCCAGGCCGGTGGCCAGGCTCGCATAGGCCAGTGTGGCGTAGCCGAAGGCCACGCCGATGTTGCGCAGCACCGTGCTGTCGGTCAGGTCGCGCTGCCAGCGGCTGATGGGCAGCTTCTCGCTCAGGTGGCGCAGCACCGCGTTGGCCAGGCCCAGGTTGCCTTCGGCGTTCTCGAAGTCGATCGGGTTGACCTTGTGCGGCATGGTCGAGGAGCCGATCTCGCCCTTCTTCAGGCGCTGCTTGAAGTAGCCCAGGCTCACGTAGCCCCAGATGTCGCGCGAGAAGTCGATCAGGATCGTGTTGGCGCGGGCCACCGCGTCGAACAGCTCGGCCATGTAGTCGTGCGGCTCGATCTGGATGCTGTACGGCTGGAAGCTCAGGCCCAGGCCCAGCGGCGCGGGCGTCTCGATGACCTTGCGGCTGAAGGCTTCCCAGTCGAACTCGGGCCAGGCGGCCAGGTGGGCGTTGTAGTTGCCGACCGCGCCGTTCATCTTGCCCAGCAGCTGCACCGAGGCGATCTGCGCGCGGGCCTTGGCCAGGCGCACCGCCACGTTGGCGATTTCCTTGCCCACCGTGGTCGGGCTGGCGGTCTGGCCGTGGGTGCGCGCGAGCATCGAGACATCGGCGAACTGGTGCGCCATTTCGCGCAGCTTGGCGATCAGGCCGTCGATGGCCGGCAGCATCACCTTTTCGCGCGCGGCCTGGATCTGCAGGGCGTGGCTGGTGTTGTTGATGTCTTCGCTGGTGCAGGCGAAGTGCACGAACTCGGCCGCGGCCAGCAGCTCCGGGCGGGCTTCGAACTTGGACTTGATCCAGTACTCGACCGCCTTGACGTCGTGGTTGGTGGTTTTTTCGATTTCCTTGATGGCCAGCGCGTCGGCCTCGGAAAAGTGGGCGACCAGGCCCAGCAGGTACTTGCGGGCGCCGCCCGTCAGGGGCTTGAATTCGGCGAAGCCGCAGTCGGACAGCGCAATGAACCACGCCACCTCGACTTGCACGCGCCGGTGCATATAGCCCTGCTCGCTCATCAGCGGGCGCAACGCCGCGAGTTTGGCCGCGTAGCGACCGTCAAGGGGGGAGAGGGCGGAAACGGTGGAAAAGCTCATGCCCGAATTTTAGGCGGCTGCCGCTCCGTGGGGCGCTACCTACACATCGGCGTCGATTTGGGGCCCTGGTTTTCCCGTTCACCTAAAATGACTATTAACGAATGTTGTAAATCTTAGGGAGAGAGCCTTCATGAAACTGATCGGATCCGCCGCCAGCCCGTATGTGCGCAAGGTGCGCGTGGTGCTGGCCGAAAAGCGGCTCGATTACCAGTTTGTCATCGAAGACGTCTGGGCTTCCGAGACCACCATTTCCAGCTCCAATCCCCTGGGGAAGGTGCCCTGCCTGATCATGGAAGGCGGCGAGGCGATGTTCGACTCGCGCGTGATCGTCGAGTACCTCGACACCCTGTCGCCGGTCGGCAAGCTGATTCCGCAGCAGGGCCGCGAGCGTGCCGAGGTCAAGACCTGGGAAGCGCTGGCCGACGGCGTCATGGACGCCGGCGTGCTCTGGCGCCTGGAAGCCACCTGGGCCGGGCGCAACGACGGCGAGCGCAGCGCCGCCTGGATCGAGCGCCAGCGTGCCAAGGTCGAGGACGGCGTCGCCGCCATGGCCAAGGGCCTGGCCGACAAGCCTTTCTGCAGCGGCATTCACCTGAGCCTGTCGGACATCGCGGTGGGCTGCACGCTGGGCTGGCTGGCCTTGCGCTTTCCTGAAATCGACTGGCGCGCCGACCACAGCAACCTGGCCAAGCTGTACGACAAGCTCATGTTGCGGCCCAGCTTCATCGACACGAAACCCTGACAAAAGGCGCCCCAAGGCGCCTTTTTCGTTGCTAGAGCCCCGTGAGCCGCGCCACCGCCGGAAAGTACAGCCGGTACGGCAGCAGCTGCATCAGCTTCATCCAGAAGGTGAAGCGGCGCGGAAAGTGAATCTCGAAATGGCCCCGTCGCCAGCCCGCGAGCATGGCTTCGGCGGCGGCGGCGGGCGTGATCAGTGCCGGCATCCTGAAATCGTTCTTCGCCGTGAGCGGCGTGTCGACGAAGCCCGGCTGCACCAGGCTCACGCCGATGCCGCGTGCATGCAGGTCCACGTACAGCACCTCGGCCAGGTTGGTCAGCGCCGCCTTGGTCGGCCCGTAGGCCAGGCTCTTCGGCAGCCCGCGGAACCCGGCCACGCTGCCCGTGATGGCGATGTGGCCCGCGTTGCGCGCCACGAAGCCGGGCAGCACCGCCGCCAGCACATGCAGCGCGCCGACGTAGTTGACCTGCTGGTGCACCAGCATCGTGTCGAGCGCGAACGCGTCCGCGCGCAGGGCGTCGTAGGTGGCGGCGTTGTGCAGCACGAAGTCGATCGCGCCGGTCACCGAGAGCAGATGCGCGTGGGCGGCGGCCACCGAGGCGGCGTCGCGCACGTCCAGCGGCAGCGCGATCACGCGCGGCGGCTGGCCGGCCTCGTTGTGCAGCGCCGCCAGTTCGTCGAGCGCCTCGCCGCTGCGCGCGGACACGCCCACGCGCGCGCCGCGCGCCAGCAGCGCCAGCACCGTGGCGCGGCCGATGCCCGAGGACGCGCCCACGACCCACGCCGTCTTGCCCTGCCAGTCGGTCAGCGGCGGATTGAGTGGCTTCAAGGAGAGACTTTCGGCAGGGGCAAGGAAGAAGAAGGGGCGGGGCCCGGCCGTATCACCAGCGCCCACAGCGCCAGCCCCGCCGCCACCTTGAGCACGCAGGGCAGCAGGCAGTACGCCAGGGACAGCGCCTGCAGCGCCGTGGCTTCCCGCGCGCCGGGCACGTAGCCCGCCAGCCCGAGCAACGGCAGCGCCAGGCCGGCGGCCAGCGCCAGGTTGAGCTTGGTCGCGAAGTTCCACCAGCCGAAGTAGGCGCCGGCGTTGGGCTGGTCGCCGGCCTCGGCAATGATTCCGGCCAGCAGCGCGCTCGGCAGCACCAGGTCGGAGCCGATGGCAAAACCCGACAGCGCGCACACCACCAGGAAGGGCACCGCGTCGCCCGCGCCCATGGCGCCGGCCCAGGCGAACACCACCACCGACATGCACATGCCGCCCAGCCAGGAGCGCGCCAGCCCGAAGCGCCGCACGATGCGCAGCCACACGGGAATCGACGCCGCGGCCATCACGAAGTACAGCCCCAGGAACGCGGGCTCCAGCGAGGCCGGTGCCTGCAGCCGGTCCTGCACGAAGAACAGCACCAGCGTGGCCGGCACCGCGCTGGCGATGCCGTTGAGCACGAACACCGCCAGCAACCGGCGAAACGCCGGGCGGCGCAGCGGCAGGCGCAGGTCGGCCGTCGCATGCGGGGCCGGCGTGCGCACCGGGCGCGGCGCCTGCGTCCACATCAGCCAGCCGACCGCCAGCAGCACGCCGAACAGCGCCACCATCGCGGGCAGCCCCGCCACGGTCGGCACGACCGACGCCAGCACCACGCCCACCAGCCCCATGCCTTCGCGCCAGCCCACGATGCGTCCGCGCTGCACCGCGTCGCCGCCCAGCATCGCGCCCCACGACTGGTGCGCGATGCTCAGCATGCTGTAGCCCGCATAGGTCACGGCCAGCAGCACGGCCGCCGCCGCCAGCAGCACGGCGTGGCGCGCGGGGTCGACCAGCAGCTGGGGAAAGAACAGCAGCCCGAAGCCCAGCAGCAGCACGCCCGCGGCAAAGGCGCCGAAGCCCAGCACCGCCCGCGGCGAGCGCGCATGCAGCCGGTCGCTGAGCCGCCCGAGCAGCGGGTCGATCAGCGCATCGAGCAGCCGCGCGCCCAGCAGCACCGCGCCCAGCGTGGCCAGCGGCACGCCGAAGGCGCGCGCGTAGTGGTTGGGCAGCAGCACATAGAGCGGCAGCGCGACGAACGCGAGCGGCAACCCTAGCAGCCCGTAGCGCAGGCCGTCCAGGGTTCCGAAGCGGGAGGAAGAAGAGGCAGGGGGCACGAAGGGCCGCGCGTTTCTATCGCTTGCGCAGCGTGTACTGGACCACGTCGATGTTGGCCTGCGAGAACGCGGCCTCGCAGTAGGCCAGGTAGAACTCCCAGATGCGCATGAAGCGCTCGTCGAAGCCCAGTTGCAGGATGTGGGCGCGCTGCGCCAGGAAGCTCTCGCGCCAGCGGCGCAGCGTCTCGGCGTAGTCCGCGCCGAAGGCGAATTCGTCCACCACGTCCAGCCCCGCGGCCTCGGCCTCGCGGCGGAACTCGCGCGGGCACGGCAGGCAGCCGCCCGGGAAAATGTACTGCTGGATGAAGTCGGTCGAGTCGATGTAGCGGTCGAACAGCTCGTCGTCGATCACGATGCTCTGCACGCAGGCGCGCCCGCCCGGCTTCAGCAGCCGGCTCACGCTCTGGAAGTAGGTCGGCCAGTATTCGCGGCCCACCGCCTCCACCATCTCGATGGAGCACACGGCGTCGAAGGGCGCGTCCTTGATGTCGCGGTAGTCCTGCAGGCGCAGGTCGGTGCCCATGCCGGCGGTGCGGTTCTGGGCAAAGGCCAGTTGCTCGGTGGACAGCGTCACGCCTGTCACCGAGGCGCCGAAGTCGGTGGCGGCCATCTCGGCCAGGGCGCCCCAGCCGCAGCCGATCTCGAGCACGCGGTCGCAGGGTTTCACGCGCGCCAGCTCCAGCGCGCGGCGCACCTTGGCGCGTTGCGCCACGGGCATCGGCCTGGCGAGGTCGCCTTCGAACCAGGCGGACGAATAGTTCATCGTCTCGTCGAGCCAGAGCTTGTAGAAGGCGTTGCCCAGGTCGTAGTGCGCGTGGATGTTGCGCGAGCTGCCGGTCTTGCTGTTGCGGTTCATGATGTGCCGCACGCGGTACACCAGCCGGCCGAACCAGCTGCCGTACACCACGTCCTCGATGGCGCGGCGGTTGGCGATGAACACCTTGATCAGCTCGGTGAGGTTGGGCGTGGTCCAGTCGCCGGCGATGTAGCTCTCGGCAAAGCCGATGTCGCCCGACTTGAGCGCCGCCTGGCACACGTTCCAGTTGCGCAGCGTGAGCGAGGCCGTGGGGCCGCTGCCCGGCGTGGCGCCGAAATGGCGCACCGAGTCGTCCGGCAGGCGCACGGTGAGCGAGCCGTAGGACAGCCGCTGCAGCAGGCCGAGCACGGTGCGCGCGGAACCGGGTGCGTCTTGAGGAAGCGAAAAGCGGGAGGCCGTGGTGGTGGAGGTCATTCGAATGCCTTCGTGCGTCGCACTACGGTGCGAGCTTGCTTGGGGCGGCCCGGCGCGCCGCACGCGGATTCGCCTGCTGCTGGGGGTTGTCGCGTGAAACGAAATGGGTGGGCGGTGCCGGCTTGGGCACGAAAGGCACGCGCTTGATCCAGAGCTTCGCGGCCTGCCAGTGGATGCGTGCGATCAGCCCGAAGGTCATGGCGGGGTAGCGCCACAGCGCGCGCCGCACGCTGGCCGCGGTCATCGGCACGAGGTCGCCGCTCACGCTGGTCTGCAGCAGCGGGCCGTCGGCGTCGTCGTGGTCGATGCGCACCACGGTGCGCGTGAGGCCGGCATCGACGAAGAAGCGAAAGCGGTAGTCGCCGGCGACGCGGCAGAACGGCGAGACGTGGAAGGCCTTGGTCGCCTTCAGTTCCGCGCCGTACACGGGCTGGTCGAGCAGGTAGCAATGGCGCTCGCCGAAGGTGTTGTTCACCTCGACCACGATGGTGCGCAGCACGCCTTCGGGTGTGTGGCAGTACCAGAAGCTCACCGGCTTGAAGGTGTAGCCGAACACGCGCGGGTAGCAGTGCAGCCAGGCTTCGCCGGTGGCGTCGTGGATCTGGTGCGCAGCCAGCAGCTCGTCGAGCCAGCCCAGCGCGCCGCCCTGCGCGGGTGCGCGGCCGTCGCCATGGTCGACGTCGTGAAAGGACAGCGGCGCCCGCCGGTTGAGCGCCAGCGTGCCGGCGGGCCGCGCGCGCAGGGCCCGCATCGGCAGCATCAGGAAATAGGTCGGGTAGGCGAAGGCGTTGCGCGCCGGGCGCAAGCGCGTGTGGCGCACCTCGCCGAAGCCCATCAGCGGGGTCGGCATCGGCTGCGGCTGGGTCATACCAGCGCACTCCCCATGGCGTCGATCGGTGCGTCCTGGCGCGCCAGGCGCGCGCGCAGGCCCTGGGCCGCGGCCAGCCCGGCCTTCAGGCCGTCTTCATGGAAGCCGTAGCCCATCCACGCGCCCGCGAACCAGGTGTTGCGCTGGCCTTGCAGGGCGGGCACCTCGCCTTGCGCGCGGAGGGCGGCAAGGTCGAGCACCGGGTGGTCGTAGTCGTATTCGGCCATCACCTGACTACGCTGGATCTCGCGCACCGGATTCAACGAAACGACGACCGGTTGCTCCCACGGCAGCGGCTGCAGCTTGTTGAGCAGGTAATGCAGGCAGACCCGGCCCGCTTCGCGCTCGCCGGCGGCCGCGCGCTCGTAGTTCCAGGCGGCCCAGGCGGACCGTCGCTGCGGCAGCACGGCGGCATCGGTGTGCAGCACGGCGTGGTTCGCCTGGTAGCGGATGGCGCCCAGCACCGCCGCCTCGGCCGGGCTGGCGTCGCCGCCCAGCATGGCAAGCGACTGGTCGCAGTGGGTGGCGAGCACCACGTGGTCGAAGTACTCGGTGCCGGCATCGGTGGTCACGCGCACATCGACGCCCGAGCGGCTGATGTGGCGCACCGGTGTGTTCAGGCGCTTGTCGGCCAGGCCGGCGACGATCTTTTCCACGTAGTTGCGCGAGCCGCCGCGAACGGTGCGCCACTGCGGCCGGTTGGCGATCTGGATCAGGCCGTGGTTGTGGCAGAAGCGGATCATGGTGGCCACCGGGAACGCCAGCATCTGCGTGGTCGAGCAGCTCCAGATGCAGCCCATCATGGGCAGGAAGTACCAGTCTCTGAAGGCCGCGCCGAATCGATGGGCGTCGAGGAACTCGCCCAGCGGCTGGGCCAGTTCGCCCTCGGTGCCGGCCTGCGCGATGCGCGTGGTCAGGCGGTTGAAACGCAGCAGGTCGCCCAGCATGCCGAGGAAGCGGGCGTCGAACAGGTTGCGCCGCTGCGCGAACACGGTGCTCAGGTTGTTGCCGCTCCATTCGAGCGGGCCGCCGCCGTCGTCGCGCGTGGCCTGCACCGAGAACGACATCTCGGACAGCGCCGTCTCGACGCCGAGCTCCGAGAACAGGCGAATCAGCTGGGGGTAGGTGCGGTCGTTGTAGACCAGGAAGCCGGTGTCGACGCCATGGGCGACGCGGGTGGTGTCTGTGGCGGAGCGCGCAAGCTCGATCGTTGCCGTGTGGGCGTGACCACCGAAGTAGTCACTGGCTTCGAAGAGGGTGACGGCGGCCACGTCGCGCAGCGCGTGGGCTGCGGCCAGTCCCGAGATGCCGGCGCCGACGACGGCGATGCGGGTGGTGTGCGTCACGGCGCACCCGCCGTCCGGCTGGAAGACAAAAATGCTGCGAGGCGCCCCGACGCGAAGGAGGGAGGGAGGGAGGAGGAGAAGAATCGCCTCGGGATTTCGACCGGACGGCAGGCGCCCGGAAGACCTCGCAACATGAAAACCTGTGGGCACTCACTGCCCACGCAAGTTAGGAGCGCGGCATCCGAGGCACGGTTCCCTCGCGTTTGGTAAACGTTTGTTTCTGTGAGTTCACAATGGCTTGGACGCATCGGTAGATAATATTACCGATGCGTCGTGTTGTGAACTGCTCAGTCTTAATTTGGTCCGAGTTGCTTCTCGATGACGTTCACGAACCCGTTTTCGTCCGGCGCCGTCATGCTCGACCATGCCTGCACGACCTTGCCGTCGCGCCCGATCAGGTACTTGTAGAAATTCCACTTCGGTGTGGTGCCTGAAGCCTGCGCCAACTGCTTGAACAGCGGATTGGCGTCGGTGCCGCGCACCGACGACTTGGCGAACATCGGGAATTTCACGCCGAAGGTGCTTTCGCAGAAGTCGGCAATTTCCTTGTTGGAGCCCGATTCCTGCGAGAAATCGTTCGACGGAAAGCCCAGCACCACGAGGCCGCGCGAGCGGTATTTCAGGTCCAGCGCCTCCAGACCCTTGTATTGCGGCGTGAAACCGCAGAAGCTGGCCGTATTGACTACCAGAACCACCTTGCCGGAGTACTGGCAGAGACTTTGGGGTTTTTCATCCTGCAGCCGCGGGAAGGTGTGTTGCAGCACCGCGGGGCAACCCGACGGTTGCACCGCGGCGGGGGCGGCGGGTGTGGTCTGGGCACCGGCGGGCAGGGCTGAAATGAGGCTCGCCACGAGGGAAACAGCCGGTACGCAGTGCCACCGCATCGACAATCGGGAGAGGGGTCGCATGGCGGGCTCCAGGTTCGAAAAAGGGGGGTGTGCATCCGCGTTGCCACGGCGCACGTATTCGCATCATCGCGCTTCTGTCATGGTCGCGCCAAACGTGCCGACTAAAATCGACGGCCATAGAAAGACATTGATGCTCTATCCGGAACTCTTCAGACAACTCGAATCCGTCCGCTGGGACATGGAAAAAGACATTCCCTGGCAATCGTTCGACGCGACATTGCTGACGGACGAGCAGGCGCAAACCATCAAGATGAATGCCATCACCGAGTGGGCGGCGTTGCCGGCCACCGAGATGTTCCTGCGCGACAACCGCCACGACAGCGACTTCTCCGCCTTCATGTCGATCTGGTTCTTCGAGGAACAGAAGCATTCGCTTGTGCTCATGGAGTACCTGAAGCGTTTCAGCCCCCAGCACGCGCCCACCGAGGCGGAACTGCACGAAGTGCGCTTCGACTTCGACCCGGCCCCCCCGCTCGAAACCCTCATGCTGCACTTCTGCGGCGAGATCCGCCTCAACCACTGGTACCGCCGTGCCGCCCAGTGGCACACCGAGCCGGTCATCAAGCACATCTACACCACGCTGAGCCAGGACGAAGCCCGCCACGGCGGCGCCTACCTGCGCTACATGAAGCGCGCGATGGAAAAGTTCGGCGACGAGGCCCGTGCCGCCTTCACCAAGGTCGGCGTCCTGATGGCCAGCGCCCGGCGCACCGCGCAGGCCCTGCACCCGACCAACCTGCACGTCAACAAGGCGCTGTTTCCCAACGACACCATCCAGAGCCGCATGCCCGACCCCGACTGGCTGGAGCACTGGCTCGACAAGCAGATCAAGTTCGACGCCGTCTGGGAGACCAAGGTGGGCGAACGCATCCTGCACAACCTGAGCCTGCTGATGGACCGCAGCTTCAAGACCGTGCAGGAGCTCAACCGCTACCGCAAGGAAATCTCGGCCACCCTCGGCCCCAAGCCCGAATACCAGGGCGCCTGATTCAAGAAACGCCCCGCACCCCGGGGCGTTTTTTTGAGGCCGCCGTCACAAACGGGGAATGCCAGCCGTCTAGCCCTCATGGACGACGCCACCCTCACCTTCAACCGCCTGCGCCCCCGGCTGCAGGGCATTGCCTACCGCATGCTCGGCGCCATGGCCGAGGCGGAAGAGGTCGTGCAGGACGCCTGGTTGCGCTGGCATGAAGCCGCCCGGGACACTTTCGACAGCGCCGACGCCTGGCTCGTGACGGTGGTCACCCGCCTGTCGATCGACCGGCTGCGCGCCGCCAAGGTCGAGCGCGAGCACTACATCGGCACCTGGATGCCCGAGCCCACCCTGACGGGCGCCCCCGACACCCCCGAGCAACTGCTGGAGCGCGCCGACAACGTCTCGGTCGCCTTCCTGGCCGTGCTCGAACGCCTCGCGCCCGAAGCGCGTGCCGCCTTCCTGCTGCGCGAGGTGTTCGACGCCGACTACGAGGACCTTGCCCGCACCCTCGGCAAGACCGAGGCCGCCTGCCGCCAGCTGGTGCACCGCGCCAAGGCCCAGGTGCTGGACGCACGCCCGCGCTTCAGCGTGCCGCGCGAGACGCACGAGCGGTTGCTGCGCGCCTTCGCCGATGCCGCCGTGCGCGGCAGCCTGCAGGACTTGAAGGCGCTGATGTCGGAAGACGCCGAACTGCTGAGCGACGGCGGCGGCAAGGTGCCGAGCTTCGGCAAGATCCTGCGCGGCAGCCAGCGGCTGGCCCAGCTCTACTTCGCCGTCTGGCGGCGCTCGGGGGGCGCGGCCATGCGCGTGGAGGTGGTCGACATCAATGGCGAGCCCGGCCTGCTGCGTTTCGTCGACGGCCAGCTCGAATCGGCGCAGACCTTCGAAATAGAGAACGACCGCATCGTGCGCATCCGCGCGCAGCGCAATCCGGACAAGCTCGCGCGCATCGCCCGGCGCGTTGCATCGAAATAATTCGCGCGGCGTGTCACAGGGCGCAGGGTTCGCCCGTCTTCAGTGGGTAAGCAGATTTCATCGTCAACCACCCTGGAGATAGTCACCGTGAACACTGCCCCCCGCCTCGCCTGGTTCAAGATCGCGCCCAAGGCCTTCCAGGCCATGCTCGGCGTCAACGGCGCCATCGAATCGACCACGCTCGGCAAGAAGCTGGTCGACCTGGTCTTCGCCCGCGTCTCGCAGATCAACGGCTGCGCCTACTGCCTGGACATGCATGTGCGCGACCTGCGCGTGCAGGGCGAAGACTGGCAGCGCATCAACAGCCTGGCCACCTGGCGCGAAGTGAGCTTCTACGACGCGCGCGAACGCGCCGCACTCGGCTGGGCCGAGAGCCTGACGCGCCTGTCCAGCGACCACGGCTCGCGCGACGTGGAGTACGAAGCGGTGAAGGCCCAGTTCAACGAGCTCGAAATCGTCGAGCTCTCGGTGGCCATCGCGCAGATCAATGCATGGAACCGTTTGGGCGTGGGCATGCAGCTGCCGGTGGCAGCCAAGCCGATCGACTGACTGAGCGATGCCCTGTGCGGGCGTGGGCTCGGTCAGCGCCGCTCGACCACCATCGGCGAGATGCGCAGGGTGTCGCGCAGCTGCGTGACGGCTTCGCCGGCCGCGTTGCGCGAGGGGAAGGGCCCGGCCTGCAGCCGGTGCGTGCCTGCTTCGCTGAACACCCGCAACTGCGGCGCCAGCGAAGGCAGGCCGCGCGCGGCCTGGTTCAGCAGGCTCTCGGCGCCGTCGCGTTCGCGGAACGCGCCCAGTTGCACCCAGAAGCCCTGCAGCGCGGCGGACGGCGCGGGTGCGCCGGGCGGCAACGGCGGCGGTGACGACGGTGCCGCCTGCAGCGGCGCCAGGTCGTTGACCACGATGGCCGGCCGCGACGGCGGCGTGGAGGGCGGCCACTGCGCCGATTCCGTTTCGGCCCCCGCCGAGGCACCGGAAGCGGCGGATGGGGCCGCTGTCATCGGCGTCTGCGGCACGACCGGCATCGTCGAGGCCGGCGGTGGAATGTCGTTGTACGCCGCACCGACCGGCGCCACCCATTCGGCCGGCACGCGCACCTGCTGGGCGCTCGCCACGCGCGTCGCCGGCATGCGCACCGGAACGGCCATGGGTGCGGCAGTGGGCGCGGCAGCAGGTGCCGCGGCGGCATACGCCGTGTCCGAGTCGCGCCGCCAGGCGCCGGTGCGGATGTCCTCGTTGGTGATCCGTTCGATCTCCACCGGTGCCACGCCGCGCAGCAGGTCGAGCTTCAGCGCGGCCGTGTAGCTCAGGTCGATGACGCGGCCGTCGACGAAGGGCCCGCGGTCGTTCACCCGCACGATCACCTCGCGTCCGTTGGCCGGATTGCGCACGCGCACATAGCTGGGCAGCGGCAGCGTCTTGTGCGCGGCCGTCATGGCGTACATGTCGTAGGGCTCGCCGCTGGACGTCGACGCCGCATGGAACTTGCTGCCATACCACGAGGCCATTCCGGACTCGCGGAACGGCCGGTCGTCGGTGACCGGCGCATAGCCGCGGCCCAGCACCGTGTAGGGCTTGCTGGTGCCGCCGCTGGTGCGGATCGGCTCGATGCGGGGCTCGGCGTCGGGCACGCTGGCAAGGTCCGGCGGAATGTGGCTGCCGGGGCCGTCGCGGCCGCTGGCGACGCCGCCGCCGGTGCGTGTGCTGCTCGCGCAACCGGCCAGAAGTACGGCGACCACGACCGCGCACACAGCGAGTGCCTGTCGCGGTTCGCGCCAGGAACACCGCGGAACCGGCTTTGCCGGGCCGCCGGTGTTGCCCCCGGCGAGGGGGGTGGCGAAGCGACACGAAGTGCGCGAAGCCGGGGGGTGAGCCAGATCAGCCAAACACGGCCTTCCACAGCGCCAGCATGGCGTCGCGCTCGGCGGCCAGTGCGGGCGGGGTGACTTGCGTCGGTTCTTCGTTCAGGCGTGCGCGGTGCTGCACGCGGCGCAGCTCGCGGTAGGCGCGCGCCGCGCTGCGGCCCACGCCCTCGGGTAGCATGCCGGCCAGTTCGGCGCGCAGCAGCAGCGCGATGTTGCCCACGTTCGGAATCAGCTCGGGGTGTTCGCCGGACGACGACAGCACCAGGAACTGCACCGCGAACTCGGCATCGACCATGCCGCCGGGGCTGTGCTTCACGTCGAAGCGGCCGGCCTTCACCGGCCGCGCGCCGCGCAGCTTGTCGCGCATGGCGATGATCTCGGCCTTCAGCGCCTCGCGGTCGCGCGGCGCCACCAGCACGGCCTCGCGCACCTGGTCGAAGCGCGCACCCAGTTCGGCGCCGTGGTCCTCGCTGCCCAGCACGAAGCGCGCGCGCGTCATGGCCTGGTGCTCCCAGGTCCACGCCGTGTTGCTGCCGCGGCCGAGCTGGTACTTCTCGTAGGCCTGGAAGCTGGTGGTCAGCAGGCCCGAGTTGCCGTTGGGCCGCAGGGCCGTGTCGATCTCGAACAGGTCGCCTTCGCGCGTCTTCACCGTGAGCCAGTTGATCAGCTTGCGCACGTAGGCCGCATACACCTCGCCGGCGCGCTCGTCGTCGTCGTCGTACACGAACACGATGTCCAGGTCGCTGCCGTAGCCCAGTTCCTTGCCGCCCAATTTGCCGTAGCCGATGATGGCGAACTGCGCCACCTCGCGGTGCCGGTTGCGCACATGCGGCCAGCACCAGCGGGCCGTCACGCGCAGCGTGGTGTCGGCCAGCGCGCTCAGGTCGTCGGCCACCTGCTCCACCGTGATGCGGCCGTCCACGTCACGCGCCAGGGTGCGGAACACCTCGGCGTGGTGCGCATGGCGCAGCAGGTTGAGCAGGCGCTCCTCATCGGCCTCGCCGGTGCGGGTGAGCGAGGCGTGGCGCGCCTCGAGCTCGCGCTCGAACTCGGCCGCCACGAAGCGGCCCGAGAGCATTTCGTCGCTGGCCAGCTCGTCGATCACGCCGGGGTGCTGCATCAGGTAGCGCGCGGGCCACTTCGCCGAGCCCAGCAGGCGCAGCAGGCGCTCCTGCACGGCCGGGCGTTCGACCAGCAGCGCCAGGTAGCTCTCGCGGCGCATCAGCGGCTCGATCCAGTCGGCCCAGCGCAGCGCGGCATCGACGTGGCGCGGCGTCTGTCCCTCGCCATCGCCGTCGGGTTCCTTCAGCCACGCGCCGGTGCGCTGCACCAGCTGGCGCAGCCGTGCGCGGGTGTCTTCGCGCAGGGCCAGCACGCGCGGCTGCTCGCACCAGTCGCGGATGCGCTCGGCGAAGGCGGGAGGCAGGTCGCCGAGCAGGTCGGCCAGCTCGGCGGGCGCAGCGGCCTTCTTGCCGCTGCACTTGCCGCTGCAGGGCTTGTCGCTGCCGAGCAGCTTGTCGAACTCCTGCGCGACGAACTCGCGGTGCGTGTCGAGCTGCGCGAGGAACGGGCAGCAGTCGGCATAGCCCATGGTCTGGGCGATCCAGCGCAGGTCGTCGTCGGCCACCGGCAGCACGTGGGTCTGCTGGTCGTCCAGGTACTGGATGCGGTGTTCCACGCGGCGCAGGAACTCGTAGGCCTGCGCCAGCGCGTCGGCGCTTTCCTGCGGCATCAGGCCGGCGCGCGCCAGCCGCTGCAGCGCGTCGAGCGTGGGCCGCGTGCGCAGTTCGGGGAACTGGCCGCCGCGCACCACCTGCAGCAGCTGCACGGTGAACTCGATCTCGCGGATGCCGCCACGCGACAGCTTCACGTCGTTGGCGCGCTCGGGCCGGCCCGCGCTGCGGCGCGCCGACTGCTCGCGGATCTGCCGATGCAGCACGCGCAGCGCATCGAACACGCTGTAGTCGAGGTAGCGGCGGAACACGAAGGGCAGCACCGCGCCGCGCAGGCCCTGGGCCTGGCCCGCCAGCACGATGTCGCGCGGCGCCACCACGCGGCTCTTCATCCAGGCAAAGCGCTCCCATTCGCGGCCCTGCACCTGGAAATACTCTTCCAGCGCATCGAGCGAGACCACGCTGGGCCCCGAGTTGCCGTTGGGCCGCAGCGCCAGGTCGACGCGGAACACGAAGCCGTGCTCGGTGGTGTCGCCCACCAGCGCATAGATGCGCTTCACGGCGCGCGAGAAGTACTCCTGGTTCGACAGCCGGCCGCGGCCGTCGGCGTCGCCCTTCGTCTCGCCGTCGACGTCGTAGAGGTAGATGAGGTCGATGTCGCTCGACACGTTGAGCTCGCGCGCACCCAGCTTGCCCATGCCCACGACCCACAGTTGCGCGCGCTGGCCCTCGGGGCCGAGCGGGGCGCCGTGCACCGCATCGAGTTCATGGCAGGCGTCCTGGCAGGCGACATCGAGGGCCAGTTCGGCCAGCTCGGTGACCGCGGTGGTCACCACGGCCAGCGGCGCCTGCGCGTCGCAATCGAGGGTGACGAGCCGTTCCATCACCAGCTGCCGCACAATTCGCAGTGCATCGCCCACGCTGTCCCCACGTCGGCGCAATGCCTCGTAGGCCACAGTCATCGATTCGCGCCGCGGCGCGCCAGGGGGAAGCCATGAAAGCTCGGCCGCGTACCTGCGACGCAGGCGCTGCACGAAGCGCGAGTAGGAGGAGAACGCGGTTTGCGTCGATGTGGCTTGCAACTGGTTCACACTGCTGTCGGTTTCCGTGGAACCCCTCTGAATGCTGGCGGTCATAATTCCCGACACAGCGCGATCCTCAATGAACGACACGGCGTCTCCCCCTTCACGTCTGCTCAAAATCACCGCTGTGACGGCGCGCTGGCTGCTGGGTCTGTTGATCGCTGCATGGCTTCTGCTGGCGCTGTCAGTCGTTGTCCTACACGCGTGGATTGTGCCGCGAATCGGCGATTTTCGCGGCGCCCTGGAAGCACAGGCTAGCAAGGCCATCGGCGTGCCGGTGCGCATCGGCTCGATCACCGCCCGCTCCGAAGGGCTTTTTCCAGCCTTCGAACTGCGCGACGTGGTGCTGCAGGACGCCGACCAGCGCGAGGCGCTGCGCCTCGTGCGCGTGGTGGCCAGCGTGTCGCCGCGCTCGCTGTGGCGGCTGAATTTCGAGCAGCTCTACATCGAGGGCCCGCAGCTCGACGTGCGCCGCGACACTCAGGGAAAACTCCATGTGGCTGGTTTGCACATGTCGACCGACACCACCGGAGAGACCCGCGGCGCCGACTGGTTTTTCGCGCAGCGCGAGCTGGTCATCGAAGGCGGCACCGTGCGCTGGACCGACGAGCAGCGACAGGCCGAACCCCTGCTGCTGACCGACGTGCGCTTCGTTGCGCGCAACACGTCGCGCCGCCACGGGCTGCGGCTCGACGCCACCCCGCCGGCCGGCTGGGGCGAGCGCTTCACCTTGCGCGGCCAGTTCCGCCAGCCCTTGCTGTCGATACGCAGCGGCCACTGGCAGACCTGGGACGGCCAGCTCTATGCCGACCTGCCCTACATCGACGTCACGCGCCTGGGGCAGTACGTGTCGCTCGACGCGCGCATCCGCGAAGGCAACGGTGCGCTGCGCGTGTGGGCCGACGTGGACGACGGCCAGGTCGTCGGCGGCGCGGCCGACCTGGGGCTGGACAAGGTCGACGTCTCGCTCGACAAGGGCCTGCAGCCGCTGGTGCTGCGCGCCGTCACCGGCCGCCTGGCCGGCCAGCGGACCGAGGACACGCTCGAGTTCTCGACCACCGCGCTGCAGTTCGACACCAGCGACGGCATGCGCTGGCCGGGCGGCAACCTGTGGCTGCAGCACACGCCGGCCAAGGGCCGCACGCCCGAGCACGGCGCCATGCGCGCCGACCGCCTCGACCTGGCCGCGCTGGCGCTCATCGCCGACCGGCTGCCGCTGGGCGACGCCACGCACCGCGTGCTGGAGGCCTATGCGCCGCGCGGTCTGGTCGAGCACATCGACCTGAACTGGCAGGGTTCGCCGGGCGCGCCCGACCGCTACCAGGCCAAGGGCCGCATCAGCGGCTTGCGCGTGGCCTCGCAACCCGCGGCGAGCACCAGCACCACGACCACCACGACCACCACCGCCGCAACCGCCGCTCCCCCCAGGGCCCACCCCGGCACCCCCGGCCTCAGCGGCGCCACCGTCGACTTCGACGCCACCCACGCCGGCGGCACCGCCACGCTGGCCATCGCACAGGGCACGCTCGAATTCCCCGGCGTGTTCGAAGAGCCCGTGGTCCCCATCGAGCGGCTCTCGACCCAGCTGCAATGGAAGCTCGACAACGGCAACGCGCAGCTGCAGGTGTCCAGGCTGCGCTTCGTCAACGCCGACGCCGAGGGCGATGCCGAGGCCAGCTGGCGTACCAGCGACCCGGCCGTCTCCAGCGGCAAGGGCCGCTACCCCGGCGTGCTCGACCTGCAGGGCAAGCTCACGCGCGCCGACGGCACGCGCGTGTTCCGCTACCTGCCGCTGGACATTCCCCAGCACACGCGCGACTACGTGCGCGACGCCGTCACCAAGGGCACCGCCAGCAGCGTCGACTTCCGCGTGCGCGGCGACCTGCACGACATGCCCTTCATGGACCCGAAGCAGGGCGACTTCCGCATCGCCGCCAAGGTGGCCGACGTCGACTACGCCTACGCGCCGCCCCACACCCCGAGCGGCACCGCGCAACCTGCCGCGCGCAGCGGCATGCCCCCGCCGGTGTGGCCGCCGCTCACCGGCCTGTCGGGCGAACTGGTGTTCGAGCGCGCCGGCATGCTGGTGCGCAATGCGCGCGGCCGGCTGGTGGGCGCGCCGGGCGTCGAGGTGACCAGGGCCGAGGCGCAGATTGCCGACATGTCGCACCACGCCTCGATGCTGCGTGTGGACGCCCAGGCCAAGGGGCCGCTGGGCGAGGTGCTGCGCGCGGGCGCGCCGCTGGCCGGGGACACCGGCGAGATCATGCTGCGCGCGCGCGCCACCGGCTCCGCCGACTACAAGCTGCACCTCGAACTGCCCCTGGCCGCCATGGACAACGCCAAGGTGCAGGCCAGCGTGGTGCTGTCCGGCAACGAGCTGCAGATCGTGCCCGAGGCCCCCACCTTCACGCAGGCCAAGGGCACGCTGAGCTTCACCGAGACCGGCTTCACGATGGCCAACGTGCAGGCCAGGCTGCTCGGCGGCGACGTCCGCGTCGAAGGCCGCGGCCGCTTCACCGGCCCCAGCCGCGAAGTCGCGCTGAAGGCACAGGGCACCGCCACCGCCGATGGCCTGCGCGGCGCGCGCGAGGTCGACTGGCTCGCCCGCCTGGCGAAGAAGGCCACCGGCAGCACGCCGTATGCGGCCACCTTCTCGATGCGCGACGGCACGCCCGAGTTCTCGCTCACCAGCAGCCTGCAGGGCCTGGCCCTGCAACTGCCGCCCCCGCTCATGAAGAGCGCCGAAGAGCAGATGCCGCTGCGCATCGAGAAGAAGGTGCTGGCGCGCGAAGCCCGCCAGGGCGCCGCCGTTGCCGTGGGCACCGCCACGCAGGACCAGCTGTCGCTCGACCTCGGGCGCATCGGCGCCGTGCAGTACGTGCGCGACCTCGTGGGCAACGAAGCGCGCGTGGTGCGCGGCAGCATCGGCATCGGCCTGGTGGCGGGCGAAACCGCCAGCCTGCCCGACAAGGGCGTGTTCGCCAACGTCAACGTGGGCAAGCTCGACATGGGGGCGTGGCAGTCGCTGGTGGGCGAGGCGACCGGTACCGGCGGGCAGACGGGCGCAGGCGTCACTGCGGCCGAGGGCGCCGAGCGCGCCGACGACCCCTCCCTGGCCTACCTGCCCACGCGCATCGCCGTGCGCGCGCAGCAGCTCGCCGTGGCGGGCCGCACGCTGCACAACGTGGTGCTCGGCGGCACGCGCGACGGTGACCTCTGGCGCGCCAACATCGACGCCACCGAACTCAGCGGCTACGCCGAGTACCGCCACACGCAGGCCGGGCGGCTGTATGCGCGGCTTGCGCGGTTGAAGATCGCGCCCAGCGAAGCCACCCAGGTCGAGACCCTGCTCGACGAACAGCCGGGCACCTTGCCCGCGCTCGACATCGTGGTGGACGACTTCGAGCTGCTGGGCAAGCGCCTGGGCCGCGCCGAGATCGACGCGGTCAACCGCGGCGGCGCGGGCCGCGAATGGGCGCTCAACAAGCTCGCCTTCACCATGCCCGAGGCGAGCTTCGCCGCCAAGGGCACCTGGGCGGGCGTGCCCGGCGGGGCGGCCGGCCAGCGTCGCACCGGCATGACCTTCAGGCTCGACATTTCCGACGCCGGCGAGCTGCTCGCGCGCTTCGGCATGCCGGGCGTGCTGCGCCGCGGCAAGGGTCGGCTGGAGGGCGACGTCAACTGGCGCGGCTCGCCGTTCTCGCTCGACTACCCGAGCCTGGGCGGGCAGCTGCAGGTCGACGTGGAGCAGGGCCAGTTCCTCAAGGCCGACCCGGGCCTTGCCAAGCTGCTCGGCGTGCTGAGCCTGCAGGCGCTGCCGCGCCGGCTCACGCTCGACTTCCGCGACGTGTTCAGCCAGGGCTTCGCCTTCGACTTCATCCGCGGCGACGCGAAGATCAACAAGGGCATCGCCAGCACCAACAACCTGCAGATGAAGGGTGTGAACGCCGCCGCGCTGATGGACGGCTCGGCCGACATCGTGCGCGAGACACAAGACCTGCGCGTGGTGGTGGTGCCCGAGATCAATGCCGGCACGGCCGCGCTGGTGGCCACGGCCATCAACCCCGCCATCGGGCTGGGCACCTTCCTGGCCCAATGGGTGCTGAGCAAGCCGCTGTCGGCGGCGGCCACGCAGGAGTTCCACATCGAAGGCACCTGGGCCGACCCGAAGATCACCAAGGTGCCGCGCTCGCTGCAGCTGCTGCCGCAGGGCATCCCGTCGATGCCGGGGCTGTCGGGCTCGCGCGGTTCGGGTCCGTCCACGGCCAACGAAGACAAGAAACCGGAGACCACGCAATGAAAGTCGCAGCCGTCCAGATGGTGTCGGCCATCGCCCGCGAAACCAACCTCGCGCGCGCCCACGGCCTGCTTGCGCAGGCCGCCGCGGCCGGCGCCGAACTCGCCGTGCTGCCCGAGTATTTCTGCATGATGGGCGCGCGCGACACCGACAAGCTGGGCCTGCGCGAAACCGCCGGCGCAGGCACGGTGCAGGGCTTCCTGGCCGATGCGGCGCGCGAGTTCGGCCTGTGGATCGTGGGCGGCACGCTGCCCATCGAGAGCACCGACGCCGAGCACGTGTTCAACAGCTCGCTGGCCTTCTCGCCCGAGGGCAGGTGCGTGGCGCGCTACGACAAGATCCACCTGTTCTTCTTCGACAACGGCACCGAGCGCTACGACGAGCGCCGCGTCATCGCCCCGGGCACCGAGCCCGTGGTGTTCGACCTGCCTTCGCGCGACGGCCACAGCTGGCGCGTGGGCATGAGCGTGTGCTACGACCTGCGCTTTCCCGAGCTGTACCGCGCGCTCGCCAGGCAGGGCGCCGACCTGCTGCTGGTGCCCAGCGCCTTCACGCGCACCACCGGCGCCGCCCACTGGGAGGTGCTGCTGCGCGCCCGCGCCATCGAGAACCTGGCCTGGGTGGTCGCGCCCGCGCAGGGCGGCACGCACGAAAACGGCCGCCACACCTGGGGCCAGTCGCTGGTCGTCAACCCCTGGGGCACGGTGGTGGCGCAACAGGCCACCGAAGAAGGCGTGGTGCTGTTCGACATCGACGCGGCGCAGGTCGAGCGCACACGGGCGCAACTGCCCGTGCTGTCGCACTGCGTGCTCTAGCGATGTCCGACGCGTTGCCGACCGTCGCGCCGCCGCGCCGGGCGCTGCTGGCGTTCGCGCGGCTGCGCTCCCTGTGGCAGCGCTGGTTCCTGTGGCTGCTGCTGGCGGTGCTGGTGTCCGCGCTGTTGGTCACGGTGGTGTGGCTCGCGGGGCGGCACGAGGTCGAGCAGGTGCAGGCCGCGCTCGACCGCGACACCGCCGATGCGGTGTCCGACCTGCGCAGCGGCTTCCAGCGCAACGCGCAGAGCCTGCGCGCCACGCAGGCCCCGGGCGCCGACCGCGCGCTGTGGCCCGACATCGCGGCCTCGCTGCTGCGCGAGCACCGCGAATGGCTGCGCCTGGAATGGCGCGACGCCGCGCTGCGTCCGCTGCAGGCCGTCAACACGCCCTACCGCATGCGCATCCTCGACGAGGCGACCCGCGGCCCCGAGCAGTCCGACGTCACGCTGGCCTGCGCCGCCGCCCGCAAGCTCGGCGCGCCGGCCTATTCGCCGAGCCACTACGTGCCGATTGCCGGCGGCGGCGGCGTCGAGGTGATGGAGCTGTGCGTGCCGATCGACGCGGGCGGCTACCTCGTGGCCAGCTATTCGCTGCGCGACGCGCTCATCGAACTGGTCGGCCCCACGCTCACGCGCGGCCAGGAGGTGGCCTTCACCGAGGCCGACGGCACGCGGCTGGTGGCGCTGGGCACCTCGCGGCGCACCGGCACGCGCGTGTTCACGTCGCAGCAGCTCATCGACCTGCCGGGCGCCGCGTTGATGCTGCGCGTGGACGGCTGGCGCGCCGCGCCCGACCTGTTCCCGAACATGCTCACCGCGCTGGTCACGGCCATTTCCATCGCGCTGGTGTCGGTGCTGGTGCTGCTGGCGCGCGACACGCGCCGCCGGCTGCGCGCCGAGCGCGACCTGGCCGACGCGCTGGCCTTTCGCAAGGCGATGGAAGACTCGGTCATCACCGGCCTGCGCGCGCGCGACCTGCAGGGCCGCATCACCTACGTGAACCCGGCCTTCTGCGAGATGGTGGGCTTCAGCCCCGAAGAGCTCATGGCCGACAACACGGAAGCGCCGTATTGGCCCACCGAACTGGCGCACGAATACCAGCAGCGCCAGGCCCGCCGCCTGGCCGGCGGCATGCCGCCGCGCGAGGGTTTCGAGTCGGTCTTCATGCGCAAGGACGGCACGCGCTTTCCGGTGCTGATCTTCGAGGCGCCGCTGATCAACGCGCACAAGGTGCAGACCGGCTGGATGAGCGCGTTCATCGACGTGAGCGAGCAGCGCCGCATCGAGGAGCTCTCGCGCGCCAGCCAGGAGCGCCTGCAGGCCAGCGCGCGGCTGGCCACCGTGGGCGAGATGGCTTCGCTGCTGAGCCACGAGCTCACGCAGCCGCTGGCCGCCATTGCCAGCTATGCGAGCGGCTCGCTCAACCTGCTCGGGCCGAACGCGACGGGCGACCAGGGCGAGGTGGCCATGGCCGTGAAGCGCATCGCCGAGCAGGCCGACCGCGCGGGGCAGGTGATTCGCAGCGTGCACGACTTCGTGCGCCGGCGCGACCGCACGCGCGAGGCCGTGGCGCCGCAGGCGCTGATCGACGCCGTGCTGCCGCTGGTGCGGCTGCAGGCGCGCAAGCTGGGCGTGATCATCGAGGTGGTGCTCGAAGACCGCCTGCCCGCGGCCATGTGCGACCGCACGCTGGTCGAGCAGGTGCTGCTGAACCTGGCGCGCAACGCGATGCAGGCCATGGACGGCCCCGACAATGTCGGCAGCCGGGTGCTGCGCCTGCGCGTGGCGCGCGCCGTGGCGGTGGGCGGCACCGGGCAGGAAGACGGCCGGCGCTGGATCGAATTTTCGGTGGCCGACCTGGGCTGCGGCATCAGCACCGAGGTCGCCGAGCGGCTCTTCACGCCCTTCTTCACCACGCGCGCCGACGGCATGGGGCTCGGCCTGAGCCTGTGCCGCACGGTGGTGGAGCAACATGGCGGGGCGCTGGTGTTCGAGCCGAACAAGCCCCGGGGCACCGTCTTCCGATTCACGCTTCCGGCCGCAGGCTGACGGCGCTTTTTTCCATCAACCATTTTTTCTGCTGGACTTCATGGCATGCAACCGCTGATCGATGGCTTGATCTTCATCGTGGACGACGACGCCAGCGTGCGCGAGGCGCTGGCCTGGCTGCTGCGCTCGCGGCGCCTGGCCAGCGAGCATTTCGGCAGTGCTGAGACGTTCGAGCTGTTCCTCGACCAGGGGCCGCTGCCCGAGCAACCGCTGTGCCTGCTGCTGGACGTGCGCATGCCCGGCACCAGCGGGCTGGTGCTGTTCGACCGGCTGGCCGAGCGCGGCCTGCTGCCCGCGATGCCGGTGATCTTCCTGACGGGGCATGCCGACGTGCCGACGGCCGTGGACGCGGTCAAGCGCGGCGCCTTCGATTTCTGCGAGAAGCCGTTCTCGGACAACGCCCTGGTCGACCGCATCGAGCATGCGCTCGGTGCGTCGCTGCAGGCGCTCGAGGTGCAGCGCCAGCGCCGCGGGCTGGCCGAGCGCGTCGCCGAGCTGACCGACCGCGAGCGCGACGTGATGCGGCTCGTGGTCGAAGGCCTGCCCAACAAGCTGATTGCCGACCAGCTCGCGATCAGCGTGCGCACGGTGGAGGTCCACCGCGCGCGCGTGTTCGACAAGATGGAAGTGAAGTCGGCCGTCGAGCTGGCGAACCGCCTCAGGGACCTCTAGAGCGCTTAGGCCTTTTCCGCCACGAAGATCTCGACGCGGCGGTTCTGTGCGCGGCCTGCCGCCGTTCCGTTGTCCGCCAGCGGTTCGCGCGAGCCTCGGCCGTCGGTGGTGATGACGGTGGTCGACACACCGCGGCCCACCAGGTGGTTGCGCACGCTGTCGGCGCGGCTCACCGAGAGGCGTTCGTTGCCTTCCTCGCTGCCCGTGGCGTCGGTGTGGCCCACCACGCGCACGCTGGCGGCGGTGGCGCTCTTCAGGCCTTCGGCGACCTTGTCGAGCACCTGCGCCAGGTTGCGCTTGACGTTGGAGCGGCCCGTGTCGAACGACAGTTCGTTCGGAATCACCACGTGCAGCTGGTTGTCTGCGGTCTGTTCGATCACCACGCCCGTGCCCTTGGTCGAGGTCTCGAGGTCGGTCTTCAGCGCGGCCAGCCGGGCCGTCCAGCTGTTGGCCGGCGCCGCCGGGGCGGCTGCCGGCGCGGCGGCAGCCGGTGGCGGCGTCTGCGAAGCGCAGCCCGCAATGAACACCAGCGCGGCCGCGGCCGCGCTCGCAACAACAAACTTCCTCATGAGTTTCCCTCTCTATGGACCAATGGAACGGTAGCGGGAACCGGCCTTTATCTTTTTTTCAGGCACGGCCGGTTTCCCGGTGCGGTGAACGCGCCGATCAGCGCTGCGGCGCGCGTTCACCCACGTAGATCTCGACGCGGCGGTTCTGTGCCCGGCCGGCGTCGCTGTTGTTGTCGGCAATCGGCTCGTGTGAGCCGCGGCCTTCGATGCGGAAGATCGCCGCGTTCACGCCGCGCGCCACCAGGTAGTCGCGCGTGCTGGCCGCGCGGTCGACCGACAGCGGGTTGTTGATGGCGTCCGAGCCGGTGCTGTCGGTGTGGCCGATGATGCGCACCTCGGCGTTCGGGTTGTTGCGCAGGCCGTTGGCGAACTGGTCGAGCACGGGCGCGAAGTTCGACTTGATGTTGGCGCGGCCCACGTCGAAGGACACGTCGCTCGGAATCTGCAGCTTCAGTTCGTTGTTCTGCGTTTGCGTCACGGCGATGCCGGTGCCCTGCGTGGCGGCTTCCATCTGGCGCTTCTGGTTTTCCATGCGCTGCGACCACAGGTAGCCGCCCAGTGCGCCGGCTGCCGCGCCGACCACCGCGCCCGTGCCGATGGCACCGCGGTTGCCGCCGGTGGCCGAGCCGATGGCCGCGCCGCCCAGGGCACCGATGCCGGCGCCGATGCCGGTGTTGCGTTGGGTGTCGGTCATGCCGCCGGCGCAGCCGGACAGGATGACGGCGGTGGCACAGGTGGCGAGTACGAATTTTTTCATGGCGTTGCCCTTCAGGTTGAATCAATCGGGATGCAGCTTAGCGCCAGGGGAGCACGCGATGGTACGACCTCAAAGCCCTATGGAAAATAAGAAAAGAGTCGCAAACGCGCATGAATGCTGCGATGATTGCTACTAAAGTAATAGCGTCAAGGTGCTTTTCCGACACCTTCCCGCGGCATCGGGCTACACGAGGAATTCACGGTTTCGGCGGTGGGTTTTTTGGCCCGGGGGCGTCGTGGCCGGCATCGGCCTCGTCCTCGTCGTGCAATTCACCCTTCTTGCGGCCGGAAAACATGGTCCACCAGATGATCAAGATGAACACAAGTCCCGCGGCGAGGGCTTCAAGCAGAATCAAACCCATGAGAAATGGACTCCAGTGGCTGGTCGGGCTTGTGATCGTAGCAACGCTCGCAGCCTGTTCCACCGGCCCGCGTGCGCCCGACGCACCCACCCGCCCTCCCGTCATCACCCCGCCGCGCGACCTCGGTCCGCTCACCGGTTCGCTCGCGCACCCCAAGAGCCGCTGGGTGCCTGTCGGCTGGGCGGAACTGCCGGGCTTCGGCGAAGACCCGCTGCACGAGGCCTGGATCGCGCTCTTGGCCAACTGCGCGCGTCCCAACGCCGCCTTCGCGCCGCTGTGCCGCGACGTGCGCCAGCTCACCATCGCCACCCCCGAAGAGCAGCGCCAGTGGATGACCGACCGGCTGCAGCCGTACCGCGTCGAGGCGCTCAACGGGCAGACCGAAGGCAAGCTCACCAGCTACTACGAGCCCGTGTACGAGGCCTCCCGCGTGCCGAGCGCCGCCTTCAGCGTGCCGATCTACCAGGCGCCGGACGGCCTTGTGCCGCGCCGCCCCTGGTACACCCGCCAGGAAATCGAGACCCTGCCCGAGGCGCAGGCGGCCCTGCGCGGGCGCGAGATCGCGTGGATGGCCGACCCCATCGACGCGCTGATGCTGCACATCCAGGGCTCGGGGCGCCTGCGCATCACCGAGGCCAACGGCTACCAGCACACCGTGCGCGTGGCCTTCTCGGCCACCAACGAGCAGCCGTACCGCAGCGTGCAGCAGTGGCTCATGAGCCAGGGCGTGAGCAAGGTCGGCAAGTGGCCCGACGACACCAAGGCCTGGGCCGCGCAAAACCCGCAGCGCGTGCCGCAATTGCTGTGGAGCAACCCGCGCTACGTCTTCTTCCGCGAGGAAACCATGAGCGAGGTCGACGCCGCCTTCGGTCCGCGCGGTGCGCAGGGCGTGCCGCTGACGGCCGGGCGTTCCATCGCGGTCGACCGCGAAAGCATTCCATACGGCACGCCGGTGTGGCTTGCGTCCAACGGGCCGGCGGCGCAGCTGCAGAAGCTGGTGGTGGCGCAGGACACCGGCAGCGCCATCCTCGGCGCCGTGCGCGCCGACTACTTCGCGGGCACCGGTGCCGATGCCGGACGTCTGGCTGCGAGCATGAACCAGCCGCTGCGGCTGTGGGCGCTGTGGCCGCGGCAACTGCCCGCGCCCTGATTTCGACGGGGCCCGGCACACCGCCCCGTTCCTTGTTTTCCAGTTGATCGGCCCGCCATTGCGGCGCGCTGTGTCACGGCTCTGTCATGCGCAATGCATGGTTTCGTCACGGGCGCCTTCTATGGTTCGCGGGCTGACGAGAGGCTGACTTCTTTTGACTTCAGACCTCACGGCGATCCCCTCCCACGATCTCTGGAAAACAAAATGACCGATTCCACCAAGGCGCCCGGCGCCTCCCGTCGCCACGCCCTCAAGTTGCTGGGTGCCGCGCCCATGCTGCCCCTGGGCGGCCTTGCCTTCCTGACCGCTTGCGGCGGCGGCAGCGACGGTGGCCAGACCTTCCTGCCGGTCACTCCGGCCCCCGCACCCAGCCCCGCTCCGGCCCCTGCGCCCACGCCGAACTTCGTCTCCGCCGAGTTCACCGGCATGGCCGCACCGACGCTGGCCGATCCCGCCGCCATGGCCACCACCACGGTCGGCTCCACGCTCAAGATCGCCTTCGACAACGGCAGCAGCACCGAGTACAAGCTGGCCTACCAACCTTTCTTCCTGACCGGCGACCTGGTGCCGGACGGCAAGGGCGGCAAGGTGCTGGCCGGCGGCTACTACGACATCAAGAACCAGCCCATCCTGGACAAGTCGGTGCCGGTCAATACGCGCCAGTTCTACTCCGACAGCCCCGACGGTACCTCGCTGCTGACCGTGCCCAACGCCAAGGTCGACGGCGTCAAGGGCAAGCCGGTCTTCGCCGTGGTCCAGTTCGAATACACCACCCGCGACCTCGCCGGCAACAGCACCTACGGCACGCTGCCCTCGCCGATCGCGGTGCTCACGCTCGACCAGGACCAGACCACCGGCAAGCTCAGCCTGGTGAAGTACCACAACGTCGACATGTCCAGCGTCCACGGCCTGTGGATCACCTGCGGCGCGAGCCTCTCGCCCTGGGGCACCCACCTCTCGAGCGAAGAGTACGAGCCCGATGCCGCCGCGATTGCGACCAACACCATGTTCAAGGCCTACAGCCAGAACGTGTTCGGCGACCCGACCACGGCCAACCCGTACCACTACGGCCATCTGCCCGAGATCACCGTGAACCCCGACGGCACCGGCAGCGTGAAGAAGCACTACTGCCTGGGCCGCATCTCGCACGAGCTGATCCAGGTCATGCCCGACAACCGCACCGCCATCATGGGCGACGACTACACCAACGGCGGCTTCTTCATGTTCGTCGCCGACAAGGAAAAAGACCTGTCGGCCGGCACGCTCTACGTCGCCAAGTACGACGCGGGCTACTCGATCGACCCGGCAGCCGCGGCCACCAAGATGACCTGGATCAAGCTCGGCCACGCTACCAGCGCCGAGATCGAGGCCCTGGCCAACACGCTCAAGCCGGCCGACATCATGGACGTGAAGTACGCCGACCCGGCTGACCCGAGCTACACCAAGATGTTCTGCGACGGCGTCGCCAACTGGGTGAAGCTCGTCCCCGGCAAGGAACTGGCCGCGGCCTTCCTCGAAACCCACCGCTACGCCAACCTCATGGGCGCGAGCATGGCCTTTACCAAGATGGAAGGCACCACCGTCAACATCAAGGACAAGATCGCCTACTCCGCGTTGCAGAACATCCAGGACTCGATGGTCAGCGGCGGCAAGGGCTGGACGGCGGCCACCAACATCGCCCTGCCAAAGAAGCTCAGCGCCGGCGGCGTGATGGCCCACACCCTCGCGGGCGGCCAGAAGGACGCCGGCAGCACCGCGATCAACAGCGACTGGGTGCCCACGCAGACCCGCGCGCTCATCGTCGGCGAGGACATCACGGCCGACGCGCTGGGCAACACGTCGAACCCCGACACGATCGGCAACCCCGACAACGTCAAGTTCTCGGAAAAGATGCGCACCCTGTTCATCGGCGAGGACAGCAGCAGCCACATCAACAACTTCCTGTGGGCGTACAACGTCGACACGAAGAAGCTCTCGCGCCTGATGTCGATCCCCGCGGGCGGTGAGTCGACCGGCCTGCACGCGGTGGACGAGATCAACGGCTGGACCTACATCATGAGCAACTTCCAGCACCCGGGCGACTGGGGCGGCATCCACTCGAAGGCTCTCCAGGACCTGCTCAATCCGTACGTGCGCGCGAACTACAAGGAGCGCTACGCCGCGGCCGTCGGCTACCTCACGGCGGATCCGATCCAGCCGAAGCTGGCCAAGTAGGCGCGAACAGATTCAGGACGGCGCCGTCGGCAACGGCAGCGCCGTCTTGTATCTCACCTGCTTGAGCGCAAAGCTCGAGCGGATCTTCTCGATCCCTGGAATCGGCGTGAGCTGTTCCATGATGAATTTCTCCAGCGCCGCCATGTCGGCCACCGCGATGCGGATCAGGTAGTCGCGGTCACCCGTCATCAGGTAGCACTCCATCACCTCGTCGTGCTCGGCGATGCGCTGCTCGAAGTCGGCCAGCGACTGCTTGCTCTGCGTGCGCAGGCTGATCGAGATGAACACGTTCAGGCCCAGCCCCAGCGCCTTCGGGTTCGCCAGCGCCACGTAGCGATCGATCACGCCGCCGGTTTCGAGCGCCTTCACACGCGACAGGCACGGCGAGGGCGACAGGTGCACGCGGCGCGCGAGTTCCACGTTGGACAGCGCGCCGTCGCGCTGCAGTTCGTCGAGGATGCGCAAGTCGATGGCGTCGAGTTGCATGAAATGCTGTCTCCAGTAATGTTTTAAAAATTTTATGCTGCGACGCGCGCATGGAATTGCCTGCGCCGGTAGCCAATTCTTCGGGGTGCGGCCTAAAGTGCCGGTATGAACGCCCCGATCTCGCCCGACCAGATGCGCGCCCTGCTGCTCGACACGTCGCAGACCCCGCTGTCGCACGACCCCGACCCCACGGAAACCGCCGAATGGCGCGACGCCTTCCTGGCGCTGGCGCAAACGCAGGGGCCGCAGCGCGCCCGGC
>NZ_JBPJZS010000008.1:0-380993 GCF_051216435.1 Variovorax pasteuri
TGGGACCCGAAGGGCGGGTCTACAGCTTCGTGCCGGCCGAGGTCGCCCACTTCAGCAACGATCCGGTCGGCCGCATGCGAGCGCTTGCGAAGGAGCCGGGCCGGGAGAACGTCGAAGTCGTCTCCTCAGACCTCGTGGCGCTGCCGGAGGCAACGCAACCAGCGGACGTCGTGTGGCTGCACCTGTTCTATCACGACCTCCACACCGCGCTGGCCCAGGCCAGGGGTGCGACGGCGGCCCTCTTCAATCAAGCTGTATTCGAACGGCTGAAGCCCGGCGGGTTCTACGTCGTCGTCGACCACGCCGCTGCCGCCGGCGCAGGAACCAACGTCGCTCCGTCGCTGCATCGGATCGAGCCGGTATCCGTTCGCGAGGAAGTGGAGGCGGCCGGCTTCGTACTCGACGCGGAGAGCACCTTGCTGGCGGACAAGGACGATACGCACTCGGTCAAGGTGTTCGATCCCTCGATCAAGGGCGAGACCGATCGTTTCGCCTATCGGTTCGTGAAGCCCTGACAGGTAAAGCTTCTATCGCAGGACGGAACTGAATCCGATACAGGGTCAGCCGCGCTTGTATGCGGCCTCCTGGAAGGCGATGGACGACGGCGTTGTGCCCCGGCATGCATCGGGGGTCTAGAAGCTCGCCTTCAGGCCCACCGTCAGCATGCCGCCCTTGGCCTGCTTCGACAGCTTGCCGAAGTAGTCGTAGTCCGCAGTGATCGCCAGGTTCTGCGTCACCCGATATTCGGCGCCGAAGCCTGCCATGACGCCGTTGGCGCTGCCCGAGAAGCGCCGGTCGCCAGGTGCGCCGTTGTCGCCACCGGAAATACGCCCGCGCGCAATGCCGAGACGCCCGTTGACGGCGAAGGCGTCGCCCAGCGGCAGTCTTGCGGTGGCCGCCGCATAGAAGGCCTGGCCCGAGCCGCTCTGCAGCGTCGAAGCACCGTAGGCCGAGCGCCACTGGCTCACGCGGCCGAGCCGTGCATAGCCGGCTTCCACGCCGAAGTGCTCCGTCAGCCGGTAGCCGCCGTACAGCTTGTAGGCCGTGCCGGCCTTGCTGCTTTTTTCGCCACCCCACGGCGCGGGCGCGTTGCTGGACGACGAGAGGCTGAAGCTCGAACGGCCGATGGCGCCGCCCGCATAGAAGCCGGTGTCCTGTTCGGGGCCGGCGGCGTGCGCAGCCGTGCCCAGAAGAAGTGCCGTGAAGAAGGTGAGGGTGCAGGCTGGCGAATGCTTCAAGATGAAATTCCTGGTTGGAGTCGTTGGGATCTGTGTCACAGGCAGACGGCGATGGAGCCTGTCCGCCCGTGTGCATCGATTCTCAAAAACCAGCCTGAAGACCTGCTTGGCACTTGCTGAAGGGCGCATGAAGCGCGCAGGTCCATGGGCGATGATCGAGGCATGTCAGAACAGTTTCTTCTTCCCGGTATCGATCCCCCGCCGCGGCCCCTGCCGCGCCCCCGAAGCAAGGCGCGCAGCAAGCAAGTGCTGCCGCACTCGCTCTTTTTTGCACTGCTTCCCCACGCGCAAGACGCCACGTCGATCGAGGCGCTCGGCGAACGCATGAACTCGCAACACGCATTGAAGGGAACACCGGTCCAGGCGCATCGCCTGCATGTCACGTTGTTCGACCTGGGCGGCTACGCGCAGGTGCCACCCGACACGGTGGCGCAGGCCTCGAGCGCGGCCGCCGCGGTCGCGGCCCCGGCATTCGACATCGTCTTCGACAAGGCCATGAGCTACACCAAAGGCGCGCTGGTGCTGTGCGCCGACGACGAAAAGAACACCACGGCCCTCATGGCTTTCCGGCAGCGCCTGGGCGAAGCGCTGGCCGATGCGGGCCTCAAGCCCTCGCGCGCCTTCACGCCGCACATGACGCTGGCCTATGCTCGGCGCAAGCTGGAGAAGCACGCGCTCGAAGCGCCCGTCAAGTGGACCGCAGGCTCGCTCGTGCTGATCGACAGCCACGTGGGCGAGGGCGTGCACGAGGTGCTCGGCCGGTGGCCCGACGCCCACCTGGACACAGCGCTCGCCTGACACGAACGAGCGCCCCGCCGCAGGTCTGCAGGTCGGCCCAAGCCGGCACCTGGTCGCCCTGTCTGTTCCGCCCTCGATCCGCATCGTCTGTATCTGTTCCGCGGCGAAGGGGATGGCGACAATGACGCTCCCTTTCACGGAACAGCCATGACAGACAAGACCCGAGACCAGACCGCCGACCAGATTGCCGCCGAGCTGGGTCACAGCTTCGACGGCGAGATCATTGCCGGCGGCCACTACGTGCCCCTGGTGCGCGACGGCCGCACGGTCTACCTCAGCGGGCAGGTGCCGCGCGTGGGCACCACGGTGGTGGTCACCGGCCGCGTCGGCGACGCGGTGTCGCTGGCCAGGGCCCAGGAGGGCGCGCAGATCTGCACGCTGCGCAGCCTCACGCTGCTGCGCCGGGCGCTCGGCTCGCTCGATGCGGTCGAGAAGGTGTTGCGCGTGGGTGTGTTCGTGCAGTGCACGGCCGACTTCACGCAGCAAAGCGAGGTGGCCGATGCCGCGTCGGACCTGCTGCACCGCGTGTTCGGCGACGCCGGCGTGCATGTGCGCACGGCGGTCGGTGTCTATGCGCTGCCGAAGAACGCGACGGTCGAGGTCGAGATGACCGTCGCCGCCAAGCAGAACATCGGCTAAGGCGACGCCAGGCCGGTGAGGTCGCGCGCCAGTTGCGCAATGGTCAGCGGCGCGCAGCCTTCGGCGTTGTTGCTCACGGTGACGAAGGCGTTCTGGCCCGCACGGGTGGTGCCGGCAATCACCTTGGCCAGCGCGGCGCGGGTTTCGGGGTCGGGGTCGACGATCCTGTCGAACGGGCCGTAGAGTTTTTCCGCATCCTCATAGCCGAAGCGGCCGTGGCGCCGGTGCAGGTTCCAGCGGCACACCAGCGGCCCGGGCCACAGCGCGCGCAGCATCGGCAACTGGTCTTCGATGGGCGGCATCTTGGCGTGCAGGCCCATGCAGAAGGTGGCGCCCACGCTGCGCAGCATCGCGGCGAAGGCGGGGTTCAGCAACTGCGGGTCGCGCACCTCGACGGCGAACACCGCGTCGGGCGCGACCTGCTTCAGGCCGGGCAAGGCATCGAGCATTTCGGCGATGCGCGCGAGCAGCGCAGGCTGGTCGGCCAGGATGTGCCCCGGAATCGGGCTCAGCTGGAACACCAGCACGCCGATGCGATGGCCCAGCCCTTCGAGCGCGGGCAGCACGAACTCCTGCCGCGCGATATCGGGGCTCAGGAACACCGGGTTGGCCTGCATGCCGCGCCCGCTTTCGTCGCGCACGGTGGCGTCGCTCACCAGGCTCGGCGCCTTCACCATGAAGCGGAAGTCGTCGGGCACCATGGCCGCGTAGCGGGCGTACTGGCTCGCGGTGAGGGCGCGGTAGAAGTTGCGGTCCAGGCTCACGGTGCGAAACAGCGGGTGCTTGGCGAGTGCGTGCAGGCCGTGCTTCGACAGCACGCTCTCGGCGTATTCGCCGTCCCACACCAGGTCGGCCCAGCCGGGGTAGCTCCACGACGAGGTGCCCAGCCGCAGGTTGGGCGGCAGCGCGGCCGCCAGTTCGATGAGTGCGGGGTCTGCAGGCGCGGGCTCGACGGTGCCGGTGCGCGACTTCTTCCTGGCGGGCGCTTCGGCCTCGGAAGGCGCGGACGCGGCCACGGGCGCCTCTTCGGGGCGCGGCAGCTCGGGAAAAAGAGAGTCCTGTACTTCAACCATGTCTTGGGCCGCATTCTCGGCCCACATCGATCAGGCCTGGCGTGGCGGGCACAATCCGCGCCATGAAACAGTGGTTGCGTACGCAGGGCGGTTGGTGGCTGGCATGGCTGGCGCTCACCGCCGTGGGCGCGGTGTGGATCGCGCGCGCCGAGCTCGCGCAGATGCACCAGGACTTCGAGACCGACGTGCGCATTGCGCACCGCCTGCTGAGCCAGCAGATGGTGCAGTACGACGCCGTGCTGGCCACGCTCGCGTTGCTGGAGCCCAGCACCGGCGCGGACCATCCGGAGCAGCGCCTGCCGTCCGTGTACTCCTCGATCCTGCGCGTGCAGCGGCGCGAGCGCGACGAGCCCTGGACCGACACCCCGCAGATGGGCACCACCGCGCAGGCGCTGGCGGCGGCGGAAGCGCGCTCGCGCGACCAGCGCCGCGCCGAGCTCGCCACCCTCGACCTGGCCCACGGCCGCTATGTGCTCGTGATGGGCGCCACGCCGTTCAGCTACGCGCTGGACATCGACCTGGCCGGCTCCGTGCCGTGGCGCGACTGGCCGATGAACCCGCAGCGCAGCCCGGTGCGCCTGAGCCTGCAGCGCGACGGTCAGCAACTGGTGCTGCAGCCGGGCGTGCCGGCGGCCAACGGCTGGCGCTTCGGGCTGACCAAGGCGCTGGCGTCTCCGAGCCAGCCTTTCGACGTGGTGGCCGAACGGCAGGTGGGCTGGGGCGAGTTGCCGTGGCGCGGCATTGCCGCGTGGGCGGCTGCCATGGCCGCGCTGCTGGCGGGGCTGTGGGCCGCGCAGCGCCAGCGCATCGCGCGGCGGCGTGCCGAAGAACTGCTGCGCCTGGGGCAGGTCGCGCGGCTCAATGCACTGGGGGAGCTCTCGGCCGGCCTGGCGCACGAACTCAACCAGCCGCTGACGGCGGTGCTGGCCAACGCGCAGGCTGCGCGCCGCCTGCTCGACGACGATCCGCCGGACCTGGCCACCGCGCGCGACGCGATGGGGCAGGCCGTGGAGCAGGCCCGCCGCGCGGCCGGCGTGGTGGGGCGCCTGCGCCGCGTGATCGAGCGGCCCGAAGCCGGCGGCGACGTGAAGCCGCTGGTGCTGCAGGAGGTGGTGCGCAGCGCCATGCACCTGCTGGCGCCCGAGTTCGCGCAGCGCACCGTGGCCGCGCAGTTCGACGCCGCCGCGCAGGCGCCGGTGCGCGTGCAGGCCGAGGCGGTGGCGCTGGAGCAGATCGTTCACAACCTGCTGATGAATGCGCTGCAGGCGCTCGAGCTGGTGCCCGCCGCCGAGCGCCGGCTCGTGGTGTCGGTCGGGCGCAATGGGCAGGAGGGCGTGCTGACCGTGACCGACAACGGCCGCGGCATTGCGCCGGAGGCGCTGCCGCGCCTGTTCGAGCCGTTCTTCAGCACGCGCGAAGGCGGGCTGGGCCTGGGCCTGAGCCTCAGTGAAACGCTGGCCAGCGGCATGGGCGGCAGCCTGGGCGCGGCCAACGTGTCGCCGCGCGGCGCGCGCTTCACCTTGCTGCTGCCGCTCGTCGCACCCACCGCGGAGCGTTCGTCATGAACACCCCCGCTCCCCACCAGCCACAGTCGCCGCTCATCCACCTGATCGACGACGACCAGGCGGTGCGCGACGGCCTGTCGCTGCTGATCGGCACGGTCGGCCTGCGGGTGCAGGCCTGGGCCGACCCGCAGGCCTTCATCGACGGCTTCGACCGCGCGAGCGTGGGCGCCATCGTGCTGGACGTGCGCATGCCCGGCATCAGCGGGCTCACGGTGCTCGACCGGCTGGTGGCGCAGGGGGTCGACCAGCCCGTGATCATGCTGACCGGCCACGGCACGGTCGAGATGTGCCGCCGTGCCTTCAAGGCCGGCGCGGCCGAGTTCCTCGAAAAGCCGGTGGACGACGAGCAGTTGCTCGAAGCGTTGCAGCACGCGGTGCGCCAGCATGTTCGCTCGCGCGAGCGTTCGCAGGCCGACAACGCGGCGCGCGAGCAGGTGGCGCAGCTGTCGGAGCGTGAGCGCGAGGTGCTGGGCTTCATCGTGCAGGGGCTCACCAACAAGGAGATCGCGCGCGAACTGGCGCTGTCGCCGCGCACGGTCGAGACGCATCGCGCCAACCTGTTCGCCAAGCTCGGTTGTGATTCGCTGGCCCAGCTGATCCGGCGCTATGCCGTGCTGGTGGACAGGGCTGCGTAGTTCTACGGAGCGGCGCGCGTAGCCGTACGAATGGCTGGCGCGCGCGTTGTTTTCTACAGTGGCGCAGCCGTCGGCAACAGCCGGCGCGAACACCCGAATCCACTGGAGAAAACGAACAATGCAAACCATCCTTCGCCTCGGCAGCCTCGCCGTCCTGCTCGCCGCTTCGGTCGCGCAAGCCCAGACCCCCGCAGCTGCGGTCCGCACGGAAAGGAACATGTCGCTCGCGCTGGCCAACCAGCTCGCGTCTGAAGCCGTGGCAGCCTGCGCGGCCAACGGCTACAACGTGGCGGCCACCGTGGTCGATCGCGCCGGCACCGTGCGTGCCGTGCAGCGCGCCGACAACGCAGGCCCGCACACGCTGGCTTCGAGCGAGCGCAAGGCCTGGACCTCGGCTTCGTCGAAGGCGCCCACGCAAGCCATGATGGAAGGCTCGCAGAAGAACCCCGGCGGCGCCAACCTGGTGTACCTGCCGGGCGTGCTGCTGCTGGGCGGCGGCGTGCCGGTCAAGTCGGGCAACGAGGTGATCGGCGCGGTCGGCGTGGGCGGCGCGCCCGGCGGCCACCTCGACGAGCAATGCGCCAACACGGCCATCGACAAGGTCAAGGGCCTGCTCTGATGTTCGCGCGCGGTATCTGGTCGGGCATGCTGGTCGCCGCGCTCGGGTTGGGCGTGTCGACGGTCGCGTGCGCCCAGGTGCCGCCGCTCGCGGCCGAGGTGCAGGCCTATGACGGTCTGCACCAGGCTGCGTGGCACGGCGACCTGGCGAAGCTCAGGAGCCTGATCGCCTCGGGCGCGAACCTCGATGCGCGCGACACGCGCGGCCGCACGCCGCTGCAGGTCGCCACGCATGCGCGGCAGCGCGAGGCCGTCAAGCTGCTGGCCAGGGCCGGCGCCAATCTCGACCTGCTCGAGGACGACCGCTACGACGCGGTCACCATCGCGTCGGTGGCCGACGATGCCGCCACGCTCTCTGTTTTGCTGTCGCTCGGCGCCAGTGCCGGGCAGACCACGAGCCGCTACGACGGCACCGCGCTCATTGCGGCCGCGCACCTCGGGAACGACGAGGTGGTGCGCCGGCTGATCGCGGCCGGCGCGCCGCTGGACCATGTCAACAACCTGCACTGGACGGCGGTGATCGAGTCCATCGTGCTCGGCGACGGCGGCCCGCGCCACCAGCGTACGCTGGCCGCGCTGGTCGGTGCCGGCGCCAGCCTCGCGCTGGCGGACCGCCAAGGCAACACGCCGCTGCAGTTGGCGAAGGCGCGTGGCTACACGGCCATGGTGAAACTGCTGGAAGAACCGCGCGCAACGCGCGCAAGATAGGTCGGCTCGGGGACAATCGGACCTCGCCCCACGAGGAAACCGCCCCATGTACATGCCCCCGCAGTTCAACGCCAAGGACCCGGCCATCGCGCTGGAGCTGATGCGCTCGCATCCGTTCGCGAGCCTTATTTCGAACGACGACGACGGCCTGCCCTACGTCTCGAACCTGCCGTTGGTGGCCGAACAGCGAGAGGGCGACGATCTGGTTCTGTGGGGCCATTGCGCCAAGCCCAATCCGCACTGGCGCTACCTGCAGGCGCGGCCCAGGGCGACCGTCACCTTTCTCGGTCCGCACGCCTACCTGTCGCCGTCGGTCTATCCCGACCTGGCGCGCGTGCCGACGTGGAACTACCTCGCCGTGCATTGCACGGTCGAGGCGCGCCTGGTCGAGGAGCCAGGCGCGAAGGACGTGCTGTTGAAGAAACTCATCGGCGACCACGAGCCGGCGTATGCGCAGCAATGGCGAGACCTGGGCGAGGAGTTCCAGCTCAAGATGCTGGCAGGCATCGTCGGTTTCGAGCTGCGCGTGACGGCGCTGCAATGCAAGGTCAAGCTCAACCAGCACCGGCGCGAATCGCATGCCGCCATGCACGCCATGTACAGCGCGGGCACGCCGGACGAGCAGGCATTGGCCGCGTGGATGGACCGCCTCGGCATGCCCGCGACCGAAGGCCGCTGAGATGCGCGGACTCGGATTGATCGGCCTCGTGCTGGCCCTGCTGATCGTAGGGCTGGTCGCGAAGAAGCAGATGACCAGCGTGGCTGCACCCGTGGGCGTGCCGCCGGTTGCCGGGGAGTCGAGCGGCACTGCCCACGACCAGGCGCAGCGCGTTCAGCAGCAGGTCAAGGACGCGCTCGACGCCGCGGCCAAGACGCGCCAGATGCCGGATGACAACTGAGGCCGCCCCAGCAAGCTCGCCGAGCGACGTGCACTGGATGTCGCTGGCGCTGGCCGAGGCGCGCCTGGCGGCTGCGGCGGGCGAGGTGCCCGTCGGCGCGGTGCTGGTGAAGAACGGCCGGCTCCTCGCGACCGGCCGCAACACCCCCGTGGCGCAGCACGACCCGAGTGCGCACGCGGAAATCAACGCGCTGCGCGCCGGTGCCGCGGCCCTGGGCAACTACCGGCTCGACGGCTGCGAGCTGTTCGTCACGCTCGAGCCGTGCGCCATGTGTTCGGGCGCCATGCTGCATTCGCGCCTGGCGCGCGTGGTGTTCGGCGCGACCGATCCGAAGACCGGCGCGGCCGGTTCGGTGCTCGATCTTTTTGCCGAGCCGCGGCTGAACCACCGCACGCAGGTGCAGGGCGGGGTGCTGGCCGACGAATGCGCCGCGGTGCTGCAGGCCTTCTTCCAGCAACGCCGAAGCGCCGCGCGCGCGCAGGCCGAGCCCTTGCGTGACGACGCGCTGCGCACGCCGGCCGAACGCTTTGCCGCGCTGGAGAACTACACCTTCGCACCGCGTCGCATGCAGGACCTGCCGGCGCTGCACGGCTGGCGCATGCACTACGTCGATGAAAGCGGTGAAAGCAGTGAAGGCAGTGAAGGTGAGAGGCTCGCAGCCTGCCTGTGCCTGCACGGCCCGGGCGAATGGGGCTACTTCTTCCGTCACCTCGTGGGCCTGCCGGGCCTGCGCACGCTGGTGCCCGACCTGGTCGGCTTCGGGCGGAGCGACAAGCCCAAGCGCGAGACCATGCACACGCTGGCGTGGCATGGTGAAGTGCTGCGTGAATGGCTCGCGGGCGTGCAGGCGGGCCCGCTGGTGCTGGTGCACAGTGCGGCCGCCACCGAACTCGCCGCGCTGTTGCAGGCCCTCGTGCCTGAGCTTTTCGTCGCGACGCTCGTCGCACCCGAGGGCGATGAGCGCATCGAGGATGCATGGCGCGCGCCGTACCCCGACCGTGGCTACGAAGCCGCACTGCGCGCGCTCGGGCCCATCGCATCCTCCTCGGGGCCGACGTTGGCGCAGGCACGGGCGCTCGCTCTTGAAGTGCGCAACGCAATGGGATACTCGACCACGTGACCAAACACATCTACATCTATTCCCCCTCCAGTGCCATTCGCGACAAGGCCGCCTTCCGACGCGGCGTGAAGCGGCTCAAGGCGCTGGGCCACGAGGTCGAAGTCGACGACGCGGCACTCTCGGTGCACCAGCGTTTTGCAGGCGACGACGCCACGCGGCTCGCGGCAATTTCGCGCGCCGCGGCCAGCGGTGCCGACGTGGCGCTCATCGCGCGCGGCGGCTACGGCCTCACGCGCATCCTCGATGCGCTGCCTTACAAGGCCATTGCCAAGGCGATCGGCAAGGGCACCGAGTTCGTCGGCTGCAGCGACTTCACCGCGCTGCAGAACGCCTTGCTCGCCAAGACCGGCGCCGTCACGTGGGCCGGTCCTGCGGTCGGCGAAGACTTCGGCGCCGAAGCCGGCCCCGACGACATCATGGAAGCCTGCTTCGACGACCTCGTGAGCGGGCAGGGCGAAGGCACCGGCTGGCGCATGCCCGCGCGCGACGCCGACCTGAAGTTCAAGGCCGTGCAGGACGCGGTGCTGTGGGGCGGCAACCTCTGCGTGCTGGCCAGCCTGCTCGGCACGCCGTACTTTCCAGCCATCGACAAGGGTGTGCTCTTCATCGAGGACACCAACGAACACCCGTACCGCGTCGAACGCATGCTCGACCAGTTGAAGATGGCCGGCGTGCTCGCGCGTCAACGTGCCATCGTGTTCGGCCAGTTCACGGGTGTGCGCAAGGTGCCGGGCTATGACCGCGGCTTTGGCATCAACACCGTGATCGACCGGCTGCGTGCCTCCCTCAAGGTGCCCGTGCTGGCTGGCTTGCCGTTCGGGCACGTTGCGACAAAAGTACTACTTCCGGTTGGCGCCAAAGTGTCGATGGCCGCCGAGGGGCGCGACGTGTTTCTGGTCTGGGGTCACCGGCACGAGGCCGGCGATCACGATCACCACGGGCACGACCATCACCACCACGCGCATTGAAAAAAGAAGCGGCCCCGAAGGGCCGTTGCTGCTTGACGCGTGGGTCAGGTCAGGCGTCGTGCGTGAAGCGCTGGTGGGCCCTGGGGCCCATCGAGCCGGGCAGGCCGCCCTTGAACATGCTGTTGATGGTTTTCATCTGGTGGCGCGCGGCGGTTTCGCCGTCGATCGCGCTCAGCGCAATCATCACGTCCTGGCGCAGATACCAAAGCGACTCGACATCGGCCGCAAAGCGCACCCGCTGGCTCACGCGCTGTACCGAATTGCCGCCATGGTCCTGGAGCACCGAGAGCATTGCGGTGCGGATGCGCCCCAATTGGCTCTCTGCAGCCTGACGGGAACCAAAGCCGGGCAGCTTCAGCAGGCGAAGAATGCGACGAAAGAGCATGGGACAAAAAGCGTATTGCTGGGAGCAGTGACGTTCGATACCTTAAGCGTCAGTTCACGATTGCACAAGATCCGGAACAGTGTTCCTTGTTTGTAAACAACACGCTTTACTTAGAGATCTTTTCTGATGTCTGGTTTTGTTTTCTAAAGTACTACATATCAAAGAATGACTGTCTCCCATCTGATCTGTTGCAAGTTGCGTATACATGTAACGTCAACAAATATGGCGTGCAAGCCGGTCCACTTTTTGCGGCAATGCACACAAGCAACGGAAATGGTTTGCAGGGTAACGTGGGGACTCGGCCATTTACCAACAGCGATCTGAAAACGAGA
The DNA here is from genome assembly GCF_051216435.1 of Variovorax pasteuri. Taxonomy (NCBI): domain Bacteria; kingdom Pseudomonadati; phylum Pseudomonadota; class Betaproteobacteria; order Burkholderiales; family Comamonadaceae; genus Variovorax; species Variovorax pasteuri. Next base: position 10,979 of record NZ_JBPJZS010000008.1, read on the forward strand.
ATCACAAGAACATGGGTGTCAATTCCACAGTCGTATTCGCGGACTTGACGGGAAGTACCAGGGTCTTCGAGGCCATGGGGAATGCGCGAGCCACGGAAACCGTCACGCGGCTGACGCAATGGATCGGCGGCGTATGCCAGACGCACGGCGGCCGTGTCGTGAAGTCGCTCGGCGACGGCGTGTTCGCCATTTTTTCGACGGGTGCCGCCGCCACGCATGCCGTCATCGAACTGCAGCGCTATCACCAGAAGCGCCTGCTCGTGTGGCCGGAGCCGTTGCGCATGGCGTTGCAGATCGGCGTGGCGAGTGGCGAGGTGGTCGAGGTCGAGGGCGACTGCTACGGCGACGCCGTCAACCTGGCCTCGCGGCTCAGCGACCTGGCGGGACCCGGCCAGATCTGGGTGACCGATGCGGTCATCTCGCAGTTGCACGAGGGGTCGGTGCAGCACCGGGACCTGGGCCACATCAACATCCGCGGTCGCAACGAGATGCCGGTCGTGCATCGCATCGACTGGCAGGAAGAGGTGACCTCCTTTCTCACGGTGCCCGCCTCGCTCGCACCGTCGCGCATGGCCGACTCCTCGTTCGGGCAGATCGAGCTGGCCTGGCTCGACGTGCGCTCGATGTTCCGCATCGAACAGCTGCCGATCCACCTGGGCCGTGTCGACGACGCGCAGTTCGTGGTGAACGACCCGCGCGTGTCGCGGCTGCATGCGCGCATCGAGATGCGCCAGGGCAGTTGCGTGCTGATCGACGTCAGCACCTACGGCACCTGGGTGCGCTTTCACGGCAACGGCGGCCCGAGCACCGAGATCGCCCTGCGCCGCGAAGAGTGCGTGCTGCACGGCAGCGGCGAAATCGGCCTGGGTGCCCCCTTGAGCGATTTCAGCGCGCCCACCATCGCCTTCAACACGACCGGCGGCGACGTGATGCTCTCGCGCCGCGAAATTGCGCGCTGATCCGCATTGAACCGCGGACGCTGCGGGTTGCTCGCCTTTGGCAACCCGCTTTTGCGCCGCCCGGTGCACCGTGGCACGGGTTGCGGCGTTGTCTGGGCACCCGGACACCGTCCGCCCTTGGCCCCGGAGCCCCTGTGAATTCCAAACCTCAATCTTCTGTTTTCAAATGGGCCGCCGTCGGCGCCGTAGCGGCCGTTGCGTTGCTGGCAGCGGGCGGGGCCAGCGCGCGCGGCAGCTGGTCGGTTCAGATCGGCACGCCTGGCGTGGCCTACCCGGCACCGTACTACGCGCCGCCGCCGGTCTATCCGTATCCGGCGCCCATCTACTACGAAGCGCCGCCGCCGGTCTATTACCGGCCGCCGCCGCCCGTGTACTACCGCCCGGCGCCCGTCTACGCGCCGCCGCCCGGTCGGGTCTACTACGGACCCGGCTATCCCTACCGTCCGCCGAACGGGTGGTACGACGAGCGCGATTGAGCGTCGGCCCGCCTTGCAGCCGTCCCGGCGGCTGAAGGTTTTCTGAAATATGGCATGCCAGCTGGCATGCCATATTTGTTTCAGGATGCGACGAAAAAGTCACATCAATTCACATTTGTGTGGCTTTGCGGTCGCTTCGACGCCTCTGGCACGCCGTTTCCCACAGGTTTGCGCAAGGCATGCCGCTTGCCTTGAGTCGTTCACCTGCGTTGAAGCGCAGGAGGAGCGACACATGGGATTCATGGCATGAACGCAATGAGCATCGGCGGCCTCAACGGCATGGACGGCGGGGCCAGCGTGAACTTCGGCGCGGACAGCCGTCCGCAGCCGCGCACCCTGGTGCGCAGCAACGCGGTGACGCATGTGCGTCCCTTCACCACCGTCGAAGCCGCGATCGCCGCGATCGAATCGCTGGACCGCGAACTCAGGAAGTTCGAGCTCGCGGTGGCCGACAGCCTGCAGGACTACCTCGGCGTACAGATGGCGCAGATCACCGACTGTGCGCTGGCACGCGGCTGGGAGCCGCTCAGCTTCATGCAGCGGGACGGGTTTCGCGTGTACCGCTACGAAGCGATGCGCAACTACGCCAAGCGCAGCAAGAAGCGCTGAGGTTCCCGGCGGCGGCCTGCTCAGGCTTGCCCGGCCGGTTCCGGCCACGGCGCCTGCGCGGGCCGCGCGCCTTCGTAGAACGCGGCCATCTGCAGCACGCCCAGGTCGTCGAAGCGGCGCCCCGCAATCTGCAGCCCGATGGGCAGGCCGCTCTTGGCGTAGCCGCAGTTGATCGATGCCGCGGGCTGCTCCGACTGGTTGAACACCGAGGTGAAGTGCGAGTCCTTCATCGGGGTGTCCGCGCCGCTGTTGATGGCGTGCGCCGCGAACGGCAGCCCGGGCGACACCGGGGACAGCACGTAGTCGTACGGCTGCGTGGCGGCCACGGTGGCTGCGCGCAGCACCTGCATGCGCGCGAAGGCGCGGAAGGTGTCTTCGGGCGTGAGCGAGCCCGCAAACTCCGCCGCCGCATGGATGTAGGGCGCCGCCAGCGCGGCGCGGTCCGGCGGCATGTTGGCCAGGTCCACACGGCAACGCATGGTGAAGAAATGGGCCATGCCCATGCGCATGTCCGTCGTGGTCCAGTCGGCGAGCGGCTCGACGATGGCGCCGGCCTGCTCGAACAATCGCGCAGCCGCGAGCACAGCCTCCCTCACTTCCGGGTCGAGCGGCCAGCCACCGGAAGGCTCGGTCCACAGGCCGATGCGAACCCCCTTCATGTCGCGTTCCAGGTGCCGCCAGGCGATGTCCTGCGCCGGCAGGCTCATGTAATCGCGCGGGTCCGGGCGGGAGACGACCCGCATCAGCAGCGCGGCGTCCGCGACCGTGCGTGTCATCGGCCCGATCACGCGGGCGGCCGCCGGCGGATCGACCGGAATGCGACCATGGCTGGGCTTCAGGCCGAACACCCCGCAGAAGCTGGCGGGAATGCGCACTGAGCCGCCGATGTCGGTGCCCAGGTGCAAGGGGCCGTAGCCCGCAGCTGCCGCGGCGCCCGCGCCGGAACTGGACCCGCCGGTGTTCCTGCTCAGGTCCCACGGGTTGCGCGTGAGCGGGTGAAAGCTCGACGGTGCCGCGCCCAGAAAGCCGAAGTCGGGCATCGTGGTCTTGGTGACGATCACCGCGCCCGCTTCTCGCAGGCGCGCGGCGGCGGGTGCATCGGCGGTGGCCGGTGCGAGCACCGTGGCCGCGCTGCCCAGCGGCGTGGGCGTGCCGCGCGTGGCGATGTTCTCCTTCAGCGTGACCGGCACGCCGTCGAGTTCGCCCTGCGGTGCGCCTTTGGCCCAACGCGCTTCCGAGACCTTTGCCGATGCCAGGGCCGCCTCGGCGTCCAGGCCGTAGGTGGCCTGGATGTGTGGTTCCCATTGCGCAATGCGGTCCAGCACGGCCCGGGTCACGTCGACGGGGGAGAGCACGCGGTCGCGGTATTGCTCCAAAAGCCGGACGGCGCTGAGTTCGTACAAGGGTGTTGTCATGTGTCTTGTCGTTGGTTGGGGGTTGGGGGTTGGAGAGGAAAGGCGGAAGGAGGGGCCGTGATGCTTCTTTCGCACGTTTCAACAGAGTCGAGCCGACGCGCGCAGCAAGCCGCTCACCGAGTCGACCGGAACCCGGCCATGGCTGGGCTTGAGGCCGAAGACTCGCGGGGCATCAGCCCTGCCCGAACGCGTAGCCCTGGCCCGGCGCCGCGGCCAGCAGCGAGCGCGTGTAGGCCTCGCGAGGCGACAGCAGCACCTCGCGCGCGGAGCCTTCCTCGACGATGCGTCCCTTGTGCATGACGATCAGCCGGTCGCACACCTGGCTGGCCACGCGCAGGTCGTGCGTGATGAAAAGAATGCCGATGGAAAGTCGCTGCTGGATTTCCGCGAGCAGCTTCAGGATCTGGTCCTGCACCGACACGTCGAGCGCGGACACGGCCTCGTCGGCAATCAGCACCTGCGGTTCGCAGGCCAAAGCGCGCGCAATGCACAGGCGCTGGCGCTGGCCGCCGGAAAACTCGCTCGGGTAGCGGTGCAGCACCTCGGGCTTCAGGCGCACGAGCGCCATCAATTCTTCGGCGCGCTGCCATGCGGCGGCCGGCGCCATGCCGAAGTTCACCGGCCCCTCGACGATCGATTGCCCCACCGTGCGGCGCGGGTTCAGCGAGCGGTTCGGGTCCTGGAACACCACCTGCACGGTGCGCCTGAAGGCCGACAGCCGTCCGCGTGCCGAGTCGTGGGTTTCCATGCCTGGCATGCGCACCTCGCCCTCGGTCGGCTCGATGAGCCGCGCGATGCAGCGCGCCACCGTCGACTTGCCCGAACCCGACTCACCCACGATGCCCACGGTTTCGCCGGCGTGCAGCCGCAGGGACACATCGGTGGCCGCATGCACCGTGCGGCGCTTGCCCGGCCAGGAGCCGGAGCGGTAGGTCTTGGTGACGCTGCGCGCATCGAGCAGCGGCGGGGCATCGGCCACGGGCGGGCGTTGCGCGGGCTCCAGCCGCGGCACGGCGTCCAGCAGCATCCGGGTGTAGGGCTCCTTCGGGCGGCGCAGCACTTCATCCTTGTCGCCGCTCTCGACCTGGCGTCCGAGCTGCAGCACCACCACCTGGTCTGCGATGTCCGCCACCACCCCGAAGTCATGCGTGATGAACAGCACCGCCGTGCCGTTCTCCTGCTGCATCTCGCGGATGAGCGAAAGGATCTCGGCTTGCGTCGTCACGTCCAGCGCGGTGGTCGGCTCGTCGCAGATCAGCAGCGCGGGCCGCAAGATCAGCGCGATGGCGATCACGATGCGCTGGCGCTGCCCGCCCGACAGTTGGTGCGGGTAGGCGTCGTAGATGCGCTCGGGGTCGGGCAGCTTCACGCGCGCGAAGATCGCCAGCACCTTCTGCCGGCGCTCGGCCTTGCCCAGCGCCGTGTGCTCGGCCAGCATCTCGTCGACCTGGTCGCCGCAGCGCATCACCGGGTTCAGCGCGGTCATGGGTTCCTGGAACACCATGGCCATGCGCACGCCGCGAAGCGCGCGCAAGCGGTTGCGGTCGGCCTCGAGCACGTTCTCGCCCTGCACCTCGATGCGCCCGCCCGAGGGCACGAGCGAAGGCGGCAGCAGGCCCATCACGGCCTGCGCGATCACTGACTTGCCCGAGCCCGACTCGCCCAGCAGGCACATGACCTGGCCGGGCATCACGTCGAATGAAATGTCGTGCACCGCATGCGCGCGGTCGGCGCCCGAGGGCAGGTCGATGCGCAGGTTGCGCACCGCAAGGCAAGGTCCCTGGCCGGTGAGTTGAGTGGAAGGGGTGTGCGCCATCTCAGCCTCCGCGCTGGTTGAACTTGGGGTCGAGCGCGTCACGCAGGCCATCGCCCAGCATGTTTACCGCCAGCACCGTGGTCGCGAGGAACGCGCCCGGCAACAGCACCGTCGACGGATGCGAGCTGAAGTACGCGCGGCCTTCCGACATGAGGTTTCCCCAGGTCGGCACGTCCGAAGGAAGGCCGATGCCCAGGAACGACATCACAGCCTCCACCAGCATGGCCGCTGCGCAGATGAATGTGCCCTGCACGATCAGCGGCGCGACGGTGTTGGGCAGGATGTGGCGCAGCATGAGCCGCCAGGTGGGGGTGTCCAGCGCAATGGCTGCCTCCACGTACGGTTCCTCGCGCACCGACAGTACCACCGAGCGCACCAGGCGCGCCACGCGCGGCGTCTCGGGCACCATGATGGCCAGTATCACGGTCCAGATGCTGGGCCGCCACACGGCCACCAGCACGATGGCGAACAGGATGCCGGGAATGGCCATGACCCCGTCCATCACCCGCATGATCACGCCGTCGACCCGGCGAAAGTAGCCTGCCACCATGCCCACCACCAGCCCGAGCGCAACGGATGCCAGCGCCACCGCCGCGCCCACCGACAGCGACACGCGCGCGCCGTAGGCCGTGCGGCTCCAGATGTCGCGGCCCATGCTGTCGGTGCCCAGCGGAAACACGCGCACGAACGAGTCGCCACCCAGCGTGACGAACTCCGCCCGCGTGCCGGGCGACAGGTGCGCGCTGGCCGGGTCCATGGTGTTGGGGTCGATGGTGTAGAGCCAGGGCGCGGCCACCGCAATGAGCAGCATGAGGCACAGCAGCGCGCTGCCCAGGCGCACCGCGCCGTTGGAGAAGATGCGGCGCAGCAACGAGCGCTTGCGCGCACGGGGCGCGGTGGTCGCATCTGCCGCGTGAATGGGAGTCGTGGAAATCGACGTCATGGATGAGGCTTTCGACAAAGGGCGGGGCGGCTCAGTAGCGGATGCGCGGATCGAGCAGCAGGTAGCTCAGGTCCACCAGCAGGTTGACCACCACGTACACGAGCGAGAAGAACAGGGTGATGCCCTGGATGAGCGGGTAGTCGCGCGACAGCACGGCGTCTACCGTGAGCTGGCCCAGCCCCGGAATGGCATAGATGGTCTCGGTGACCACCACGCCGCCGATCAGGCCCGCCACGCTCAGCCCGACGATGGTGGCGATGGGAACGGCCGCGTTGGCCAGCGCATGGCGCATCAGCATGCGCCACTCCGAAATGCCCTTGGCGCGCGCGGTTCGCACGTAGTCTTCGGTCAGCGCCTCGGACGCCGCGGCGCGTGTGACCCGCGCGATGAGCGCAGCGTACGTCACCGCCAGCGTGACGCACGGCAGCACCAGGTTGCGCAGCCACGGGCCCACGCCGTCGGCGATGCGGCTGTAGCCCTGCGAGGGCAGCCAGCCCAGCTGCATGGAGAACAGCCAGATCATCAGGTAGCCCGCCACGAACACCGGCACCGAGAAGCCGAGCACCGACGCACCCATGATGAAACGGTCGAGCCAGCCGCCGCGCCTGGCGGCCGCCAGCACGCCCAGCGGCACCGCGATGAGCACCGTGAGCACCACCGTCACCGCGGCCACCGAGAGCGTCGGCTCCAGCCGCTGGCCGATGAGTTGGGTCACGCTCATCTTGTAGAAGAAGGAATAGCCCAGGTCGCCTCGCAGCACATGGCCCAGCCACGTGACGAACTGGCTCACGATGGAGTCGTTCAGCCCGAGCTGCGCGCGGATGCGCTCGATGTCCAGCGCGCTGGCCGAGTCGCCCGCGATGGCCGCCGCAGGGTCGCCGGGCGTCATGCGCAGCAGCAGGAAGACGATGACGGCGACGATCATCAGCACGGGCACGGTGGCCAGGCCGCGCCGCAACAGGAAGTTGAGCATGTGAAGAGGTCCAGTGCGAACAGGAAATGCACCAAGGCGTGAAAGCGCGGGCAAGGGAAGTCCCCGACCGGTTGCTGCACGAGCAAACGGCCAAGTGACGGCTGGCGGTAGATAAGCGGGGAGGGCGCCGGCCGAAGCCGGCCGGGAGCGGCTACTTCTTCTGCACGTTCCAGTACAGAACAGCGGGCGACTTCAGCAGCCCGCTCACCACGCCGCGGCGCACGGCCGTCGGCGCCTTGCCTTCACCCAGCGGTGCGATCACGCCGCCCTCGAGCACGCGCAGCTGGATCTGGGTGGCAATGTCCTTGCGCTGCGCGAGGTCGGCTGTCTCGATGAAGCGCGACTTCAGCTTCTCCAGCTCGGGGTCGACCGGCCAGCCGAAATAGCCCTGGTCGCCGTTGCCCGTGAGCGGGCTGTAGGTGAGCGGGCTGCTGGCGTCCACGCCGCCCCAGAAGGTGATGAAGGCGTTCCAGCCGCCGTTCTCCACCGGGTCTTTCTTTGTCCGGCGCGTCACCAGCGTGGCCCAGTCGGTGGTCTGCACGTCGACGTTGAAGCCGACCTGCTTGAGCAGCTGGCCGTACACCGCCGGCAGCTTGTTCAGGGCGGGCGAATCGCCCGGCAGCATGATGACCACCGGCTTGCCGTCGTAGCCCGATTCCTTCAGCAGCTTGCGCGCCGCTTCGAATTGCGGCTTGCCGGTGTAGAAGCCCGTCTTGTCGCTCGCGTACACGGAGCCGCACAGGTAGATCGATGCGCAGGGCTTGTAGAAGTCGCGGAAGGTGGCCTGGGCGCGCAGCATCGCTTCCTGGTTGATGGCGAGCATTGCGGCCTTCAACGCCTTCGGGTTGTCGAAGGGCGGCACCTTGTGGTTGTAGATGACGGTGAAGGGGCCCGCTGGCATCACGTCGACCAGCTCGATCTTCTCGTTGGTACGCATGTCGGCGTAGCCTGCGGCCGGCACCGTCTCGATCATGTCGACCTCGCCGTTGAGCAGCGCATTGGCCTGCGTCTGCGAGTCGCGCAGCAGCACCCATTCGACGCGGTCCACGTGCACCACCTTGCCGCCGGCCAGGCCCGAGGCGGGTTCCTTGCGCGGCACGTAAGCGGTGTTCTTGCGGTAGACGATGCGGTCGCCGGGGCGAAAGTCTTCCTTCGCCAGCGTGAAGGGGCCGGAGCCGGTCATGTCCTCGATCTGCTTGTCCGCGGGCGTGTCTGCCACGCGCTTGGGCATGATGAAAGGCACCAGCGGGCTGGGCTTTCCGAGCGCATCGAGCACCACGCCGAAGGGCTGCCTGAAGGTCATGCGAAAGCCGTTGGGGCCGTCGGCAACGATGCTGTCCATGGCTTCGTACATCTTCTGGCCCAGCGTGTCGCGCTTGGCCCAGCGCGCGAGCGAGGCGATCACGTCCTGCGAGGTGACGGGTGCGCCGTCATGGAACTTCAGGCCCGGGCGCAGGGTGAACGTCCACACCTTGTTGTCTGCGCTGGCGCTGTACTTGTCGACCATCTGCGGCTTGATCGCGCCCTTTTCGTCCATGCCGAACAGGGTGTCGTAGATCATGAAGCCGTGGTTGCGCGTGATGTTGGCGGTGGTCCAGATCGGGTCGAGGATCTTCAGGTCCGACGAAGGGACGGTGCGCAGCACGGTCTGCGCCGGCGCAGCGCTTGCGAACGACAGGGCCAGCGTGGAAAGAGCGACCGCGAACGCGCGGCGCGGCGAGAAGATGGTTGCCATGGAGCCTTACTTCTTTCGAGGGGAGGAGGAGGGAGATTGGGATGTGGACGAGGGAGATGCATCGCCCTCCTTGCTGTCGCGCAACATCGCGAGGAACACCTCGAACATGTCGCGCGAGCCGGCTTCCGCATCGATGATCTTTTGAAGAATGCGGTGCAGTGTCTGTACCTCGGAGGCGCTCAGGCAATCGAGAAAGCGTGCCTCCATTTCGCGGCCGATCGGCTCCGCGCGCAGCACCAGCTCGACGCCGCCATCGGTCAGTTCCAGGTGAATCTGCCGCGCGTCCTCGGTGCCGATGCGGCGCTGAACCAGCGCGCGCTGCACCAGGGAGCCCACGAGCTTGGAGACCAGCGTCTTCTCGATGCCGCAGCTCTGCACCAGCTGGCCCATGGTGATGCCCGGTGCGCCGCCGATCATGCGCAGCAGCCGCACGTCGCGAATCGACAGGCCGAGTTCGATCTCGTACACGCGGGAGCCGCGATCACGCGTTCGCTCGGATGCCACGTCGAGCAGAACGTTGAGGTAGTCGGTCTTGAGTTGAAGAGGTTTATGCATGCTCGAATAGGAGAAATCTTCAATAGTTGAAAGTTTCAACCATCAAGGCGACCTATGCAAGCTCCGGGCCAGGCGGCAAGGGAAATCCCCTACGAGGACGCGCGGCCCTGGGGGAATGCAGGTGTGGAAAAAGTGCGGTGCGCCTCGCCGTGCAGCGAGGCGCTCACCGAGGCGGTGCTATGCGTGCACCAGTGTGGAGACGATGCCGTGCGTTTCCAGTGCGTGCAGCTGATGCGCCACCGCGGCCACGAAGCGCGGTTCGCTACCGAGTTCGCCGAACACCGGCACGAAACCGGTGAAGAAGGCCACGCGCTCCTGCGTCGACGACGGCGCATTCGCGTTTGCCTTGGCTTGCTCGAGCCGCTGGGCCAGTGCGCAGGCGAGTGGGTCTTGTATGTCGTGCGCGGTGCCGGTCTCGTCGACACCGCGCAGGTAGTAGAGCCATCCGGCGACGGCGAGCGCAAGCCGGTCGATCGGCAGTCCCGCGGCCAGCCGGTCGCGCACCGTGCCGAGCAGCCGCTGCGGCAGCTTCTGTGAACCGTCCATCGCGATCTGCTTCGTCTGGTGCTGCAGCGCGGGATTCGAGAAGCGCTCCAGCAGCCGAGCACGGTAGCTGTCGAGGTCGAGGCCCTCCATGGCAGGCAGCGTGGGTGCGATCTCATCGCGCATCAACACGTCGATGAAGTTGCGCAGCGCCGGCTCGGCCATTGCGCGATCCACCGTGCGAAGGCCTGCCATCGCGCCCAGGTAGGCCAGCGCCGAGTGGCTGCCGTTGACCATGCGCAACTTCAGCCGTTCGAAGGGCTCGGCGTGCTCGACGAAGCGCGCTCCGCCCTTCGTCCAGTCGGGGCGGCCGTTGGCGAAGCGGTCTTCGACCACCCATTCGAGAAAGGGCTCGCCGATCACCGGCCATGCGTCCTCCACGCCGAGCCGCGTGGAAATGCGCTCGCGGTCCGCGTCGGTGGTGCGCGGCACGATGCGGTCGACCATCGAATTCGGGAACGTGCAGCGCGTGTCGATCCAGTCGCGCAGGCCGGCATCGACCGCCTGCGCGAACGCCAGCACGATGCCCCGCGTCGTGTCGCCGTTGGCGGGCAGGTTGTCGCAAGACAGCACCGTGATCGGTGCCAGCCCGCGCGCGCGGCGCAAGGCCAGCGCGTGCACCACGAAGCCGGGCATGGTGCGCGGCGACGCGGGGTGCGCGAGGTCGTGAACGATGTCGGGCGCGTCCAGCCGCAGCGCGCCGGTGGCCGGGTCGTGGTGGTAGCCCTTCTCGGTGATCGTGAGGCTCACGATGCGCGTGTCCGGGTGGGCGATGCGTTCGAGCACAGTCCGCGGGTCTTCGGGCGCGACCCGCACGTCGAGCAGGTTGCCTACGACCTGCAGCACCTCCCGCGGGGTGCCGTCGTCCGCCGCGTCGCGCAAGGCCAGTGTGTAGAGCCCGCCCTGCGGGCGCAGCGCGTCGCGCGTGTCGGCCGCGCGCAGCGACACGCCCACCGTGCCCCAGCGCAGGTCGCTGCTCGCATGCAGCGCGGCTTCGTTGACCACCGCAATGTGCGCGCGATGGAACGCGCCCACGCCCAGGTGAACGATGCCGGCCTGCAGCGCGTCGCGCCGATAGCGCGGCCGCGCGACGTCGGCGGGCAGGTGGGGCAGGGTGTCCGGATGCAAACGTGGCATGGCTCGTGCGCTCACCAGTTCCACAGCGTGCCGTCGTGCTGCAGGCGGTTCACCGGCAGGTACGCGCGCTGGTAAGGGTATTTGGCCGCCAGCGTTTCGTCGATGTCCACGCCATGGCCCGGCGCCTCGCCCGGGTGCAGCATGCCGTTCGCGAAGCTGTACGAATGCGGGAACACTGCATCGGTTTCGTCGGTGTGGCGCATGTACTCCTGGATGCCGAAGTTGGGCACCCACAGGTCGAAGTGCAGCGCCGCGCCCATGCAGGCCGGCGACAGGTCGGTCGCGCCGTGGCAGCCCGTGCGCACCTGGTAGAGCGAGGCCAGGTCGGCAATGCGGCGCAGCTGCGTGATGCCGCCCGCGTGGACCACCGTGGTACGGATGAAGTCGATCAGCTGGTTCTCGATGAGGTCCTTGCAGTCCCAGATGCTGTTGAAGATTTCGCCGACCGCCAGCGGCGTGGTCGTGTGCTGGCGAATGAGCTTGAAGGCTTCCTGGTTCTCGGCCGGCGTGGCGTCTTCCATCCAGAACAGGTTGAAGGGTTCGAGCGACTTGCCCAGGCGGCCGGCCTCGATGGGCGTGAGGCGGTGGTGCACATCGTGCAGCAGGTGCACGTCGGGGCCCACGGCGCTGCGCACCGCGTCGAACAGCCTGGGCGTGTGCTCCAGGTATTTGGCGGTCGACCAGTCGTGCTCGCTCGGCAGGTCGGCATCGGCCGGCTCGTAGAACATGGTTCCTCGGCCGACGCCGTACACCTTCTCCAGGCCCGGCACGCCGCTCTGCGCGCGAATGGCCAGGTAGCCTTCTTCCTTGTAGCGCAGCACCTCGTCCACGGTCTGCTCGATGTCGCGGCCGTTGGCGTGGCCGTACACCATCACGCCGGTGCGGCTCTTGCCGCCGAGCAATTGGTAGAGCGGCATGTTGGCGGCCTTGGCCTTGATGTCCCACAGCGCGGTGTCGACCGCGGCAATGGCCGTCATGGTGACCGGGCCGCGGCGCCAGTAGGCACCCTTGTAGAGGTACTGCCAGATGTCCTCGATCTGGTGCGCGTCGCGCCCGATCAGGCAGGGAATGACGTGCTCGGTGAGGTAGGCCGCCACCGAGAGCTCGCGCCCGTTGAGCGTGGCGTCGCCGATGCCGGTGAGGCCCTCGTCGGTTTCGATCTTCAGGGTGACGAAGTTGCGGCCCGGGCTGCAGACGATGACGCGGGCGTTGGTGATTTTCATGGTGTATGTCTGTGCGTGTCGTTGTGTGGGGAAGGGCGCGTGCCTTGCCGGCGTATCAGCCGTGCCAGCCGAGGTGACCCAGGAAGTCGCGCGTGCGCTCGGCCGTAGGGGCCTCGAAGATCTGCCTGGGCGGGCCTTGCTCGACCACCTTGCCGTGGTCGAACACGACGACCCAGTCGGCCACGCTGCGGGCAAAGGCCATCTCGTGCGTGACCACGACCATGGTCATGCCTTCGTCGGCCAGCTTCTTCATCACGTTGAGCACTTCGCCGATGGTCTCGGGGTCGAGCGCGGAGGTGGGCTCGTCGAACAGCATCACCTCGGGCTCCATGGCCAGCGCGCGGGCAATGGCCACGCGCTGCTGCTGGCCGCCCGAGAGGCCGCTGGGGAAGTTGTGCGCCTTGTCGGCCAGGCCCACCTTCTCGAGCAGCTTCATGGCGCGCTCGCGCGCCTTCGCCTCGCTCATGCCCAGCACGGTGACCGGGCCGATGGCCACGTTGTCCAGCGCGTTCTTGTGCGGGAACAGCTCGAAGTTCTGGAACACCATGCCCATGCGCTGGCGCACCTTGCGCGCCTCGCGCTCGTCGGTGGGCAGCGGCACGCCGTCGATCAGCACGCGCCCGCCGTCGATGGTTTCCAGCGCGTTGGTGCAACGAAGCAGGGTCGACTTGCCCGAACCCGACGGCCCGATGAGGCACATCACCTCGCCCTTGTTGACCTGCACCGACACGCCGTCGAGCGCCACGAAGCTGCCGTACAGCTTGCGCACCTTGTCGTACACCACCACCGGCGCCTGGCTTGCCGATTTGCGTTCGCCGTTCATCATTCCTTGACCTCGAATTTCTTCTGTATCCAGTCGACCAGCTTGGCCTGCGGGTAGCCCATGAGCCAGTAGATGACGGCCATGGCCGTGAGCATCTCCAGCACGCGGAAGCTCGACGAGCGGATCTGCAGCGCCACGTGCGCCAGCTCGCCCACCGCGATCACCGATACCAGCGAGGTGTCCTTGAAGAGCGACACCCAGGTGCTCGCCAGCACCGGCAGCACACGCCGCCAGGCCTGGGGAATCACCACCTTGCGCATCGCCTGCCAGCGGCTCATGCCCACCGCGATGGCGGCCTCCATCTGGCCCTTGCGGATCGAGTTGATGCCGGCGCGGAAGGTCTCCGCGTTGTAGGCCGCCACGTTCAGGCACAGCGCCACCAGCCCGGTAGTGAAGGCCGAGAACTCGATGTGCAGCAACACCGGCATCACGTAGAACGCCCAGTACACGACCAGGATCAGCGGCAGGTTGCGGAAGAACTCCACGAACACCTGGCTCGCGCCGGACAGCACCTTCGATTTCGACAGTCGCATCAGCGCCAGCACGATGCCCGCGGGCACCGCCACCACCATGGTCAGCACCGTCAGCACCACGGTCAGCATCGCGCCGTGCAGCAACTCGGCGCGGTGGTCCCAGACAATGTTCCAGTCCAGATTCATCACGACCTCCCCAGGTGCGCAACGCGCTTGTAGAGCGCATCGATCAGCCGTGTCCCGGGGAACAGGATGATGAAGTAGATGACCATCACCACCGTGAACACCTCGATCGGCCGGTAGCTCTGCTCGGCGATGGTCTCGGCGCGCTTCATGAGTTCAGGCACCGCGATCACCGTGGCAATGGCCGTGTCCTTGATGGTGATCGAGAGAATCGATCCGAAGGCCGGCAGCATGCGCACCAGCGCCTGCGGCAGCACCACCTTGCGCACGATCTGGGCGCGCGACATGCCGAGCGCCAGCGCCGCGCGGATCTGCCCGGGCCGGATCGACTCGATGCCCGCGCGCACGATCTCCGCCACGTAGGCGGCAATGTGCAGCGTGAGCGCCATCAGCGCGGCCCAGAACGGATGGAAGCTGATGCCCGTGAGGATGGGCACCGCGAAATAGAACCACACCAGGATCACCAGCACCGGAATGGCGCGCTGGGTGTCGATGTAGAAAACGATGGGAATGCGCAGCCATGCCGCGCCATAGACGCGGCCCAGGCCCAGCGCGGTGCCGAGCACCAGCGCGCCGATGCCGGTCAGCACCGACAGCAGCAGCGTGATGCCCAGCCCGCCGAGCAGGTACTGCCAGCTGTCGAGCAGGGGGGAGAAGTCGAGCTCCATGAGGTCGGTGAAGTCGGTGCGTTGCGGCCGAAGCCGAAGCTCACATCGCGTTGATGATCCGGACCTCGTCCGCGTCCAGCTTGGGCTTCATCTGGTCGTTCACCGCCTTGAGCCAGTTCAGGTACTCGGGCTGGTTCTTGTCGATGGCCAGGCCGATGGGCGTGGCCATCTCGGCCGAGTCCTGGCAGTTGTTGCCCTCGGGCAGCACCTTCAGGCCCTTGACCTTGCGGTTGAGCGCCTGCCACGGCACGCGGTTGATGGGCGTCACGTCGGCGCGCCTGGCCATGATTTCTTCCACCGGCGCTGCCGTGCCGGCGGTGGACACGCCGCGCAGCTTGGCATTGGGGAAGCGCTTCTTCACCCAGTTTTCTTCGCCGCCGCCGGTGAAGTAGGCCACCGTGATGTTCGGGCTGTTGAACTCGTCGATCGACTTGGCGTTGGCCACCTTCGGGTTGTCGGCGCGGCCGAACACGCACAGCGCGGTGCGCGAGTAGGTCACGAAGTCGACCACCTTCAGGCGCTCGGGCGTCACCGAAAGAGGCGAAATCGTCATGTCGGCCTGGTTCGAGGCGAGCACCGGCACCTTGGTCTCGTGCGAGACCGGCAGCGCCTGCAGCTTCACGCCGAGCTGCCGTGCCACCTCATTCGCCAGCAGCCATGCCGGGCCCGCCCAGGCATCGCCCGAACCGGTGGTGTTCTCGATGAGCCACGGCGGGTTCGACAGCACGGCCGCACGCAGCACACCGGCCTTCTTGATGGCGTCGATGCGCGCGCTGGTGCCGGGGGCCGGCAGCGGCACGTTCTGCGCGGCGGCCTGGCCGACGAACGCCGCGGCCAGCAAGGCGGCGAGCAGGGTCTTCGTAGTCGTCATCTTCAGTCTCCAGTTCTAGGTATCACCCGGTTCGGGCGGAGGGAAAACACAGGAAAAAGGGGCGGCTGCGCAGGTTGCAGGGGCGCTCAGCGCCAGGCCTGCGCGAACTCGGCGATCACGCGGTCGATGTGCGCGCGCATCGCGGCGCGGGCCTCGGCGGGGTTGCGTTCGAGCAGTGCGTTGAACACGCGCTGGTGGTCGTCCTGCGAAGCGCGGCGCAGTTCGGGCGTGTGGAAGTGCGCCTCCATCTGCGACCAGATCGGCGCCTTGGTGTGGTCCCACAGGCCGGTCACCATCTGCAGCAGCACGCTGTTGCCGGTCGACTCGGCAATGCGCAGGTGAAAGAGCCGGTCGGCCGCCTCGTTGGCCGCCTTGTCCTGCATGTGCTCGCGCATCGCGGCCAGCGCGGCGTAGATGCGGTCGATGTCGCTGTCCTTGCGGTTCTCGGCAGCGACCGAGGCAATCTCGGCTTCGATCAGGCTGCGCGCGCGCAGCAGCTCGAACGGTCCCGGACCGGGCGACAGCGTGTAGGCCGACACAGCGGGAACGGCGCCCGCAACCGGCGCGCTGATGTAGATGCCCGAGCCGCCGCGCACCTCGACCGCGCCCTGGATCTCCAGGACGATGATGGCCTCGCGCACCAGCGTGCGGCTGACGTTGAAGCGCTCGGCCAGTGCCCGTTCCGACGGCAGGCGGTCGCCCACCTTGAATTCGCCGCCAGCGACGAGCGCTGCAATGCGCGCGGCCAGCTTCTGGTAGGAGCGATCGGATTCCGGCTCGGTGGCCTGGGCGAGGGGGAGGTCGGTGGTCGTTGCCATGATTGGTGAGCCAGTTTAAAAGTGGTTCACCAATTCAGGGCCTCTGGTTTACCAGTAGCCGACGCCATTGCGCGCGGCGCACGCAGGCTCGCGCTGCGCCGGCCTGCGTCGCTCTGTTCAGCGAAAAAAAAGCGAGAGAGAAAAAAGGGCGCATGCCGGCCCCGACCGGCCGGCGAGCTGCTAGGGCGTCCCGCCCAAAATCTGCTCCAGCGTGTCGATGTCGATCGGCTTTTGCAGATGGTGGTCGAACAGCCCTGCGGCCGCCTGGCCGCCGCTGTCCTGTGCCGAGAAGCCCGAGATGGCGACCAGCAGTTTCGGCGTGCCTTGCGCCGTGCTGGCGCGAAGCCGCCTGGCCACCTCGGTGCCCGGAAAGTCGGGCAGCGTGAGGTCGATCAGCGCGGCGTCGAAGCTCTCGGTGGCCGCTGCGTCCAGCGCCTGTTGCGCCGTGTAGGTGCAGCGCGCCGTGTGCTGCTGCAAGCTCAGCAATTCCTGCAGCAGGTCGGCCGCGGCTTCGTTGTCGTCGACGATCAGCACATTCACAAAAAGGCTCTCTTTGAAGTAAGTCGAATGGGGCAGTATCGCGGCCCTGCACGCGCCCCGCCGTAGGCGCATGCCTACGGCAGGGTGCTGTTTTCGGCGTCCTTTGCGTGCAGCGGCAGGTCGACCACGAAGCGCGAGCCTTCGCCCGGCGCGCTCTCCACGCCGATGTGCCCGCCGTGCAGGTCCACGATCTTGCGCGTGATGTAGAGCCCCAGGCCCAGCCCGGCCGCATGCTTGCGGCTGTCGGCGGTGCGCTCGAACTGCTCGAAGATGCGCCCCTGGTCCTCGCTCGCGATGCCGATGCCCTGGTCGCGCACGGCCACCTGGGCGGTGCCGTCGACCTCGCGCACCACCATCTGCACCGGCTTGCCGCCGCCGTAGCGCAGCGCGTTGGTCAGCAGGTTGGTCAGCACCTGTTCGATGCGGAACTCGTCCCAGACGCCGTGCAGCTCGGCCGGCGCGTCCAGCGTGATGACCGCGCCGGCGGCTTCGGCCTGCTGGCGCAGGTTCTCGACCACGGCACGCGCCAGCACGGCCAGGTCCACCGGCTTGGTCTGGATCGACAGCGCGTCGCGGCGCATGCGGGTCACGTCGAGCATGTCGTCGATCAGCCGCACCATGTTGCGGATCTGCCGCTGGTCGCGCTCGATCATCGCGGGCAGGCGGTCCGGCGCAAAGTTGGCCAGGTTGCCCTTGGACAGGTGCAACTGCCGCAGTTGCGCTTCGAGGTACAGCGTGTTCAGCGGCGTGCGCAGCTCGTGCGACACCATCGACATGAAGTCGTCGCGCATGCGCACGGCCCGCTCCAGCTCTTGCTGCGTGTGCTGCAGCTGCGCAACCAGCTCTTCCTGCTTGCGGTGCGCGGCGGCCAGCGACTCCATTTCGTGGCGCAGGGCCTTGCGGTGCCGGTACAGGTCGACGAACACGTTCACCTTGCTGACCACCGCGTGCGGGTCCAGCGGCTTGTGCAGGAAGTCGACCGCGCCGCTCTCGTAGCCCTGGAACGCGTAGTTCAGCTCGCGCCCGGCGGCGCTCACGAAGATGATGGGAATGTGCCGCGTGCGCTCGGTGCCGCGCATCAGCTCGGCCAGCTCGAAGCCGTTCATGCCCGGCATCTGCACGTCGACGATGGCCAGCGCGAATTCATGCTCCAGCAGCAGCGCCAGCGCGGCCTCGGCCGAGGCCGAGCGGTACACCACGCGGCCCGGCGCACGAATGAGCGCCTCCAGCGCCAGCAGGTTCTCCGGCAGGTCATCGACGATCAGCAGCTTGCTTTCGATGTCAATGTTCATGGGCGGCCTCCAGTTGGAGCAGCAGCTCGCGCAGTTGACGCAAGGGGAGCACGTAGTCGGGGGCGTGGCGCGCGATGGCGGCTTGGGGCATGGTGGAAATCTGGGCTTCTTTCGGTTCCTGCACGGCGGTGAGTCCGCCGGCCAGGTGAATGCGTTGGAGGCCTTCGGCTCCGTCGTAGTTGGCGCCGGTCAGCAAAAAGCCCGCGAGGGCGGGGCCGTAGGCATCGGCGGCGGAGCTCATCAGCACGTCGATCGACGGCCGCGAGAACAGCACGGGCGGCTCGCAGCTCAGCGAGAACGTGCGCTCGCGTTCGATCGACAGGTGGTAGCCCGGCGGCGCGAAATACAGGCTGCCGCCGGCGAGCGGCATCTTGTCGGCCGCCTCGCGCACGGCGAAGGGCAGGCGCTGCGCGAAGATCTCGGCCAGGTGGCTGTCGTGGTCCTCGGGCAGGTGCAGCACCACCGCCATCGGCAGTTGCCAGGTGGCGGGCAGGTCGTGCAGCAGCGTGGACAGCGCATCGATGCCGCCGGCCGAGGCGCCCAGCACCACGGCGTCCACGCGCTTCTGAATGGATGAGCGCAGCTGTTTTCTCATGCGAGCTTGCGGTAGATGCGCTCGGCACGGGCGTGCGTCTCGAAGCGGTCCGCGTAGCCCGAGAAGTCGATGCTTTCCTTGGAACCCAGCCCGAGAAAGCCGCGGTGCGACAGCGACTCGTGGAACAGGCCCAGCGCCCGGTCCTGCAGCTGCCGGTTGAAATAGATCAGCACGTTGCGGCACGACACCAGTTGCGTTTCCGCGAACACGCTGTCGGTGGCCAGGCTGTGGTCGGCAAAGATCACGTCGGCGCACAGCGAGGGGTCGAAGCGCGCGGCTTCGTAGGCGGCGGTGTAGTAGTCCGAGAACGAGCTGCGCCCGCCCGCGCGCTGGTAGTTGGTGGTGTAGCCGCGGATCGCCTCCAGCGGAAAGATGCCCTGGCGCGCCTTCTCCAGCGAGGCCGGGTTGATGTCGGTGGCGTAGATCTGCGTGCGCGCCAGCAGGCCTTCCTCGCGCAGCAGGATCGCCAGCGAGAACACCTCCTCGCCGGTGCTGCAGCCCGCCACCCACACCTTCACCGAAGGGTAGGTGTGCAGGATCGGCACCACGTGCTGGCGCAGCGCCAGAAAGTACGGCGGGTCGCGGAACATCTCGCTCACCGGAATGGTCAGGAACTGCAGCAGCCGCCCGAACAGGCCCGGGTCGCGCAGCACCTTGTCCTGCAGCGCCGAGATGCTGGGCAGCCCGAGCTGGTCGAGCGCATGCAGCACGCGGCGCTTCTGCGAGGCCACGGTGTAGTTGCGGAAGTCGTAGCTGTACTTGAGGTAGATCGCCTCCATCAGCAGGCGCAGCTCGATCTCGGTGTCGCTGAGGGGGTGCAGCTGCGGCGTGGACGAGCCGGGGGAAGGGGGCAAGGGCGGTTGTGTCACAGGCGCTCCATCTTCGGCATCCACACGCGCAGCATCGAGAACAGGCGCTCCAGGTCCACCGGCTTGGCCAGGTAGTCGTTGGCGCCGGCGGCCAGGCACTGCTCGCGGTCGTCCTTGGTGGCCTTCGCGGTGATGGCGATCACCGGCATCTTCTCGAAGCGCGAGTTGGCGCGCAGCCGGCGCGTGGCCTCCAGGCCGTCCATCTCCGGCATCATCACGTCCATCAGCACCAGGTCGATCTCGCTGACCTGGTCGAGCTTCTCCAGCGCCTCGCGGCCGTTGCGGCCGATCTCGACCATGGCGCCGCGCGCCTCCAGCGCGCTGGTCAGCGCGAAGATGTTGCGCACGTCGTCGTCCACCAGCAGGATGGTGCGGCCCTCGAAGATGCGGTCGCGTCCGCGCACCGTCTTCAGCATGCCCTGGCGCTCGGTGGACAGTTCGGCCTCCACCTTGTGCAGGAACAGCGTCACTTCGTCGAGCAGGCGCTCGGGCGAGCGCGCGCCCTTGATGATGATCGAGCGCGAGTAGCGCTGCAGCTCGGTTTCCTCGTCGCGCGTGAGGTTGCGCCCGGTGTAGACGATGACCGGCGGGAACGACACGATCTCCTCCGCCGCCATGGCCTTGAGCAGCTCGCTGCCCTGCATGTCGGGCAGCTTCAGGTCGGTGATCATGCAGTCGAACACGCGGGTGCGCAGCAGCTCCAGCGCCTCTTCGCCCGAGCCGACCGCCACGATCTCGATGTCGTCGTCGCCGATCAGCCGGATCACGCTCTCGCGCTGCAGCGCGTCGTCTTCCACCAGCAGCACGACCTTGACCTTCTGCGTGAGCTTCTCCTCGAGCCGGCCGAACACCTTCATCAGTTCGTCGCGCGTGGCGGGCTTCAGCGCATAGCCGATGGCGCCCATCTGCAGCGCGGCGCCCTGGGCGTTTTCGGCGGCCGACACCACGTGGATGGGAATGTGGCGCGTGTGCGGCGAGTCCTTCAGGCGTTGCAGCACGTCGAGGCCGGTGCTGTCGGGCAGGCGCATGTCGAGCAATATCGCGTCGGGCAGGAACTGCGTGGCCAGCTCGAAGCCGTCGTTCGCGCCGTGCGCCACCAGGCAGCGGTAGCCCAGTTCGTGGGCCAGGTCATAGAGGATGTGCGCGAACTGCGGCTCGTCCTCGATCACCAGCACGCGGCGCACCTGGTCGCGCGGAAGCGTGCGGTCGTCGGCGAACTGGGGCGCGGGCACGGGCGTGGGCTTGGGCGCCTGCGGTGCGGCGGGTACGGCCATGGCCCTGGGCGAGTAGACGGCCGAGCCGGGTGAGGGCGCGAAGGACGAATGCGAGGAGGCAGAAGAAGACGGCAAAGAAGACGACAAAGAAGGCGACGCGGCGTCCGCCTGCGGTGCCCTGGCCGGCAATTCGAGCACGAAGGTGCTGCCCTGGCCCGGCGTGCTGCGCACGGTGAGCGTGCCGCCCAGCAGCTGCGTGAGGTCGCGTGAAATCGACAGGCCCAGTCCGGTGCCGCCGTAGCGGCGGCTGGTGGTGCCGTCGGCCTGGCGGAAGGCCTCGAAGATCAGCTCGTGCTGCTGCGGATCGATGCCGATGCCCGAGTCGGACACGGAAAAAGCCGCGCCGCCGTCCGCGGTCGGCGACACCTCCAGCGCCACTTCGCCGCGGTCGGTGAACTTCAGCGCGTTCGACAGCAGGTTCTTCAGGATCTGCTCCACGCGCTGGCGGTCGGTGACCAGCGTGGCCGGCGCGTCGGGCCGGATCTCCAGGCGAAAGCCGAGGTTCTTTTGCATCGACAGCGGGCTGAAGGTGCTCTCCAGGCTCTGCGCCAGCCGGGCGAGCGACACGTCTTCGGTCACCACCTCGAGCTTGCCGGCCTCGACCTTCGCGATGTCCAGGATGTCGTTGATCAGCACCAGCAGGTCATTGCCCGACGAGTAGATCGAATCCGCGAACTTCACCTGCTCCGCCGTGAGGTTGCCCTGCGGGTTGTCGCCCAGCAGCTTGGCCAGGATGAGCGCGCTGTTGAGCGGCGTGCGCAGTTCGTGCGACATGTTCGCCAGGAACTCCGACTTGTAGCGGCTGGAGCGCTGCAGCTCGTCGGCACGGTCTTCCAGGTCGCGCTGCACGCGGCGCAGCGCGGTGTTGCGCTGGTCGAGCGCCTCGGTGCGTTCCGAGAGCTGGCTGTTGGTCTGCTCCAGTTCGGCCTGCTGGTTTTCGAGCATGGCCTGCGAGGCGCGCAGGGCGCGCGACTGTTCCTCGAGTTCTTCGTTAGCGGTGCGCAGCTCTTCCTGCTGCACCTGCAGCTCCTCGTTGAGCTGCTGGGTCTCGGCCAGCACGTCCTGCAGCTGCTCGCGGTAGCGCGCCGCCGCCAGCGAGGTGCCGATGTCGTCGGCCACCACGTCCAGCAGCTGGTTGCAGCGATCGTCCAGCGGGCCCGGCAGGCCGAGCTCGATCACGCCGTTGACCGCGCCGCCGTTCGACACCGGCAGCAGCAGCACGGCCTTGGGCGACATGTGGCCGAGGCCGGAGTTGACCTTCAGGTAGTCGGCATCGACCGGATCGATGAGCATGCGGCGCCGCTCGGCCGCGGCCTGGCCGATCAGGCTCTCGGTGGGGGAGAACACTTGCGGCGTGGCCTCGGACGCGCTCGAGAACCCGTAGCTCGCCGCCCGGCGCAGCGGGCCGTGGCGCTCGCGCACGTACAGCGCCCCGACCGCGCTGCCCATGTAGCGCGAGAAGAACGCGAGCACCTTGCGGCCCATGTCCGGGGCGGTCAGCTCGCCGACCAGGTCGCCCACCAGCTCGGTCTGCGCGCTGCGCAGCCAGGCCTCGTGGGCGAGCCGCTCCGCATGGGCGGCCTGTTCCTTCAGCACCACGTCGTAGCTGTCGGACAGCCGCACCAGCTGCCGCCGGCCGAAGTAGGCCACCAGCCCGGTGAAGCCCACCGTGAACAGCAGGAACAAGCCGACCGTCCACCACGCGGTGCGGTTGGCGTCGTTGTTGCGCTGGAAGCGCAATGTCTTCTCGGTGTCCATGAACGCGGTGAACTCCGCGCGCATGTCGTCGGTCAGCCGCTTGCCACGGCCCAGGCGCACCTGGGCCTGGGCGTCTTCGCCGGCGCGGCGGGCGGCGATCAGGCTGCGCGCGAACTCCAGCCAGGTGGCCTGGATGCCCGCGATGCGGTCGACGCGCTCCACCTGCTGGCGGTTGTCGGACACCAGCTCGCGCAGCGCGGCCGTGTCGCCCTTGATGCGGGGTAGCGCGCTCTGGTACGGCTCCAGGAAGCTTTCGTCGCCGGTGATCAGGAAGCCGCGCATGCCGGTTTCCATGTCGATGCTCTGGCGTTGCAGTTCGCTGGCGGCGCGGGTGACGCGGTCGGTGTGCTCGACCCAGCCGATGGTGTTGAGCAGGAACAGGATCAGCCCGACGAACACCACGGCGCCGAACACGCCGCCGATCAGCGGCAGCTTGATGTTGCGGCCCAGCAGCCGTTCAAAGTCTTCGGGGTCGATCGCGGTGGGAGTATTCATCGGACGCATTTGTAAGCAAAACTTGTCAAGTCTTGCCGAAAAAATCAGGTCACCCTGTCGGAGAAAGCCCCGTCAGGGCAAGAAGGTGGGTGGGGTCCGAGTCTGAGGCATGCCTCGCTATACTGTAAATCCATACAGCTCCAACGAGATGGGCCCCGTACCCTCCAGCCCGCCAGCCGCGGCACCCCCTGTTGCGCACGTCGTTTCCGTCAAGGCCCTGTGCGCCTTCGGCGCGAAGGCGGGCGACCTCGACCTGCGCTTCGTGCCCGCGCCCAGCGCGCAGGAAGGCATGGCCGGCCATGCGCTGGTGCAGAACCGGCGCGGCGACGGGTACGAAAGCGAGGTCGGGCTCGACACCACCTGCGGCACGCTGCGGGTGCGCGGGCGGGCCGACGGCTACGAGGTGCGCAGGGGGCAAGCGGCCCGGGTCGAGGAAATCAAGACCTTCCGCGGCGACTTCGACGCGATCCGCGGCAACCACCGCGCCCTGCACTGGGCGCAGGCCCGCACCTATGGCTGGATGCTGTGCGAACTGCACGGCCACGAAGAAATGACCGTGGCGCTGGTCTACCTCGACCTGGCCAGCGGCGACGAAACCGTGCTCGAGGAGCACCACACCCGCGACGCCTTGCGCGCACACTTCGAGTTGCTGTGCGACCGGTACAGCGCATGGGCTGCCGGCGAAGCCGGGCACCGCGGCGCGCTCGACCAGGCCCTGGCCCGGCTCGAATTTCCCTACCGCGCATTTCGCACCGGCCAGCGCGAACTGGCCGAGGCCGTCTACCGCGCGGCCGTGAACAGCCGCTGCCTCATGACGCAGGCGCCCACCGGCATCGGCAAGACGCTGGCCACCATCTTCCCGCTGCTCAAGGCGCGGGCCGCGGGAAAGATCGACAAGATCTTCTTCCTCACCGCCAAGACCTCCGGCCGCCCGGTGGCGCTCGATGCGTTGCGCGTGCTCGACAAGGGGCAGCACGACGAAAAGGGGGCCGGCCGGCTGCGCGTGCTCGAACTCGCGGCCCGCGAAAAGGTCTGCGAATACCCCGACCGCGCCTGCCACGGCGACGCCTGCCCGCTGGCCAAGGGCTTCTACGACCGCCTGCCGGCCGCGCGCGAGCAGGCCGTGCAGGTGGCCTGGCTCGACCGGCAGGCGCTGCGCGACATCGCGCTGGCGCACGCGGTCTGCCCGTATTTCCTCGCGCAGGAAATGACCCACTGGGCCGACGCCGTGGTGGGCGACTACAACTACTACTTCGACAGCAGCGCCTTCCTCTACGCCACCATGCGCGACGCCGACTGGCGCGTGGCCGTGCTGGTGGACGAGGCCCACAACCTGCTGGAGCGCGCGCGGGGCATGTACACCGCGGCGCTCGAAGGCGCCGCGCTCGAGGAGGCCCACCGCGTGGCGCCCGCCGCCTTGCGCGGCCCGCTGGCCCGGCTGTTCCGCGAGTGGGACACCGTGCAGCAGCCCCAGCAGGCCGACTACGAAACCGGCGACGAGATTCCCGAGCGCTTCCTGCGCACCCTGCAGGCCGCCAACACCGCCATGGCCGAGTACTTCGCGGAAACGCCCGACGCGTCGCAGGGCCCGCTGCAGCGCTTTTTCTTCGACGCGCTGCACTTCGCCCGGCTGGCCGAGGCCTTCGGCGACCACTCGGTGTTCGAGCGCACCCTGGGCGCCGCGCAGCAGGACCGCACCCTGGCCATCCGCAACCTCGTGCCCGCGCCGTTCCTGGCCGCGCGCTTCGGCGACGCGGTGTCGGTCACCTGCTTCTCGGGCACGCTGTCGCCCTTCGGGTTCTACCGCGACGCGCTCGGCCTGCCCGAGGACACCGCCTTGCTCGACGTGGCCTCGCCCTTCACCAGCCAGCAGCTGCGCGTGGAGGTGGCCATGCACGTGTCCACGCGCTTTCGCGACCGCGCGGGGTCGCTGCGCCACGTGGCGGACATCATCGGCGCGCAGTTCGAGCGCACGCCCGGCAACTACCTGGCCTTCTTCAGCAGCTTCGACTACCTCGACAAGGCCTGCGCCGCCTTCTCGCAGCGGCACCCCGGCGTGCCGGTGTGGACACAGACGCGCGGCATGCGCGAGGACGACCGCCACGGCTTCATCGCGCGCTTCGAAGAGGGCGGACAGGGCATCGGCTTCGCGGTGCTCGGCGGCGCGTTCGGCGAAGGCATCGACCTGCCGGGCAGCCGGCTCATCGGCGCCTTCGTGGCCAGCCTGGGGCTGCCGCAGTACAACGCGCTCAACGAGATCACGCGCGAGCGCATGCAGACGCGCTTCGGCAAGGGCTACGAGTACACCTACCTCTACCCCGGCCTGCAGAAGGTGGTGCAGGCCGCCGGCCGCGTGATCCGCACCGAGGAAGACCGGGGCGTGCTGCACCTGCTGGACGACCGCTTCGCGCGCGCCGAGATCCGCGAACTGCTGCCGCGCTGGTGGCACGTGCAGCTGGCGGGAGGCGCATGACCGCGCGCGCCGCCAGACGCCTCGAACATGCCGGGCAGCCCGACCTGTTCGGCCAGTCGCCTGTCGCAGCCATCGAAGGGCTGCGCTACGAAAACGGCTTCCTGTCGCGCGAAGAAGAAACCGAGCTGCTGCGCATCGTGCAGGGCCTGCCGATGAAGGAGATGCGCTACAAGGACTACACCGCCCGGCGGCGCGGCATCGGCTTTGGCGCCAGCTACGACTTCGACACCCACCAGCTCAAGCCCGGCGCGCCGTTGCCCGAGCGGTTGCACCCGCTGCGCGACAAGGCGGCCGCCTGGGCCGGCATCGCGCCCGAAGACCTCACGCACGCGCTCATCGCCGAGTACCGCCCAGGCACGCCGCTGGGCTGGCACCGCGACGTGCCGGACTTC
Organism: Variovorax pasteuri; assembly: GCF_051216435.1. Lineage (NCBI taxonomy): Bacteria > Pseudomonadati > Pseudomonadota > Betaproteobacteria > Burkholderiales > Comamonadaceae > Variovorax > Variovorax pasteuri. The sequence continues at coordinate 36,887 of NZ_JBPJZS010000008.1, forward strand.
GAGCACATCGTCGGCGTCTCGCTGCACGGCGATGCGGTGATGCAGTTCAGGCCGTACCTGCCGGGCGCCGCAGCCTCGGGGCCGCCCACGCTCGAGTTCCTGATCGAGCCGCGCTCGGTGTATGTGCTGCGCGGGCCGGCGCGCTGGGCATGGCAGCACGCCATTGCGCCCACCGAGGGCCTGCGCTACTCGATCACGCTGCGGACGCGGTCCGCGCGGATGAATCGGCGGGCGGGCGGGCGCGCTTCCGACGCTTCTGGCGCGCCCATGGTCCTGGCGGCCGGAACACCTCCGCGGCCGCCGACTGATCCCTGAGCCAGGCGTCATACACCTCCTCGCGCTGCGCCGGGCGTCTTGTGCATGCGGCGCCTGCCGCGTTATTCATACCTCGGCACAGCGCCGGCACAGTGCCGTGCTCAGGCCGCAAAGCAGCGCGTTCTCGCGGCCGCGCCATCACGGCTGCGACCGCTCACGCTCGCCGCCTGTGGGAGTGGGCCGACCCTGCGTGTCGTCCAGGGCGCGTGGCGGCTCGGCTCCTACAAGGCGCGACGCTGACTGCCGACGAGCGCGCCTGGACGGCATGCCTAACTTCAGATCATGTTCGATCCCGACCCCGCCGACGTCCTCACACCCCTGATGCTTCGGCATGGCCGCGCGCTGTCGCTCAGCCACCTCGTCGAAGCGGGCATCGATGTGCTGCCGCGCCCCGGCTCGGGCCGCACCTTGGCGCGCTGGCGCGTGCTGGCCGCCGTGGCTGCGCACGACCTGTCGCTGGTCAAGCTTTTCGAAGGGCACACCGATGCGCTCGCCATCCTGGCCGAGCTCGGCGGTGCCCCCCTCACGCCGACCGGCGCGCGCTGGGGCACGTGGTGCGCCGAGCCGCCCAACGCGAAGGTCGTGTTCGAGCCGGACGATGCAGGGCAGGGCATCCGCATGCACGGCACCAAGGCCTGGTGTTCCGGCGCGGCCAGCGTCACCCACGCGGTCGTCAGTGGCTGGAACGCGGCCGGCGAGCCCTGCCTGGCCGCCGTGTCCATGACCGAGCCCGGCGTGCGCGTCACCGGCGAAGGCTGGCATGCCGTCGGCATGGCGGGCAGTGCGAGCGTCGATGTGCGCTTCGACGGCGCGCGCGCCGTGCAGATCGGCCAGCCCGGCGACTATGTGCGCCGGCCCGGTTTCTGGCAGGGCGGCGCCGGCATTGCCGCGTGCTGGTTCGGTGGCGCACTGGGCATCGCGCGCCAGGTGCGCAAGGGCACCGGTCCCAAGGCCGACGCCCACCGGCTCGCGCACCTCGGCGCCATCGAGGTGGCGCTCGGCGGCGCTGCGGCGCTGTTGCGCGAAGCCGCCGAGTGGATCGACCGCCACCCGCAGGACGACGCCCAGCGCGTCGCGATGCGCGCTCGCCCGGCCGTCGAGCAGGCCGCGCTCGAGGTGATGCACCACGCCGGCCGCGCGGTCGGTGCCGGCCCGCTGTGCCGCGACCCGCAGTTTGCGCAGGCCATGGCCGACCTGCCCGTGTTCCTGCGTCAGAGCCATGCCGAGCGCGACCTCGCGGCGCTGGGCCAGTTGGCCGTTCAAGCCATTCAAGACAACGATGAGGAGACTCGGTCATGGACCCTGTAGAGCGCCGAGCCATCCGGGGCGAAGGCACCACCGAAGCCGAATGGCACGGCTGGCCGGGCCTGGCCCAGTTGCCGGCCATCGACCTGCGTTCGCTGGTGCCCGAGGGTTCGCGCGCGGTGGTCGTCGCGCCGCACCCCGACGACGAGGTGCTCTCGGTCGGCGGCCTGCTGGCGCAGCTGGCCGACAACGGCACGCCGGTTGAAGTGATCGCCGTCACCGACGGCACGGCCAGCCACAGCGGCTCCACCGAGTGGTCTGCCGAGCGGCTGGCCCAGGCCCGCCCGCGTGAAAGCCTGCGCGCCCTGCGCCGGCTGGGCCTCGCCATCGAGCCCGCGCGGCTGGGCCTGCCGGATGGCGGCCTGAAGGACATGCGTGCCTTGCTGGCGGCGCAGCTCGTGTCGCTGCTGCGACCGGGCGATGTCGTCTTCACTACCTGGCGGCAAGACGGCCACCCGGACCATGAGGTCACCGGGGAGGCCTGCGCGCTGGCCACGGCCAGCACCGGGGCGCGCCTGGTCGAGGTGCCCGTGTGGGGCTGGCACTGGTCCCGCCCCGGCGACAGCCGCATGCCATGGAAGAGCGCCTTTCGCCTGCCGTTGAGCGACGAGGCGGTGCGCCGCAAGCGCGCGGCCGTGCAGGCCTTTACCAGCCAGCTGCAGCGCGACGCGTCCACCGGCTCCGGACCCGTACTGCGCGCCACCACGGTCGAGCGCGCCGCGCGTCCTTACGAAGTGGTGTTCCTGTGAGCACCAACGCCGAACAGGACCAGGGACAGGGACAGCGGCCGTACTTCGACGCCCTCTACGCCGCCAGCGACGACCCCTATGTCTCGCGCCAGCGCTGGTACGAGGCCCGCAAACGGGCCGTGCTGCTGGCCGCCTTGCCGCAGGCGCGCTTTCGCCGGGCCTACGAACCGGGTTGCGGCATCGGCGAACTCACGCTCGCGCTCGCGCCGCGCTGCGACGCGCTGCTGGCCAGCGACTTCACGGCGCAGGCCGTTGCGCTGGCCCGCGAGCGCACCAAGGCGCTGCCCCAAGTGCAGGTCGCGCGCCACACGCTGCCGGCCGACTGGCCGCACGACGCCGGCGGCTTCGACCTGATCGTGCTCAGCGAGGTGGGCTACTTTTTGCAGCGCAGCGACATGCAGCGCGTGGCCGAGTGCTGCGCGCTCTCGCTGGACGACGGCGGCACGCTCGTAGCCTGCGACTGGCGGCCCGACTTCGCGCAGCGCAGCCTGTCCACCAACGACGTGCACGGCATCCTCGCCGAGCTGGGCCTCGCGCGCCTCGTGCTGCACGAGGAAGACGACTTCGTGCTGCAGCTGTGGTCGCGCGACGCGCGCTCGGTGGCGCAGCGGGAGGGCATCCGGTGATCGGCGTCGTCATTCCCGCGCACAACGAGTGCGAGCGCATCGGCGCCGCGCTGGCGGCCGTGCGGCTGGCGGCGGCGCACCCGGCGCTGGCCGGCGAAGCGGTGGAAGTGGTGGTCGTGCTCGACAGCTGCAGCGACGCCACCGAAGACGTGGTGCTGGCGCACGGCGTGGCACGCCTGTCGCTGGCCGCGCGCAACGTGGGCATTGCCCGTGCACGCGGGGCCGAGCTGTGCATCGACGCCGGCGCGCGCTGGCTCGCCTTCACCGACGCCGACACCGTGGTCTCGCCCGACTGGCTGGTGATGCAACTGGCGGAGCAGGCCGACGCGGTATGCGGCTGCGTGGACGTGGAAGGCTGGCAAGCGCACGGCGCCGAAGGCGAGCGCGTGCGCTCGCATTTCGACAGCCGCTACACGCACGCCGACGGCCACCGCCATGTGCACGGCGCCAACCTGGGCGTCGCGGCGGAGGCCTACCGCCGCGCCGGCGGCTTCGCGCCGCTGGCCTGCAGCGAAGACGTGGCGCTGGTGGAGTCGCTGTCGGCCATCGGCGCGCGCATTGCCTGGAGCGCCGGCCCTCGCGTCACCACCAGTGCCCGCACCGACGCGCGCGCCCGCGGCGGCTTCGGCGACACGCTGCTCGCCATGGTGGCCTCGCTGGCACCGGTGCCGGTGCCCTTGCTCACGGTCGGGCGCGCGCTGCCGTAATCGAGCCGCCCTTGCCAACTGACGCGCGCGCCGGACAAGGCTGACGCGCAACGCGTGCGTCTTCTTACCCGCGGGGCGCGCCGCGCTCGCAGCATGAGGTTTTCCAACCATCAGAAGCCATGCCATGCCAGGAGGCGACAAGTCGTCCTACACGGACAAGCAGAAACGCGAGGCCCGGCACATCGAGAAGGGCTACGAGCAACGCGGTGTCGGCAAGGGCGAGGCCGAACGCCGCGCGTGGGCGACGGTGAACGCCGAGACCGGCGGTGGCAAGAAGAGCGGCTCCGGCCGCGGCAAGGCCGAGAACCACGCGCCGGCACGCAAGGGCGGCCACCTGGGCGGCGCCGCCGCGGCGAAGCGCACGGCGGCCGAACGCTCGGCCTCCGCGAAGAAGGGCGCCGCCACGCGCAAGCGCAACGCCGAGACCCGCGGCTGACGCGGCTGAGGCAGGAGATTCGATGCACATCGTTCTCGGCGCCACCGGCCATGTGGGCTCGGCACTGGCCCAGGCGCTGCTGGGCCACAACGAACCCGTGACCGTGGTCACGCGCGACGCCCGCAAGACGCAGGCGCTGCAGACCAAGGGCGCGCGCGTGGCCGTGGTCGACGTGCTCGACACGGCAGCGCTGCACCACGTGTTCCTCGGCGGCACCCGGCTCTTCGTGCTCAACCCGCCGGCCGCCCCGTCGACCGACACGGTCGCCGAAGAGCGCAGGAGCCTGCAGGCCATCCTGGCGGCGCTCGAAGGCTGCAAGCTCGAGCAGATCGTCGGCGAATCGACCTACGGCGCGCAGCCCGGCGAGGCCGTGGGCGACCTGGGCGTGCTGTACGACATGGAGCGGGCGCTCGGTGCGGGCACCACACCGTTCAGCGCCATTCGCGCGGCCTACTACATGAGCAACTGGGACGCCTCGCTGAAAACGGCGCGCGACGAAGGCAAGGTGCACAGCATGTACCCGTCCGACTTCAAGCTGCCGATGGTGGCGCCGCACGACCTGGGGCAGTTCGCCGCCAAGCTGATGCTGGGCCCGCCGGCGCCTTCGGGGCCGCACTATGTCGAAGGGCCGGAACGCTATTCGGCGGCGGATGTGGCCCAAGCTTTCTCCAAAGCGCTCGGGCGTCCGGTCACTGTGCAAGAGACGCCACCCGCGCAATGGGCGCAGGCGTTCAAGGCGCTGGGCTTCTCGGACGCCGCGGCCAAGTCGTACATGGCCATGACGCGCATCACGCTGGAACAGCGCTACGCGTTGCCCGACAAGCCGGAGCGCGGCGTGGTGACGCTGCGTGAATACATCCGCGCGCTGGTCAACAAGAGTCCGCGCTGAACGCGCGGTTGAAACACGCCACGGCGCATGTCCGAAAAGCAGGTTCATCGCGCCAACATCGTTAAAACCGGACATTCGTGACCTGTTTCTGACGTCAGCCGGACAACTTGCGTTTTCCCGCCAAGGCCGGCCGAAACCAGCCAACGCGCTTCTTCGGCGAGGTGGTGCCGAACGCGGGCGCTACGCCCGCAAACGTCGCTCAACCGACCTTGATTCCGCCGCGGTTTCCGGCGTTTGCCGCGCTCCGGATGCACCGATACGATCCCGCGCCTTGCCCCTGAAAAAAGGACTGCGCGGGTGCCTCCAACGACTGCTTTTTCCCCTGAATCCAATGCCGGCTGGCAGCAGCGCAGCCGGCGCCACGTCTGGCACCCCTGCACCCAGAGCATCCGCCTCGACGCCGCGCCGCCCCTGCCGATCGCGCGCGGGCAGGGCGTCTGGCTGTTCGACGCCGAGGGGCGCCGCTACATGGACGCCACCAGCTCGTGGTGGGTCAACCTCTTCGGCCATGCGCACCCGGCACTCAACGCCGCGCTCAAAGACCAGCTCGACCGGCTGTCCCACGTGATGCTCGCGGGCTGCACGCACGCGCCGGCCGTGGAACTGGCCGAACGCCTGTCCGCGCTGACGGGGCATTCGCTGGGCCATTGCTTCTATGCGTCGGACGGGGCTTCGGCGGTGGAGATCGCGTTGAAGATGAGCTTCCATGCCTGGCGCAACGCGGGCCTTCGCGGCAAGCAGCGCTTCGTGGCGTTGAGGCAGGGCTACCACGGCGAGACGCTCGGCGCCCTGCACGTGACCGACGTGCCGGTGTTCCGCGATGCGTATGCGCCGCTGCTCGCGCAGGCGCACCTCGTCGCCTCGCCGGACGCGCGGCATGCGCGGCCGGGCGAGGACGCCGCCGCCGTGGCGCACCGCGCCGCCGGTGAACTCGAAGCCTTGCTGGCCGACCGGCACGAGACCATTGCCGCCGTCATCGTCGAGCCGCTGGTGCAGTGCGCCACCGGCATGGCGATGCACGACCCCGCCTACCTGCGCCGCGTGCGCGCCCTGTGCGACCGCTACGGCGTGCACCTGATCGCCGACGAGATCGCAGTGGGCTGCGGGCGCACCGGCACCTTCTTCGCGTGCGAGCAGGCCGGCATCTGGCCCGACTTCCTGTGCCTGTCGAAGGGCATCAGCGGCGGCTACCTGCCGCTGGCGCTGGTGATGACGCGCGACGCCATCTTCGAAAGCTTCGTCGACGACGACGTGGCGCGCAGCTTTCTGCATTCGCATTCGTACACCGGCAATGCGCTGGCCTGCCGCGCGGCGGTGGCCACGCTGGACCTGTTCGACAGCGAATGCGCCTTGCAGCGCAACGCAGGCCGCTCGGCGCGGCTGCTGGCGCGCTTGCGCGAGGGGCTCGAAGGGCAGGCGGTCGACCACCTGCGCCAGCGCGGAATGATCACCGCCTTCGACGTGCGCGAACCCGGCGCGCGCTTTGCCGAACGCTTTCACATGGCGGCGCGCGCGCACGGCCTGCTGATGCGCCCGATCGGCCCCACCGTCTACCTGATGCCGCCCTACGTGATCGGCGACGACGAGGTCGACCGGCTGGTCGACGGCACCCTGGCCACGCTGAAGACGGTGACGGCCACGCGCGACAAACAAGGAGCCTGCGATGTCGCGCTTGCTTGACCGCCTGCAAGGCGAAATGGCCGCGCTCGATGCACAGTCGCTGCGCCGCCGCCGGCATGTCGCCGAGACCGCCTGCGCGCCCCAGCAGACGCTGACGCTGGCCGGCGCCACGGCCTCGCGCACCATGCTGTGCTTCAGCAGCAACGACTACCTGGGCCTGGCCGCGCACCCCGCGCTGGCCGATGCCTGGGCCGAAGGCGCGGCGCTGTACGGCACGGGCAGCGGCGGTTCGCACCTCATCCTGGGCCATTCGCGTGCGCATGCGTCGTTGGAGGAAAAGCTCGCCGGCTGGATGGCGCCCTTCATTCCCGAAGCGCAGAGCCTGTTCTTCTGCACCGGCTACATGGCCAACCTGGCGGTGCTGTCGGCGCTGGGCGGGGCCCAGGCGGCGATCTTCTCGGAGTCGCTCAACCACGCCTCGCTGATCGACGGTGCGCGGCTGGCCAAGGCACGGGTGGAACGCTACCCGCACTGCGATGTGGCCGCGCTGGACGCGCAGCTTTCTGCCTGCGATGCGCCCGTGAAGCTCATCGTGAGCGACGCGGTGTTCAGCATGGACGGCCACATCGCGCCGGTGACAGAGTTGCTCGCCCTGGCCGAGCGGCACGACGCCTGGCTGGTGCTCGACGATGCGCACGGTTTCGGCGTGCTGGGCGCCACGGGGCGCGGCGTGCTGCAGGCACTGGGCCTGCGTTCCGAGCGGCTGGTGCTGGTGGGCACGCTGGGCAAGGCGGCGGGGGTGTCGGGTGCGTTCGTGGCGGCGCACCGCACCGTCATCGACTACCTGGTGCAGCGCGCGCGGCCGTACATCTTCACCACGGCCGCGCCGCCGGCCGTGGCGCATGCGCTGCTGGCGAGCCTGGCACTGATCGAGGGCGAGGAGGGCATGCGGCGCCGGGCGCGGCTGCAGGCACGCATCGCGCAACTGCGCCAGGGCCTGCAGGCCGTGTTGCCTTCGGACGGCAGCGCGTGGCTGGCACCGTCGCCCACGGCGATCCAGCCGCTGATGCTGGGCGGCAACGCGCGTGCGATGCAGGTCATGGCGCAGCTCGACGCAGGCGGCCTGCGCGTGGGCGCGATCCGCCCGCCGACCGTGCCCGCCGGCACCGCGCGGCTGCGCATCGCGCTGTCGGCCAGCCACAGCGAGGCCGATGTCGCGCGGCTGGTCGATGCGCTGGGCGAGGCGCTCGCGCAGCTTTCGCACACGCAGTCTTACGTGGAACAGGAGCCCGCATGACACGCCGCCACTGGTTCGTGACCGGCACCGACACCGGCATCGGCAAGACGCTGGTCAGCAGCGCCATGCTGCACCTGCTGGCCGGCTCGGGCCTGCGCGCGGTCGGCATGAAGCCCGTGGCCGCAGGGCTGGAAGACATCGATGGCGCGTGGCGCAACGAAGACGTGGAACGGCTGGCCGCGGCCGGCAACGTCGACGCGCCGCTGGCCCTGCGCTGCCCGTACCTGCTGCGCGCGTCGATGTCGCCGCACCTGGCGGCGAAGGAAGAGGGCGTGCGCATCGCCTTGCCGCCGATGCTGTCGGCCTTCGCGCAGCTCGCGGCGCGCGCCGACGCGGTGGTGGTCGAGGGCGTGGGCGGCTTCTGCGTGCCCTTCGGCGACGACCTCGACAGCGCTGACCTGGCCGTGGCGCTGGGCCTGCCCGTGGTGCTCGCGGTCGGGCTGCGGCTGGGCTGCCTCAACCATGCACTGCTGACGGCCGAGGCCGTTCGTGCGCGTGGCCTCGTGCTGGCGGGCTGGGTGGCCAGCGTGGTCGATCCGTCGATGCTGGCGCCGCAGGCCAACCTGCAGACGCTCCGCGCCCGGCTCGGCGCACCGCTGCTCGGCGTGGTGCCGCACCTGCAGCAGCCCGACGCGGCGCAGGCGGCCCGCCACATCGACCTGCGGGCCTTGCGCGGCACGGCGGTTCATGCCGTCCGCCGCGCGCAGGCGCTGTCAGCCGCGCTGGCCTGATTCCGCCAGCCGCTTGGCCCGAGCGCCGCCTTGGCGCTCGAGCATCCAGCCCGGGTACTCGGCGGGCAGGGCGCTCACCTTGTCCAGCGCGGCCAGCTCGTCGCCGGTCAGCTGGATGGCGGTGGCCGCGATGTTGTCGTCCAGCTGCTCGACGCGCTTGGCGCCGATGATCACGCTGGTCACCACCGGCTGGTGCAGCAGCCAGGCCAGCGCGATCTGCGCCACCGACACCTTGCGCGCATCGGCCAGCTGGCGCATCACGTCGATGCAGTCGTAGGCGCGCTCCACGTTCACGGGCGGAAAGTCGAAGGTGGCGCGGCGGCTGCCTTTTTCGGCCTCGATGTCACGGCCGAACTTGCCGCTCAGCAGGCCGCCGGCCAGCGGGCTCCACACCATCAGGCCCACGTTCTCGCTGCGCAGCATGGGTGCCAGCTCGCGCTCCAGGTCGCGCCCGGCGATGGTGTAGTAGGCCTGCAGCGACTCGAAGCGCGCCAGCTTGTCGCGCTCCGCGATGCCCAGCGCCTTGGTGATCTGCCAGGCGGCCCAGTTCGACACGCCCACGTAGCGCACATGGCCGTGGCGCACCAGGGTGTCCAGCGCGTGCACGGTCTCCTCGATGGGCGTGAGCGGGTCGAAGCCGTGGATCTGGTACAGGTCGATGTGATCGAGCTGCAGGCGCTTCAGGCTGGCCTTCACGCCGTCCATGATGTGAAAGCGCGAGGCACCGGCCGAGTTCAGGCCCTTGCTGCCGGTTTCGCCCAGCACCTTGGTGGCCAGCACGAAGCTGTCGCGCGGCGCCTTCAGGTTCTTCAGCGCCTGGCCGGTGATGATTTCGGACTGCCCATCGGAGTACACGTCCGCCGTGTCGATGAAGTTGATGCCGGCGTCCATCGCCTTGCCGATCAGGCCCTCGGCCTCGGACTGCTGCAGGTTGCCGATCTGGCCCCAGATGCCCGTGGAGCCGCCGAAGGTCATGGTGCCGAGGCACAGTTCCGACACGAGGAGGCCGGTGCGGCCGAATTTGCGGTATTGCATGGAGAGATTCCTTTGCTTGGGGGAGGTATGGCGAGGCGTTGCCGGCAAAGTATCCGGCCGCCAACCGGCGGACGGCGAGCGCGTTCCTGCAAAGTCTTTGCCTATTTCTCCAGATGACGCCCGCAGCGCGTGCGCTGGCGCGGGAGCGGCGCTAAGCTGCAAACGCTCGATCCTCCATGGCGGCCACCCGGTGGCGCCCTCCATGACAAGGCCCTGGACATGCCAGAAGAAACAACCGAAATCTCCGCGCTCGGCGTCGGCATCGCCGAACCGATGCCGCTGGACCCCGAGCTGGACGAAGCCCGCAAGGAGCTGGTGCAGCTGCTCAACCACATCACGCAGGGGCAGGACGGCACCATCGTCACCGCCGTGCCCGGCCTGCAGGTGTTTCGCATCAGCAAGCCCGACGGCCCCAAGCATGCCTTCGCCAGCCCGGCGCTGGGGCTCATTGCGCAGGGCTCCAAGCGCATCATCGTGGGCGACGACATCTACGTGTACGACCCCATGCACTACCTGGTGACCTCGGTCGACCTGCCGGTGTGCGGCCACGTGCGCCTCACCAGCGAGCACGAGCCCTACCTGGGCGTGCGGCTGGAGCTGGCCGTGGACGAGATCGGCGAGCTCATCGGCGACGAGAAGCTGCCCGCCAAGGCCAGCAACGCGCCCGCGTCGCGCGGCCTGTACGTCAACCGCATCGCCATGCCGGTGCTGGAGCCGGTGCTGCGCCTGCTGCGGCTGCTCGACACGCCGGAAGACGTGCCCATCGTCGCGCCGCTCATCAAGCGCGAGATTCTCTACCGCCTGCTGGTCAACGGCGAGGGCGCGCGGCTGCGCCAGATTGCACTGCAGGACAGCCACACCCAGCGCATCACCAAGGCCATCAGCGCGCTGCGCGTCAACTACGCGCAGTCGCTGCGGGTGGAGGACATGGCGCGCGCGGTGCACATGAGCGTGTCGTCGTTCCACCACCACTTCAAGGCCGTGACCGCGATGAGCCCGCTGCAGTACCAGAAGCAGCTGCGCCTGCAGGAGGCGCGCCGCCAGATGCTGCTCACGGGCGCCGACGTGGCCTCCGCCGCGCACAGCGTGGGCTACGAAAGCCCTTCGCAGTTCGCGCGCGAGTACGGCCGCATGTTCGGTGCGCCGCCGCTGCGCGACAAGCGCCGCTGGCTCGGCGAGGCGGGCAACGACGCGCTGGGCGCGGCATCGATGGAAGCGGCGTAGCGGGTTCTCCGGGTTCCGCCGGCAAGTTCGAAGTGCGCGCGCGTCCTGCAACGGGTCGCGCGCGTGTCCGGCGGCGAGCGGGCACGGCGTGGCGACACTGCGGTTTTCCCCCACTGCACAGGCCATGGCCGAATCCAAAGTCGCCATCTACGGCGCCATAGGCGCCAATGTCGCCATCGCCGTCACCAAGTTCATCGTGGCCGGCATCACGGGCAGCTCCGCGATGCTGTCCGAAGGCATCCACTCGGCGGTCGACACCTTCAACGGGGTGCTGCTGCTGGTGGGCATTCGCCAGAGCAAGAGACCGCCCAGCGCCGAACACCCCTTCGGGCACGGTAAGGAGCTGTACTTCTGGAGCCTGATCGTCGCCGTGCTGATCTTCGGGCTGGGCGGCGGCGTGTCCTTCTTCGAAGGCGTGCAGCACATCCGCGAGCCCGAGCCGATGCGCGACCCGACGTGGAACTACGTCGTGCTCGCAGCCGCCATGGTGTTCGAGGGCACGAGCTTCTTCATCGCGCTGCGGCAGTTCCTGAAGCAGGCCGGCGACACGCCGTTCTGGCAGGCGCTGGACCGCAGCAAGGACCCGTCCACCTACACCGTGCTGGCCGAAGATTCGGCGGCGCTGGCCGGCCTCCTGGTGGCGGGCCTGGGCATCTACTTCAGCCATCGCCTGAACATGCCGGAGCTCGACGGGGCCGCGTCGGTGGTCATCGGGCTGCTGCTGGCCGGCGTGGCCGTGGCGCTGATCCGCCAGGCGCACGGGCTGCTGATCGGCGAGGGCATTCGCCCCGAGACGGCACGCGCGATCCGCGAGATGGCGATGGCGCAGCCCAGCGTCGAGGAGGTCGGCCATGTGCTGTCGATGTACGTCGGACCCGACGACGTGCTGGTGGTGGTCGACGTCAACTTTCACGACGACACCGACACGGGCGAAGCGGCGCGCGCCATCGCCGCCATCGAAAAGCAGGTGCGCGCGCGTTTCCCGATGATCAAGTGCCTGTTCATCGAGGCCAGCGACGCGCCCGCCATCGAAGTGGCGGCGCACGGCGCGACCCACGGCCCGACGACATGAGCGACATCGGCACGCGCGCGCACTAGCACTTTCGGCGATTTCTTGCGTCGACTCGACCATGCAGGTTTTACAGAATTTCGCTATTGTTTCTTCCGCTGCAGCACGCCCGCCTCACGAGAGGCGGAACCCGAAAAACACGGAAAACATACGGAGTAAGCATGCTTTGGGAAAACAAGCTGGCGCAATGGAGTGCCGGTGTGCGCGCTCGTGCGAACCTGCCGGCGCGGCTCACCTTGTGGGACGGCAAGTCCTATGACTTCGGCGAATTCAGCGGCCCCTCGGCCCCTGCGGTCACGCTGCACGTGAAGACGCCCGCGGCGCTGTCGCTGATGCTGCAGCCCACGCTCGACAACCTCGGCGAGGCCTACGTCAAGAGCAAGATCGACATCGAAGGCAAGCTCAGCGACGTGATCGACATCGCCTACGGGCTGGCCAGGACCTCGATCGACAAGCCCGGCGGCGCGCTGCAGAACATGGCGCGCTACTTCGCGCACACCAAGGCGTCGGACAGGAAATCGATCGAGTACCACTACGACGTGTCCAACGAGTTCTACCAACTCTTTCTCGACTCGAACATGGTCTATTCGTGCGCCTACTTCGAGAACGGCGACGAAGACCTGGCCACCGCGCAGTTGAAGAAGATCGACCACATCCTCACCAAGATCGAACTCAGGCCGGGCCAGACCCTGCTGGACATCGGCTGCGGCTGGGGCGCGCTGGTGATCCGCGCGGCGCAGAAGTTCGGCGCACGCTGCGTGGGCGTGACGCTGTCACAGAACCAGTTCGACCTGGCGACCGAGCGCGTGCGCGCCGCCGGCCTGCAGGACCGCATCGAGATCCGCCTGCAGGACTACCGCGACGTGACCGGCCAGTTCGACCGCATCACCAGCGTCGGCATGTTCGAGCATGTGGGGCGCAAGAACCTGCCCGAGTACTTCAGGCGCGTGCAGCAGCTGCTGGCCGACGACGGCGTGGTGATGAACCACGGCATCACCTCGTCCGACCCCGAAGGCGGCGGCGTGTCGTACGGCGGCGGCGACTTCATCGACCGCTACGTGTTCCCCAACGGCGAGTTGCCGCACATCAGCCTGGCGCTGCAGGCCATGCAGCAGGGCGGCCTGGAGGCCTTCGACGTGGAGAACCTGCGCCGCCACTACGCGCAGACCCTGCGCTGCTGGAGCGACGCCTACGAAGCCAACGCGCAGAAGCTGCACACGCTCGTCGACGAGGAGAAGTTCCGCATCTGGCGCGTGTACCTGGCCGGCTGTGCCTACGCCTTCGAGAACGACGACGTGGCGATCTACCAGATCGTCGGGCGCAAGGCGGGCAGGGCGGCGAAGACGCTGCCGTGGTCGCGCCGGTACATCTACGAAGGCACCTCCGCGCTGAGCGCGTCTTGAGCGCGGCCCGGTGGCGGCGAGAGCTCCGAGAGCTTGAGCGGCAGACAAGGGCTCGCGCCTTGGATAGCATGGCCCGCTCATGACCTCCACAACCAAAACAACGAGACGCCCCCTGGTCATCGCCGCGATCATGGCTTCCATGGCCATGGTGGCCATCGAGGCGACCATCGTTTCCACCGTGATGCCGCAGATCGCCTCCGAGCTGGGCGGGCTGCACCTGTACAGCTGGGTTTTCGCGTCCTTCCTGCTCGCGCAGACCGCCATGACGGTGGTGTTCGGCAAGCTCTGCGACCTGTACGGGCGCAAGCCCATCATGTTCGTGGGCATCGCGATCTTTCTCCTCGGCTCGGTGCTCGCGGGCTTCGCGTGGTCGATGCCGGCCATGATCTGCTTCCGGCTGATCCAGGGCATCGGCGCGGGTGCCATCCAGCCGGTGTCGCTCACCATCGTGGGCGACCTGTACCCGGCGCGCGAGCGCGGCAAGGTGCAGGGCTACCTGGCCAGCGTGTGGGCCGTGTCGGCGGTGGTGGGGCCGATGATCGGCGCGCTCATCGTGCAGAAGCTCGCGTGGGGCTGGATCTTCTGGATGAACGTGCCCATCGGACTGGCCGCCGCCGCGCTGTTCTGGCGCTACCTGCACGAGGCGCCGACCGTGCGCCGCTCGTCCATCGACATCGTGGGCGCGGTGCTGTTCACCGTCGGCATCGCGGCGCTGATGATCGCGCTCACCGACTTCGGCATCGGCGACCTGGGCAGTGCGGGCCTGTGGACGGCGGTGTTCGCCGTCACGCTGGTGCTGTTCGTGCTGCAGGAGCGCCGCGCCGCCGACCCGATGGTGTCGCTCAAGCTCTGGGGTGCGCCCATCATCGCCACCGTGAACGGCGCGGCCATGCTGGGCGGCATGGTGCTGATCGGCATCACCACCTTCCTGCCGATGTACGTGCAGGTGGTGCTGCAGCGCTCGTCGGTCACGGCAGGCCTCACGCTCACCATGGTGATGCTGGGCTGGCCCATCGGCGCGACGCTGACGTCGCGCACCTGGCACCGCATCGGCCTGTGGCGCATGGTGGTGGTCGGCGCGGCGCTGATTCCGGTGGGCACGGCGGCGTTCGCGCTGCTGTCGTCCGACAGCACGCCGGCGCTGGCGGCGGTCGGCTCCTTCATCATGGGCCTGGGCATGGGCGTGATGAGCCTGGCCTCGCTCATCCTCATCCAGGAGGCTGTGGACGTGGCGCAGCGCGGCGTGGCCACCGCGTCGAACGTGTTCTCGCGCAACCTGGGCAGCGCGCTGGGCGCGACCTTCTTCGGCGCGGTCTTCAACTTCGGGCTGACGCGCGGCGACGGCGCCATGGCCTTCACCGACGACCAACTGCGCCTGCTGCTGCAGGGCTCGCACTCCTCGGCGGCCACCGACGCGGGCATTCGCCTGGCGCTGGGCGGCTCGCTGCATCTCACCTTCGTGACGATGCTGGTCGTGAGCCTGGGCGTGGTGGTGCTGGCGCTGCTGCTGCCCAAGGAAGGGCTGGAGAGCCACGCGGTCGGGGCCGGGAACGCGGGGAAGGCGGCGCCGAAGTAAGCCTTTGGCGCAGCTTCAGCCTGCCAGCGATTTCTTCATGTACGCCAGGTAGAAGCCGGGCGCGTAGTCGTCGATGCGGGCGTACTCCTCGTAGCCGTGCTTCAGGTAGAAGCCGCGCGCCTGCCATTCGAAGGTGTCGAGCCTGGCGTGCTTCGCGCCCAGCGCGATGGCCTGGCGCTCGGCCTCGACGAGCAGGCGGCTGCCCAGGCGCGCGCCGCGCACGTCCTCCTCGACGAACAGCACTTCCACGTTCAGCCAGTACAGAAACACGAAACCGCGAATGCCGCCCAGCAGGCGGTCGTTCTCGTCGCGGGCATCGATGCGGATGTACTGCTGCTCCGGGTACTCGCCGACCGCGCCGTAGTTGAAGTGGCGCAGCTTGCGGCCGAGCTCGCCGGAGCGGAGTTGCTCGGGCGTCGGGGTCGAGAAGGTGATGTTGTGGGTCATCAGGAAAAGAGCTTGGCAATGGCCCATGGCGTGAAGAAGCCGGCCCCGAGGGCCGCCGACGTGAACAGAAGGTCGTTCAGGTAGACGGGCCTGCGTGTCGCCACGCCGGCCAGGGGGCCGAACGCGAACGGTGCCGCGACCAGCAGCAGGAGGGCGATGATCCTCGAATCCAAGAGGTAGTGCGCCACGCTGCCCCACATCACGCCCATCACCGCGATGCCCACGAACGCGAGCGGCCGCGAGACCGGCTTCTCTTCGGGCGCTTTCGTGCCCGGCGGCGGAGTTGGCGAGGCTGCCGCCGCATGCCACACCATGCCGGCAGTGAAAGACAACAAGGTGACCAGCGCCACCGGGCCGACTCCGAACGCCGGGAAGACCATGGCCAGCAGCAAGGCGGCCGAGAGCCCTAGAACGCCGGCAAGCACGGCGCGCCAGAACAGCAAGGCAGCGAGAAGTCCGATAAGTTCGTCCATGGGCCTTGGGATTTCAATGCGGGCCGCGATTTTGCGACACTTGCCGTCCACCGCGACAGGACGCTTCTCGCATGAACCTTGTTTCTCTTGCTGATTGCACCTCAGACGACGTCCGCGCCATCTGGCGCCTCGCGGTTGATCCTGAAGCAACCACGCCAGGCCGCGTTGCATGGTCGTTCGAAGGCAATGGCATTCGCACGCGAACGACCTTCCTGCAGGCATTTCGTGAGCTCGGGTTGTCGTTCGTCGAGCTTCCGAACCTGTTGCAGACGGTGGAGCGGGCATGCGATCTCGCCGGCTACCTCGACCCGTTCTACGACATCTATGTGGTTCGCAATTCGAACCATGCCCGACTGATCGAGTTCGCCGAGGCCTCCCAGCGGCCAGTGGTGAATGCGATGTCCAGTCAGGGGCATCCCTGTGAAGTGCTCACTGATGCGTATTTCATTGACACCGAGCTCGTACCGATCGAGCGCGCAAGGGTCTGCCTTTGGGGTCCGATGACCAACGTGTTTCGTTCCTGGCACGAACTCTCCCGGGTGCTGGGCTTTTCGCTGCAGCATGTGACGGATATGCCTGTGCACAAGGCAGATGTCGTCATCACCGATGGTTGGCCGAGCGACGGCGGCGCAACAGGCAGATCGTTGACGGAAGACGACCTGGCCCGCATGGGCAACCCGGTGCTGTTGCCGACGCCGCCGTTTTCCATCGGTCGTGAACTTGCGTTCGACCCGACTGGGTACCCGCGTTTTCCAGGCTACGGGCAAAAGAGGCTTCTTCTGCCTGTTCAGAAGGCAATTCTTCGGCATCTGCTTGGCTCCTGACGTCAGCGCATATCGATCCACGCTTTCCTTCTTTGTGCCCCGCGCCCTGCGTTGCTACGGTCGCTCTCTTTGCATCACGGGGCAATCGACCATGGGCGCGAGAGATTTCGAGGGGCAGGTTCTGTCGGGGCCGATGGAAGCCTGAACATCGGCCGGCCTGCATCGCAGTGCCGTCAAGCACGCGCTCGCGGCGTGGGCATGCTTGCAGCCCCGCGCAGGCGCGGGCATTCTCGAACGTCCCGTGCTACCCCCGGCATGCGGCCTTTCTCATTCATCCCTCGTCAAGACAAGACACACCCATGACCTATCACGCCGACTCCAAGCGCTACGACGCCATTCCCTACCGCCGCGTCGGGCGCAGCGGGCTCGTGCTGCCTGCGATTTCGCTCGGGCTCTGGCACAACTTCGGTGACACCACCTCCCTCGCCACGCAGCGCCAGCTGCTGCGCACGGCCTTCGACCTGGGCATCAACCACTTCGACCTGGCCAACAACTACGGCCCGCCCTACGGCAGCGCCGAGACCAACTTCGGCCGCCTGCTGCGCGAAGATTTCAAGGCCTATCGCGACGAGCTCATCATCTCGAGCAAGGCCGGCTGGGACATGTGGCCCGGCCCCTATGGCAAGGGCGGCGGCTCGCGCAAATACGTGCTCGCCAGCCTCGACCAGAGCCTGCAGCGGCTGGGCCTGGACTATGTCGACATCTTCTATTCGCACCGCTTCGATCCCGACACCCCGCTGGAAGAAACCGCCTCCGCGCTGGCCCAGGCCGTGCAGCAGGGCAAGGCGCTGTACATCGGCATCTCGTCTTACTCGGCCGGCAAGACGCGCGAAATCGCCGCGCTGCTGCGCGAGTGGAAGGTGCCGCTCCTGATTCACCAGCCGGCCTACAACCTGTTCAACCGCTGGATCGAGAAAGACCTGCTGGCCGCCACCGACGAACTGGGCGCGGGCGTGATCGCCTTCACGCCGCTGGCGCAAGGCCTGCTGACCGACAAGTACCTGAACGGGATTCCCGACGACGCACGCATCAACCGGCCCGGCGGCGGCTCGCTCAAGCAGGAGCACCTGTCCGAGGCCAACGTGGAGCGTGCCCGCGCGCTCAACAAGATCGCGCAACGCCGCGGCCAGACGCTGGCGCAGCTCGCGCTGACGTGGACGCTGCGCGACCCGCGCGTGAGCTCGGCGCTCATCGGCGCCAGCCGGCCCGAGCAGATCGTAGACAACGTCGCGGCGCTGTCGCATGCGCCCTTGAGCGCCGAGGAACTGGCCGAGATCGACAAGTACGCGGTGGAAGGCGGCGTCAACCTGTGGGAGAAGCCGTCGACCGATTTCGCGTGACGCGTTCAGCTCACTGAGCGCATCAGGAAACTTGGAATCCGTCTTTGGCAAAGAGGGCGGTGCTGCGCAGAATCGGCAGAAGCGTTCATTCGATCACTGCCATGTTATTTCGCACCCTTCAAGTTTCCCCGGCGGCGCAGGCGCGCCAAGTTCTGGCGCTGACGGCCAAGGCCTGGCACATTCCGCAAAGCTCGCCGCGCGCGGTGGCCCGCCGGGCGCCGCACGGCTATGTGCCGGTGCGCGCGATGCGCAGGCTGCACGCCGCTGCCGTGCTGGCCTTGTTGCCGCATTCATGGTGAACTCGTCTCCAGGTGGTCGAACACCGAACCTGGAGATACCAACTGATGCTGATTGTTCTTGGCGGCTTGCCCGGCACCGGCAAGACCACCATCGCGCGCGAAATCGTCGCGCTGCTGCCTGCCACTTTCCTGCGCATCGACACCATCGAGCAGTCGCTGCGCGCGTCCGGCGTGCTGGCCGGCGACGTCGGGCCTGCGGGCTATGTGGTGGCGTATGCACTGGCTCGCTCGAACCTTGCGTTGGGGCAGCACGTGGTGGCCGACTGCGTCAATCCGTTGCCGGTGACGCGGGAGGCCTGGCGGGCCGTGGCGGTGGAGGCTGCTTCGCAGATCCTGGAGGTCGAAGTCGTTTGCTCGGATGCCGACGAGCATCGGCGTCGCGTCGAGCAGAGAGTTGTCGATGTACCGGGCCTTGTGCCGCCGACCTGGGCGTCCGTTCAGCAGCATGATTACTTGCCGTGGACCACGCAGCGCCTTGTGATCGACACGGCTGCGGTCAGCGCACACTATGCGGCGCACGCCATCGTCGCCCGGGTGCGGAACGACGCGTCCGCAACCACGGCGTCGTACCCGTTCAGCGGCGATGCCGCTTAGGACGAGGCCTTCTTCGAAGGCTTCGACTTGCCGGATTTGTTGAGCGCAATCGCCTCGCGAACGAGCGCCTTGAAGGCGGCCGCATTCACTTCTTCCCCTTCGTGGATGTCGATCGCGCGGCGGGTGTTTCCGTCGAGACTTGAATTGAAGAGGCCGGCCGGGTCCTTCAGGGAAGCGCCCTTGGCGAAGGTGAGCTTCACGACCTTCTTGTAAGTCTCGCCCGTGCAGAGGATGCCGTCGTGCGACCACACCGGCGTGCCCATCCACTTCCACTCCTCGACAACGTCCGGGTCCGCCTCGTGCACGAGCTTGCGCATTCTGCCGAGCGTGTCCCCGCGCCAGTCGCCGAGGTCGGCGATTTTTTTCGAGATGAGTTCCGATGCGGGCGGGTCCTGGATCGCTTGCGACTTTGTCATGGTTTTTGTCCTGGGTAAAAGGCGAGGATTCGGCGTTGTCCCAATGCCAAGCTCATCGGCTGCACCATGAGACGCGAGTCTTCACGCAGCGGCTCCAGCACACCGACAGGGCGGAAGCCGCAAGCCACATACAAGCGCATCGCCGGCGTTTCCGCAGCAGTGACACCCAGGCGAACGCGGCTCGCTCCGGCGCGTTCGGCCCAGGCAATGGCTTCTTCGAGCAAGGCACGGCCGGCTCCCGCGCCGCGCGACGCAGGATCGACCCACATCTGAAACAGGTCGGCCACGGCCGGCTCACCGGAGGACAACTTGCACCACACCAGACCGCAAGCGTCCTGGCGATCGAACGCAAGAAGCACGCGGTCCTTGCCGGAGGAAGTTGCCGCGGCAATCCGGTCTGCCCACATCGCATCGGTTCTTTGCGCTTCCGCCGCATAGGTGCTGCCGAAGGCATCGGGAGCGTCACGCAGGGCCCGAAGGCGCACGTCGCGGTAGGTCATCCATTGGTCGGGTTGCGCTGGCTGCACTGAAATCAAGGAACCGTCCTCTGTCGGAAAAATCAAGGGTATGAACCGGCGGTCCGGGAAAAGCTATTGCGCATGAATGCGGAATGCCAGATAGAAGACAAGGGCCACCACCGCGCCGATGATGGCCAGCGCCGTCTTCCAAGACATGTCCATGTCACTGGACGCGCGATGCCGTGCGGCACCGATGCGGTCCAGCCTCGCTCGCCGCTCGGCCGGGGTGGCGATGAGGAGACTGACGATCATTGCCACGCCGAGCAGCACAACGGCTGCCCCGATGATCATCAACCCCCAGACTTCCGTGGCGAACGTGAGGGGAAACGGCCCATCGGCGGCTGCGACAAAAGGCTCGGCTCCCCTTCGCCGGACGGTCACTTGTCCGGCGCGCCATGCCGTGAAGCCATGCAGGAAGGCGAAGGCACCCAGGGCGAAGGTCGCCGCGATCATGAAGACCAGCTTGAGGATTCGCAAGAACATGCTTTGGTACTCGTTTCAGGAAACGAAACTGCAGATGCGGGGAGCGGCTGCCGTGCGCCGAATGTAGCGCGTCGAAGCGCACCCTGAGCCAACCCGCGATCCCCAACTATCGATAGAGGAATTCAGCGCAACAGCTGCGCGCGATGCCCAAGAGAATTCGCAGCAATTCTTCTCGAGGGCGTCTTCGCCGCACACCGTGTCCTATTCGCTGTCCCTGCTAGACAAGAGCCTGATCCCTGAAGGCGCCGACGCCGCACAGGCGTTCCAGCACACCATTGCGCTCGCGCAAAGCGCGGAGCGGCTGGGGTACCGGCGCTACTGGCTGGCCGAGCACCACGGCAACAAGACCTACGCAGGCTCGGCACCCGAAGTGCTGGCCGCCCATGTGCTCGCGAAGACCTCGCGCATCCGCGTGGGCACCGGCGGCGTGATGCTGCAGCACTACAGCCCGTTCAAGGTGGCCGAGACCTTCCGCGTGCTCGCGGCGCTGGCGCCGGGCCGGGTGGACCTGGGCATCGGCAAGGCGCCGGGCGGCCTGCCGCTCACCAGCAAGGCGCTGCAGTGGCTGCACGACCCCGAGAAAAAAAGCAGCGAAGACTTCGGCTTGCGGCTGGCCGAGCTCGATGCCTTTTTGCACGACGGGGTCGCCCCGGGCCACGCACTGGCCGGTGCGGTCGCGACGCCCAACCCGCCGCAGTTGCCGCAGCGCGTGCTGCTAGGCGGCAGCCCTGAAAGCGCGGTGCTCGCGGCGCGCCTCGGCTGGCAGTTCGTCTATGCCGGGCATTTCAACGGCGACCCGGTGAACCTCGCGCAATCAGTCGAGGCCTACCGCGCCGAGACAGGCCGCGCGCCCTGGCTCGCGCTCTTCGCCTTTGCCGCGCACACGAGCGAGGAGGCGGCCGAACGGGTCGGTGCGCTGCGCAGTTTCCGCGTGTACCTGCCCACCGGCCAGACCGTCAACCTGCCGAGCCTCGACGCCGCGGCGGAGTTCGCTCGGCAGGCCGGCGTGAGCGACTACCGCACCGAGGAGCGGCGCCCGCACGTCATCGCGGGCACCGGCGAAGAAGTGCGCGATGCGCTCGACGCGCTGAGCGCGCGCCATGGCATCGAGGAGTTCGTCATCGACATTCCGGTGGCCGACTTCGCGGCGCGCCACGCGTCGGTCGAGTTGCTGGCCACGGCGCGCGATCGCGTGCCGGCCTGAGCTTTTTCTCCCCCCAACGACGAGACACAAGGAACGACCGCATGAGCAACATCAAGTTCGGCGTCATGCTGCAGGGCGCCGGCAGCCACATGAACGCCTGGAAGCACCCGGACGGGC
Source organism: Variovorax pasteuri (assembly GCF_051216435.1). Taxonomy (NCBI): domain Bacteria; kingdom Pseudomonadati; phylum Pseudomonadota; class Betaproteobacteria; order Burkholderiales; family Comamonadaceae; genus Variovorax; species Variovorax pasteuri. The sequence goes on from NZ_JBPJZS010000008.1 coordinate 58,584, forward strand.
CGGCCGATGCCAGCGTGAACCTCGGCTTCTTCGTGCGCACCGCGCAGAAGGCGGAAGCGGCCGGCATCGCCTTCGCGTTCGTGGCCGACGGCCTCTACATCAACGAGAAGTCGATACCGCACTTTCTCAACCGCTTCGAGCCGATCTCCATTCTTTCGGCGCTGGCCACGGTCACCTCGAAGATCGGCCTGGCGGGCACGGTGTCGAGTTCGTACAGCGACCCGTTCACCGTGGCGCGCCAGTTCGCCTCGCTCGACCTCATCAGCGGCGGCCGCGCGGGCTGGAACGTGGTGACCACACCGCTGGAAGGCAGCGCGAAGAACTACAGCCGCACGCACCCCGAGCATGCGCAGCGCTACGAAATTGCCGACGAGTACCTGGCCGTGACGCAGGGCCTGTGGGACAGCTGGGACGACGGCGCCTTCGTGCGCGACCGCGAGAGCGGCCGGTTCTTCGACCGCGACAAGCTGCACACGCTCGACCACAAGGGGCGCTTCTTCGAGGTGGCGGGGCCGCTGAACATCCAGCGCTCGCCGCAGGGCCAGCCGGTGATCTTCCAGGCCGGCTCGTCGGACGCGGGCATCGGCCTGGCAGGCAAGTACGCCGATGCGGTGTTCACCCATTCACCGTCGCTGGACGACACGCGCAGCTTCCTGCGCCAGGTGAAGGCCAGCGCGGTGGCGCAGGGCCGCCGGGCGGACGACGTGAAGATCTTTCCCGGCATCGGCCCCGTGGTCGCGGCCACCGAGGAAGAGGCCGAGGCCAAGTACCGGCTGATCCGCGAGCTGCTGACCGTGGAGGAGGCGCTGGCCTACCTGGGCCGCTTCTTCGACCACCACGACTTCAGCCAGTACGCGCTGGACGCGCCTTTTCCCGAGCTGGGCGAGCTGGGCCGCAACAGCTTCCGCTCGACCACGGACCGCATCAAGGCCAATGCCAAAGCCAAGGGCCTGAGCTTGCGCGAAGTGGCGCTCGAAGTGGCCACGCCGCGCACGCAGTTCGTCGGCACCGGCGAGCGCATTGCCGACGAGATCATCCGCTGGGTGGACGAGGGCGCGGCCGACGGCTTCATCCTCGGGTTCCCGGTGCTGGGGCCGGGGCTGGACGACTTCATCGAGTTCGTCATTCCGGTGCTGGAGGCGCGCGGGCGCTACAGCCGCGAGCTGCCGGGGCAGACGCTGCGCGACCACCTCGGCCTGCCGCGCAAGGCGAGCCGGTATGCGGCGACGCTCGACCAGCCGCTGACGCAGAGGGCTGCCTGATGAGCGAACAGTTCGTCTACACCACGCCGCTCGATCCGCGCGCCGCGCCGCTGCTCGAAGGCCTGGCCTTCGAGTACGACAGCCGCTACGGCGACGTGCTGCGCGAGCCCGGCCAGCCGCGCGAAATCGACCGCTACCCGGCGCACCTGTTCGCGCCGCCGCATGGCAACTTCGTGCTGTTGCTGCGCGATGGCGTGGCGGTGGGCGGCGGCGCGTTCATGCGCCACGACGCGCGCACGGCCGAGCTCAAGCGCGTGTGGACGCACAGCGACCTGCGGCGCCAGGGCCTCGCGAAGAAGGTGCTGCTCGAACTCGAGGCGCAGGTGCTGCGCCAGGGCTACGAGCGCATCTGCCTGACCACGGGCTTTCGCCAGCCGGAGGCCGTGGGCCTGTACCTGGGCCATGGCTACACGGCGCTGTTCGAACCGGCCGTCGACCCGGAAACGCCGCGCAAGCTGCCTTTCGAAAAACTCTTGAACGTGGCGCGCCGTCAAGACCGCGCTGCGTCGCCACAGGCCGAGGCGGTGCAGCGATGAACACGACCGTGCTTGACGCCAGCGCCGAGCCGCGCGATCCCGCACCCGCTCGCGTGCTGCAACCGCAGCCGCAACGTGCCGCCCCTGCCGAACTCGCCAAGGGCGACTACTCCCACTTCCGCATCGTCCCGGCCCGCTACCCGGCGCGCACGGCCGGCACCGTCTTCGCGGTGCTGGTCATCGCGGTGGTGCTGTATTCGACCTTCACCAACCCGCGCTGGGGCTGGAGCGTGTTCGCGCAATGGTTCTTCGCCGAGCCCGTGCTCGAAGGCCTGGGCCGCACGCTGCTGCTGACGGCGCTGGGCGCGGTGCTCGGTTTCTTCTTCGGCACCGCGCTGGCGCTGGCGCGGGTATCCCGCTCGCCGCTGCTGGCGCGGCTGTCGTGGGTGTTCACCTGGGTCTTCCGCTCGATCCCGGTGATCGTGCTGCTGCTGATCATCAACAACCTCGGCTACCTGTACGAGACGGTGACGCTGGGCATTCCGGGCACCGACGTCACCTTCTTCTGGTACCCGACCACGCAGCTGATCAGCCCCTTCGTGGCGGCGCTGCTGGGCCTCACGTTGAACCAGGCGGCCTTTGCGTCGGAGATCGTGCGCGGGGGCATTCTTTCGGTGGAGCAGGGGCAGCTGGAGGCGGCAGCGGCGCTGGGGCTGTCGCGCGGCAGGCAGTCGTTTCGCATCGTGCTGCCGCAGGCAATGCGCACCATCTTGCCCACGGCCTTCAACGACATCATCGGGCTGGCCAAGGGCACGTCGAACCTCTACATCCTGGCGCTGCCCGAGCTGTTCTACACGATCCAGATCATCTACCGGCGCAACCTGGAAGTGATTCCGCTGCTGATGGTGGCAACCGTGTGGTACCTCGTCATCCTCACGGCGCTGTCGGTGGTGCAGCACTATGTGGAGCGGCACTTTTCGCGCGGGGCGCTGCGCAATCCGCCGCGTTCGTGGATCGGCGGCGTGGTGCGCGGGCTGTGGCGTTCGAAGGCACCGGCCGTTGCGCCCGTGGCCGAGCCTCCCGCCGCCGATGCGCCCGCGCAGGTGCCGCGCTGGACCGATCCGCTCACGCAGGGCGGCGAGGTCACCATCCACGGCGTGTCCAAGAGCTTCGGTGCGCTCAAGGTGCTCGACGACGTGACGCTCACCGTGCCGCAGGGCAGCGTGACGGTCATCCTCGGGCAGTCGGGCTCGGGCAAGTCGACGCTGCTGCGCGCCATCAACCACCTGGAGCGCGTGGACGACGGCTTCATCGCCATCGACGGCGAGCTCATCGGCTACCGGCGCGACGCGCACACACTCTACGAGCTGCACGAGAAGGAAATTCTCAAGCGCCGCGTCGACGTGGGCATGGTGTTCCAGAACTTCAACCTGTTCCCGCACCTCACGGTGCTGGAGAACATCGTCGAGGCACCCATTTCCGTGCGCGGCCTGTCGCGCCCCGACGCCGAGGCGCTGGCCTCCGAGCTGCTGGTGCGCGTGGGCCTGGCCGACAAGACGCACGCCTACCCGCGCCAGCTCTCCGGCGGCCAGCAGCAGCGCGTGGCCATTGCGCGCGCGCTGGCGCTCCGGCCCAAGGTGCTGCTGTTCGACGAGCCCACCTCCGCGCTCGACCCCGAGCTGGTGGGCGAGGTGCTGGCCGTCATCAAGCAATTGGCGCGCTCGGGCACCACGCTGCTCATCGTCACGCACGAGATCGGCTTTGCGCGCGAGGTGGCCGACACCATCGTCTTCATGGAGCGCGGCCGCATCCTGGAGACCGGCACGCCCGAGCAGGTGTTCAACGCGCCGGTGCATGCGCGCACGGCCGAGTTCCTGGCCAAGGTTCTTTGATCTTTCATGTCTTTTCTTTTCACTGCATCGCACTTCATGACCTACCGACGAAACATCCTGTCCGCTCTTTGGTCCGTTTCCCTGGCTGCGCTGCTGGTGCCGCTGGCCGCCTCCGCGCAGCCGGCGCCCGACCTGAGCCCGGAACAGGCCGGCCGGCCGCGCGCGCAGAAGATCGACGAGGCCGTCGCGCTCGCCAAGGGCTTCAAGTTCCAGAAGGAGGGCGTGCTCGTCGTCGGCACGACCACCGGGCGCCTGCCGTTCGCTGCCTACGCCACCGATACGAAGACACCCGTGGGCAACGCGCCCGATGTCGCGCAACTGGTGGCCGACAGCCTGGGGCGCAAGCTCGAGCTGGTGTCCACCGCCTGGGCCGACTGGCCGCTGGGCCTGCAGTCGGGCAAGTTCGACGTGGTGGTGTCCAACGTGACCGTGACGGAAGAGCGCAAGGAGAAGTTCGACTTCTCGACCTACCGCAACGACCAGATCGGCGTCTACGTGAAGTCCGACAGCAAGCTGGGCGCCGTCAAGGAGCCGAAGGACATCGCAGGGCTGAAGCTCATCGTGCAGGCCAGCACCAACCAGGAGCAGATCGTGCTGCGCTGGAACAAGCAGAACCTGGCGGCCGGGCTGAAGCCGGTGGAGATCCAGTACTACGACGACGATGTGGTGCAGCGCCTGGCCATCCAGTCGGGCCGCGCCGATGCCTACGTGGGGCCGAATGCCATTGCGGCCTACGAGGCGCGCGACGGCAAGACGCGGCTGGCGGGCGTGTTCTCGGGCGGCTGGCCGCTGGACGCCGAAATCGCCGTCACCTCGCGCAAGGGCTCGGGCATTGCCGAGGCCGTGACGCTGGCGCTGAACACGCAGATCAGGAACGGCAACTACGCCAAGGCGCTCGCGCGCTGGAACCTGGACTCCGAGGCCATCCAGACCTCGCGCACCAACCCGCCCGGCCTGCCGAAGAACTGATGACCATGACCTTCAGGAACACACCCGGCGCGTGGATCTCGCGCAGCCTCGTGGCGCTCGCGCTCTTCACCGGTGCGGCGCACGCCGCCGACAAATTCGACTTCAGCCCCGAGCAGCAGGGCCGGCCACGCGCGGCCAAGGACGCCGAGGCCGTGAACGCGATTCCGCCGAACTTCAAGTTCGTGAAAGAGGGCGTGCTCACCATCGCCATCGCGCCGTTCGCGCCGCCCATCTCGACCTACGCCACCGACGCGAAGACGGTGGTCGGCTTCGACGCCGACTTCGCGCTGCTCGTGGCCGACGCCCTGGGCCTGAAGCTCGACCTGCAGCCCATCGCCTGGGCCGACTGGCCGCTGGGCCTGAGCTCGGGCAAGTACGACGCGGTGATCTCCAACGTGGGCGTGACCGAGCAGCGCAAGGAGAAGTTCGACTTCTCGACCTACCGCCTGGGCCTGCACGGCTTCTACGTGAAGGCCGACAGCCCCATCAAGCGCATTCAGGAGCCGAAGGACATCGCGGGCCTGAAGCTGACGACCGGCGCGGGCACGAACCAGGAACGCATCCTGCTCGAATGGAACCGGCAGAACGCGGCGGCCGGGCTGAAGCCCGCCACGCTCCAGTACTACGACGACGATGTGACACGCACGCTGGCGGTGGTCACCCGGCGGGTCGACGCCAACTTCAACCCCAATGCACCGCAGGCCTACGAGGCCGCGAAGAACGGGCAGATCCGCCTGGTCGGCACGGTGAACGCGGGCTGGCCGCTGAAGTCCGACGTGGCCATTGCCACGCGCAAGGGCAGCGGCCTGGCCGTGGCGCTGACCACGGCGGCCAACAACCTGATTCGCAACGGCACCTACGGCAAGACGCTCGCGCGCTGGAGCCTCGCGGAAGAGGCGCTGCCCAGGTCGGAGACCAACCCGCCGGGCCTGCCGAAGTTTGCGCCGTGAGCATCCGTCATCTCGCCTTCCTCACGCCCGGCAATTTCGCCGAGGCCGACCCCTTCGCGGGCCTCGAAGCCGCGCTGAAACTGTTCGAGTTCGGCGAGAAGCTGGGCTTCAACGGAGCGTGGGTGCGCCAGCGCCACCTGGAGCGCGGCGTGTCGTCGGCCGCGACCTTTCTGGCCGCCGCGACGCAGCGCACGCGCCGCATCGAGCTGGGCGCGGCCGTGATCCAGATGGGCTACGAGAACCCGTTTCGCCTCGCCGAAGACCTGGCCACGGTCGACATCCTGGCGCGCGGCCGGCTGCAGGTGGGGCTGAGCGCGGGCGTGCCGCTGCATGGCGCGCTGCTGGGAAGCCGCTTCTACGACACGGCACCGAACACCGTCGACTACACGCACAAGCGCGTCGGCCGGCTGAAGGCCAACCTGGCGCCCACGCCGCTGGGCGACGAAGCAACCTTCATCGAGTCGGCCGGCGGGCGCGTGCGTCCGCAGGTGCAGCCGCATGCACCGGGCCTGGCCAACCGGCTCTGGTACGGCGGCGGCTCGCTGCGTTCGGCCGAGTGGGCGGGGCGCAACGGCTTCCACCTGCTGCAGGGCAACGTGCTGTCGGGCGAGACCACCGACGACTTCCTGGCGGCGCAGCTGGGTCTTGTCGAGCGCTACCGCGCCAGCGAGACCGGTGCGCACAAGGGCAGGGTGGCGCTGGGCCGCGTGATCGTGCCGCTGGACGGCGCCGACGCCGCCACGCGCAAGCGCTACCGCGCCTTCGCGGCCGGCCGTGTCGAGCGCACGCTGGCGCCGCAGGGCGAGCGCCGCACGCTGTTCGCGGGCGACCTGGTGGGCACGTCGGACGAGATCCTGGAGCGCCTGCGGCAAGACCCGGTGCTGCCGCACGTGGAAGAACTGCGCGTGGAGTTGCCCTACAACTTCAGCGGCGAGGACTACGAACAGATATTGACCGACCTGTCCGGGCGCATTGCGCCGGAGCTGGGCTGGCGGGCGCTTTGAACCGAGGAGGAGGTTGAGTTCGAGGTGGGTCGGCATCGCGCAGCGTTCGCGCCGCGCGATCGGCGATCTTTGGCGGGCCCCCTGGGGCCCGCTTTTTTTTGGATCAGCCCTGCACCGGGGACACGCCGAGCAGGAAGTCCGTGACCTCTTCGGAGAACCAGTAGCGCTGGCCGCCGACGAGCACGCTGTCGGGCGCCTGCGGGTCCGGCCGCGCGCCCGGCATGCCATGCGCCACGAGCGCCTGCGCGCAGCCGAGCCAGTCGCCCTCTAGCTCAGGCTCGTTCAGCGATGCCCACGACAGCGTGCCGCGGGCGTCATCGTCGAAGCCATGCAGCGTGCGCCAGTCGGCGCCGTGTTCAAGCAGGAAGCGCGCGAGCGCCGCATTGCCGCGGAACACCGCCTGGTTCAGCGCCGAGCCGTCGATGTCGCCGCCGCGTACTTCGAGCGGCCAGCCGAGCGCGACCATCGTCTTCACCGCGTCGCCGCAGCCCTGGGCCGCCAGCTCAGGCAGCAGCTTCAGGCGGGCGTCGCCTAGCGTGGCGATCAGGCCGGGGTGTTGCGCCTGGATTTGCCGCGCCGCCGCTTCGTCGGCGCGCGCGCAGGCGGCGACGAAGGCTTCGTCTGGCGGCAGCGGTGTGTGGTCGCCGACCGCGGACTCCAGCAGCCGCGCCACCTCGGTCAGGCCGAAGCGCAGGGCCACCAGGCGGGCGGGCGTGCCGTCCGGCAGGGTGGCGGCCGGATCGGCGCCCGCGGCCAGCAAGGCCTCGATGTGCGCAGGCGAGCGGCGGCGGCGAATTGCCCACAACAGCGGCGTGCCCCAGTCCGAAGACGGTGGACCCGGCGCCGGCTCGTTCGCGTCGCCGCCGTGCGCGAGCAGCAGCCGCAGCGTGGCTGCGTCGTCGAAGTCGAGCTCGCGGTACAGCGCATTCGAGCCGGTGACACGCGCGCCGGCCTGCAGCAGCAACCGTGTGCAAGCAGGCTGCGCCAGCGAGTGATAGAGCGACTCGCCGTCGTTCGGGTCGGCGCCCGCGCCGAGCAGCTGCTGCGTGAGCACAGGGTCGTGGTTCTGGCCGGCGGCACCGTACAGCGCGCTGAGGCGTTCGATGTCGGACGGCGCGGCCAGCGAGGCCGGCGGCCAGCGGTTGCCGGCCGACTGGTTGGCATCGGCGCCGGCCTCGAGCAGGTAACGGGCACACGCACGCAGGCGATCGCGAAAGCCCGGCAGGCGCAGCAGGCCCGAGTGCGTCACGGCCACGAGCGGCGGCAGGTTCAGCGGGCCGCCCGCGCGGTGTATCCAGCCGGGGTCCTGCGCGGTGGCCCGGCGCAGCGCGGCCTCGTCGCCGATCGCGCAGGCCAGCCAGGGGTCGCTGCCGGGCAGGGCCGGGTCGTCTTCGAGCATGCGCGCCGCCACTGCAGGCCGCGCGCGGTGGTTGCCGCCGGCGATGTCGCCCGCATACACGAGGCGCAGCCAGTGCAGCACCGCGCGGGCCGGGTCGTCTGCCTGCGCCCTGCGCGCGAGCACGAAGCCCTGCAGGTCGGCCCACGACGCGAAGCCGTGTTCGCGCGCCACGCAAGACTGTGCGTCGTGCAGGCGCAGGCCAAGGGCTGCGATGGCGATGGGGTTCTTGCCCACCGCTGCCGGCAGGGCATCGCGAAAGCGGGCGAGGGCCGCGGGGTCGTGGCTGCGGTAAAGCGCCAGCAGTTCCTTGGCTTGTTTCTTCAGGTGGCCGATGTCGGGCCGGGCGGGAATGCGCTTCATGAAAACCTCCGTGCATCAGACGCCGATGACCCGCAAATCCGGCTGCACAAAAGGCGGTGGATCGTCACAAGGAAGCCAAGTGGGTTCAACCCTTCCCGCGGGCCCGGGCGCGGCTTGGACCGCGGGCAGGATGTTAGTCGATGCGTGCCGGCACGCTGGCGCTCAGCGCGCCGGCGCGGCCTGCGAACCCAGCTGCTCGCGCAGGATGCGGCGAATCTCCAGGATCGCCAGCGGGTTCTCCTGCACGCTGTGCGGCGACGCAATCACCAGCTCCGACGCGGCGCCGTCCAGGTGCGCGCTTTCGTAGGGAACGATGCCGTCGCTCGAGAGCGCCTGCGCCAGGCCCGGCGTGTCGTTGCCGATGATCGAATGAAAGCGCACGCGCGGGTTCATCGGCAGCCCCGACGACAGCCGCACGAAGGGGTCGCGGTCGCTCAGGTTGTCGATGCTGTTGGGAATGCGCAGCGGCCCGGTTTCCTGCTTGCCGGGCGCGATGCGGATCAGCTCGCGCGAGATGTCGCCCAGCTGGCCCAGCATGGTGACGGGCAGCGTGATGAGGTTGGCCACCCAGCGCGCGATGCGGTTGTTGGCGAACGGCGTGCCGCGGTGCGGCGCGGCGATGAAGATGGCGTCGCTCACCTGCGGCAAGGGCTCGAAGCGCAGGTAGGGCGACAGCCGCGCCTCCACGCGCTCCTGCTGCGCCGCCTTCATGGGGTAGCTGTCGAGCAGGGCGTCCCACAGCCTGTCCTCCGACGAGGACACCATGAGCCGCGACAGCACGCCGCCCATGCTGTGGCCGATCAGCGTGATGCCGTTCGAGGCCACGGCCTTGCCCGTGGGGTCGAAGTGCGCGAGCGTCTGCTCCAGCGCCTGGCGGATCGCCAGGTTGTTCAGCGGCAGCGGCGCGTTGGTCGGGTAGTACACCTGCCAGACCTGGTAGTGGCGGCGCAGCGTCTCGTCGCCCAGCACCTCGTTGGCCACGTTGATCCACGCCTCGGGGCTGCTGGCCAGGCCGTGCAGCATGACGATGGTGCGGCGGTCGGGGTCGTAGGGCTGCATCAGGTAGATGCGCGGCTGCGTGAGCCCGTCGGGGCTGCCGAACAGGCTGCGCAGCGCCTGCAGCGCGAAGTCGGAGCGGGCCAGCCACAGGCCGTAGCCCGAGGTGAAGTTGGCCGCCAGCGGCACCTCCTGCCCGGCCAGCTGCAGGGTGGCGGTGCGGTACGGGTCGTAGGCCGCGATGCGCAGCGTTCGCGTGTGCAGGATCTCGTCCAGCGTGTTGCCGTCGAACAGCAGCAGCGCGGTAACGGCGGGGAACGGGGTTTCGCGGTAGGGCGGCGGGGGCGGGCGCCTGTCGTTCGCGTCGGCCGGCGCCTTCTGCTCTTCGTAGGTCCGCTTGCTGGCGGCCGCCACCAGCTCGGCCCCGAAGCCGTCGCGCCGGTAGGTGTTGCGCAGGCCCGAGAAGGTCAGCGATGCGGCGGGAATCAGCTCGTCGGGCAGGGCCGCGTCGGCGGGCAGGCGCATGGCCGTCATGTCGGTGCCGATGTGCCAGTTGCCGACCTGCGGCACCTGCGGCTGCGTGGGGTCGTTGGAGCCCGGAGAGCCCGCAGGGCCGGGAGCGCCGGCGCGCTGGTAGCTGCGGTACAGCCCGGTGATGGCCTGCTGCACCGCGTAGTTGTAGTAGTCGCGCACCTGCGTCTGGCGGTCTTCGAACGCACGGTCGCGCGGCTTGCGGGCCGTGAAGAACAGGTAGGCGTAGGCGTGGCGGGCGGTTTCGAGCCAGGCCTCGATGGCGGCGTCGGCCGATGCGGGCGCGGCCGCGGTGCCGCCCTTGTCCGCGGCCAGCGCCACCTGCAGCCACACTTCCGACAGGGCCGACAGGCGTTGCTCGTCGCTCAGGCCGGGCGAGCCGGCCAGCGCGTTGCGGCAGGCCGGGCCGTCCTTGCGGCAGAGGTCGGCGTCGGTGCCGATCACGCGCAGCACCTCCTGCGCCGAGGTGCTGAGCGTGCCGGTGGTGAGCACGTCGCCGCGGCGCTGCGCAAGGTACTCGGCCGGCGAGATGGAGCCCACCTTCACGCCCGCGCAGCCGGCCAGCAGCACGGCGGCGCACACCAGCGCTGGCAGCGAGAAGGCGCGCACGGGGTTCATGGCGTGGCCTTGGGGTCGGCAGCTGCGCCGGGCAACCCCTGGCGGATCGCCTGCGAGAAGTTCGCGGCCGGCGCCTTGTCGGCGGCGATGGCACGGTCGGTGACGCGGCCGGCCTTGCGCAGCGCCTCCAGGCTGTAGCCCGGCGTGAGGCCGCCCACGTCGTAGAGGTAGTCGGGCAGGTAGCCCGACGCCAGCAGGCGGTAGTCCATCGGCAGGCCGGGCACGATGCGTTTTGCCAGGGCGTACACGATGGTGGTGCAGTTGGCGGTGAGCGTGTTGTAGAAGCTGGGCGCGCGCACCAGCGACGCGCCTTCGTCCAGGTAGGCCAGGAACAGCGAGCGCATTTCCGCCTGCGGCAGGCGCACGCGGTACATGTAGACGTCTTCGCCGCGCACGTTGGTTCGAACGCGAACGATGTCGTGCTCGTCGGCCGCCACCAGGCTGGTCTCGAACTGCTTGAAGAAGCCGCCGATGGACGAGAAACTCTCGCCGCGTTCCTTGCGGATCTCGATGGAGAAGGTCAGGAACCGGCCGTCGTCGAAGCCGAAGGACACCAGCGTGTGGGCGATGGCGGGGCCGGTCCAGTAGGACAGCGCCACGTCCACCGAGCGCAGGCGGTCGAGGTCGTAGCGGCGCGTTTCCCAGCGTGCGGTGTAGTCGGTGTCGCTGCGCCAGTCGAAGTTGCGCACGTTGTCCAGGGTGACCACGCTGCCGTCGACGCGCGAGCTCACCTGCCGCGCCACATCGTCGGCCCACACGCGGTTCTGCGACGGCAGGATGGTGCCCCACCAGCCCAGCAGCAGCGCAAAGCCGACGGCGTAGGAGAGCAGGGCGCGCGGGGCCCGGCCGCGCCACAGCAGCGCGATGGCGGCCAGGCCGAAGGCAGCCCACAGCACGCCTGCGCCGACCTTCACGGCGACGGGGCCGGGCAATTGGTACCAGAGCGCAAGGCAGGCCCACAGCGAGGTCAGCAGCACGGCCAGCGACAGCACGGCGCGGCCGCAGATGCGGAGAATCGTACGGATCATCGGAATGCCGGGGCCCTCAGCCGTACACGCTCAGGGACGCGAGGATGCGTGTGAAGTACGCGTCCGCCAGGCCCGTTGCCGCCTTGGCGTCGCGCGCCTCGATGGCGTCGACGATGGCCGTGAGCTCGCGCAGCGTCTGCTCGCGCACGACGGCGCCCACCGGGCCGTTGAGGTTGGAGCGCCCGTCGTACTGCACCGCGCGCCGGTCGGCCACCACGGCGTCGAACACCTGCATCAGGAAGCGGTTGCGCGTGGCGCGAAAGATCGCCTGGTGCACGCCGTAGATGCCTTCCTTGAACTGCAGCCACTGGTCGGCGTCGCGTACCACGCCCAGGTGGTGGCGCATGAGCGCGAAGTCTTCGGCATCGGCGCGCTGGGCGGACAGCGCCATCATGGCCGGCTCGAACAGCAGCCGGCCTTCGAGGATCTCGGTGTACGTCGGCACGTCGCGGTGGTGCGCGGCCACGGGGAGGTCGGACTCGCTGAGCAGTTGCATCAGGCCTTCGGCCAGGAAGGTGCCGCTGCCGACCTTGCGTTCCAGCAGGCCCTGGGCGCTCATCATGGCGAGCGCATGGCGCACGGTGCTGCGCGAGGTCTTGAATTGCTCCGACAGGTCGCGCTCGTTGGGCAGCTTGTCGCCAGGCTTGAGCACGCCGTCGCGAATCGACTGGAGGATGGCGCGGTAGACCTTCGAGGCGGTCGCCTTGTCCTGCGCGGCGATGCGGCCCGAGAGGTCGGTCACCTCGATCAGCGGCTGCAGGGGTTGCGGCGGCTGCAACGCCGCCCGAGGCTGCGAAAGAGGCTTTGCACTCATGGTTGTAGAGTTCGCCAAAATGGTTGACCAATCACAATTAGGAATCTTAGAATGAATTCATTACGCAGTCACACAAGGCTGCGTTGTCTGGTTCAGGATTGGTTGACCAATCCTTCCGAGTCGGTTGATTTTCGTCGAAAGGTTGACCCGGAGCTGCCCCCGCAGCGCCGAGGTGATGTGTTCTCAATGATCCTGGATTCCAACACGGCAACGCCCGCCACGGGCCTCGGCCCCGAAGAGCGGCTCGCCGCGCTCGGCCTGACCCTGCCGCCCGCTCCGGCGCCCGTTGCCAACTTCGTGGCCTGGCGCCGCTCCGGCCCGTTGCTGTACCTCTCGGGGCAAGGCCCGCTGGAAGCCGACGGGCACCTGCATGTGGGCCGCGTCGGCGAAGAAGTGAGCATCGAGGCGGCCTACGTCCATGCGCGCCTCACCGGGCTGAACCTGCTGGCCGTGGCCAAGGCAGCGCTGGGCGACCTGAGGCGCGTGCGCAGCGTGGTGAAGCTGCTGGCCTTCGTGAACGCGTCGCCGGGCTTTGCGCACCACCCGCAGGTCATCAACGGCTGCTCCGACCTGTTCGTCGAGGTGTTCGGCGACGAAGTGGGGCGGGGCGCGCGCTCGGCCATCGGCGCGGGGTCGCTGCCGGGCCACCAGACCGTCGAGGTCGAGGCCATCCTGGAAGTGGACTGAGCCATGGCCTACCAGTTCCAGTTCGAAGCGCTCGCGCCCTACACCGGGCAACTGGTGGAAGGCCTCCTGCACACCCTGGGCTACGCGGCCTCGAGCATCGTGCTGGGCATGGCCATCGGCGTGGCGGGCTCGCTGGCGCTGATCTATGGCGGCAAGCCGCTGCGCGGCGTGACACGGGTGTACGTGGAGTTCTTCCGCAACACGCCCGCGCTGGTGCAGCTCTTTCTCATCTACTTCGGGCTGCCCAACCTGGGCATCCGGCTGGATGCGCCGGTGGCGGGCGTCATCTCGCTGGCGCTGTACTGCGGCGCCTACATGGTCGAGGTATTCCGCTCGGGGCTGCTGTCGGTGCCGCGCGGGCTGTCGGAAGCCGGCGCGGCCCTCGGGCTGCGGCCCCGGCAGGTGCTCGTGCACGTGCTGTTCGTGCCGGCGTTGCGCAACGTGTTTCCGTCGCTGGCCAGCCAGATGGTGCTCACGCTGATCGGCACCAGCCTCATCTCGCAGATCGGCGTGGAAGACATCTTCCATGCCGGCAGCTTCATCGACTCGCGCACCTTCCGCAGCTTCGAGGTCTACCTGGTCATCTGCGCGATGTACTTCGTCTCGGTGCAGGCCCTGCGCGTGCTGCTGGGCTTCGTGCAGCGTCGCCTGTTCGGCAAGGAGAACTGAGATGCGCGGACTGTCCATAGCCGATTTCTGGCTCATCCTCGGCGCGATCCGCTGGACCGCGGCCCTCGCATTGACCGCCTTCGTCATCGGCAGCGTCATCGCGCTCGGCGTGGCGGTGGCGCGCACCTCGCGCCTGCGGTGGCTGCGCGTGCTGGCGCGCATCTATGTGGAGCTGGTGCAGGGCACGCCGCTGCTGGGCGTGCTGTTCCTGCTGTACTTCGGGGTGCCGATGCTGCTGGGCATCGAGATCAATGCCTTCGCGGCCGCGGCCGCTGCGTTCTCGCTGTCGGCCGGTGCCTTCCTCGGCGAAATCTGGCGCGGCGCCATCGAATCGGTGCCCAAGGGCCAGTGGGAAGCCGCTTCCTGCGTGGGCCTGCGCCGCTGGCACGCCATGCGGCACGTGGTGTGGCCGCAGGCCTTTCGCGTGGCACTGGGGCCGACCGTGAGCTACCTGGTGCAGCTCATCAAGAACACGTCGCTGGCCGCGCTCGTCGGGCTGGTGGAGCTCACGCGCTCGGGCCAGATCGTCGCGGGTTCCACGCTCGCGCACCTGCCTGTCTTCTGCGGCGTGGCCCTGTGCTACTTCGCCATCTGCTACCCGCTGGCACGCCTGGCACTCTCACTGGAAGGACGCATGAATGTCGCTCGTGCTCATTGATTCGGTCGAAAAGCACTTTGGCGACAACCATGTGCTGCGCGGCGTGTCCACGCAAGTCGCCAAGGGCGACATCGTGGCGCTCGTGGGTCGCAGCGGCTCGGGCAAGAGCACCTTGCTGCGCTGCGTGAACGGGCTGGAAACTATCGGCGCGGGGCGCATCGTGGTCGACGGCGTCGACGTGCATTCGCCCGATACCGACCTGGCGCTGCTGCGCCGCCGCGTCGGCATGGTGTTCCAGAGCTTCAACCTGTTTCCGCACCTGTCGGCCGCCGCCAACGTGACGCTGGCGCCGGTGCTGACGCAGAAGATCGCCAAGGGCGAGGCGCGCGAGCTCGCCATGCGCATGCTGGAGCGCGTGGGCCTGGGCCACAAGCTCGACGCCATGCCTTCGCAGCTGTCGGGCGGACAGCAGCAGCGCGTGGCCATCGCGCGGGCGCTGGCCATGTCGCCGCAGCTCATGCTGTTCGACGAAGCCACCTCCGCGCTCGACCCCGAGCTGGTCGGCGAGGTGCTGCGCGTGATGGAGGACCTGGCGCGCGACGGCATGACCATGATGGTCGTCACGCACGAGATGGCCTTTGCGCGCCGCGTCGCCTCCGAGGTGCTCTTCATGAACCAGGGCCGCATCTGGGAGCGCGGCACGCCCGAGCGCATGTTCGGCAGCCCGCAGACCCCCGAATTCCAGCAGTTCGTCCAGTCGGTCGTCTAGGCCGGGCCGGCTTCTTTCACCTTCCCCCACGTCTTCGTTTTTTGCCTTCAAGGAGCTTCCATGTTCAAGATGAAAACCCTGTTCGCCGCCGCACTGGTCTGCGCCGCGCCCCTGCTCGCGCACGCCGACAAGCTCGCGGACATCAAGGCCAAGGGCACGATCCGCATCGCCACCACCATCGACGCCGCTCCCTGGGGCTTCACGGACGGGGCAGGCAAGCCCACGGGCCTGGACGTCGAACTGGCCGAGAACGTGGCCAAGGCCCTGGGCGTGAAGCTCGACCTGCAACAGGTGACCGGCGCCAACCGCATTCCGTACCTGCTGTCCAACAAGGTCGACGTGGTGATCGCGGCGCTGGGCAGCTCGCCCGAGCGCGCGAAGCAGGTGGCCTTCTCCAAGCCCTACGCTGCGGTGTACCTGGGCGTGTACGGCGGCAAGGGCAGCCCCAAGTTCGCCAAGCTGGCCGACCTCGCGGGCCAGACCGTCGCGGTGCCCAAGGGCTCCACGCCCGACCTGTCGCTGAGCGAACTGGCGCCCGGTGCCAAGCTGATCCGCCTGGAAGACACGGCCTCGACCATCTCGGCGTTCCTGTCGGGCCAGGCGCTGCTCTTCGCGGAGAACAACTTCATCGCGCAGAAGGTGGCCGACGAGAACCCGGCCAAGGGCATCGAGATGAAGTCGCTGATCCGCATCAGCCCCGCCTACATGGCCGTGCAGCCGAGCGAAACCGCGCTGCTGGCGGAGATGAACAGGATCATCGACGCCAAGGCCGCCGACGGCAGCCTGGCCGCGCTGCGCCTGAAGTGGTTCAAGGACGAACAGAAGGACGTGAAGTGAGCCCGCAGCGTCCCTCCACCGTTTTCACGGACATTGACTGGGCGCGCCATGGCAAGCAGGTCGGCCATGCGTGGCTGCCGCATTCGGGGCATGACGATGCATGGGGCGCGGTGGCATTGCCGCTCGCCGTCATCGGGGACGGCAACGGCCCGACCGTGCTGGTCACTGGCGCCATCCACGGCGACGAGTACGAAGGCCCGATCGTCATCAACGAGCTGATCCGCTCGCTCGACGCCTCGCAGGTGAAGGGCCGCCTGATCCTGATGCCGGCGGCCAATGCGCCGGCACTGCGCGCGGCCTCGCGCGTGAGCCCGCTGGACGGCAAGAACCTCGCGCGGGTGTTCCCCGGAAACCCGTTCGGCACGCCGACGGAGCAGATTGCCGCTTTCATCCACGACGTGCTGTTTCCCAGGTGCGACGCCTATGTGGACCTGCATGCGGGCGGCAGCTCGCTGTTCATCGAAGAGAGCGCGCAGGTCGTGGTCACGCCGGCACTGGCGCCCGCGGTGCGCGAGCGCGCCGAGGACATGGCGCGCTGGTTCGGCGCGAAGTTCACCGTCATCACCGACAACATGGGCGATCCACGCACCAGCTGCGGCGCCGCGGCGCACCTGGGCCTGGCGGCCATCGCGGCCGAAATGGGCGAGAACGGCAGCGTGTCGCCCCAGGGCGTGAAGCGCACGCGCGAATGCCTGGCGCGCGTGCTCGCGCGGCTGGGCGTGGTGCCGGGCGCGCTGCCCGACGCACCGCCGCCGAGCCGCCGCGTGCACATCGTGCCCCATGGCGGCAACCTGCTGTCACCGGGCGACGGCTACTTCGAGCCGCTGCACGCACTGGGCGACACGGTCGAGGCCGGCGAGGTCGCGGGCTACCTGCACCTGTTGACCGAACCCACGCTCGTGCCGCGCGAAGTGCGCTTTGCCAAGGGCGGCACGGTGTACTCGCAACGCACCTTCGGCATCGTGAAGCAGGGCAACAACCTGTGCGTGCTGGTCGAGGACGAGCAAGGTGCCACCGCATGAACGAAACCACGATGCCCATCACCCTCGACGACTACCGCGCGGCGCATGCCCGCGTGAAGCCCTACATCCGTCGGACGCCGCTGGTCGCCGCCCACCCCTGGGTGCCGGGCGGCGCGGCGCAGGTGCGATTCAAGGCCGAGTGCCACCAGGTCACCGGCTCGTTCAAGGCGCGCGGCGCATTCAATCGCGTGCTGAACCTGTCCGACGAGGTGCGCAGGCAGGGCCTGGCCACCGCGTCCGGCGGCAACTTCGGCGCGGCCGTGGCGTACGTCGGCAAGACGCTGGGCCTGCCGGCCAACGTGTTCGTGATGAACACCAGCACGCCGATCACGCGCGCGCGCATCGAGAGCCACGGCGCCAGGCTCACCGTGCACGGCGATTTCTGGGACCAGAGCTGGGATGCCGCCGGCGCCAACGTAGCCGAACACGGCGGCGCGCTGCTGCACCCGTATGCGGACCGCGACGTGGTGATCGGGCAGGGCACGACCGCGCTCGAGATCATCGACGAATGGCCCGAGGTCGAGACGCTGGTCGTGTCGATCGGCGGCGGCGGCCTGCTCGCGGGCATTGCACAGGCAGCTAAGCTGCTCAAGCCCTCGATCCGTGTCATCGGCGTGGAAGCCGCAGGGTGCCCCACGCTGCACACCTGCCGCCAGCAAGGCCGCATCG
Organism: Variovorax pasteuri; assembly: GCF_051216435.1. Taxonomy (NCBI): domain Bacteria; kingdom Pseudomonadati; phylum Pseudomonadota; class Betaproteobacteria; order Burkholderiales; family Comamonadaceae; genus Variovorax; species Variovorax pasteuri. Next base: position 76,134 of record NZ_JBPJZS010000008.1, read on the forward strand.
TGAAGCTGGAGAACGTGAAGACGCGCGTGCCCATCCTGGCCGCGCGTTCGACCGAACCCTTGAACTTCGAGCTGATCGAGCGCTACGTCGACGACATCGTGCTGGTCGACGAAGAGGTCATCGAGGACGCGGCGCGTTCGGCCTGGCAGCACGCGGGCCTGGCCATCGAGCTGGGCGCGGCCACCGCGCTGGCAGCCGTGAGCCGGCGCTGCTTCGCGCGGCGCGACGACGAGAAGATCGCCGTGGTCCTGTGCGGCAGCGGCAGCGACGGAATGCCCGGGGCCTGACGCCCTACAGCATGTAGGTCACGAGCTTGAAGTCCGGGTCTTCCGCAAAGGACTTCACCGTGAACCCCAGCCTGCGCACCAGCTTCAGCATGTCGGGGTTGGTGGCCAGCACCAGGCCGTCCATCTCGGCCAGGCCCTTGTCGCGCGCCACGTCGATGATGCTTTCCATCAGCCGCGAGCCGATGCCCTTGCCGCTGAACTCGTCGGCCACCACCAGCGAGAACTCGCAGCTGGTCTGGTCGGGGTTGGTGATGTAGCGCGACACGCCCACGATGCGTTCGCTTTCCAGCACCGTGCCCTCGGGCGACACGCTGCGCTCCAGCACCACGGCCACCAGCGCCATCTCGCGGTCGTAGTCGATCAGCGTGAAGCGCGACAGCATCGACGGCGGCAGCTCGTGGAAACGCGAGACGAAGCGAAACCACCGGCTCTCGGGCGACAGGCCCTGCACCAGCGCCTGCAGCATCTGCGCGTCGTTCGGATGCACCGGCCGCACGATGTAGGTGCCGCCGCCCGACATCGGCCACTCGCGCCGGTAGCGCGCGGGGTACGGCATGATGGCCAGGTGCTGGTAACCGTTGCCCGAGCTCCCGGAACCGCCCGCATAACCCGTGTTGCCCGCCACCGCCTGCGTGCTGCTGGCCACCACGATGCGCGCATCGACCGACACGGCGCCGTTCTCGTCCACGATGATGGGGTTGATGTCCATCTCGCGCAGCTCGGGCAGCTCGCACACCATTTCCGACACGCGCAGCAGCACGTCCTCGAGCGCCTCCATGTCCACCGCATGGGCGCCGCGCCATTCGCCCAGCGTCTGCGCCACGCGCGAACGCTCGATGAGCCGGCGCGCCAAAAACTGGTTGAGCGGCGGCAGCTCCATGGCGCGGTCGTTCAGCAGCTCGATCATGGTGCCGCCCGCGCCGAACACGATGACCGGGCCGAAGGGTTCATCGGTCACCATGCCCACGTAGATCTCGCGCCCGCGCCGCGCGCGCACCATCTTCTGCACGGTCACGCCGTTGATGCGCGCATCGGGCGCGAGCCGTGCCACGCGCTCCATCATCTCGATGAAGGTGTCGCGCGCGCCGGTGCCGTTCAGCACGTTGAGCGCCACGCCTTCCACGTCGGACTTGTGCGCGATGTCGGGCGAATCGATCTTCAGCGCCACCGGAAAGCCCAGCTGCGTGGCGATCATCATGGCCTCGTTGGCGCTGCGCGCGAGCAGCGTGCGCGTGATGGGAATGTGGAACGACGACAGCAGCGTCTTCGACTCCATCTCCGTGAGCACATTGCGCCGCTCGGCCAGCACGCTTTCGATCAGCAGGCGCGCACCTTCGATGTCGGGCTTGGCCAGCGCCGACAGCGGCGGGGGCGTCTGCTGCAGCAACTGCTGGTTCTGGTAGAAGGCCGCGATGTTGCCGAAGGCGCCCACCGCGGCCTCCGGCGTGCGAAAGCTGGGGATGGTCGCGTCGGCCAGCACGGCGCGCGCCTGGCCCACCGACGAGTCGCCCATCCAGCACGCCAGCAGCGGCTTGTTCATGGGCCGCGGAATGTCGGCCAGCGCCTTGGCCACCGCGCCCGCATCGGCGCCGGGCTTGGGCGAGAAGATGGCGAGCACGCCGTCGACCTGGCTGTCGGCCGAGGCCGCGTCGATGGCGGCACGGTAGTGCGCGGGCAGGGCGTCTTCCGACAGGTCGATCAGGTCGGCGAGAGACGCCAGCGGCGGCAGGGTGGGCAGCAGCAGCTTCTGCGCGGGCGCGGAGAGCTTGCCCAGGTCGAGCCCGATCTCGTTGATCCAGTCGGCCGCCAGCACGCCCGGCCCGCCGCCGTTGGTGACCACGGCCAGCCGCTTGCCCACCGGCCGGTAGCGCGAGGCCAGGCACTTGGCGGCGGAGAACAGCTCGACGAAGGAGCGCACCCGCACCGCGCCCGCGCGGCGCAGGGCCGAGTCGAACACGTCGTCGCTGCCCACGATGGCGGCGCTGTGCGTTTGCGCGGCCTCGTTGCCCGCGGGCTTGCGCCCGGCCTTGAGCACCACCACCGGCTTGGCATGCGAGGCCGAGCGCAGCGCGCTCATGAAGCGGCGCGCGTCGTCGATGCCTTCGAGGTACAGGATGATGCTGTGCGTGTCCCGGTCGTTGGCCAGGAAGTCGAGCACCTGCGCAATGTCGACCGAGGTGTGCGGCCCGAGCGACACCACGCTTGAGAAGCCCACGCCGTTCTGGCGCGCCCAGTCGAGCATGGAGGCTGTGAGCGCGCCCGATTGCGACACCAGCGCCAGCGGCCCGGACTTGGCCAGCGGTCCGGCCACGCTGGCGTTCAGGTGCAGCAGGGGGCGCTGAAACCCCAGCGAATTCGGTCCCAGCAGGTGCACGCCTTCGCGCCGCGCGATCTTGCGCCACTGTGCCGCCTGGTCGGCGCCGATGCCGCTGGAGATGACCACCGCCGCGGTGCAGCCGATGCGGCCCGCAATTTCCAGCGCGGCCGCCACGTCGCGCGGTGCCAGCGCGATCAGCGCCAGGTCAGCATGGGTCTGCGAGAGTTCCTCCAGCGTGCCCTTGGTGCGCACGTCCAGGAAGCGAAGGGTGCCGTTGAAGCGGTCGGCGCGAAAGGCCTCGCGCAGGGTGCGGCCTGCGGGCGTCTGGCCGGCCGGATCGTCGGCATGGCCGACGAAGGCCACGACGGAAGCGGGCGCGAAAAGCGGATTCAGAAAATGCTTGTCCATCCCCCAAGTCTGCACCGTTCGGCCGGCGCTGTGCAGGCCGGCACGTCCCTCGGCGAATGGTGGCGTCTGTCATGACGAACACACCGGGCTTGGCTATAGTGAAGCTTCCATGCAAAAACGTATAGGCGTGATCTTCGTCTCCCGGCGAAATTCATTGCGCAGCATCCTTGCCGAAGCGTGTCTCTCGCACCTCGACCCGAAGCGGTTCTCGGCATCTTCCTGCGGGCAGCCCGGCCATGTGAGGCAGGAGTTTCATCCCGCAGCCCTCGGCGCCTTGCACAGCGCGGGCATTCCGGTTCCCGTTCACGCACCCCGCAGCTGGGATGAGCTGGCGCGTTCGAGCAGCCCCAAGGCGGACTTCATCATCACGCTGGACGCGGCCACCGAGGCGCGCCAGCCCCCATGGCCCGGCCAGCCCGACGCCGCGCTGTGGGCCTACCCGGACGTGGCCGCCGGCGACGACCCCGGGAAGCTCGCGCACGACGCGGTCCAGCTGCTGTATTCGCTGCGGCGCCGGCTCGAACTGCTGGTGAGCCTGCCGCTGCACGGCGGAGACCGCGCGGCGGTGCGCTCCGACGTGCGGGACCTGGGCTACCTGCGGTAGCCGGCTTCAGCGCGGCTTCAGCACGGCATCACCGCGGTGTGAAAAGCCGGCGCAGCCAGCGCGCTTCGGTGTCGCCGACGGGCGCTTCGATGGCGCGCTCGGGTACTTCCCAGACGACGGTGCGCGGCGGGTTCTTCACGAAGGCCTCGCTCGCGAAGTAGCGCTGCGCGGCGCCCGCGAAGTCGCCGCCGTCCACCGCGAAGTCGGCCGCCAGCGCGCGGCTGGCCAGCTGCAGGAACGGCAGAAAGTTGCCTCGCCTCGAAAACGACGTGCCGATCAGCACCGTGGACGGCACCGCCGCGGCGCCGAACAGGTCGGTGCTGTCGTTGCGTGTTTCCACCACCGACTGCGTGTCGGTATCGGGCGCGGGCCGCAGCGACGCGGGCAGGCCGTCGATGCCGGCCAGGTGCACCAGGTCGCCCCAGGCTGTATGGCTCTGACGCGACATGACGACCGAGGGAACGGGGTCGCCTTCGAGGGCATGCATGCCTTGCAGGCGCTGTGCCACGGCATGCGCGGCGAGCCAGCTGCCGTGCTCGCTCCAGTGCGTGTCGGTGCGCAGGAAAGGCGAGGGCGACGCACCCGCCAGCACGGGCGACAGGTCGAGCGCTTCGACGCCCGAGGCCTGCAGCTTCGCGGTCCAGTCGCGCACCCGGGCGTCCAGCTCGCTCGGGCGGGGCAGCGCGCCGAGGTGCGCGCTTTCGATGCGGCTCTTGTCCGGCACCACGACCACGAGCAGCGCGATGTGCCTGCGGTCGAGGGCGCGGGCGATGTCCGACACCGCCTTGGCGCGCACCGCCGCGTGGGCCGCGCGATCGCGGTGAACCCGCAGTTCCTCGTCCAGGAACAGCCAGTTGTCGTCGCCCCGTTTCACCTCCGGCCCCAGGTCTCGCAGCACCAGCCAGTTGGCCTGGCGCTGCCAGCGCGCGAGGGCGTCGGTGAGCGGCGTGGTCACGAGCGTGCGGGTCAGTTCGCGGCGGGCGGCGGCGTCGTCGAGCAGCGAGGCGTTCACGCGGTGCAGAACGCCGCCCATGTTCGGCCAGGTTGCGACGAAGGCTGCGCCCAGCGCCGCGAGCAGCATCGCTGCGCTGGTCCAGCGCAGGAAGGCTCGCAAACGTCCGGAGGGTCGGGAAGGGCGCGCCATCGTCAGAACTGGAAATAAAGGAAGGGCACCGTGCCGCGGCTCGCCACCAGCGCCAGCGACAACAGGAACCCGGCGACGGGCAGGAACGTGGCCGCCACGGCGCGCACGCTGCCCGCCGGGCGGCGACGCGTGACGAGCGCCGGGGCCACGACCCACGCGATGCCCAGCACATAGGCCAGCACCACCGGCGCGCGCAGCATGTTCGACAGCGCCGGGCCCAGCGCCATGCCGTGCAGCCCGAACTGCCCGCCCAGCATGGCGCCCGCCGTCGCGAGGTCGGGCGAGCGGAACAGCGTCCAGCCGAGCATCACGAACAGCAGCGTGGCGGCATGCGCCAGCGGCGCGGGCAGGTGCGGCCCGCGGCCGCGCCACAGGTGCACCACGCTCAGCGCCGCGCCATGGGCCAGCCCCCAGTACAGGAAGTTCCAGCTGTCCGCGCCGTGCCAGAGCCCGCCGATGCCCATGGTGAGCATCAGGTTCGCCACCGTGCGGCCGTTGCCGCGCCGGCTGCCGCCCAGCGGCACATAGAGGTAGTCGCGCAGCCACGACGACAGCGAGATGTGCCAGCGGCGCCAGAAGTCGGCGACGTTGCGCGCGAGGTACGGCGCGTGGAAGTTCTCCGGAAAGCGAAACCCCAGCATCGCCCCGATGCCGATCGCCATCGCGCTGTAGCCCGCGAAGTCGAAGAACAGCTGCAGCGTGTAGGCCAGGCAGCCCAGCCATGCATCGACGAAGCTGGGCTGCGCCGACGCGAACACCTGCTCGACCACCGGCGCGAGCGTGTCCGCCACCAGCACCTTCATCGCCATGCCGATCATGAAGCGGCGCGCGCCCTTGGCAAAGCCCGACCACCGCATCGACCGGTGCGCGAGCCGCTGGCGGATCCAGTCGTAGCGAATGATCGGCCCCGCGACCAGGTGGCCGAACATCGCCAGGTAGGTCGCGAAATCGATGGGGCGGCGCTCGGCCGGAAACTTGCCGCGGTAGATGTCGACGAAGTACGAAATCGCCTGCAGCACGGTGAACGACAGCCCGATGGGCAGGGCGATGCGCTGCCATTCGATGGGCATGGCGCCTGTGTGCACAAGGGCCGCGCTGAAGGTCTCGACCACGATGTTGGCGTACTTGAACCACGCGAGCACGCCCAGGTTGAGGGCAATCAGCCCGACCATTGCCGCCTTGCGATGCGGCCCGGCCCGCTCCACGAGCAGCCCGCCCGCCCAGGCCAGCGCCGTCAGGCCCATGAAGAGCAGCAGGAACAGCGGGCTCCACCATCCGTAGAACAGCCAGCTGGCCAGCAGCAGCAAGGTGTTTTTCGCGCGCGCCGGCGTCAGCGCATACAGCAGCAGGAACGCCGGAAAGAAGACCGAGAGGAACTCGAGCGACGCAAAGACCACGGCCGGTCAGCGCGCCACGCGGTCCTGCAGGCCCATCAGCCGGCTATCCTTGCCGGCGGGAACAAGAAAGACGCTGTAGCGCTGGCCGGCCTGCAGCGAGCCCAGGTCCACCGTGCCCTCCACCGCACGGCCGTTGCAGGTGGCCTGCACCACCAGCTTCACCGGGTTGACGGCGCGGCGCGCGCTGGCAAGCGCAGCCTGGTTCTCGAAGATGGCCGCGCCAGCCTGGCTGGCGGCCAGCAGGCCCGCGGTGCAGCGCGCGTCGGCGTTGTAGAAGGCCAGGGAGGCCCGCAGCGGGTCGAACTGCGCGGGCGCTTCCGTGAAACTCGCACCGGCCAGGGTGCCGTCGGCCTCGGGCCATGCCACCGCCGATGCAGAGCCACCGGCAGTCAAGCGCAGCGAGATGGGCAGCTTCTTGCCGCCGAGCTGCCATTGGCCGGTGACGGGCGCGTCGGAGCGCGCGGGCAGGTAGTCGGTGACGGGGGCCGAGGGCTGCACGGCGAGGCTGGCCTTGCCGGCACCGCCGCTTTGCACCGTGAGCGGCTGCGTGCCCGCGTTGACGAAGCGCACCAGCGCGAGGTCTTGCGAGGGGCCTGTGTCGTACAGCCGGGGCGCCGCCGCACCGGACGCGAAGGGCAGCAAGGCGCACAAGGCGGCCAGCAGCGGCAGGCGGGGCCCGCGGCTCATGGGCGCGCAGCGCCGGCAGCGTTGGCGTTCGGCAGCGGCAGCCGCATCACCGCCTTGGCGATGCCGTTGCCCCAGGCGCGGTAGCCGTTCGAGCTGAAGTGCTGCCCGTCAACGGTCGGCCACTGGCCGCGCGTGGACATCTCCAGCGAATCGATGTACGTGCAGGGCCCCACGTTGGTCGCGAGGAAGCGGCTCATGAGCTCGGCGCGCGCATAGGTCTTGCCGTACTTGCCGCCTTCCTGTCCCCAGGCGGGGCCGACCCACGCGCAGCGGGTGCCCGTTGCGGCGATGGCGCCGGTGAGCGTGCTCACCTGCTGCCACACCCAGTTCATCGGAAAGTCGGGCTGCTTGTAGGCCGCCATGGTGTCTCCGAGCACGACCAGCACCAGGTCGGGGTGCTCCGCCTTCACGAGCTGCGCCACCGCCGTGGTCCGGCCGGTGCTGCTGGTGGTGGGCGCGCGGTTGCCGATGCGCTCCGCGCTGCCGCAGGTGCCGGGCTTGGACACGGTCCAGTCGTAGGGCAGCACGCCGCACACGCCGATCGAATGCACCTGCGCGCCCTGGCGCTGCAGTTCGTCATGCAGCGACGACATCAGGTAGCTGGGTTGTGCGAGGTGGCTGTCCCCGATGACGAGGATGGAAAGACCGGCCAAGGCCGCTGCGAGTGACACCGATATCCCTTTGGTTTCTGAGGCCGGGGAAATGTACCAGTACCCGCAAACGCCAGGCGGCCGGGCAGCCGCGTCGCCGGACACCGGCCGGCGTACCGGCACCCCGAGGCCGGGGCAACGAAAAACGGATAAACAAACGCGAAATCCGGCGTTCCGCATGCGCGGCGTTGCACGCCCAATCGGCGCTTTCCTTCGCTTTGCGCCGCACCTTGTCCGCCATCCAACGACCTCCCTTGCGCCTCGGCTTCTTCAGCCGCCTGCTCGACGACACCAGCGCGGCCGAGCGCTACCGCCTCGTGGCCGCGCAGATCGCCCATGCCGAGGCCTTCGGCTTCGATTCCGCCTGGGTCGCGCAGCATCATTTCCATGAACACGAAGGCGGCCTGCCGTCGCCGTTCGTGTTTCTTTCGTACGTGGCCTCGCGCACGCGGCGCATCCGCCTGGGCACCGGCATCGTCACGCTGCCGCTGGAGAACGCGGTGCGCGTGGCCGAGGACGCCATCGTGCTCGACCTGCTCTCGGGCGGCCGGCTCGACGTGGGCGTGGGCACGGGCGGCACGCCCGAATCGTTCGCGGCCTTCGGGCTCGACGGCAACGACCGCTCGGCGCTCTTCGCGCGGCAGCTCGACGCGGTGCGCGCCGCCTGGGCCGGCCGGCCGCTCGCCGGCGGCGACACGCTGTACCCCGCGGGCTCGCAGCTGCTCGAGCGCATCTGGCAAGCCACCTTCTCGGTGGGCGGCGGCACGCGGGCCGGGCAGGCGGGCGACGGGCTGATGCTGTCGCGCACCCAGCCGCGCCCCGTCGATGCGCTCGACGCCACGCTCGCCGACATCCAGAACCCGATCGTCGATGCCTACCTGGCCGCGCTGCCGGCCGGCAGGGCACCGCGCATCGTGGGCTCGCGCAGCGTGTTCGTGGCCGACACCCGGCAAGAAGCGCTGCGCCTGGCCGACATCGGCCTGCGCCGCTCGGCCGCGCGCTTCGCCGCGTCCGGACAGGCGGGCCTCGCGGACCGCGCCGGGCCCGACGCCACGCTCGAACAACTGATTGCCGCGTACGACGTGCACGTCGGCTCCCCCGACGAGGTGATCGCCTCGCTGCGCGCCGACAGCACGCTCGCGCGGGTGACCGACCTGGTGTGCCAGGTGCACTCGGTCGATCCGCCGCACGCCGCGATCCTGCGCTCCATCGAACTGACCGCCACCGTGGTCGCGCCGGCCCTGGGCTGGGTGCCCGGGGCTGCAAAGGCGGCAGACCCCCAACCCGTTTCACTCCTCGAGACCGCATGAACGCCGTTGCATCCATTCCCGTTCCCGACGTGATCGACCAGCTGGTCGGCATCGCGCCCGGCGATGCCATCGACCAGCTTCGCGTGCAGCGCGAGCAGGCGCGCATCAACGCCCAGCAGAGCTACCTGTCGCTGTTCGCGCCCACGCCGCCGGTGTTCGGGCATTTCGACATTGCGGACCGGTTCGCGGTTGCTGTCTTCGTGACCGGCCTGCATGGCCAGGCCGACGTGGCGCGTTTCTACGCCGAGCAATTGGCCGGGCAGGGCGCACGCGCCGGCGTGGCCGATGCCATTGCCGCCGAGGTGAAGCTCGGTGCCACGCAAGGGCCCTATGGCCGCTATCCGGCCGGCCGGCTCAGCGCCGAAGACACGGCAGGCCCGTCGTACAAGGTGAGCGATGCGCACCGTGAAGTGCTCGGCGCCCGGCTCTCGGCGGCCTTGGTGCATGCGCACCTGCTGGTCTTTCATCCGCGCGATGCGAGCCCTGCCGCGTTGCAGACCTTGCTCGATGCCGGCTGGCGCAGCACCGAGATCGTGACCCTGTCGCAGCTTGTCGCCTTCCTCGCGTTCCAGATCCGTGTCGTCACCGGTTTGAAGGCGCTGTCACAACGTCCCGCAGTCCACATCGATTGAACCCCATGACGACCGAATCGACCCTGACCCACGCCGGCAACACGCACCCCACGGCCTTCACGCAGGCGCAGCTCGAATGGCTGCCCTGGCTGGCGCCGCTGCCCGAGGCCGAGCTGACAGAACGCCACTTCGCGGGCCTGGTGGACGCCGCGCGTGCCAAGTCGCCGTACTTCCGCCTGCTGGCGCGCGACCCCGACATCCTGGGCGCGCGCACGCGCACCGACAAGGACATCTTCTACAACCCCGAGGCCGGCCTGCCGCGCGCCGAGCGCGAGCTGTCGGCCGCCGCGGCCTCGCGCTACAACGGGTGCATCTACTGCGCGTCGGTGCATGCGCGCTTCGCCTCGCATTTCTCGCACCGCACCGACGATGTGCAGCGGCTGCTCGACGAAGGCGTGAATGCCGTGAACGGCGAGTTGGCCGAACTGGGCGAGCGCTGGAACGCGATCGTCGCCGCGTCGGTCGCGCTGTCGTCCACGCCTTCGACCTTCGACGGCACGCACATCGACAGCCTGCGCGCGCAGGGCCTGGACGACCTGGCGATTGCCGACGTGATCCATGGCGCGGCGTTCTTCAACTGGGCCAACCGTCTGATGCTGTCGCTGGGCGAGCCGCAGGAAAACGCACCCGCGACCTGAGCGCATCGCAAGGCGGCCGGGCGCGCACGCCCGGCCGCAACGAAGTTCGCATTTGTTCATGCGCTTTTCTTCGTTCCGGGTGAGCACTTCCGTTTCTAGACTCCGTGGCTTCATCGTCGAGCGGCTTCCTCGCTCCCTCTGCGGCTTGCCGGAATCGCCTTGTCATCTCTGCCTTCCTCCCCCTTGTCTTTCGCTGCTTCGTCGGACCCGTTCGCCGAAGACTTCGGTGAATTCACCTCCGCGGTCAACGCGCTTGCAGAATCGCTGGCCGCCACCGCGGCGGAACGCGACCGTGCCGGCGGCACCGCACGGGCCGAGCGCCAGCTGCTGCGCCAGAGCGGCCTGCTGACGCTGGCCATTCCTTCCGCGCACGGTGGACAACAGGCGGCGTGGCCGCTGATCTTTCGCATCCTGCGTCGCCTGGCACAGGCCGACAGTTCGCTGGCACACCTCTTCGGCTTCCAGCACCTGCAGGTGGCGAGCGTGCTGCTGTTCGGCTCCGAGGCACAGCAGGCCCGCTACCTGGGCCAGGCGGTGGAACACCGCTGGTTCTGGGGCAACGCCGTGAACGCGCGCGACACGCGCCTGAACGCCGTGCGCACGCCCGACGGGCTGGACATCGACGGCGTGAAGGCCTTCTGCTCCGGCGCCACGGATTCCGACGTGCTCAACGTGTCGGTCGTGCTCGGCCCCGAGCCCACCGACCGCGTGTTCGCCGTGGTGCCTACGTCGCGCGCGGGCATCCGCGTGAACGACGACTGGGACAACATGGGCCAGCGCCAGACCGACAGCGGCAGCGTGTCCTTCGACCATGTGCGCATTGCGCACGACGAAGTGCTCGGCCCGCCCGGCGTGGCCTCGAGCGCGCGCGCCACCCTGCGCAATCTCATCGGTCAGGTCGTGCTCACCGAGATCTACCTGGGCAACGCGCTGGGCGCATTGCGCGCGGCCATCGACCACCTGCGCACGCAGACCCAGCCCTGGCCGCAGGCCGGCGTGGAGCGCTCGCAGGACGACCGGATGCTGCAACTGCGCGCCGGCGAAATGTGGTCCGGCCTGCAGGCCGCCACGGCGCTGTCGAACCACACCAGCGCGCGCTTCCAGCAGGCCTGGGAGCGCGGCGCCGAATTGACCGCCGAAGAGCGCGCAGCGCTCGCCATCGACGTGGCCTCGGCCCGCACGCAGGCGGCGCGCACCGCGCTGCACGTGACCTCGCAGATCTTCGAGCTGATCGGCGCGCGCGCCACCGCGTCGCGCCACGGCTTCGACCGCTACTGGCGCAACGTGCGCGTGCACACGCTGCACGACCCGCTGGACTACCGGCACCAGAGCATCGGTGCATGGCTGCTGGCCGGCGACGTGCCCAACCCGTACGGCTACGGCTGACGGCTGCTGTCACACCGCTTTATTTCCTCGCTCTCCGGATACCCGCATGACCTCCTCGAATTCCCTCGACCGCCGCCAGTCCGGCCTCGGTCTGGCCGAGCCGACCCTGGCCGGCGGCCGCGTGGTGCAGGGCCAGCCCCTTGCCGAGCCTGTTCTTCCATGAGTTCCATCGGCACCGACATTCCCCTGGGCGCGCACGCCCTGCGCGCCCCAGCCGGTGTGCGCAGCGCCGCGTCGTCTTCATCCATCGGCAGCCGCATCGCCATTCGCGGCCTGAGCCGCCGCTTCGGCCGCTTCACCGCGGTGGACAACGTCGACCTGCAGATCGAGCCCGGCGAATTCGTCACGCTGCTCGGCCCGAGCGGCAGCGGCAAGACCACGCTGCTGGGCGCCATTGCGGGCTTCGCGGCGGTGGACGAGGGCGACATCCTGGTGGACGGCCGCTCGCTGCGCGGCGTGCCGCCGCACAAGCGCGGCTTCGGCATGGTGTTCCAGCACTACGCGCTGTTTCCGCACATGACGGTGGCGCAGAACGTCGGCTTTCCGCTGCGCATGGCGGGCCTGGGCCGCGACCAGAGCGCGCGCCGCATCGGCGAAACATTGGAGCTGCTGCACCTGGGCGAGTACGCCGGGCGGCTGCCCGCGCAGCTCAGCGGCGGACAGCAGCAGCGCGTGGCCATTGCGCGCGCCATCGTGCGCCGCCCGCGCGTGGTGCTGATGGACGAACCGCTGAGCGCGCTCGACCGGCGGCTGCGCGAGGCCATCCAGATCGAGATTCGCGCGCTGCACCGCACGCTGGGCACCACCATCGTCTTCGTCACCCACGACCAGGGCGAGGCGCTGGCGCTGAGCGATCGCATCGCCGTGCTGGACAAGGGGCGCATCGTGCAGGTTGGCACACCGGGTGCGCTGTACCGCGAGCCCGGCAACGAGTTCGTGGCGCGCTTCGTGGGCGAGTCGAATGTGCTCGATGCACGGGTGCTGCGCGTGGAAGGCGGTGCGGCTGTGCTGCAGGCCGGCGAAGCCCACAGCTTCGAGGCAAGGCATGGCGGCACACCGTTGGCCGCGAGCCGGCAGGTGAAGGTGCTGGTGCGGCCGGAGCGCGTGTCTCTGGTGACCCCTGGCACTGCGGGCGCATTGGCGGCCACGGTGGAATCGACCGTGTTCCTCGGCGAGATCCTGCGCATCGACGCCGCCTTGCCCGGTGGCGGCAAGGTGCAGGTGCGTTGCCTCGACCCGCGCAACGCTCGCCCGCCCGCCATCGGAGAAACCGTGCACCTGGCCTGGCAGGCCGGCGATGCATGGGTGCTGGCGTGAGCACTGCAGCCGCGAGCGCGGGCCCGCGCTGGACGGCCCGCGTCAACCTGCGCAACCCTGCGTGGCTGCTCGCGCCCGCGTTGCTGTTCTTCGCCTTCTTCTACGTGCTGCCGCTGGCCGACCTGCTCCACCTGAGCGTGGCGGGAGAGGCCGGACTCTCGTACTACGCCCGCGTGTTCGAGGTGCCGCTGTACTGGGAGTCGCTGGTGCGCACCTTCGGCATCGCGGCGGCGGTGGCGGCGCTGTGCGCGCTGTTCGGCTACCCGACCGCGCTGCTCATCCACCGCGCACGCGGCAGCTGGAAGCTGGTGCTGACGGCCGCCGTGGTGCTGCCGTACTTCATTTCGGTGCTGATCCGCACCTACTCGTGGATGGTGCTGCTCGGGCGCAACGGGCCCCTCAACAAGTTGCTGGTCGGGCTCGGCATCGTCGAAGCGCCGCTGCCGCTCATCTTCAACCGCGCGTCGGTGCTCATCTCCATCGGCGCGGTGCTGCTGCCGCTGATGGTGCTCACCGTGGGCGGCAGCCTGGCGCGCATCGATCCGCTGGTGCAGCGCGCGGGCACGGCCAGCGGGGCAGGGCCGCTGGCGGTGTTCTGGCGCGTGCTGTTCCCGCAGACGCTGCCGGGGCTGCTGGCGGGCGTGCTGCTGGTGTTCATCTCGGCGCTGGGCTTCTTCATCACGCCGTCGCTGCTCGGCGGTCCGGCCGACCAGATGTTCGCGATGCACATCACGCAGCAGGCGGACTTTCTGGCGAGCGGCGGTTTTTTGCAATCGCTGGCCGCCGTGCTGCTGGCGGTGACCTTGCTGGTGGTCGCGGTGGCGGCGCGCTTTCTGGGGCTGGAGTTCATCTGGGGCGGGCAGCGGGCGAGCAGGCCCAGCCGTGGAGCAACGCAAGGCGCCGTCGCTTCATGGCGGCGCGCCGTGCTCGACCGCGCCGCCGACCTGTTCGGCTGGCCGCTGCTGCGCGCGCTCGGCGCGGTGCCGGCGTGGCTCGGGCGGGGAGTGTCGGGCGCGCTGGCGGCCGTGGCCTTCCTGACCTTGCTGCTGCCCATCGCCATGGCCGCGCTCATCTCGTTCAGCGACTCGGCCTACATGCGCTTTCCGCCGCCCGCGTATTCGCTGCGCTGGTACGAGAAGTTCCTGTCCGACCCGGTGTGGATGTCCTCGCTGGGCACCTCGGTGGCGGTCGGGCTGCTGGCCACCGTCATCTCGGTGGTGCTCGGCACGGCGGCCGCGTTCGGCCTGGTGCGCTCGTCACTGCCGGGCAAGACGGCATGGATGACCTTCCTCGTCAGCCCGCTGATCGTGCCGGGCGTGGTGCTCGGCCTGTCGCTGTACAGCCTGTTCCTTCGCGCCGGTCTCGCGGGCAGCATTCCCGGGCTGGCGGCGGCGCATGCCATCGGCGGCATTCCGCTGGTGCTGGTGATCGTCGCGGCCAGCCTGCAGGCGGTGGACCTGCGGCAGGAGCAGGCCGCGGCCGTGCACGGTGCGTCGCCGCTGCGGGTGTTCTGGTTCGTCACGCTGCCGGCCATTCGTCCGGGCGTGCTGGCGGCGTCGTTCTTCGCGTTCCTGCATTCGTTCGACGACCTCGTGCTGTCCATGTTCCTGAGCGGCGCGCGCATGACCACGCTGCCGCTGCGGCTGTGGGGCAACGTCAATTACAAGCTCGACCCCGTGCCGGCGGTGGTGGCCACCTTCGAGGTGGCGCTGATCGTTGTCGGCCTGTTCCTCGCGCGTTCGGCCTGGGCCGCGCGCCAGCGCAGTTGAGGCGCCGAGCGCCTTCGCCTTCCCATTTCCTTTTGTCATCCGAAGAAAGAAAGCATCCGCATGAAGCCATCGAATCCCCGCCGGTTGCAGACCCTGCTTGCCCTGGCGATCGCCTTGGGCAGCGCCTGCGGCGTCGGCCCGGCCTGGAGCCAGGCCAAGGAAGTCGTCACGCAGGACCCGGGCGGCACCTACGGCGAGAACCTGCGCCGCCTGGTGTACGACCCCTTCACCAAGGACACCGGCATCAAGGTGCTGACCGTGCAGGAGGCGCGCGGCGGCCCGCGCGTCAAGGCGCAGGTGGAGGCCAGGCGCACCGAGTGGGACCTGAGCTTCATCTTCGACCAGGAGGTGCGCCAGCTCGACCCCTACCTGGCCGAGATCGACTACAGGAAACTCTCGCCCGAGGCGCAGAAGACCGTGGCGTCGCTGCCCAAGGAGGCCGTGCGGCCCAAGGGCGTGGCGCTGCAGGTGATCGGCGTGGCGCTGGTCTACAACAAGGAAGCGTTCCCGTCGAAGAAGTACCCCAGGACCTGGGCCGACTTCTGGAACGTGAAGGACTTTCCGGGCAAGCGCTGCCTGCCGCAGTGGTCGCGCTTCGTGTTCGAGTCGGCGCTGCTGGCCGACGGCGTGCCGGCCGACAAGATCTACCCGGTGGATTTCGACCGCGCGCTGCGCAAGATCGCGGAGATCAAGCCGCACGTGGTCAAGTGGTGGCTGACCAATTCGCAGGCGCCGCAACTGCTGCTCGACGGTGAAGCTTCTGCCTGCCTGTCGTACACCGGCCCGGTGGCGCGCCTGAAGAAGGAAGACGCCAACGCGCCGCTGGAGCTGACCTGGGACCAGGCCTTTACCTACTACGACTTCTTCTCGATCCCGAAGGACGCGCCGCATCACGACGCCGCCCTCAAGCTGCTGTCGTACCGCCTGGACGCCGAGCGCGCCGCCCGCGTGGCCGAGGCCACCAGCGTGGCGCTGCCGTCGCCGCGCGTGTATGCGGCGGCCGACCCCAAGCTGCGCGACTACTGGACCAACAGCCCCGAAGTGGAGAAGAAGGCCATCAAGTGGAACGCCGATTTCTGGGGCGCCAAGGCACCGGACGGCACCACGAACGAGGAATACGCGCAGCAGAAGCTCAACCAGTTGCTGGCGCGCTGATTCACGGGCCGGGGCGTCGAGTTGGGCGGCGGTGGGCCGGTCGCCCCCCGTAGCGATCTACTTGTTCTCGGGGATGGATTTGAAGGCCGTCCGTGGATAGTCTGCGCGCTCGCCATGAGGCGTTTCGTTCTTCGACCATTCCAATGCCCCAGCTTTCTGACTTTTCGCGCCGCTCGCCGGCGTTGCCCTCGCGTTCCTGGAGCGCCCACCTCCTGGCCGCAACCGTCACGCTTGCGCTTGGCGCGTGCGGTGGAGGAGGAGGGAGCGGCGGGTCTGGGTTCTTCCCGGGTTTCGCCTCGTCCGCCACACCTTCGCCTGCCCCTGAAGCCGCGCAGCCCTCACCGGCGACACCGGCCACGCCGGAAACACCTGCACCGGCCACGCCGCCGGAAACCCCGGCACCGAGCTATGCGGTCACCGGCACGGTCAGTGGCCTGCTGGGCACCGGCCTGGTACTGCAGAACAAAGCAGGCGACGACCTGCCCATTGCCGCCGATGGCCGCTTCAGCTTTGCGACGCCGCTGGCCGGCGGTGCGAGCTATGCGGTGTCGATCAAGGCACAGCCGAAGATCCTGACGCGCGTCTGCACCGTGGACAACAGCAGCGGAACGATCGCGGCCGCCGCGGTGAGCGACGTGCAGGTCGTCTGCGCCGAGCCTCCTTCGCGCTTCGCCTATGTGTCGAACGGCAACGGCGACAGCGTGTCCGCCTATGCCATCGATTCGACGACCGGCGCGCTGCGGCCGGGCGCAACGCTGTCGGTGCCGCAGCCGTACGCCATGACCGTCGACCCCTCGGGCCGCTTCGTCTATGTGTCGAGCACTTCGGGCAACGGGGTGACGGCATACGCCATCGACCGCAACACGGGCGACCTGCGTGCCATTGCCGCGCCGGGCGTGGCAACGGGAGGCACTTCGGCGGGAATGGCCGTGGACCCCACCGGCCGCTTCGCCTACTTCGTGAACCTGGCGGGCAACAGCGTGCTGGCTTTCAACATCGACGCCGATACGGGGGCGCTGAGTCCCATGGCGGTGCCGGCCGTGGCGACCGGCAGCTCGCCCTATGGCATTGCCCTGGACCCCACGGGCCGCTTTGCCTATGTGGTGAACATCAACGATGCCACCGTGTCGGCCTTCAACATCGATGCTGCATCGGGCGCGTTGAGTCCCATGGCGGCTGCTCCCACGGTGGCAACCGGGTCGGGGCCTCACGACATTGCGGTGGACCCGTCGGGTCGCTTCGCCTACGTGATGAACCAGGGCAGCCGGAACGTCGTGGCGTACACCATCGACCCCGTGTCGGGTGCGCTGGCACCGGTCGCAACCACACCGCCAGCGACAGGTGGCGCCCCCTTCAGCATCACCGTGGATCCGAAGGGGCGCTTTGCCTATGTGGCGAACCTGGACAGCCGCAATGTGTCGGCCTACAGCTTGAACGCCTCGACCGGTGCGCTGACGCCGGCGGTGACGCCGACCATCCCTACAGGCAATCGTCCCGCCTCGGTCGCGATAGAGGCGAGCGGCAAGTTCGCCTATGTGGCCGACAACACGGACAACAACGTGTCGATCTACAGCATCGATGCGGTGTCTGGCGTGCTGAATCCACAGGCGGGGCTGACAGTGGCGGCCGGGCTGTCGCCGAACAAGATCGTCCTGTCGAGGTGAACCGCACCGACCGGCTTCAGGTCCGGCCGCCTGCGTCTCTCACTCCAGCGTGAACCCGATCTTCAGAGACACCTGCCAGTGCGCCACCTTGCCTTCGACCACATGCCCGCGCGTCTCGGTGACGGTGAACCACTGGATGTTGCGCACCGTTTCGTGCGCCTTGGCAATCGCGGTCTGCACGGCGTCTTCGATGCCGGTGGGTGAAGAGCCGGTGAGTTCGAGGGTCTTGTAGACGTGGTTGGACATGAGAGGGGTCTCCTTCAGGGTTGATGGGCCCGGGGGCCCGGAAAACATCGTAGTCCTGTCGCTGCCTTTGCGCGCCTCAGTGCACGAACCCGCCCTTGACGAAGCGCACCGGCTCGGCGTCCATGCGGGCGATGAGTGCGCCGAGTCCATCGGGCGGCAGGGGCAGGGGTTTTGAATCGACGCGCGCCGGTGAGTCGGTGCGGCACAGCAGGTCGTCGTCGCTCCATTCGTTCTTGCCGCGTGTTCCGGGCTGGCCGCGCGCGCGCAGCCAGCCGTCGCGGTCGACGATGAGCTGGGTGCCGGCGAGCCTGTCGGTGGCGGCGATGAGCGAGAAAGCCGACCACGCGGCCGGCGCGTCGGCCACGCAATCGCCGGCTTGCGCATCGCCGGCCCGCGCGTTCGGCTGCAGGAACACGGTGACCATGCGCGGGTCTTCAAGCGGCGGCTCGCCGCCGGCCGCCACGATGCGCAGGCGCTGACCGCGCCAACTGCTCAGCATGCGTGGCGGCTTGCCCTTGCACTGCACGGCCACGTCGGGCGGCCCGATGGGCTGGGTCCAGAGGCCGGCGGCGCGCAGGCTTTCACCGGCGCCCTGGGCCTTCATGAAATCGATCAGCGCCCAGGCGTCCGCGTCGCGCAAGGTGGCGCCGAAGCCGGGCATGGTGAGGGCGCCGCGCCGGTCGCGCACGCCGTTCAGCACGTGCCACAGCACGTCGCCGTCGGCGCGCCGCCACAGCAGCGGGCCGGCCAGGTTGGGCGGCCACACGGGCTGCGCGGACGCCAGCGGCCCCTGGCCCTTGCCGTCGGTGCCGTGGCAGGCCGCGCACTGCGCGGCATACAGCGTGCGGCCCCTTTCGATGCTGGCGGCGGTGAAGCCTGTTGGCGATTGCTGAAAACTCGTCGGGTACGCGGTCACCAGCACCACGTGGGCCTCGGGCCAGGGCGCGAGCACCACGAGCAGCGTGGTCAGCGCCACCAGCCACAGGCGACGGCGACGCCAGACGAGCGCGAGCAGCAACACAAGCAAGGCCGCGGCAAGCACCACGACTGTGATGCCGAGCCGGCGCGCCTGGCCCAGGTCGATCAGCAGGTTCTCGCCCGACAGCCGGTGCGCCCACGGCCAGGCCGGCTGGCCGTGCGCCTGCACGACCAGGCCCAGCGCATCGAGCACGCGCAGCAGTTGCAGTTGCGCCCCCTGCAGCAGGCCGATCAGCAGGTTGAGCCAATCGGCCTCGGGAACGCCGCTCATCTCACCAGGTGGCGTCGAGCCCGAGGTGCTTCAGCGCCTCGTGCCGAAGCGCAGCCAGGCGCGCGTCGCCGCGGTGGCGCGGGTAGGGCAGGTCGACCACGATCTCCGCCGCAATGCGCGCCGGCCGGTCGCTCAGCACGATCACGCGGTTGGCCAGGAACAGTGCCTCTTCCACGTCGTGCGTCACCAGCAGCGCCGAGAAGCCCGCGCGCTGCCACAGGTTGACCAGCTCGCTCTGCATGGCGATGCGGGTGAGCGAGTCGAGCTTGCCCAGCGGCTCGTCGAGCACCAGCAGTTGCGGGTCGTTCACCAAGGCACGCGCCAGCGCCACGCGCTGCGCCATGCCGCCCGACAGGTGGTGCGGGAATGCCTTGGCGAAATCTGTCAGGCCCACGCGCTTGAGCGCCTCGTCGACACGGCCGCGCTGCGCCTTGAGCACGCCGCGCGCCTGCAGGCCCAGCGCCACGTTGTCCCACACGCTGCGCCAGGGGTAGAGCGTCGGATCCTGGAACACGACGATGCGCGACGGGTCGGGGCGGGTGATGGTCTGGCCGTCCTGCGTGATGGTGCCGGTGGTGGCGGGCTCCAGCCCGGCCACCAGGCGCAGCAGCGTCGACTTGCCGCAGCCACTGGGCCCCAGCAGCGCCACGAACTCGCCGGGCTGCACCTGCAGGTCGATGCCGTCGAGCACCTGCAGCACGCCGCCGGACACCTCGAACCAGTGGCTGACGCCGCGAATGTCGATGTGGGCGCCTTGGACGGCGGTTGCCGCGGTGGCGGTCGGCGCAGGCGCGGGGGGAAGCACGGCGTTCACCATTTGACGGTTCCTTTCTGCCACGACAGCACGCGGTCGCGCACCTTGAACAGCAACGTGATCAGGCCCGAGCACAACGCGGCCATGACGAGCAGCGCCGCGTACATGTTGGCGTAGGCGGCCCAGCCCTGGGCCCACTGCAGGTACCAGCCCAAGCCCGCTTTCACGCCCATCATCTCGGCCGTGATCAGCACCGAGAACGAGGCGCCCAGGCCCATGAACAGGCCGACGAACACCTGCGGCAGGGCGGCCGGAACAGCCACGCGCAGCACCAGGAAGCGCTCCGACGCGCCCAGCGTGCGCGCCACGTCGTAGTAGCTCTTGTTGACCGAGGCCACGCCCGACCAGGTGAGCACCGCCACCGGGAAGAAGGTGGCCAGCGCCACCAGGAACACGGCCGCCACGTAGCTCGACGGTGCGAAGAAAAAGGCCAGCGGCAGCAGGGCCGAGGCGGGCACCGGCCCCAGGAAGCGCAGCAGCGGATGCACCCAGTACCCCGCGATGCGCGACCAGCCGATCAGCACGCCGGTGACGAAGCCGACCAGCGCCCCCAGCACGAAGCCGTTGGCCAGCAGGCGCAGCGAATGCGCGGTCGACAGGCCCAGGCGCTGCCAGTCTTCGTTGACCACGTCGATCAGGCTCTGCGGCGGCGCGAAGAAGGGCGAGGGCAGCACGCCGAGCTTGGCGGTGGCGGCCTCCCACACGGCGAACGCCACGGCCAGCGCGACCAGCCATTGGCCGGCCGGGCGCAGCGTTTGCGTCACCTTGCCCGCGCGCGAACCGAGCAGGCCGATGGCCAGCAGCAGGGCCGCCACCACCAGCGTGGCAATGCCGAATTCTTCGGTGAAGGCCCAGTCGCTGAAACCGACCGCCTTGTTCGGCCACAGCAGCGTGAGCAGGCCCAGCGCGAGCCATGCAGCGGAGGCGATCAGGCCGGTGGCCCAGATGCCGGTGCGGGTGGCGGGGCGCAGCACGACGTTGTCTGCGGCCTGGGGAGAGGCAGCGGGTGCGCGTTGCGGGCGTGGCGCGGTCGGCGCCTCGGTGTGCCGGCCCAAGGGCGCATCAAGCACCTGTTCGGCTGTGGTCATGCGGGCACGTCCAGCGGCACGCGGCTGCCAGCGGCCTGCGGCACGTTGCGGCGCGAGGGCGGCAAGTGATCGAAGGGAACGTTCATCGGAGCTTCTCCACCGGGAATATTGGAAGCCCGCAGTGTTGGCGCGCCTCCCCGCGCCAACAACGAATGAATCCGGCTATGGATATGCGCGCAGCTACTTTTCGGCGGCGCCGAAGCTCTCGACCAGGAATGCGACCACGGCCTGCACGCGCGCCGTGCGGCCCTTGCGGCTGGGAACCAGCAGCGTGACCGGGGCACTGTCGAACTGCCAGTCGGCCAGCACGCGCACCAGCGTGCCGCGCGCCACCGCGTCGGCCGCGTCCCATTCGGAGCGCAGCACCAGGCCCATGCCTTGCTCGGCCCACTGGCGGGCCACGGCGCCGTCGTTGGTCACGTAGGCGGGCGCGATGCGCAGCGTCTCCCGGGCGGCCGCGCGTTTGGCCGTGGCTTGGCCGGCGCCTCTGGCCGAACGGACAGCCGCCTTGGCTTTCACCGCACGCAGGTGCCACAGCGTCACGTCTTCGTCGTTCTCGCGGATGCAGATGCAGTCGTGCCCCATCACGTCGCGCGGGGCGCGGGGCGTGCCGTGCAACCGCAGGTACTCGGAGCTGGCGCACAGCCAGCGCTCGTTGGCGCTCAGCGTGCGCGCCACCCATGACGAGTCGCGCACCGCGCCGATGTGGATCACCGCATCGGCGTCGTGCCGGTCGGGCCAGGGTGTTTCGCGCAGGTCCAGCTGCATGTGCAGGCCGGGGTGCAGGCGGGCGAAGCGCACCAGCATCGGCGCGATGTACTGCCGGCCGTAGCCGAAGGGCGCGGCGATGCGCAGCGTGCCGGTCAGGCGCTGGTCGTCGCGCTGCATCGATTCGCGCAGGCCTTCGATCTGGCCGAGCAGCGCGGCGGCTTCGCGCGCGAAGCGTTCGCCCTCGGGCGTGAGGGCCAGGCGCCGCGAGGTGCGGCTGGCCAGCGAGAGGCCCAGCGTGGCCTCCAGCTTGCGCAGCCGCATCGACAGCGCGGGCGGCGTGACGTCGAGCGCACGGGCCGCGGCGCTGAGAGAAGGCTCGCGCAGCAGGGCCGCCGCAAGCTGCATGTCTTCGATCTGGATCATTAACTTGTGCTTAACGATTGATGAGCGCGCATTGAAGCACAACCAGGGTCTTGAAACGTACAGTCCGTGCTCATGCACACACCCACCGCCATGCAAGACCGCCCGCACAGCCACGCGTCATACCCCCGCGCCGTGCTGTTCGACCTGCTCACCGCGCTGCTCGATTCCTGGACCGTGTGGAACGCCGCCGCCGGCTCCGAAGAGAAAGGCCGCGCCTGGCGCGCCGAGTACCTGCGCCTGACCTACGGCTGCGGCGCCTACGTGCCCTACGAGCAGTTGGTGAAAGACGCCGCGCGCAACACCGGCATGGCCGATTCGGCGCCCGACGCGCTCGAAGCCCGGTGGCACACGCTGCCCGTGTGGGACGGCGCCCGCGCACTGCTGCTGGCGCTCAAGCCGCACTGCAAGCTGGCGGTGGTCACCAACTGCTCGAAGCGGCTCGGCCACCTGGCGGCGGCGCGGCTGGACATCGACTGGGACGTGGTCGTCACCTCGGAGGAGGCCGGCTTCTACAAGCCCGACCCGCGCCCCTACCAAATGGCGCTCGACCAACTGGGCGTGAAAGCCGCGGACGCGGCCTTCGTCGCCGGTTCGGGCTACGACATGTTCGGCACCTCGGCGGTCGGCCTGCGCACCTACTGGCACAACCGCGTGGGCCTGTCGCTGCCGCAGGGCGCGCCGTCGCCCGAGCTGCAAGGCGACACGCTCGCACCGGCGCTGCCGTGGCTGCAGTCGTTCGGGAGCAAGGCTTGAAGCGGGCCGCGCTTCTACGCGGCCTGCTCGCGCTGACGGCCGCGCTTGCGTTGCACGCGCCGGTATTGGCGCAGCCCAATGCCTTCCCGCAGCACCCCGTGACGTTGATCGTTCCCTTCCCGCCGGGCGGCCCGAGCGACGCGCTGGCGCGCGGCTTCGCGCTGCACATGGGCAAGCAGCTGGGGCAGGCCGTCATCATCGAGAACGTGGCGGGCGCGGGCGGCACCATCGGCCTCACCAAGGTGGTGAAGGCCGCGCCCGACGGCTACACGCTGGGCTTCGGCACCATCGGCACGCACGTGGCCAACGTGGCGCTGTACAAGAAGCTGCCCTACAACCCCGAGACCGACTTCGTGCCCGTGGGCCTCGCGGGTTCGGCGCCCATGCTGCTGCTGGCGCGCGCCGACCTGCCGGCCAGCAACCTGAAGGAATTCGTTGCCTGGCTGGGCACGAACAAGGCGAAGGCCTCGTTCGGCAGCGCGGGCGTGGGGTCGATCTCGCACTACGGCTGCGTGCTGCTGCTGTCGTCGCTGAAGCAGAACGTGGCCCACATTCCCTACAAGGGCGTGGCCCCGGCCATGAACGACCTGATGGGCGGGCAGACCGACTTCATGTGCGACCAGACCACCACCGCGCTGCCGCAGGTGGCCGGCGGCAAGATCAAGGCGCTGGCCGTGCTGGCTTCCACGCGGCTGCCGCAGCTGCCGAACGTGGGCACGGCCGCCGAGGCGGGCTTCGCGCTCGACGTGCGCGCCTGGAACGCCGTCTTCGCGCCGCGCGGCACGCCCGAGCCCGCGCTGCAGAAGCTGCGCGCCGCGCTGGCCGGCGCCGCCGCCGACCCAGAATTCCGCAAGCAGATGCAGGCCGTGGGCGTGGACCTGCCCAGCGCCGATGCGCTGCAGCCCGCGGCCGTGTCGGCGCTCATTGCGCGCGGCTTGCGCGACGATGTGCCCGCGCTCAAGGCCAAGGGCGAGTACCTGGACTGATGGACGACTTCATGAACACCCTAGAGACCCTCGACACCCCCGCTGCGCTCATCGAGCGCACGCGCATGCAGCGCAACATCGAACGCATGCAGCAGCGCATGAACGCGCTGGGCGTGCGCTTTCGCCCGCATGTGAAGACCACCAAGTGCATCGACGTGGCCAAGGCGCAGCGCGAGGCGGGCGCGCAGGGGATCACCGTGTCCACGCTGAAGGAGGCCGAGCAGTTCTTTGCCGGCGGCTTCACCGACATCCTCTACGCCGTCGGCATGGCGCCGCACCGGCTGCCGCATGCGATGGAACTGCGCCGGCGCGGCTGCGCGCTGGTCATCATCACGGACGGCGTCGAGTCGGCCCGCGCCATCGCCGCGTTCGGCCGCGCGAACGGCGAGGTGTTCGAGGTGCTGATCGAGGTCGACACCGACGGGCACCGCTCCGGCATCCGGCCGGAAGAAGACGCGCTGCTCGACGTCGCGCGCGCCCTGCACGAGGGCGGCATGCGCCTGGGCGGCGTGATGACGCACGCCGGCTCCAGCTACGAGCTCGACACGCCCGAAGCCCTGCGCGCCATGGCCGAGCAGGAGCGCGCGGGCTGCGTGCTCGCCGCGCAACGGCTGCGCGATGCGGGCCTGCCATGCCCCGTGGTCAGCGTGGGCTCCACGCCCACCGCGCTGATGGCCGAGGCGCTCGAAGGCGTGACGGAGGTGCGCGCGGGCGTGTACGTGTTCTTCGACCTCGTGATGCGCAACGTGGGCGTGTGCACCGAAGAAGACGTGGCCCTGAGCGTGCTCACCACCGTGATCGGCCACCAGGCCGAGAAGGGCTGGGCCATCGTCGATGCCGGCTGGATGGCCATGAGCCGCGACCGGGGCACGCAGAAGCAGAAGCGCGACTTCGGCTACGGGCAGGTGTGCACGCTCGACGGTGCGGTGCTGCCAGGCTATGTGCTCAGCGGAGCGAACCAGGAGCACGGCATCCTGTCGCACGAGGCTGCGGCGGACACGGACATTGCCGCGCGCTTTCCGATCGGCACGCGGCTGCGCATCTTGCCGAACCATGCGTGCGCGACGGGAGCGCAGTTTCCGGAGTACCACGCGCTCTCTGAGGACGGCGGGCTGCAGACCTGGGGGCGGTTCCACGGGTGGTGAAGCGGCCCGCCACCGGCCGTCGACTCAGCGCGCGGTTGAAGCCCGCTCCCGCCGCGCCATGCGGCCCGTCGCCAGCGCCATGAGCACAGCCAGTGCGGCAATGCCCGCCGCCGCGTAGCCCAGGCTGGCCAGCCCCAGGTGCCGGATCGCCAGGCCGCCGACGACCGCGCCCAGGCCGATGCCCGCGTTGGCGGCCGACACGTTCATGGTTCCCGCGAAGGCCTGCGCCTGGGGTGCGGCCTTCATCACGCGCACCTGGTTGACCGGAAACAGCGCGGTGTACGCAATGCCCCATGCCGCCAGGGCCACGACCAGCCAGACGAAGGTGCCGCCCGCCGCTGCGGCCGCACCCGCCATGCCCAGCCCCAGCAGCACGGTGAAGAAGACGGTCGCGCGCAAGGGCGAGCGGTCCATCATCTTTCCGGCCAGCGCATTGCCCACCAGGCCCACCGCGCCGAAAGCCATCAGCCACCAGCCCACCTGCGCCGGGGCGACGCCCGCGCGCTTCTCGAGGGTTTCGGCCAGGTAGGTGTAGGCGGTGAACATGGCCGTGAACACGACCACCGACAGCGCCACATGCCACTGGAACGCAGGCTCCCGCAGGATGCGCATCTGCTGGCCGATGCGCATGCGCTCGGGCCGGGCCTGCGCCGGCATGCAGGCGGCCAGCAACACGGCCGTCAGCAGCGAGAGCAGCGCAAAGGCCCAGAACGCGCCGCGCCAGCCGATGGTGCCCGCGGCCAGCGTGCCAAGGGGAATGCCGAAGAGCAACGCCGCCGTGATGCCCAGGTAGACCCGGGCGACCGCCGTGCCGGCCATGGCCGGCTTCACCAGCCGCGTGGCCGTTTCGCTCGCCGTGCCCCAGAACACCGGCAGCAGCAGCGCGGGAATGAAGCGCGCGATGCCGAGCACCCACAGGTTCGGCGCCATCGCCGCCAGCGCGTTGGCGAAGGCGAAGACCCCAATGATCGCGATGAACAGCCGCTTGCGGTCCAGGTGCGACAGCAGCAGGGTGAGCGGCGGGCCGAACAGCATCACGGTGAACGCGAACAGCGTGACCAGCTGGCCGGCCAGCGGCACCGACACGCCGAGGTCGGCCGCCATGGCCGGCAGCAGACCGACGATCAGGAATTCGGTCGACACGATCACGAAGGCCGCGATGGCCAGGATCACGATCGACAGCATGCCGCCCGCTTTCTGGGCGGCCGCGCCGGTGCGCTGCGGCGATGGGCCGAGGGAAGGGGAGGAGGGCTGTATCGGCATGCGGGTTCTGGTAAACCCTGAGCTTATTCGCGATGGAAGAGATCGTTGGCGATAAGATTTCCAGCTATTACTTCCTCAGATTCCTGAATAAAGCCCATGAACCCCACCGAACGCCTCAAGGGCATCGAAGCCTTCGTCTGCACCGCCGACGCGGGCAGTTTCGTGGGTGCGGCGCAGCGGCTGCACCTGACCGCCTCGGCCGTCAGCAAGGGCGTGGCGCGGCTGGAGCAACGCCTGGGCGCGCGGCTGTTCGAGCGCACCACGCGCAGCCTCGCGCTCACCGAGGCCGGCAAGGTCTATTACCAGACCTGCGCGATGGTGCTCGGCGAGCTCGAGGCGGCCGAGATCGTGCTGGCGACCGAGCGCCAGAGCGAGCCCGCGGGCAAGATCCGGCTCGAGCTGCCGGTCTCGTTCGGGCGGCTGCGGGTGCTTCCCTTGCTGCGCCCGATGGTGGAGCGCTATGCCCAGCTGCGCCCGCACCTGTCGTTCTCCGACCGGTTCGTGGACCTGGCGGAAGACAACGTCGACATTGCCGTGCGCATCGGCGGCCCGGTGCCCGCGGCGGCGGCGCTGGGCTACAGGCAACTCGGGCTGGAGCGGCTGATCTTCTGTGCGGCGCCCTCGTACCTGGCCGCGCGCGGCACGCCTGCGAGCCTGGACGATCTGGCCGGGCACGACCTGGTCGTGTACGGCCGGGGCGACGGCCGCATCAGCCCGTGGCTGTTCTCCACGCCGGGCCAGCCCGTCGAGCAGCGCGCGGTCGACGCACGGCTGGTGGTGGGGCATGGCGAGGCATTGGCGTCGGCCGTGACGGCGGGCTGGGGCATCGGGCAACTGGCCACGTGGCTCATCACGGATGAATTGGCCAGCGGCGCGTTGGTCGAGTTGCTGCCCGAGGCGTCGACCGACGGACTTCCGCTCAGCCTGGTGTGGCTGCGCAGCCGGCAGTCGCTGGCGAAGGTGAGTGTGCTGGTCGAGCGTTTGAGCGCGGTGCTGAAGATCCGCTGACCGGCGTGCGCAACGTCTTTTGGTCTCCTTGTATCGAATACGATAAAGTTCCAATAACTTATCGAATACGCAACTTGCTTGATTGTTGCAAATACGATAAGTTATTCATACAAAGACTGAATACGCAACGCCATGAGCACCTCCCTCGAACTCGCGCAACGCCTGGAAGCCGCCCGGCTCGCCAGCGGTTTGACGCGCCAGCAGCTCACCGAGCAGGCCGGCGTCAGCCGCCAGGCCGTCTACCGGCTGTTCAAGGGCAACGACGTGCAGGTGTCGACCCTTCTGGCCGTGATGGAGGTGCTGCAGCTCGATCTGGCGACCGTGCCCAGGGCGCTCAAGCGCGGGCTCCCGGAACTCGACCTTTCCGATGCGGCTTCGCCTCCGGGCAAGGCCGGCGCCGTGCCCGTGGCGCCCGCTGGCACTTCGTCGCATGTGCTGTCGGCGGTGCAGCGGCGGCTGGCCAGCCTGAAGGAGGGCGCTGCGGCTCCCGCCGCGCGAAAGGGCCGCCCATGAACGTGCCCGTTCTCGTGATCAAGCTGTACGGCCGGCGCATCGGCTGCCTGTTCAAGTACGCGCAGCCCGCCTCGCCGCCCGTCATGCGTTTCGTCGCCGACGAGAGCTACGCCCGGCTTGCGTGGGACGACGCCGATGTGCTCTCGGAGTCCATGCGCGCGGCCGACCCGGCGCAGCAGCAATCGTTCTGGCTCGACGTGACCCGGCCCGAATTCAACACGGTGCTGGGCGGCAAGGGCGACTACCAGCTGCCGCCGTTCTTCCAGAACCTGCTGCCCGAAGGCGTGTTCCGCCGCTTCGTGGCCGAGGAGGCCGACATCGATCCGCTGGACCACATGGGCATGATCGCGGCCTGCGGCAAGAACATGCCGGGCGCGGTCACCGCGGAGTGGGAAGACATCTCGCGTGCCACGCTGCAGCGCCTGGTCACGCAGAACCAGGACGCGCTCGAGGCCTCGGTGTGGGCCGAGCCGTTCCAGGACG
Organism: Variovorax pasteuri; assembly: GCF_051216435.1. Classification (NCBI taxonomy): domain Bacteria; kingdom Pseudomonadati; phylum Pseudomonadota; class Betaproteobacteria; order Burkholderiales; family Comamonadaceae; genus Variovorax; species Variovorax pasteuri. The sequence goes on from NZ_JBPJZS010000008.1 coordinate 104,181, forward strand.
CGCTGTCGATCTCTGGCGTGCAGCCCAAGATCGGCGTCAACAAGAACGCCGAGGGCCGCTTCGTGGGCCGCACGTCCCAGGGCGACGCCGCCATCATCGCCAAGCTGCCGTCGTCCGAGTACGCGCGCATGCCGCAGCTCGAGAACCTGGCCATGACGCTGGCGGGGCTGGCCGGGGTCGATGTGTGCAGCTTCGAGCTGGTGCCCATGTCGGCGCTGGCCGCACCGCACCGCTACGACCTGGGCGACGAGGTGGACGGCCAGTTCCTGGCCGTGACCCGCTTCGACCGCGACGTGGCCGACCGGCGCGCCAAGGTCCACTTCGAAGACTTCGCGCAGGTCTTCGGCGTGCCGCCGGAGCAGAAGTACACCGAGTCCTACCTGGCGATTGCAGCGGTGCTGCTGAGCCTGCCCGAATGCGCAGAGGCGGCGGTGCACGAACTGCTGCGCCGCATCGAGGTCAACGAGCTGCTCGGCAATGCCGACATGCACCTGAAGAACATCGGGCTGCTCTACCGCGACCGGCACCACGCCGAGCTCGCGCCGGCCTACGACATCACCGCGACCGTGCTCTACAACGGAGCCCGCGGCCATGCGCTGCGGCTCGCACCGAGCGCCGGAAAGCAGCATGAAGACGCCATCCTGAGCCCCGCGCGGCTGCAGGCGTTCTGCAACGAACTGGGCCTTCAGGTCGCGGGCGCGGCCAAGGTGGTCCGCGACACGGCGGCGGAGGCGGCCCGGCAGTGGCTGGCGCCGATCCTGGCCAGCGGCCTCACGCCCCGCCAGAAGCTGCAACTGCTCACGCGCCTGGCGAACCACCCGCACCTGCGGCAGGCGGCGAAGCGGCTTCGCCGCCCCGAGCTGCTCGAGGCCTGGGACGAGGCCGTGCGGTCGATGGGGCCAGGCGGCGCCTGATCGGCCCAGGGCGAACCCGAGGCTCAGTGCTCCAGGGGCGCATGCAGCACCGCATTCGCCCCTGAACCCGCCGACCCGGCGGGTGCCACCGCCGCCACATGTGGCGCCACAAGCGGCGCCACATCCGCCAGCGTGTGCACCGGCGCGCAGCGCCCATAGGTGTCGTCGAAGCGCACGATGTCGTCCTCGCCCAGGTAGCCGCCGGTCTGCACCTCGATGACCTCCAGCGTCGTCTTGCCCGGGTTCTCCAGCCGGTGCACGGCGCCCGAGGGCAGGTAGATCGATTCGTTCTCGCGCACCAGCGTCACCACGCCGTCGCAGGTGGCCCTGGCCGTGCCCTGCACCACGATCCAGTGTTCGGCGCGGTGGTGGTGCATCTGCAGCGACAGCTTGGCGCCGGGCTTGACGGTCAGGCGCTTGACCTGGAAGCGCTCGCCGTTGTCCACGCTGTCGTACGCGCCCCAGGGCCGCACCACGCGGCGGTGTTCGGTCGCCTCGGCGCAGCCGTCCAGCGAGAGCTTGCGCACCACGTCGGCCACCTGCTCGGCGCAGCCCGCGCCGGCCACCAGCACGGCGTCGGGGGTGTCCACGATGATCAGGCCGTCGGTGCCCAGCGCCACCACCTGGCGGTGCGGCGCATGGATGAAGGTGTTGCGCGAGTTCAGCGCGCGGGCCTTGCCGCTCAGGCGGTTGCCCGACTCGTCGGCCGCGTGCAGCGTGGCCACCGCGTTCCAGCTGCCGACGTCGCTCCACATGCCTTCGAACTTCACCACGGCAATGTCCTTGTGCTTTTCGAGCACGGCGTAGTCGATGCTGTCGCTGCGGCAGGCCTGGAAGGCCGCGCTGTCCAGCCGCAGGAAGCTGCCGTCGGTGGACACCGCCGCCGTGGCGCGCTCGCAGGCGAGCAGGATGTCGGGCGAATGCCCGCGCAGCGCCGCGATCAGCGTGCGCGCCTGCACCAGGAAAATGCCCGCGTTCCAGCTGTAGCCGCCATGCAGCAGCAGGGTTTGCGCGACGTCGGCGGTGGGCTTTTCCACGAAGCGCACCACGGCCTGGCTGCGCCCGTCGCCCGACGGCTGGCCGGCCTCGATGTAGCCGTAGGCCGTGCTCGGAAAACTCGGCACCACGCCGAAGGTGACGATTTTTCCGGCCAGCGCCGCATCGACGCCGGCGCGCACGGTGCGCGCGAACAGCGCCGCATCGGGGATGTGGTGGTCCGACGGCGCGAACAGCAGCAGGTCTTGCGGCGAGGCCAGCAGCGCGGCGCAGGCCATGGCCGCGGCCGTGTTGCGCGCCACCGGCTCCAGGATCTGCCGGCCCGTGGTGTGCGCCGCCTCGACCGTTTCCTTCACCATGAAGCGGTGGTCTTCCGCCGCGATGCAGGTGATGTCGGGGTTCAGCGCGCTCAGGCGCTCCAGCGTCATCTGCAGCAGGCTCTTGCCGCCGATGAGCGGCGCGAACTGCTTGGGCAGCGCCTTGCGGGACAACGGCCACAGGCGCGTGCCGCTGCCGCCGCAAAGAACCACGGGGTGGATGGGGGTGTTGTTCATGGTCGCCTGCTGTGGAAGTACGGGGGTGTGGGTGTAGGGGAAGGAGACGTGCTCAGATCAGCCCGGAGTACGCCGCATAGCTCACGGCCTGCGCGCGCGAATGCACGTGCAATTTCTTGTAGATGTTCTTGATGTGGGCGTTGACGGTCTGCCCCGAAATGCCCAGCTGGGTGCCGATTTCCTCGGTGACATGGCCGCGTGCCACGAAGCGCAGCACCTCGCATTCGCGCGCCGTGAGCGTGGCCTCGCGCTGGGGCGCCTCCGCCGAGGGCGGCGCGCCGCCGGGCCGGTGGCTCAGCCGTGCAAGCAGCCGGCGCGCCAGCCGCGGCGTGATGGCCGCGCCGCCGTTCACCACCTGCAGCACGGCCTGCGCAAAGCTCTGCAGCCACGCGTCCTTCAGCAGGTAGCCGGTGGCTCCGAGCTCGAAGGCCTGCAGCACGTGGGCTTCGTCCTCCAGCGCGGTGATGACGATGACCTCGGCGGTGCTGTTGAGCTTGCGGGCCTCGCGGATCAGGTCGAAGCCGGTGCCGTCGCCCAGCCGCAGGTCGACCATGAGCACGTCGAACTCGTGGGTGGCGATCAGCCGGCGCCCGTCGCGCAGGGTGCCGGCCTGGCCTTCGAGCTGGATGCGCAGGTCCGACAGCAGTTCCTGCGCGATCACTCGGCGCATGAACTCGTCGTCGTCGACCAGCAGCACGCGCACGGGCGAGTCCTGCTGTCCGGTCAGGAAGCCGGGCCACAGGGGCGCCGCCGGCGGCAGGATGCCTGGCGGATACCCCGAACGACCGTCGGTCTGCTCACCAAAGGATTGCGATGCGTTGTCAGACATTGGAGTGCCCCAGGTTGGATGTATGGAAGCGCGGCATGTCCGCGGCGAAGACGGGGACGGCCCCGGCATCGGGTGCCCAGGCGGGCTGTATCTGCGGCGGCACCGGGTCGTCGAAGCCGTGCGGGTTGGTGGCCTGCCAGCGCCAGCTGTCGGCGCACATCTGGTCGAGGTCGCGCTGTGCGTGCCAGCCGAGCACCTCGCGCGCGCCCCGCGCGTCGGCCCAGTAGGACGGTGCGTCGCCGGCGCGGCGCGGGCCCAGGCGCATGGCGATGCGCCGGCCGCTTGCGCGTTCGAACGCGGCGACCACCTCCAGCACGGAGGCGCCGCGGCCGGTGCCGAGGTTGCTCGTCAGCAGGCCCGGGCTGTGCACGGCGTGGCGCAGTGCCGCCACATGGCCTTCGGCCACGTCCATCACGTGCACGTAGTCGCGCACACCGGTGCCGTCGACGGTGTCGTAGTCGGTGCCGTGCACCAGCAGGTAGTCGCGCTCGCCCACGGCCACCTGCGAGATGTAGGGCATGAGGTTGGCGGGCGGGCCGTGCGGGCGCTCGCCGAGCAGGCCGCTTTCATGCGCGCCCACGGGGTTGAAGTAGCGCAGGCAGGCCACGCCCCAGCGCGGGTCGGCGTGGGCCAGGTCGGCCAGCACGCTTTCCACCATGGCCTTGGTGCGGCCGTAGGGGTTGACGGCAGCGCAAGGCGCGCTCTCTGGAATGGGGGAGTGCTGCGCGTCGCCGTAGACCGTGGCGGACGAAGAGAACACCAGCGTGCGCACGCCGGCGCGCGCCATGGCCTGCACCAGCGTCAGCGTGCCGGCCAGGTTGACGTCGTAGTAGCTCACCGGGTCGGCCACCGATTCGCCCACTGCCTTCAGGCCCGCGAGGTGCACCACCGCGCGGATCGCCGGGTCCGCGAGCACGCGGCCGAGCAGGGCCGTGTCGCGCACGTCGCCGCGCACCAGCAGCGGCGCCACGCCGGTGATGCAGGCCACCCGCTGCAGCGAACGCGCGTCGCTGTTGACGAGCGAGTCGAGTACCACCGGCTGGTAGCCCGCCTCGATCAGCGCCACGCAGGTGTGGCTGCCGATGAAGCCGGCGCCGCCGGTTACCAGGATCTTGTCGCGAAGGCGCATGGTCGGTGCTCCAGGAGTTGGGGTGGGTCAGCCGACGGCCACGCAGCGCTGCAGCTCGCGTTCGAGCCGCTGCAGGATGGCGTCCTGGTCAAGTGCGGACTCGGCGAAACGCCGGCCCGCCGCGCCCATTTCCTCGCGCGTCTGGCGCGACATGGCGAGCTGCTCGATGGCGTCGGCCAGCGCCGCCGCGTCGCCGGGCGGCACCACCATGCCGCGGCCCGACACCACGTTGCTCAGCTCGGTGCCGGCATGCGCGGTGACGATCACGGCGCGCCCGCTGGCCAGCATGCCGCCCAGCTTGGAGGGCATGACGAGGTCGGCGGCGTCGGCGCGCTGCGGCAGCACGTGGATGTCGGCCATGCCCAGCAGCTCGTTGAGCCGCTCGGCCGGCTGCAGGTCGAGGAAGTGCACGTTGGCCAGGCGCACGCACGCGTCCTTCAGCGACTCGCGGCTCGGGCCGTTGCCGCAGAACACGAAGTGGATGTCGTGCGAGCACGCCAGCAACTGCGCCGCCTCGGCCAGCAGTTCGATGCCCTGCTTGCTGCCCAGGCTGCCCGAATACAGCACCACCACCGCGTCCTGCGGAATGCCCAGCGCGGCGCGGTAGCCGTCGGGCGAGGTGTTGGCCGGCGTGGGGTGGATGGACTTCACATCCACCCAGTTGGGAAACAGCACCACGCGGCTGTCGGCCACGCCCTTGCCGCGGGCCTTGTCGACCATGGCGGCGGAAATGGTGGACACCCGGCTGAACTTGCCCAGCAGCCAGTGCTCGGCCGAGCGCGCGAAGCGCTGCACCCGCTCGCCGCTGAGCAAACCCAGGCCGAAGGCGGCGTCCACCTCGTAGTCCTGGATGTGCAGCCACGACTTGATGCCCGCCATCTTGGAGAAGAACAGCACCGAGGGCGCGCAGAACAGCGGCGGCTCCACCACGAACACCACGTCGGGCTTCCAGCGCATCTGCGCGAACAGCAGCGGAATGCTCGACAGCATGAACGAGAACAGGTGCGCCATGCGCGCCAGCGTGCGCGGCTTCTTCGGCACCCAGGTGGGCGCGCGCCACACCGTGATGCCGTTCCACACCGTCTTGCGGTAGCGCCAGGCCGAGTAGCCGTCGAACACCGACCACTGCGGAAAGAAGGGCGGCGCGGCGATCACGCGCACGTCGTGCCCGCGCGCGTGCAGCCACTGCGCCATTTCTCCCGAGTACTTGCCGATGCCGGCCAGCTCGGGAGTGAAGTTCATCGAGTAGAGAAGAATTTTCACTTGAGTGACCTCGCGCGCAGCAGGCGTTGAATGGGAAAGAAGCCGAACACAAGGCGCATGCGCGTCTCGTACAGCACGAAGTCGGACACGCAGGCCAGCAGGAACACGTAGTGCGGCTTGCCGGGAAACAGCACGATCACCACGGCGTACGAGAGGAAGCGCAGCGCCACCTCCAGCAGCGCCCAGCGGCCGAGCGAGCCCATCGAGGTCTTCAGCGACAGCACCATCTCGTGGTGGATGGTGTAGGTGCGCAGCAGGTAGTACGGCGCGATGCAAAGGAAGATGCTGCGGGCCTCGTCGCCCAGCTTGAGCAGCGGCGCTGCCACCGCCATGACGCACCCGAGCCCGACGAACAGGCCGCAGCCGAGCAGGAACGAATGGCGGGCCAGCGCCAGCTGGGCGTCGCCGAAGTGCCTGGGGTCGGCCTCCAGCATGGCTCGGGTCTTGGTGAACAGGAAGGCCTGCACGAACTGCGAAGGCGCCTCGGCCAGCAGGAAGGCGATCTTGAAGGCGCCCACATAGCCCAGCGGCATGAAGTACGCCACCACCAGCAGGTCCGACTTGCGCAGCAGGAACATAAGCAGCGAGTACACCGTGGCGCTGCCCTGCGACGCCAGGCCGATGGCAGCCCGCCCGGCGGGCGGCGCCGCGCCGTTGCCCGGCAGGCCGATGGCCGTGCACACGACCACCAGCGCGAACAGGTTGATGAGCAGCAGGTGCGCCACGCCCAGGTCGAACTTCAGCGCCGCGCACAGGCCCACGCCCGCCACCAGGATGGTCGAGCGGATGCCGGCCTCCAGGTTCAGCAGGCCCGCATGCCCGAGGCCGCGGCTGAACGACAGCCGCAGGCTGTTGAACGAGAAGATCGCCAGCGTGGCGACCACCAGCGCGAAGGGCGCGTCGCCCACCGGCAGGCGCTGCACCGCCAGGATCACCGTGACCAGCACGGCAGCCAGCGGCAGGCCGATGGCCAGCGTGCGCACCACGTCGCCGCGCGTCACACCCGGCGTACCGTGCGCACCGGCCGGCCCGCCGGCCGCGTGGCGCGAGAACAGCAGCGAGCTGCCCAGCGTGCCCAGCACCAGCGCCACCTCGATGACCGACTGGTACACCGAGTACTCGCCGAAGCGCGCGGGCGGAATGGTCGCCGCCATCAGGAACACGGCCACGAAGCCCGACAGGTACACATACAGCCGCGAAGCCAGCGCGCCCAGGCCCGAGAGCCAGGCCATGCGGGCGCCGGGCAGGGCGAGGGAGGGGCTGAAGGGTTTCATGGCGTCGCTGCGGCGGCTCACTTGCCGGTCGATGCGTGGACCACGCGGCGCGTGTCGAACAGCCGGCGCGCGAACGCAGCAGCCCTGAACGCGTAGTTCTTGCCGCGGCGCGCCATCTGCAGCGCGTAGGTCACGGCCGCCACGGTGTGCATGTGGCCGCGCAGCGCATAGGGCATGGCCATCTTGGCGCTGCCCTGGAAGTGCAGCGCGACCACGCGCGTCATCTCGCCGGCTTCGGTGGTCAACCAGGCCTTGCCGTCGCTGTAGGTGATGCGCTTGGCGCCGCCGCGAACCCTGAACTCCCGCGGCAGCAGGTTCTGCATGCCGTTGATGTTGTGGTCGATGACGGTGCCGCCCAGCACGCGGTTGACGGGCGCATCGTTGCCCGTGGTGCGCGCCCACAGGTAGAGCAGCGTCATGTCGGACACACCACCGCGCACGCCGCGCGCCGCGAAGCGCGCTGCAATCTCGCGCAGCTTGCGCCGGCCCGACGGCGTGGCGTAGCTGTCGAGCACATAGGCCACGAAGCGGCGCAGGCCGTTGGCGGTCCAGTAGCTCACGTGCGGCGAGATCTGGCAGGGGTTCCAGCCGTCGGCCGACTGCATGGAAGAGCCCGAGAAGTCGGCCTTGCCCACCAGGCTCGCAATGTGCGCGGCGGCGCCCTGGAAAAGCAGCACATCGCTGTCGATCAGCACGAATTCGCGCACATCCGGGCTGGATTCCAGAAACTGCGCTAGGAGAAAGTAGCGCCGAAAGCAGATCTTTTCGAACTCGGCGGAGTTGCTCGACAGGTGCACGTACGACTTGCAGAAGCGTTCGTAGCTCGCGCCGGCGTCGGTCTGCGACAGCACGAGCAGCTGTTCCTCGGCCAGCACCGCCGATTCACGGCACAGCGCGAGCGTCTTGTTCTGGCGGTCTTCCACGACGATGAAGGGCAGGGAGGGTTTCATGGCGTTTGAGGGGTTGGTTCTTGAAATGGACGTGTGACAGGATTTCTTGGGTGTTCAGGGCTTGCGCGAGGTCACGCTCTTCAGCAGCGCGATGTGCGCGGGCATGAAGCGGCCGGTGGCGTCCACGGGCATGTCCAGCGTGAGGAGCCCGCGCGCGGCGGCGGCCTCGGAGATCCAGTTGCGCAGCTGCCCGGCCGTGAAGCGCGCCGGCGCCTCGCGGCCCCAGGAGGCGGTGAGCGGCGTGAGCACGTGGAACATCAGCTCCGAGGGCGGCGCCTCGGGGTGCGCCGGCGGCTCCATGTATTCGCCGGCCATCAGGTTCTGGCAGGGCACCGACTTCAGGCTGAAGCGCTGCGCGCCTTCGCCGGCGTTGAAGGCCAGCAGGCGGTTGGCCGCGCCGCTGCGCGCGGCGCCACAGAGCTGCTCCCAGCCGGCCGTCGTCACGCCCGTGGTGTTGTAGGTGCCGTCGAACCACCAGCCGGCGGCCAGCGGGCCGTAGTGCTCCGACCAGTCGCGGATCACGCTGGACCAGGCGGCGATGAACCTGGCCGGCGGCGGCTGCTGCTCGTTCACGTCGCCCAGGCAGTCCATCAGGTAGCGGTCGGACTGCGGGGCGCGAAACGGCAGGTACAGGATCATCGCGATGCCGCGGCTGCGCAGCGCCTGGCCGATCTCCAGCGGCAGGTCGCGCGGCGAGCGGTTCTTCGCGCTGGCGGGGCACAGCACCTCGAGCGCGGAGTTGGGCGCGATGTACTGGCCATTGTTCTGCCCGAGCGTCAGGATGAGGTGCGACACCCGCATCTCCGCGAGCTGGTTCGCGAACGACTCGACGTCGAAGCGCATCACCTCGCGGATGCTTTGCTTGTCGGGCAGGTAGTGCACCATCACGCCGAGCCCGGGCACCGGCACGCCGGCCGGCTGGGCCTGCATGGGCTGCTGCTGCGCTGCAGTCGTTCCCTTCGGCTGGGTCTGGGAGGCCTCTGGCGTTTTCGGCTGCGCGATCACCGCCACCAGCGCCGCCCCGAAGAGCAGCGCCGCGACCACGCGAACCATCACGGCGGGAAAGGTCTTCATGGCAGCGCCCTGGTGAAAGACAGCGCGCCGCGCTTGAGCGTGAGGTAGCGCCCGGCCACCGCCGCCGGTGCGCAGGTGGCGGCATGCGGCCAGGCCGGGCGGGTGCGTTCATGGCGCGCCAGGTACTTCGCGAGCTGGTAGGCGTCGCTGGACGCGCTGCCCACGAAGAAGCCGTAGCCCGCGAAGAGCTCGCGGTGCACGGGAATGTCCGACAGCAGCAGCGGCACGCCCAGCGTGGCCGCCTCGGCCGCCGAAAGGTTGAAGCCCTCGAAGGTCGACAACGAGATGAACGCCGTGGCGCCCAGGTACAGCCGCATCAGCTCTTCGCGCGACACCAGCCCCCGATGCCGCACGGAGCCGCGCACCTCGGGCGCCAGCGCGGCCACCATGCGCTCGACGTCGGCCGCGCCGTTGCCGGTGATGTCCAGGTAGTCGACCAGGCCGGCGCGCTTCATGCGTTCGAACAGCGCCAGGATGCCGCCGAAGTTCTTGTGCGGGTAGTAGTGGTAGGCCGCGATCAGGTAGCGCTCGTGGGGCGCCGCAGCCGGTGACTCAGCCGGTGCGGCAGGAGGCACCGCAGCGGCGCGCAGCACGTCCACCGGATTGAAGATCACCGCCGGATGCGCACAGCGCCCGAAGTGCCGTTCGAAGTCCTGCTGGCTGCTCTTGCTGATGAACACCACGTCCGCTTCGCTGCACGCTGCGCGCGACAGGTTCCAGTCCAGGAACAGGCGCTTGGCGCGCCCGAAGTACTGCGGATAGGCCTTGTACTGCAGGTCGTGCACGATGGTGACCGAATCGCGATGGCGCCCCAGCAGCGTGAACGGCAGGAAGTAGTTCGGAAACACCGAGACCACGCGCTCGCCCGCGAGCAGCGCGCGCAGCCGGTGAAAGTTGTAGAGCAGCGTGTCCAGCACGAAGCGGCTGAGCTTCAGGCGCTGCGCCGCTGCATAGATGCGCGGGTGGCGTTCGCTGACCGCCTCGACCCGGTCGTCGCGCGACAGCCGCATGTTGCGCAGCAGCACCTCGGACACGTTCAGCACACCGCCGGCCGCCTTGTTCAGGCGGATGGTGTCGTAGTACAGGTAAGTGGCCATGGGTGCGCCCTCAGACGTTCGGAACATCGCGCCGCACTGCGCGCAACTTGATGCGACGCTGCTGTCGGCCGCGCGAACTCAGCACCCCGGCGATCAGCGCCGCGATCAGGCCCGAGGCCGCGAAGGGCCCCCAGCCGAGGATCGGGCCGCGCATGAATGGCACATAGGCCGCCAGCAGCACCAGGGCCGCCAGGTAGGAGCCCGACAGCGGACCGTTCGGATCGACGGCCCGGTCGGCCCAGCGAAAGCCCGCGGAAATCGCCAGGCCCAACAGCGCGGGCCCGGCCAGGCCGAAGTCGAAGTAGGCCGTGGTGAACGGCGGCAGCGACAGGTTGCTCTGCGAGAAGTTGCCCAGGATGGCCGACCAGCCGAGCGGGTCGAAGTCGGGAAACATCTTCAGGTCGCGCGGCAGGAAGAAGGACACGGCCGAGAGCAGGTAGCGGCCCCAGCCCAGGTCGGGAATGGGCGCGCGCTCCAGGATGCCGGCCACCACGTACTGGGCGTCGAAATCCTGGCTGAACGGAAAGGTCGTGAGCTCTTCGCCCCACAGGCTGCCGCGCGAGATCAGGTTCAGCACCGGGCCCAGGCCCGCGATGGCGCCGAACACCACCCCGGCCAGCAGCCAGCGCCGTCCGCGCCCGAAGGCGTGGATCAGCAGCGGCAGCAGCCCGATCAGCAGCACCTGCCGCGCAGTGTTCACCGGGTTGGCCGCAATCAGCGCCAGGCCGCCCGCCAGGCCCGCCGCGCACCAGGCCCACAGCGTGCGGCTGCGCACCGCGTGAATCGCCAGTGCCACGAAGCACACCAGCACGATCAGCTTGGGCAGCGTGGAATAGAAGATGAGGTCGACCGGCACGCTCTCGTCGTCGCCCACGACGCCGCGCGCCACGAAGTTCAGGTCGGGCCGCACCAACAGCACCGCGAAGGCGGACAGCGAGCAGCTCACCAGCAGCAGCACCGGGTGCGCCGCGCCCGCGGGATGCGCGCCGATGTACCGGTGCACCCGCACCGGCACATCGGGCACGCCCAGCCGCGCGGCCTCCACACCGGCCATGTACAGCAGCAGCAGCATCAGCGCCTGCGTGTGCGCCGCGGTGCCCAGCACGCCCGCCTCCCAGAACCCGACGTCGCTCGCGATCTGCATCGCCGGTGCGATCGAGAAGTACGTGAGGATCGCCGCGTAGTGGATCAGCAGGAACAGGCTGGCACCCGGGGCGCCCAGCATCGACAGCTGCACCAGCGACAGCGCGGCCACCGCCGCGTAGCCCCACACCGGGTCGACCAGGCCGCACAGCAGCGCGCAAACGATGCCGGACCAGAAGGAAAGGGTTCGCATGGTGGGCCTGTCGGGTAGTGGGGAAGGGACGGGTGTGCAGGCTGATCAGGCGTGCGCGGGGGCCTGCAGGTGCTCGGGCTCCTCGATCGGCCGGATGGCCTTCTGGTAGTCCGCATAGGTGCGGCGCAGCCCCTCGGCCAGCGTCACCTTCGCGCGCCAGCCGAGGGTGGCCGCGCGCGACACGTCCAGCAGCTTTCTCGGCGCGCCGTCGGGTTGCGCGAGGTCGTAGCGGATGCTGCCGGTGTAGCCCACCACCTCGCGGATCAGCTCGGTGAGCTCGGCAATGGACACGTCGATGCCGGTGCCCAGGTTGATGTGGCCGCGCATGGCGTCGGTCTGCTGCTCGTACTCGGCGCGCGAGAGGTTCATCACCTCGAGGCAGCCCTCGACCATGTCGTCCACGTAGAGGAACTCGCGCCGCGCGCGGCCGCTGCCCCAGATCAGCACGCTGGGTGCATTGCTGATCTTCGCCAGGTGGAAGCGCTGCACCAGCGCCGGCACCACGTGGCTGTTTTCCAGGTGGTAGTTGTCGCCGGGGCCGTACAGGTTGGTCGGCATCACGCTGCGGTAGTCGATGCCGTGCGTGGCGCCGTACTGGCGGTTGTAGCTTTCGCACAGCTTGAGCCCGGCGATCTTGGCGATCGCATAGGGCTCGTTGGTGGGCTCCAGCCGGCCGTTGAGCAGGTACTCCTCGCGGATCGGCTGCTCGGCCAGGCGCGGGTAGATGCAGCTGGAGCCGAGGAACAGCAGCCGCTTCACGCCCGCCACGAAGGCCTGGTGCGTGACGTTGGTGGCAATGACCAGGTTCTCGTAGATGAACTGCGCGGGGTAGGTCATGTTGGCGTGGATGCCGCCCACCTTGGCCGCCGCCAGGTAGACCTGGTCGATCTGCTCCGTGGCGAAGAAACGCGCCACGCCTGCCTGGTCGAGAAGGTCGAGTTCGGTGTGCGTTCGCGTGACCACGTCGTGGCCCAGCTCGCTCAGGCGGCGTGTGGCGGCCTGACCCACCATGCCGCGATGACCTGCAACAAAGATACGCATAGGAGCTTTCGGTGAAGAGGTTGAAGGGGGTTGAAGAAACGAGGGAGACGAAATCGAAGGAGGGCGGCCTAGCGCGACCCGCGCGCGCCGGTCACCACGCCGAAGGTCTTCAGCAGGATCGAGAGGTCGCGCCACAGCGACAGCCGCGCCACGTACTCCGCGTCCATGGCGGCGCGGCGGCGGTAGCTGATCTCGTTGCGTCCGCTGATCTGCCACAGGCCGGTGATGCCCGGGCGCACGGCGCAGTAGTGCACCCAGTAGTCGCCGTACAGGTCCTTCTGCGTGAACATGCAGGGGCGCGGGCCGACCATGCTCATGTCGCCCTTGAGCACGTTCCAGAACTGCGGGAACTCGTCGATGCTGTACTTGCGCAGGATGGCGCCGAAGCGGGTGATGCGCGGGTCGTTCTGCAGCTTCTGGTAGACCGCCCACTCGCGCCGGGCGGCCTCGTTCTCGCGCAGGTGGCGCGCCAGCACCGCGTCCGACTCCGCCACCATCGAGCGGAACTTGTAGAACTTGAAGACCTTGCCGTCCTTGCCGTAGCGCGGCTGCATGTAGATGGCCGGCCCGCCCGAGGTGAGCAGCACGCCGAGCCAGATGAGCGCATAGGCCCAGCCGAAGAACAGGAAGAACGAGCCGGCCATCAGGATGTCGGCCGCGCGCTTGGCATGGCGCAGCCAGGCCGTGCCGCCGAGCGGGCCGTACGCGGGTGTGTTGGCCGCGGCCGTGGCGCCCCCGGCCGCGCCGTCGGCGCCCTGCCGCGTGGAGGAGGTCGATCGAAGCGTGTTCATGACGTGGCGTGCTCCGGCTCGATGCGCTTGGGCATCACGGTGTCGGCCGTGTCGATGGCATACGACGGCTCGCGGCGCGCCGGCGCATAGCCGTAGTAGCCGTAGCTGTAGCTGCGGTGCTGGCGTTGCGAGGTGTCCACCGCGTTGAACACCACCCCGTGGAATACGGCGCCCACATGGGCCAGCCGCTTGGCGCTTTCCACCAGCTCGCCCATTTCGCTGGCGTCGGCGCGCGCCACCAGCAGCAAGGTGCCCATGATGGGCGCCATCTCGGCGGTCTCGGTGGCCACCAGCGTGGGCGGCGCGTCGACGATCACCACGTCGTAGCGCGCCGACAGGGTCTGCAGCGTGTGCGTGAACACCTCGCTGGCCAGCAGGCCGGCCGGGTCCGCATGCGGCTTGCCGGAGGTCATCACGTCCAGGTGCGGCAGCACATGGTGGTGAATGGCCTGCTCCAGCGGCACGCCGCCGGCAATGACGTCGGCCAGGCCGTCCTTGCGCAGCAGGCCGAACTCTTCGCTCAGGCTGCCGCGGTGCATGTCGGCGTCGATCAGCAGCACGCGCTTGCCGGAGGCGGCCAGCAGGGTGGCGAAGTTCGACGACACGAAGGTCTTGCCCGCGCCGGCCGTGGCGCTGGCGATCAGGATGCGGTTGTTCGGCGCGCCATGCATCACGTACTTCAGCGCGGTGCGCAGCCGGCGCAGGCCGTCGAGCGCCGGGTCTTGCACGTGCAGCGCGGCCAGCACCTTCACGCCCGGCTTGCCGGCGCGGATGGCGCGGTCGAGCACGCGCTGCTGGCTGCTCAGCGCGATGGTGCTGTACACGCTCAGGCCCGTGACGGCCTCGATGTCCTCGGGGCTGGCGATGGAGCGGCGCAGGTTCTTGCGCGCCATGGCCGCGGCGCCGCCGAAGAACAGCCCCGCCGCCAGCGCCAGCGCAACCACGATCAGCGGCTTGGGGCGCACCGGCTTCTCCGCCACCAGCGCCTGGTCGAGCACGCGCACGTTGGCGACCTTGCCTTCCTTGGCCAGGCGCATCTGCAGCGAGCTGTTCAGGAGCGTGGCGTACAGGTCGGTGTTGACCTTGATGTCGCGCTGCATGCGCAGCGAGTTCTGCTGCATCATGGGCATGCGGCGGATGCGGCCCTCCACGCCGCCGAGCTCCTTCTTCAGCGAGGCGATCTGCGTGTCCAGCGTCACCACGGCGGGGTGCTTGGCCGTGAAGTTGCCCATGAGGTCGAGCCGCTTCTGCTTGGCGTCGAGCAGCTTGGCCTGCAGGTCGACGCTCTGGGCCAGCGCATTGCGGGCCTCGTCGTCCAGGCTGATGGTGCCGTTCTGGTTGCGGTACTGGTTGTAGCTGTCTTCCGACTGCTCCAGCTGCGCCTTGAACTTCGGCAGTTCGGTGCCCAGGAAGGCCAGTGCGCGCTCGGCCTGCACGGTCTTCTGGTCGATGTTCTGGCGCACGTACAGGCGCGAGATCTCGTTGAGCACGTCGGCCAGCTTGTTGCGGTTCTCGGCCTGCAGGCTGATGTCCATCACGCCCGACTGCTTGCCTTTCTCGACCACGCGCAGGTCCTTCTGCAGGCCCAGCAGCGTGAGCTGCTTCGACTGGCGCACCAGCTCGAAGGCGGCGCCGGGCCGGGCCTCGAAGGAGCCCACCAGCAGGTGCAGCACGCCGCCGGGCACGGCCGCATCCAGCGGCACGCCGACCGTGCCCTTCAGCGGCGCTTCAAGATCCGGGTGGGTCAGCGTGTAGGTGCCGCCGTCGCCCGCGACGAGGGTGAACTTCTTGCCTTCGAAGGCCGGCGGCACGTCCATCTGCGCGACGGCGATGCGCTCGGTGCCCGACACGAAATTGCCCATGCCCAGGATGCCGGGGCTGGAGAGCTGGCTCGAATGGCGCGCCAGGAACTCTCCCACCAGCGGGACGTAGCGGGGCCGCGCGCTGATGAACAGCTGGGTGTCCTCCATCGCCTGGCCCAGCACCATGCGCGACTTCAGGATTTCCGTCTCTCCGGACACCGGCGTCTTGTTGCCGATGCCCGCGGCCGCGGTCGAGTCGCCCGGGAAGTTGCCGCCCGAGCGGTCCGGGTCTTCCACCTGGATCAGGATGTTGGCTTCGTACACCCGGGGGCCGAACAGGGCATAGCCGACGCCCAGCAGCAGCGCCAGCGCGGTGATGGAGGCGATCAGCCAGCGGCTGTCGATGAGGATGTCCAGGTACTCCTGGAAGCGGGATTCCCGGACCCAGCCGGCCTCGATCGCGGCCACGGGCGTGGACACGGGAGCGGGACCGGGGAGCGAAGCTTGCCAGCGCGCGTTCATGAGGTTCACCTTTTCGTATGGGAGGGAGGAGCACTCACCGGCGTGCGGTGTCGCGGCTGAGGTTGGCAACCTGCGCGGCCGGCAGGATCAGGCTGATGACGCGGTTCCAGGTGACCAGCGGCACGTGGTCGACGTAGACCACGTCGCGCGGCATCAGCTCGAAGCGGTCGGCCAGCGCGAGCGCCACCGGGTTCTTCGCGTTGAGGTTGAAGATCTGCTGCACGTCCGGGTTGCCGGGCGCGTTGCGCACCACGTAGATCTGGCCGGGGTCGGACGCCAGCAGGTCGGGCCCGCCGGCGTCGCCCAGCGCCTCGTTCAGGCTCAGGCGGCCGTTGATGCGCATCTGCAGCGCTGAGGGGGCCCTGATTTCGCCCATCACGTAGACCCGGCTGTCCTCGCGGGTGCCGACGTTCACGATGTCGCCGTTGCGCAGCGCGATGCCGTTGCCGTCGAAGCCCAGCGACTCGAGCAGCGGCAGGTCGACCACCGTGGTCACGCCGCCGCGGGTCAGCGAGACGCGCGAGCGGTCGCCCGCCGTGGTGAAGCTGCCCGAGCGGCTGATGGCCTCCGACAGCGTCATCGGGATGTCGGTGAAGATCTGCAGGCCGGGGGTGCGCACCTCGCCCTGCACGTAGGCGCGCTGGCTGCGGAACGACTGGATGCGCACCGTGACCTGCGGGTCCTTGATGAAGTCCTTGATGCGGCGCTCGATCAGCTCGGAGGCGCCGCTCTCGGTCAGCCCCTGCAGCTTGGTGCGGCCGATGTAGGGAAAGCTGATCTCGCCGTTGGCGCCGACGATGAAGCCGGGCGCCACGCTCACGCCGGTCGGGTCCGACTGCTGCGCGATCACCGCGCCGGCGTTGGGCAGCAGCTCCGGCCGGTTGTAGACGATGATGCCGAGCACGTCGCCCGGCCCGATGGTGTAGATCGGCGACGTGGCGAACAGGCGCTTCACGGCGGCGGGCAGGTCCTTGGGCTTCTGCGCCATCTGTGCGCGCACCAGGTCGGGCGTGATCGGGATGATCTTGCTGCTCTCCGCCGAGGCGGTGCTGTCGCCGGTGGTGGGGGTGAAGCCCAGCGCGGCCGGTGTGCCGAAGCCCGGCGCGCAGCCGGACAGCGCGACCAGGCCCAGGGACAGCAGCATGGCCAGCCCCAGCCATCGCAACTTGTTTTCTGCCCGGGCATGCGCCGGGGTTTGTGCGCTGGTGCAGAGGGGGCGCATGTCTCGTGACTGCGTCGTTCGATCGGGGCGTTCCATGGTGATCTCCTTGACGGCCGGTTGACGGTGGGGGGGTGGGTTGCTGAAAAAGGGCAGTGGCAGGCGCGGGGCGTGGTTCATGGCGCGGCCCAGGTGGTGGGCATGGCGCGTTCGGCGCTCGCCGTGGCGCGGCTCGGGGTGCGGCGCCCGGAGGCCTCGGCGGCGTCGGAGGAGGTGCCGAAACAGCGCTCGGTCACCCAGTCGCCCACGCATTGCAGGAACAGCTGCTGTCCACGCTCCGTGCACACGGTGTGGTCGACCTCGCGCATGAACTCGTACTGCAGCGCCTGGGTGTAGGGCTCGCGGGCGAAGTTGCCGAGCTGGTCGCGGCTGCGGTCGTTCACATGCAGCGAGCCCGAATACAGCATCTGCACCGCCACCTTGCGTTCGACCAGGCGCTGCAGGGTCGTGCCGAACCAGGCGGCGTTGTCCGCGGCCGAGCGCTCCTGCGCAAAGTAGCCGGGCATCGGCTTGGTCGAATGGGCCTTGAGGAAGTGGCGCTGCAGCCAGCGCTTGGCCTTGCCCGGAAACGCCGGGTGCGCGGGTGCGGCCAGCGCGCGGCGCAGGGTGCGCTCCCAGCGCGAGCGCCGTTCCGGAAAGGCGAATCCGTCGAACAGCGAGACGCCGACCACGCGCGCATCGGCGGCGGCCACCGCCATGGCCTGCTCGACGCCCGAGCACATGGCCACGATGGCGAACTGCCGCGCGCCCAGCATGCGTTCGCCCAGGTCCATGGCGGCCTCCAGGCTGTGCACGGCGCGGGCCTGCACGTCGGGTGCGGTGTCCAGCGCGTCGCTGTCGCCGATGCCGCCCAGGTCGAAGCGCAGGCTGCTCACGCCGCGCGCGGCCAGCATGTGCGCCAGCTTCACGTTGATGCGGCGCGGGCCCACGCGGTGGTTGGCCCCCATGTTGAACATCAGGCAGGCCACGTCGGCAGGCGCCTGGTTCGTGGGGGCGGTGAGCATGCCCACCAGCGCATCGCCGGGACCGAAGCGCGCCGGCGTCTGTGTCATGTCATTCATGCAAGGCTCCCTGGAGGCGGTTGAGCGCTTCGGCCGGAACCATCGCGCTGTTGGGGTAGGGGTCGGACGTCCAGTCCAGCGGGTGGCTGAAGTACGCAAGGCGCACCGGCATGTGGCGCGACTGCTGGTCGGCGGCCCACTGCGCGGTGTGTGTGTCGTCGGGCTCGGCCAGCACCAGCGTGTCGTGCAGCGCCGTGAGCGGCAGCGATTCGGGCACCAGTGCCGCCAGCTGTGCGCGCAAGGCGGGCGAGAGCGAGGTGCCCAGGGCTTCCTCGGGCAAGGCATCGGGTTCGTTCACCAGGCTGCGGCGCCAGGCCAGGTCGGGGATGCAGAAGGTGGTGTCGATGGCAGCCACGTGCTCTTCGCGCAGCAGGCGCCCGTAGCGCTTGCCGTCGATCACCGGCTCCCACAGCACCAGGCGCACCGGGTCGCAGCGCCCGCTGCGCGCGGCCAGCACGGCCAGGGTGGCGCCCAGGCGCGCACCGATCCAGACGATGGAGGCATTCGGCGCGCGCCGGCGCAGCTCTTCGTGCGCGGCGCACAGGTCGCGCCGCCAGCCGTCGAGCTCGCCTTCGCTCTCGTCGCCCGGCGAATCGCCCGAGCCGTAGAAGTCGAAGCGCAGCACGGCGACGCCCGAGCGCGCGAAGCGCTCGGCCAGCACCTTGAAGAAGCGGTGCGTGCGCAGCCCTTCCTGGCCGAACGGCGGGCAGAAGAGCACCGCGGTGTTCTCGGCGCGGTTGTCCTCCGCGGGATGGAACACGCCGAAGACCTGGCGCGAGGCCGGTCCGAACATCAGTGGCGTGGCGGTGCTCATGCGTGGGCCTCCGCCACACGGGCCGTGGAACCGGCAGAACCCGCTGCGCCCGCGCGGGCTTCGGTCTGGCGCCACTCGGCGAGCGAGCCCACGCAGTCCATCCGCTCGGGCGCGGGCCCGAGCACCAGCCACAGGATGCGCCCGGCCACCGACAGCTCCACGCTGCGGCAGTCGGGCGTCACGCCCACCTCGAAGCTCTGCGGCGACAGCAGCAGGCCCACGCCGATGGCCTTCAGGCACGCTTCCTTGCGCGTCCAGCAGGTCAGGAACGCGCGCTCGCGCTCATGCGCGGGCAGCGCAGCCAGCGCCTCCTGTTCGCGCAGCGTGAAGTGCTCGGCCGCGAGCGCCGCCATGTCCGGCACCGGGCGCAGCAACTCCACGTCGGCGCCCAGCGGGCCTCGCCCGCCGATGGCAATCAGCGCCAGGCCGCGGCTGTGGCTCAGCGAGAACTGGGTGCGCGTGTGGCCCGACAGCGAGGGCTTGCCGAAGGAGCCCGTCGCCAGGTGCAGCGCCGCGTGGTGCAGGCCGGTGTACTCGGCCAGCGCCTGGCGCAGGGCGATGTGCGCGGCCACGAAGCGCTGCCGGTCGGCCGGGAAGCGAAAGCTTGCGGCGCGCGTGCACTCTTCCGCCGACAGCAGTTGCGCGGGCAGGAGATCGGTGAAGCCGTCCAGGTCCACGTACCGGCAGACCGGTGCGTCGATGGACAGGGCGTAGGCGGAGCTGTTCATGATGTTCAGCCCTTGCGCAGCCAGCCGCCGAAGGTGCGGGCGAGCAGCCCGCCGCGCTGCGCGTTGGCGGCCGTGCCCGATGCCAGCTCGGCGAGGTCGGACGGCACGCCTTCGGGCGCGCTGCGCGCCGACGAGGCGATCTGCCCGAGGTTCTCGAACAGGTAGCGCCGCGGCTCCACGCGGTAGCCCAGCGTCTGCGCGCCCTGCTGCACCGCGCGCAGCACCAGCAGCGAGTCGCCGCCCAGGTCGAAGAAGTTGTCGCTGGCGCGGATGTCGTCCACGTCGATGCCGATCACGCCGGCCCAGATCTGCGCGAGCGGCGCGTGCTCGGGGCTCAGCAGGCTCATGCCGGCCTTGCGCTGCGCGCCTTGGGCCGCGGGCGCCTGCGGGCTCTGGTCTGTCCTGTCGGGCTCGACGGCGGCCATCTTGCGCAGGTAGGCCGCGCTGGTCGATCCCTCGGTGCTGGCAATGTCGGCCAGCGTGGCCTGCGGGTCTTCCACCACGCGGCGCAGCACCTCGAGGTAGCGCTCGCGCAGCTGCGCGCCGGTCTCGCGCAGGTACACGTCGGCGTTGTAGATCAGCGAGCCTTCCAGGCCGAAGGGCTTGTCCATCAGCCACACGCCGATGTCGTCGGTGGCGCCGTGCTGCAGCACGTGCACCTGGCGGGTCTGCAGGCTGCCGATGGAGCGGGCGCGCTCGCGGGCGTCCTGGAACGAGAACATCGCCTGGTAGGGGCCCGAGGTCTTGATCTGGTTGGCGTAGCCGGGCTCGGCCATCAGGCGCTCGAAGGGCACCTGCTGGTTGTTCATCATCGACAGCAGCTCCTGCTTCACGTAGCGCATGAACTCGGGCAGCGGGCGCGTCAGGTCGACGGCGAGCGACACCGGCAGCACGTTGTTGAAGAAGCCCATCACGTCTTCGGTCTCGGCCTGCTGGCGGCCGCGCACCGGGTTGGCGATGACGATGCTGTCGGTGCCGATCACCTGCGCCATGGTCAGTGCGTACACGCCGAAGGTCAGCATGCTGAGCGTCACGTCCATGCCGCGCGCAATGTCGCGCAGGCGCTGCGTGGTCTGCAGGTCGATGGTGATCCAGTGCGCGCCGCCCTGGCCGCTCTTGCCCGCGCGGCGCGGCATGTCGGTGCGCGGCATGCGCGCGGCCTTGGCACCGTCGAGCCGGCGGCGCCAGAACTCGACCTGCGCCTCGCAGGCGGGGCTGTCCATCCACGTCGCGAGCCATTCGGCGTAGTCGCCGTAGGTGGTGGCGAGCGCCGGCAGGTTGTGCGGACGGCCGCGCTCGGCCGCGTCGTACAGAGTCGACAGCTCGTTCTGCAGCAGGTCGAAAGACCAGCCATCCCACACCAGGTGGTGCGGCACGAACATGAACACGTGCTCGTTGTCGTCCACCTGGAACAGGGTGGCGTGGGCCATCGGCGCCTGGTGGATGTCGATGGGGCGGTCGGCCAGCTCCTGCATGCGCTCGGCCAGCTCGGCCTCGCGCTGGTCGGCCGGCAGGCCGCGCAGGTCGACCAGCGGCAGGGAAAATTCCACGGACTGCGAAATCAGTTGCAGCGGCTTGCCGGTCTGCGCGTCGACGCCCATGCGGGTGCGCAGCGAAGGCTGGCGCTGGATCATTTCGCGCAGCGCGGCCTCGAAGCGCGGCGCGTCGAGCGCGCCGACCAGGCGCTGCGCCGACGGTGCGTTGTAGACCGAGCGGCCCGGATGCAGCTCTTCCATGAAGCGGATGCGCTCCTGCTGCAGCGTGATCGGTGCGCTGTCGCGCCCGGCGGCCAGGCCGATGGGGGCCTCCAGCCCGACGCCCGCGCCCTGCAGGGCCTGGATTGCCAGCGCCAGCTTCTGCGCCGTGGGGGCCTCGAACAGCGAGCGCAGCGGCAGCGTGACCTGGAACTCGCGGCTCAGCAGCGTGGTGAGGCGCGCGGCCAGCAACGAGTGGCCGCCCATGGTGAAGAAGTCGTCGTGCATGTCCAGCCCGGGCAGGCTCAGCACCTTCTCCATGGCGGCGAGCACGCGGCGCTCGTGGTCGTTGCGCGGGGCGGCGCCACGGCGCACCTCGTCGCGCGACACGGCCTGCGGCGGCGGCAGCGCGACGCGGTCCACCTTGCCGTTGGCCAGGCAGGGCAGGGCGGCGAGGGTCACCACGTGCTGCGGCAGCATGAAGGCCGGCAGGTGCTTGCGCAGGTGCACCATGAGCGCGTCGAGGTCGAAGCTGGCGCCCGGCGTCAGCGCCAGGTAGGCCACCAGGCGCACGTCGCCGGGGTTGTCTTCGCGGGCCACGACCACGCTGCGCGAGACGCCCGGCACCTCGGTGCAGCGCACCTCGATCTCGCCGGGCTCGATGCGGTAGCCGCGCACCTTGACCTGGAAGTCGAGCCGCCCGAGGTGGTCGAGCAGCCCGTCGTTGCGCCAGCGGCCGCGGTCGCCGGAGCGGTAGATCTTCTTGGCGGTGCCCAGCACGCGCACCGTGACGAAGCGCTCCGCGGTGAGCTCGGGGCGGTCGAGGTAGCCCAGCGACACGCCTTCGCCGGCGATGCAGATTTCGCCGGGCACGCCCACCGGGCAGGGCTGCAGGTTGGCGTCGAGGATCCAGATCTCGGTGTTGTCCACCGGCTGGCCGATCGACACGCCGCGCGACGCGATGTCTTCCGGGCGCACGCGCCAGGCCGTGGAGTACACGGTGGTCTCGGTCGGGCCGTAGCCGTTCCACAGGCCTTCCATGCGCTCGCACAGCGCCAGCGCCAGGCTGGGGCGCAACGCCTCGCCGCCGGTCCAGCCGCGAAAGCCGGGGGCGCCGCGCCACTGCGCATCCATCAGCAGTTGCCACATGCCGGGGGTGGCTTGCAGCAGGGTGATCTTCTCGTCGTCGAGCATCTTCGACAGGCGGTTGCCGTCCATGGCGACCTCGCGCTGCACCACCACCAGCTCGGCGCCGGCGGCCAGCGGCAGCAGCAGGTCGGGAACGGCCATGTCGAAGGACAGGGTGGTCACCGCGGCAATGCGGTCGTCGGGGCCGATGCCCGATTGCCGCTGCATCCACTGCAACAGGTGAGCCACGCCCCGGTGGTGGGCGATGACGCCCTTGGGCAGGCCGGTGGAGCCGGAGGTGTAGATGACGTACGAGGCGTCTTCGGGTCCCGCGTCGTCGGCGCTCGGTGCCAGGGCCTCGGGGCTGGCCTGGCGCCAGGCGGTGTCGCGGTCGATCTCGAAGATGCGCTCGCCCGCATCGGCACGCCAGTCGCGCGGCGCGGCGGCAATGTCGGAGGAGGTGAGCAGCAGGGCGAGCTTGGCGTCGCCGGCGTAGTAGTCCAGCCGCGCCTGCGGAAAGGCGGGGTCCAGCGGCACATAGGAGGCCCCGGCTTTCAGGATGCCCATCATCGCGACGACCATCTCCAGGCTGCGCTCCAGGCACAGGCCCACGTGCTGGCCGCGGCGCACGCCGCGTGCGCGCAGGGCGTGCGCCAGGCGGTTGGACAGCACGTCGAGCTCGCGGTAGCTGCAGCTTCGCGCGCCGTCGCGCACCGCCGGGTGGTCGGGCTGCAACAGCACGCGCGCCATGAAGCCGGCGTGCGCCAGCGGCGCGCCTTCCAGCGGCACGCGCGCGGGTTGCAGCGCAACCAGCGCACGCGCGCCTTCGGCGGACAGCACCTCCAGCCGGCCGATGGTCTCGCCCGGGTTGTGTGCGGCGGACTGCAGCACGCACTCGAACATGTCCATCCAGCGCTGCACGCTGACGTCGTCGAACAGGTCGGTGTTGTACTGCGCCTCGATCTGCAGGCCGCCGTTCAGCGGGCGCAGATTCAGGAAGATCTCGAAGTTCTCGTACTGGCGCGCAATGGTGTCCTGCGTGACACTCAGGCCCGGGAACGACTGCGCGCTGGCGGCCACGTCGGGGTCGACATTGAAGGCCACGCTCACCAGCGGCAGCCGGCTCGCGTCGCGCTGCAGCGACAGCTCGCCCAGCAGCGCACCGTAGGTGAGCGCCTGGTGGTCGAAGGCGTCGAGCACGGCGGTGCTGCATTCCTCCATCAGCGCGTCGAAGCGCAGGTCGGCCGGTGCGGCCAGGCGCAGCGGCAGCAGGTTCACGCAATGGCCGACCAGGCCGGGCATGTCATGTGCGAGCTGGCCCGAAGCCGGAATGCCGACCACGATGTCGTCCTGCCCCGTGAGGCGGTGCAGCGTGGCCACGAAGCCGCTGAGCAGGCCGGTGAACAGGCTGACGCCGGCCCGGGTGCTGGTGGTGCGCAGGCTGGCGACCAGGCGGCGGTCGAGCAGGCGCTCGGCGCGGCGTGAATTGAAGGTGCGCGTGGCCGGGCGCGGATGGTCCAGCGGCAGCTCCAGCACCGGCAGCGAACTGCCCGAGAAGCGCTCCAGCCAGTAGTCGACATGCGCCTGCATGGCGGGCTGCGCGGCTTCGGTGCTTTCCTCGGCCGCGAAATCGGCGAACAGCGGTGCGGCCTTGAGCTTCAGGCCGACGCCGGTCTCCTGCGCATACAGGTGGCCCAGCTGCTCGGTGATGACCGACCACGACCAGCCGTCGCACACCACGTGGTGCGCCGACATGACCAGCTCATGCTCGGTGTCGCCCAGCTGGAACAGCACGGCGCGAAACAGCGGGCCGTGTTCCAGCGAGAAGGGCGTGCACACCGCCTCGGCGTGGGCCGCGCGCAGGGCGCGCTCGCGGGCTTCGGGTTCGAGCCCGCTCAGGTCTTCATGCAGCAGCGGCTCGTCGCCGGGCTGGCTCACCAGCATGAAGGCGCCGTCCGGCGAGATGGTGGCGCGCAGCGACTGGTGGCGCGCGACCAGCAGCGTCATGGCGCGCGACAACGCTGCGCGCTCCAGCGGGCCGCGCAGGCGCAGCAGCACCGATTCGTTGTAGGCCATCGACGCCTCGGTGCTCAGCGTGGCGCCCAGCCACACCTCGCGCTGCGACTCGGTCGTCGCAACGATGCATTCGATGGCGCCGCCTGCAGCGGTGGGTTTGAGGACGGCGTTCATGCTGCGGCCTTTCCGTTGAGGAAGTGGTGACTGGGGGAGGACGAGGAGGAAGGAACGGTGTCGGGCACGTACCAGAAGGGCTGGCCGTCGACGTCGCGGCCCAGCACGGAGCCTTCTTCGGCGGGCTTGCGGCTGTCGAAGCCGGTGAGCACGGCGGCGCGGCGCGGCAGGAAGCCCGACTCCTGCATTTCGTCCACCGACTCCTTGAAGGCGCGCTGGATGAAGACGATGTCCTGTGCGGTGTGCGCGCTCGTAAGGAAGCACGGAAAGTTGTCCAGGATGTGCACGCCGCGGCTGCGCATCATGGCGAACAGCAGGTCCTGCAGCGGGTGGTCCTCGAGCCAGCTCACGCGCCACAGCGACGCGAAGTGGCGGATCTCGATGGGTGCGCCCACCTCCTTGCACCAGCCCGAGAGCTCCGCGGCCATGGCCGCGGTGGTGGTGTTCAGTCCGGCCTGCAGCGCCGGGCCGGCCTCCTTCAGGTGCGTGAGCGAGGCCCTGGCCGCGGCCAGCGCCAGCGGGTGGCGCACGAAGGTGCCGGCGAAGTACGTCACGCCCACGCCGGGAATGGAGTCGTCGCCGTATTGCCAGGCGCCGCCGTCGAGCGCGTCCATGAACTCGCGCTTGCCGGCGATCACGCCGACCGGAAAGCCGCCGCCGATGACCTTGCCGTAGGTGGCCAGGTCGGCGCGAACGCCGAACAGCTCCTGTGCGCCGCCCAGGCTCACGCGAAAGCCTGTGATGACCTCGTCGAAGATGAGCGCGCAGCCGTGCTGTTCGGTGATGGCGCGCACCTCGTGCAGAAACTCGCGCGGCTGGAAGTCGGGCCGGCGGCTCTGCACCGGCTCGGCCAGCACGGCGGCCAGGTCGTCGGCGTTCTCGCGGATGAAGGCCAGTGCCTCGGGCGTGCCGTAATCGAGCACGCGGATGTCGCCGAACATGCCGCTCATCACCCCCGGCGCGGCCGACAGGCCCTTGCCGGCCTTGCCGGCGCGCACCAGCACCTCGTCGAAGGTGCCGTGGTAGGAGCCGGTGAACACCACCACCGTGCTGCGGCCGGTGACGGTGCGCGCGATGCGCAGCGCGGCCATCACGGCTTCGGAGCCGGTGTTGCACAGGCCGGCGCGCTCGCTGCCGGTGAGCTCGCAGATCAGCGCCGTGACTTCGGCCGCCAGCGGGTGCTGCGGGCCGATCTCGTAGCCGGCGTCGAGCTGCTTGCGCACGGCCTCCTGCACGAAGTCGGGCTGCCAGCCGAACATGTTCATGCCGAAGCCGTTGAGCACGTCGACGTACTCGTTGCCGTCGATGTCCCACATCTTCGAACCCTTGGAGCGGTCGACGACGATCTGGTAGGTGATCTCCTTGGTCACCGGCCTGAAGCCGTTGACCACGCGCGGGTCGGCCATGTGCGCACGATGGGTTTCCGTGAACTGCTTGCTCTTTTGTGTGCGCTCCACATAGCGGCGCATGAAGGCCGCCAGGCGCGCCTTCTGGCGGCCGCTGGGCTCGCTGGTGCGCTGCGTGTGGATGCGGGCGATGGCGCCGAAGGCTTTCTTCACGTCGTAGCGCACCGGCTCCCTGGACTGCCCGTCGTCATCGGCGGGAACCGGAGCGGCGAGCGTGCCGGCGTCGGCCACGGGCCCGGATGCCGACGGCTGGGCTGCGGGCTCGGGCAGCGCGGGCTGCAGCGTCATCACGGGCGCGGCTTGCGGCGCACCGGACAACAGTGCGAGCTGCTGGCGCATCAATTCCATTTGCTGCGAAATCAACTGGTTCAATGGACCGCCCGCGGAAATGCCGGCTTGCATCGGCATGTAGACCGGCAGGGCCATCGGTTGCGGCGGGGCTGCCTGCTGCACCTGGACGGCCGAAGGCGCGGCGACCGGTGCTGCCACCGCAGCGGCTGGCATCGGCGCTTCAGGCGGCAGGCTTGCGCGCAGGAAGGCCGCGAGCGTGTCGAAGCTGCGGTAGGTCTCCATCAACTGGCGAAAGCTGAGGTTGACCTTGAAGTGCTTCTTGATCTGCGTGGCGGCCTGGGTCAGCGTGAGCGAATCCAGTCCCAGCTCGCCGAAGGGCGCATGCCCTTCGGCCTGCGCCATGTCGAGGCCGGAGATGTCTTCGAACAGCGTGCGCAGGCGCGCATCCAGGGACGAGGCGGCAGAAGAAAGTGGCGAAGGCGTAGCAGTCACGATCGGCTCCGATGGAATGGTTTGAATGGAAAAAGCAGGAACGGGAGGCGCGACGGCGGCGGGCGCGCTCGCGGTAAAAAGCGTCCCGGTGGCCGGGACGGCAGCGATGTCGACCCAGAAGCGCTTGCGCTCGAATGGCGTGGTGGGCAAGCAAAGGCGTTGTGCGCCGGCGCGTGCGCACAGGCGCGACAGCGCGACGTCGGCGCCGCAGGTCCACAGGCGCCCAAGGGCCAGGTGCAGGGTGCGGACCTCGTCAGCCGGCTCGCCGTGCAGCAACGACACGACGCCGCTGGCGCCGTGCTGGCGCACCAGCGTGCCGAGCATGTTGCGCGGGCCGGCTTCCACGAAGAGCGGGTTCGCCAGCTGCGCCATGGCGCTGCGCACCGCCGGCGAGAAATGCACCGTGCCGCGCAGGTGCTGCGCCCAGTAGCTGGCGCTGGTGGCCTCGGCGCCTTCAAGCAGGCGGCCGGTCATGGTCGAGTAGATCGGCGTGTGCGGCGCATGCAGCGCCACGCCGTTCACCAGCGCCTCGAAGGGCGCGACGGCCGCGTCCATCATGGCGGAGTGGAAGGCGTGCGAGGTCTGCAGCGCGCGGCACGCAATGCCGTCGGCTTCCAGCGCTGCCTGCAGCGCCGCGATGGCGTCGAAGGGGCCGGCGGCCACGCAGGCGGTGGGGCCGTTCTCCGCGGCGAGCGACAGCTGCGGGCCGAGCCGGCCCTGCAGTTCGGCCGCGCCCAGGCGCACCGACAGCATGGCGCCGGGCGGCTGGGCCTGCATGAGTGCACCGCGCCGGGCCACGAGTTGCGCGGCGTCTTCGAGGCGCATCACGCCGGCCAGCACCGCCGCGACGAACTCGCCCACGCTGTGGCCGATGAGCGCCTGCGGCCGTGCGCCCAGCGACAGCACGCGACGGGCCAGCGCGTATTCGAGCGCGAAGATGGCGGGCTGCGTGGCGGCGGTAGGTGCCAGCGATTGCACGTCGTCCGAGAACATGCGCGCACGCAGGTCGAAGTCGACCGCGCCTTCGAAGGCGTTCATGCAGTCGTCGAAGGCGGCGGCGAACACCGGGTCGCCCGCATGCAGGTGCCGGCCCATGCCGGCGTACTGCGCGCCCTGGCCGGGGAACATCAGCACCAGCTGCGGCGCGCGCGAGGCGGTGCGGCCGCTGGCGCGCCACGGTGAATCGGCCGTGCGCAGGGCCGCGACGGCGGCGGCCGTGTCACCGGCCACCACGACGCGGCGGAAGGCGTGCGCCTTGCGGCCGACGGCCAGCGTGTAGGCCACGTCGGCCAGCGGCAGGCCGGCCTCGGCTTCGAGGTGCGCGGCGAGCTGCTCCGTGGCCACGGCGAGTGCGGCCTCGGAGCGGGCCGACAGCGACAGCAGCTGGTCGCCGACGGCTGCGGGGGAGGCCGCGCGCGGCGGTGCTTCCTCGACGATGACGTGGGCGTTGGTGCCGCCCACGCCGAACGAACTGACGCCCGCGCGGCGCGGCAGGTCGGCGCGCGGCCAGGGCTGCAGCTGGTTGCTCACGCGAAACGGCGTGCGGGCGAAGTCGATCACCGGGTTCGGCGCAGTGAAGTGCGCGGTCGGCGGCAGCACTTCGTGGTGCAGCGCCAGCGCGGTCTTGATGAGCCCGGCCGCACCGGCTGCCGTGACCATGTGGCCGACATTGCTCTTGAGCGAGCCGAGGGTGCAGAAGTCGAGCGCGTCGGTGTGCTCGGCGTAGGCCACGGCCAGGGCCTCGACCTCGATGGGGTCACCCATCGGCGTGGCGGTGCCGTGCGCCTCCACGTACGAGATGCTGCGCGCGTCGATGTCGGCCGCGGCCAGCGCGGCGCGGATCACCGCGGCCTGGCCGTCGACGCTGGGCGCGGTGAAGCTGGCCTTGGCGCCGCCGTCGTTGTTCACCGCGGCGCTGCGCAGCACGGCGTAGATGGTGTCGCCGTCGGCCTGCGCGTCGGCCAGGCGCTTGAGCAGCACCACCGCCGCGCCGTCGCTGAACACGGTGCCCTGCGCCTGCGCGTCGAAGCTGCGCGTGTGGCCGTCGGGCGAGAGCATCGAGCCCTCGTTGTAGAGGTAGCCGCTGCGCGGCGGGCAGGTGACCGAGGCGCCGCCGGCCAGCGCCATGTAGCACTGGCCTGTGCGCAGCGCGTGGAAGGCCTGGGCCACGGCCACCAGCGAGGTCGAGCAGGCGGTGTGCACGCTGACGGCCGGGCCGGTCAGGTTGAGCCGGTTGGCCACGCGCGTGGTGATGTAGTCCTTCTCGTTGGCCAGCATCACCTGGAACTCGCCCACGGGCTCCACCAGGTCGGGCCGGGTGCTCACGTGGCGCTGGAAGTAGGTGGCGTTGTACATGCCGGCGTACACGCCGACCGGGCCGGGTGCCGCGTCGGGCACGTAGCCGGCGCGCTCGATGCATTCCCAGCAGATCTCCAGGAACACGCGCTGCTGCGGGTCCATCAGCTGTGCTTCCTTGGGGCTGATGCCGAAGAAGGCGGCGTCGAAGTCCTCGATGCCGTCGATCACGCCGCGTGCGCGCACATACGAAGGGTCGCTGCGCAGCGCCTGGCTGATGCCTGCGTCGAGCGTGGCGTCGTCGAAGAAGCTGATGGTGTCGCGGCCGGCGACCAGGTTGGCCCAGAACTGTTCCACATCGGCCGCGCCGGGGAAGCGGCCGGCGGTGCCGATCAGCGCGACGGCGTCATCGAGCCCAGTGGCCGGGCGCGTCGCCGCTGCCGAAAAAGGGGCCGCTGCGGTCGGTCGTGCTTGAGACCCCGCCGCAGCGGCCGTGGCGGGCTCGTCGCCCGCCGGCTGCATCCGCGCACCCATTGCTTTTGGCGTGGGATTGCGGAAGAAAAGATTGGTCGACAGCGCCAGGCCGGTGTCGCGCTGCAGGTCGCCCAGCACCTGCAGCACCCGCAGCGAATCGCCGCCGAGGTCGAAGAAGTTGTCGTTGCGCCCGACTTTGTCGATGCCAAGCGCCCGCGCGAAGGCGTCGCACACCTGCTGTTCGACGGCGTCGTGCGCTTCCTCGAACGGCTGGGCGAGGTCGGGGCGTTCGGCGGCCGGTTCGGGCAGGGCCTTGCGGTCGAGCTTGCCGTTGGGCGTGACGGGCAGTTGCGCGAGCCAGACCTGCGCGGTCGGCACGAGCGCCGCGGGCAGGCGCGTGGCCAGGTGCGTGCGCAGGGCGTCCCACGACGCCTTGTGCGTGCGGGCGACGAGGTAAGCGACCAGGCGCAGCTGGCCGCCGGCGTCGGGCTGCGCAACCACGGCGCAGGACTGGACGGCCGGGTGCGCCAGGATGGCCGCCTCGACTTCGCCGGTCTCGATGCGGTGGCCGTGGATCTTGACCTGGCCGTCGCGCCGGCCGATGAACTCGAGGGTGCCGTCGGCCAGCCAGCGCGCGAGGTCGCCGGTGCGGTAGAGGCGCTCGTCCGGGCCGCCGAAGGGGTCGGGCACGAAGCGTTCGGCGCTGAGCCGCGGCTGCCCCAGGTAGCCGCGCGCCAGGCCGTGCCCGCCGATGCAGAGCTCGCCCACGAAGCCGGTCGGCAGCAGCGCCATCGACGGGCTGAGCACGCGCAGCACGGTGTCCTTGATGGGCCGGCCGAGCGGCACGGAGCGCAGGTCGTCGGGCAGGGGAGAGGGGATGCGGTGCGTGGCCGCGAAGGTGGTGCACTCGGTGGGGCCGTAGCCGTTGCTGAGCGCGAGGGCCGGCAACGCGGCCTGCGCGCGGCGCACGTGCGCCACCGAGAGCGCTTCGCCGCCGGTGAACAGGTGGCGCAGGCCGGCCAGGTGGGCCGGGTCGTCGTCGACCACGGCATTGAAGAGCGCCGCCGTGAGCCAGGCGGTGTGCACGTCGTGGCGCGCGATG
The DNA here is from genome assembly GCF_051216435.1 of Variovorax pasteuri. Taxonomy (NCBI): domain Bacteria; kingdom Pseudomonadati; phylum Pseudomonadota; class Betaproteobacteria; order Burkholderiales; family Comamonadaceae; genus Variovorax; species Variovorax pasteuri. The sequence continues at coordinate 134,647 of NZ_JBPJZS010000008.1, forward strand.
GTGCGCGCCAGGCCGGCACCGGTGGGCACGCGCTCTTCGTGAATCACGCAGCGGCCGCCGTTGAGCAGCGGGCCCCAGATCTCGAGCGTGGCGGCATCGAAACCCAGCGGCGCGGCATGCAGCACGGCGCGGCCCGGCGCGAGCACGACGTAGTCCACGCCGACCACCAGCCGCAGGATGGCGCGGTGGCAGATCTCGATGCCCTTGGGCGTGCCCGTGGAGCCCGAGGTGTACATGACGTAGGCCACCGACTCGCCGTCGATGGCCGGGAAATTCCAAGAACTGCGTTCTGCCTTGTTGGCATATTCGTCGAGCAGCAGAACGGCGTGTTCGCCCCGCTCCGCCGGCACGAGGTGGTGGTGCGCCTGCGTGGTCAACACGTGGTGCGCACGCGCCTCGCCCAGCATGTAGGCGATGCGTTCGGCCGGGAAATCGGTCGGCACCGGCACATAGGCGGCGCCCGCTTTGAGGATGCCGAGCAGCGCGACGATGGCTGCCATCGAACGGTCGAGCAGCAGGCCCACGGCGTCGCCGCTGCGCACGCCCAGGCGCTGCAGGCGGTGGGCGAGCTCGTCGGAGCGGGTGTCCAGTTCGGCGTAGCTCATCCGCATGTCGCCTTCCGCGAGGGCGACGGCGTGCGGCGCGGCCTTGGCCTGCAGGCTGAACATGCCGGTGACCGTGAGCGAGCGGTCCAGCGGCGAGACGGCGGTGTTCCACCTGGCCAGCTGGTCGGCGCTGTCGGCGCGCGGCAGCGTGCGGATGTCGCCGAGGGCGGCGTCGGGGCGCGCCTGCAGGTCGGCGGCGGTGTCGGCCAGGGCGGCGAGCAAGGGTGCGAGTGCGTCGGCGTCCATCAGGCTGGCCGCGGCATCGACGTGAAGGCAGGCCCGTGCGGCGTCGAAGCGCAGACGCAGCACCGCATCGGCACTTGTATATGCAGTGCCGAGGTCTTCGCGCAGCCAGAGCGCGTGGGGTTGGTCGGGAGCCGGGGTCGAACTGGCGGAGGCGCGGCGTGCGGTGTCCAGCTCGCTCAGCCAGTCGCCGGCCGCGCGCGTGGCGTCGTAGGCGACGGTGATCGCCCCACGGTGCGCGCTGCCAGCCTCGTGCAGCACGGGCCAGAGGCTTCCGAGCCAGCGCGACTGCAGCAGCAGCCAGGCGCCGGCGAAGTGGGTGTCGGGCAGCAGGTCAGCGGCGTGCGGGAGGTCGAGCGCGAGCGAGGCGGCGTGGCGCGCGTCCGGCGCATCGGCTGTGCCTGCATGGACGCGCGGCACGAACAACTCGCCCAGAAGCAGGTCGCGTGCTGCGCGGTGCGCCGTCGAAACAGTTTGAATTTCCATGTAATTACCCGCGGAAGAAATACGATGGAATTAATAAAATGCGCGAAGACATCGCCCACTCAATTGGCCTTGTGAAATTGGTCTGCTCGTTTTCCTTGATGCGATCCTAGGAGCTTTGAAGCGGGCGATGTGAGGTCTTTAGGTCTACGTTACATTCAGACAAGGTTATTTCTGAAACGTACTACCCGAACTGTCCCGAACAAGGTAACTGATGCGTGTTTTGGAGAAAGAGAGCAGTCACTCCGGTCGCTCGGACCTGCCGAAAGAGCGGTCCGAGGCGGGGTACTCATAGGCAGACGCACGGGGCAAAAGGGTGAAAGCCGGGCTTACCCGATGGTTTGCATACATAACGGGATTGGTGCGCGCATTTCGCTGGGAGTCATGCGTAGAACGCACGGGTGTGGTGCCAGGAAAATGAAACATTGCCCTCAAATGGGCTGTTATCAAATTGACGAGTCTGTAACCATATAAAAAACAGCTGTACAAGCCGGGAAAATGGCAAAGACTTCAGGAAGGGCGGTGTCGATCAAAAATCAATTCAATTGAAAGTTCACCATGCTCAGCGACATCCTATTACCCGACGTAGTCCTCAACCGTCGCAATCTCTATTTCGAATCTGATATTTCGAATAAGTCAGAAGCATTGGCGGCCAATGCAACTTATTTCGGCAATTTGGGATGGGCCCAGGAATACCTGGACTCCTGTCATCGGGACGAACACTTCAGAAGCCGCTGGCAGGCCGCCGGCGGCGACTGGACGGACAAGACGGTGATCGACCTGGGATGCGGCCCCGGCAACGTATTTGCCACGCTGGGCGGCAAGCCCGGATTGCTGATCGGGGTGGACGTGGCCGCGGGTTCGCTCGAACTGGCCTCGCGCCTGGGCTACACGGCGGTGCTGGCCGATGCGGCGCACACGCCGTTTCGCTCGGGGGTGGCGGACATCGTGGCCATCAATGCCTCGCTGCATCATTGCGACGACATGGACGCGGTGTTGCGGGAGGGCGCGCGACTGGTCAAGCCCGGCGGGCTGCTCATCACCGACCACGACCCGCAACTGACCGCCTGGGACTACAAGGGACTGGCCAAATTCATGTGGGACGCGCGGCTGTGGATCTACCGCGTGACGCGGCACGGCTTTCACAAGACCGGCAGCCAGCAGTCATGGGGGCTGAAGACCGAGGTGCATCACCGGCCCGGCGACGGCGTGACGCGGGAGTTCTTCAAGTCGACGCTGGAGCCGCTGGGCTTTCAGGTCAGCGTGCATCCGCACAACCACCAGATCGGCGCCGATGCGCTCCGGGGCCAGGTCGGCCCCGCGCACTGGAAGTACCGCGTGGGCAATGCGCTGTCGGGCCGCGATCCGGGCGCGTCGGCGAGCGCGCTGTCGCTGATGTGCATTGCGCGCAAGAGGGCCGCGGACAAGGCGGCCCATGCCCCCGCCATGGGGTGACGGACTGACGGCCCGCGACTGCTGGTAGCCTCCCCGGATTCTTCGAATGCGCCCCCCGGACAACGGGGCGCGCTCTCCAGGCATCCAGGAAGGACTCCAGCAGTGGTTGTGACAGCAGGGACAAACATTCCAGAGACGGGCAATTCAAGTGCGGAACGAACAGGTGGGACAGGCGGGCGTCGGCGTGCAGGCATCGCGCTGATGGCGGCGTTGATGCTGGCCGCGTGCTCCACATCGCCCAGGATGCCCGTCGCGGGCCCTGGCGAGTACGTGGTGCAGCCGGGCGACACGCTGTATCGCATCGCATCGAAAACCGGTCGCTCGGCCGGCGACATCGCGCGCTGGAGCAACCTGCAGGACCCCGACAAGCTCGAGGCAGGGCAGGTGCTGCGCGTGGTTCCGCCCGGCGGCGCGCCGGCGGGCGCGTCGTCCGATGCGTCCCCGCCTGCAAGAGGCGCCGGCAGCGACCGCGCCAGGCCGCCCCGGACCCGGGAAGCCAGGGAGCCCGAGCCCGCCGCGCCGCCTGCATCCCGCCGCAGCGACTGGGGCTGGCCCGCGCCGGGACAGGTGATCGCGGGCTTCAACGGCTCGAGCAACAAAGGCATCGACATCGCAGCCAGCCCGGGCGAAGCGGTGGTGTCGATCGGAGCGGGCAAGGTCGCGGTGACGGAAATGCTGCGCGGCTACGGCAGCGTGGTCATGGTCGACCACGGTGGCTCGTACATGTCGGTCTATACCAACCTGCGCACGGTGATGGTCAAGCAGGGGCAGCGCGTCGAGCGGGGCCAGAAGATCGCGGACATCGGCGGAGGAGACGGCGGCACGAGCAAGCTGCACTTCGAGATCCGCTACCGCGGCAACGCAGTCGATCCACGGCAATACCTGACGGCCCGCTGAACGTCGCGGCACCGGCGCATCTGGCGAAAGGTATCCCCCGAATTGGTGATATCGCAAGGGCCGCGAAATGCGCAGACTCTCGCCCTCGATCTGTCGGAAGGGGGCTACATGGAACTCACGCACTGGATGTTTGTCATTGGCGGCGTCGGCCTGGCGGTGACGACGCAATGGTTCTTGCTGGCGCCTTTCAGCCGCAGCTGGCAGCCGATGAGGGACCAGATCGCCGAGCAGGTCACGCAGTCGGCCGCGCTCGTGGAGGAGTGCGCGTCGGGGACTTCGCCGCGCGTCTGACAGACCGGCGCCCCGCCATGCCGGCGGGCGCCTCGGGTTGATGGCCTGCGGCCCTCTAAGATGCTCGCTGTTTTGAGAAGACGCGAGAGGCAAAGGGAGGGCCACGCATGATTTCTTTGCTCCACACCGCGGACTGGCAGATCGGCCGCGTGTTCTCGCAGTTCGAGCCCGACGACGCCGCGGCGCTGTTCGAGGCGCGCTTCAAGGTGGTCGAGCGGCTGGCCGGCATCGCGGCCGAACGCAAGGTCGACGCCGTGCTGGTCGCGGGCGACGTGTTCGACCTGCAGACCGTGTCCGACAAGACCATCCGCCGCATGTTCAATGCCATGCAGGGCTTCAGCGGGCCGTGGCTGCTGATTCCGGGCAACCACGACTCGGCGCTCAGCGAATCGGTCTGGCGCCGTGCAGAGCGCCTGGGCGCGATACCGCCGAACGCGGTGTGCTGCCTCGAGCCGAGGCCGCACACGGTGGCCGGCAAGTTCGTTCTGCTGCCCGCGCCGCTCACGCAGCGCCACACCTACGGCGACCTCACCGACTGGTTTGCCGCCGCCCCCAGCGAGGCCGGGTTGCCGCGCATCGGGCTGGCGCACGGTTGCGTGCAAGGCATCCTGTCCGAGGACATCGATTCGGCCAACCCGATTGCCGCGGGGCGGGCAGGGGAGGCCGGTCTGGACTACCTGGCGCTGGGCGACTGGCACGGCACGCGGCAGATCGACGAGCGCACCTGGTATGCGGGCACGCCCGAGACCGACCGCTTCCGGGCCAACGATTCGGGGCAGGCGCTGCTGGTGTCGATTGCGGGCGTCGGGGCGGTGCCGGAGGTGGAAACCATCCGCACAGGCCAGTTCGACTGGCAACAGCTGGAGCCGCGGCTCACGGTGGCGTCCGACATCGACGAACTGGTGGAAAAGCTGGCCGCGGTCGACAGCGGCGACGTGCTTCAACTGCGTGTGCAGGGCACCTGCGATCTGGGCGGACACGCCAAGCTGAGCGCCGCGCTCGATGCGGCGCGCGCCCGCGCCCGCGCGCTGGTGTGGGACGGCGAGGCGCTGCGGCTGGAGCCGACGGAAGAAGACATCCAGGCGCTGCACGCCGACGGTTTCGTCGGTGAAGCGCTGCAGGAACTGCGCACCCAACAAGCCGACGCCGACGCGGAGCTGGCCCGCGATGCCTTGCTCACGCTGGCCCGCATCCTCGACGCGCAAGGTGCACGCACGGGGGCGGGCGCATGAAGCTGCAACGCCTTCGCATCGAGAACTTCAAGCTGTTTCGCGCACCGCTGGAGATCGACGGTTTCACGGACGGGCTCAACCTGTTCACGGCGCCCAACGAATCGGGCAAGTCGACCATCGCCGAGGCAATACGCGCCGCGTTCTTCGAGCGCCACCGGTCCAGTGCGGTGGAGCACCTGAGGCCCTGGGGTGAAAGCTCGGCGACGCCCACCGTGGCGCTCGACTTCGAACTCGACGGCAAGCCCTGCAGGCTCACCAAGGCCTTCCTCGGCAAGAAGCGCTGCGAGCTCGTCATCGACGGCAAGGCGATGGATGGCGCCGTGGCGGAAGACCACCTGGCGGCGCTGCTCGGCTTTCGTTTTCCGGGCAAGGGCGCAAGCACGCCGGAGCACATGGGCATTCCGGGGCTGCTGTGGATCAGGCAGGGCACTTCGCACGACATTTCGAACGCCGTCGGCTTTGCCAGCGACCACCTGCGCAACGCGCTCGGCGAGTCGCTGGGCGAACTGGCCTCCAGCCACGGCGATGCCGTGCTGAAAGCCGTGGAGACCGAGCGGAACGAGCTGCTCACGCCCGCCGGCGGCGCGCCGCGCGGCGCCTTCGCGGATGCGCTCAAGCTGCGCACGGAGCTCGAGTCCGAGCTGGCCAGGCTGCATGCCGAGATCGAGGCCTATCGCGCGGGTGTCGATCGGCTGTCGGGCCTGCGCCGCGAGCATCAACGCGACGACGCGGCGCGGCCCTGGGTGGCGCTGCGCGAGCAGCTTGCCGTGGCACAGCAGCGGCTGAACGACGGCAAGGGCCTGGCCGAGCGCAAGGCCGCGCAGGACGCGGCGCTCAAGCCGATCGTGGCGCAGGTGGGCTCTTGGCGCACGCAGCTGCAGGCGATGGAGCGCGAGGAAGCCACCGTCGGCCAGCGCGAAAAGAACCTGCAGGCGGTGAAGGAAGGCCTGGAGAAGGCACTTGGCGAGCTGACGGCCTGGGAGCCGCGCCATGCGGCCGCGGCGCAGGCGGATGCCGGCGCACGCCACACCTTGCGGCTGGCGCGACAGGCCGCCTCGCGGATCGCACAGGAAAAGACGGTCGACAGCCTGGCCGAGCAGCTCGCTGCGCTGGCGAACAGCCTCGACAAGGCCAAGGGCGAGCAGGAGAAAGTCACCCGCCTGCAGGCCGACGCACACGCGCTGGCCATGCCCGACGGCGAGTTGAAGCGCCTGCACCGCAGTGCGGACCTGCTGCGCACGGCGCAGGCCCGGCTCGATGCGGTGTCGACCGCGCTGGCGTTTGATCTGCAGCCCGGCGCCCGGGTTCGGGTGGGCGGCGTCGACATGGCGGGTTCGGCGCGCCAGACCGTCATCGCGCGGACCGAGATCGACATCGAAGGCATCGGGCGCATCACGGTGCTGCCGGGAGGCACGGACCTGGACAGCCTGGGCGTCGAACGTGATCGGGCCCGTGACGAACTGGCCGCGCAGTTGCAGGCCCTGCGAGCGGACAGCGTGGCCGCGATCGAGGAACGCATGCGGCTGCATGCCTTGCGAAAGGGCGAAGCCCATGCGGCGGAGGCGGTGCTGTCGGCGCTGGCGCCCCAGGGTCTGGGCGCGCTTGCCGCCGATGTCGCGTTGCGCGAGGCCCGCCTGGCCGAGGCGAAGGAGGTTCTGCGCGCGATGGCCCCCGCGCCCGACGCGTCGGTGCCGTCAGCCGCGCAGGCCGAATCGGAGGAGGGCGCCGCCCGCACCGCGCTGGAAGCGGCCTCTTCGGCGCTCAACGCGGCCAAGGTGCAGGCGGGCCATGCGCGCGAACAGGTCAAGGCCGCCGAGGACGAACTCGCGGCAGTGCAAGTGACGCTGGCCGACCCAATGCGCGCCGGCCGCAAGCGCGAAGCCGGCGAGGCATTGACCGATGCGCTCGCGCAGCAATCTGCCATCGAGCAGAAGGCCGGTGAACTCGCCCTGCAGTTGCAGACGGTCAATCTGCCGGTGCTGGCTCAGGACGTGGAACGGCTGGAGCGCAGCGTCAGGCAGGCTGAAGCGGCGCACAGCGCCAGGGCCAACGAGATCATGCGGCTCGAAGTCGAACTCGCAACGAAAGGCGCGCTGGGCCAGGAAGAGATCGCATCCGAAAGGCAGCGCGAACTCGAGCACGCCACGCGGCGCTGCACCGAGCTCGGGCGCCACGCCAGGGCGCTGGACCACCTGCTGAAGCTGTTGCGCGACAAGCGCTCGGCACTGGCGCGTCGGCTGCGGGCACCGTTGCAGAAGCACCTCGACCACTACTTGCAGATTCTTTTCCCCGGTGCGCAGGTCGAAGTCGGCGACGACCTGTCACCAGGTCGCATCACACGGCAAGGCGTGCGCGGCGTGCAAAGCGGCGCGTTCGAAGAGCTCAGCGTGGGTGCGCGTGAACAGATGGGCGTCGTGGCGCGGCTGGCCTATGCGGACTTGTTGAAGGAGGCGCACAAGCCGACCTTGCTGATCCTTGACGATGCCCTGGTGCACACCGATGAAGAGCGGCTCGGACAGATGAAGCGCGTGCTGTACGACGCGGCAACGCGGCACCAGATCCTGATCCTCAGTTGCCATCCGGAGGCCTGGCGCGACCTGGGGGTGGTCGCGAGGAGCATTCCGTAGGGATCCACAGCCTTTCAGGGTGGAGGGCTGGTTGGCTTATCGCGCCAACTCTACTCGTCCGTTATTTAACATAATGCACATTGTGTGCATTACATGGCGGTTCGGAAGATCCCCGCAGGCCTCACCATTTCCCATCCTTCGGCACCGCCTTGGGCGCGTTGGCCCTCGCCGTGGCCGCCGCCGCGATCAACGACGCAGCTTCCGCACGGCCCGCCTTGTTCGCGAAATCGACCGCCGTCATGCCCAACTGGTTCTTCATCGTGGTGTCCGCACCCTCGGCCAGCAGCAGCTTCACGGCTTCGCCCGATCCGTACATTGCCGCCATCATCAGCGGCGTGGTGCCGTTGGGCGACTGCGCGTCGATGAAGGCGTAGTTGTCGAGCAGCACCTTCATGATGGTCAGTTGCCCGCTGGTGGCCGCGTAATGCAGCGGCGTCCAGCCGGTCTTGTTGACGGCCGCATCGCGCTTGAGCAACTGCGTGACCAGGTCCTGCTGGCCCTTGATGGCAGCCAGCATCAGTGGCGTTTCGCCCTTGGCGTTGGGCAGGTCCACGTTCGTCTGCGGCGACTCGACCAACACCTGAATGACCTTGGGCGACGGCTCGCGCAGCGCGATCATCAGGCCCGTCTGGCCATGCTCGTCGAGCGTGTTGGGGTCGAAACCGCGCTGCAGCAGGGTGCGCACACCGCTGCCGTTGTCGCCGCGCACGGCCCGGAAGAAATCTTCGAACGAACCTGCATGCGCGGCAAAAGATGTAGCAACAACAAGAAGATAGATTGAATTCTTAAAGTAGTTTTTCATGACTTTACGTCCCTGAACAAGGTTTCGAAGTTGTCGCTCGTGGCCTTGGCTATGGCTTCGACGGGCATCTTTCTGAGCTCGGCGATCTGTTGCGCCACGAAAGGCACGTACGACGGATTGTTGGTCTTTCCGCGGTGCGGCACGGGCGCCAGGTAGGGGCTGTCTGTCTCGATCAGCATGCGATCCAGCGGCACGAAAGCGGCCACGTCGCGCAGATCCTGGGCCTTCTTGAAGGTCAGGATGCCGGAAAACGAAATATAGAAACCCAGGTCAAGCGCGGCACGCGCCACCTCGGCGGTTTCGGTGAAGCAATGGAACACACCGCCCGCCGCGCCGGAAGAGGCGTCCTCGCCCTCCTCTTTCAAAATCGCCAGCGTGTCCGCCGAGGCCTCCCGCGTGTGGATGATCAGCGGCTTGCGCGTTTGCTGGGCAGCGCGAATGTGCACGCGGAACCGGTCGCGCTGCCACTCCATGTCGGAAATGCTGCGCCCGCCCTTGCGTTCTTCCATCTGGTAATAGTCGAGGCCGGTTTCGCCGATGGCCACCACGCGGGGCCGGGCCGCGAGCCGCACCAGGTCTTCGACGGTGGGCTCGGCGATGTCCTCGTTGTCGGGATGCACGCCCACGCTGGCCCAGAAGTTGTCATAGCTGGCGGCCAGCGCCTGCACGTCGTCGAATTCCTCGAGCTTGGTGCAGATGCAGAGCGCCCGCTCGACCTGCGCGGCGGCCATGGCAGCGCGGATCTGCGGCATCTGGTCCGCGAACTCGGGAAACGTGAGGTGGCAGTGGGAGTCTGTGAACATCGGAAATGGCGAGCTGCGACGCTCGCTCCTGTGGGAGATGGCGCCGTGTACAGAGTTCCGCGTCCCAAGGACGGCGGGACGCTCAAATGGTTTGTGTCGGGCGGTCGGAGGCCATCGAGCCGCCGAGCGCGGCCTCGATGCGCGCCTTCAGCTGGCGCGATTTCTCGTCCGACGGAAAGCGGATGCCCACGCCCGGCGCCCGGTTGCCGGCCGCGCGCTGCGGCGTGATCCAGGCGACCTTGCCGGCCACCGGGTAGCGCTGCGGGTCTTCGGGCAGCGTGAGCAGCACGTAGACATCGTCGCCGAGCCGGTATTCGCGCGAGGTCGGAATGAAGATGCCGCCCTCCGCGAACAAAGGGATGTACGCCGCATAGAGCGCGCCCTTTTCCTTGATGGCGAGCTGAATCACGCTCGGCCGGGCGGGCGACGCTGCGAGGGCTGCGGGGGCAACAGGTTGGTTCATGGGCGGCGAGCGGCAGAGTTTAGGGTGGTTCGCGCTTCGCTCACAAGCGCTTCCAGCATCAGGCCCGCATTGAAGGGGTGTTCGGCGGTCCTTGCGGCACCCGCCAGCGACTTCGACCAGCGCGCCAGCGCCAGCCGCGACGGCGCGGCCGGCAGGTCGGCCGCCTCGAAAAACCGGGGTTCGGCACCGTTGCCGACCGCCATCAGGTCATGGCAGAGCTTTTGCAGCGCACCGACCGCCTGCGCCGGTGCGTGATCGGACAGTGCCCCCACGTCGCCGCGCGTCATGGCTTTCGGAAGCAAGGACCACGCCTTGGGCGACTGGCCCGACCGCGCGAGCCGCAGCGCATCGCTCGGCCGGCCGCCGGCGGCGCGCAGCAGCGCGGCGGCATCGGCGGCAGGCACGTCCTGCGCGGCGAGCCACGCCTCGGCCTCGGCGGTCTCGGGCCACGGCAGCGTGAAGCCCAGGCAGCGGCTGCGAATGGTCGGCAGCAGCTGCCACGCGGCTTCGCTGGCCAGCACGAAGCGCACGTCGCCGACCGGCTCCTCCAGCGTCTTCAGCAGCGCGTTGGCAGTGATGTTGTTCATGCGCTCGGCCGGATACACCAGCACCACCTTGCCGCGCCCGCGCGCGCTGGTGCGCTGGGCGAAGCCGACCGCGTCGCGCATCGCCTCGACGCGGATCTCGCGGCTGGCCTTGCGCTTCTTGTCGTCGATGTCGGATTGCGCCTTTTCGTCGAGCGGCCATGCGAGTTCCTGCATGGCGACCTCGGGCATCAGCACGCACAGGTCGGCGTGCGTGCGCACCTCGATGGCGTGGCAGCTGGCGCAATGGCCGCAGGCGGTGCCCTCGGGCGTGGGTTGTTCGCACAGCCAGGCGGAAGCCAGCGCCAGCGCCAGCTCGTACTGTCCGATGCCCGAAGGGCCTTGCAGCAGCCACGCATGGCCGCGCTGGCGCAGCAATTCGGTGAGCGGGCGGCGCAGCCAGGGGGACAACGGGGGGGGGCTCATCGGGCAGGCCCTCCCAGCACGCCGCGCGCCAGCAGCGCCGTTTCCACCTGCTGCCAGACCTGGTCACGCGCCTGGCTGGCGTCGATGCGCACGAAGCGTTGCGCATCGGCCGCCGCGCGATCGGCATAACCCTGCGCGACACGGCTGAAGAACTCGACCGGCTGGGCCTCGAACTTGTCGGGCACGCGCGCGCCGGCCAGCCGTTGCGCGGCAATCTGCGGCGCCAGGTCGAACCACAGCGTGATGTGCGGCTGCAGCAGCGCCGCGGCTGATTGCCCCGCCCTGCCCGCCTGCACCCATTGCTCCAGCGTCGACAGCACGCGCTCGTCGAAACCGCGCCCCGCGCCCTGGTAGGCGAAGGTGGCATCGGTGAACCGGTCGCACAGCACCACATCGCCGCGCAGCAGCGCCGGCTCGATGACCTGCACGACGTGGTCGCGCCGCGCGGCGAACACCAGCAGCGACTCGGTCAGCGGGTCCATCGGTTGCTCGAGGATCAGGCCGCGCAGCGTTTCGGCCAGCGGCGTGCCGCCGGGTTCGCGCGTGCGCACGACCGCACGGCCCTGCGCCCTGAACAGCGCTTCCAGCGCGTCAAGGTGGCTGGACTTGCCCGCGCCGTCGATGCCTTCCAGCGTCAGGAAAAGGCCGGGACCGTTGTCACTCATTGCGTGGCCTTGGGTTTGGAATCGCCGCCGCCGCGCTGGTAGCGGTTGACCGCGCGGTTGTGGTCGTCGAGCGAGCTGCTGAACTGGCTGGTGCCGTCGCCGCGGGAAACGAAATACAGCGATTTGCCTTGCGCCGGCTGCACGGCCGCCAGCAGCGCCGCCTTGCCGGGCATCGAGATCGGCGTGGGCGGCAGGCCGCCGCGCGTGTAGGTGTTCCAGGGCGTGTCGGTCTGCAGGTCTTTCTTGCGCAGGTTGCCGTCGAAGCCGGCGCCCATGCCGTAGATCACCGTCGGGTCGGTCTGCAGCGGCATGCCGATGCGCAGGCGGTTGGTGAAGACCGAGGCAATTTGCGCGCGGTCATTGGCCTTGCCTGTCTCCTTTTCGACAATGCTGGCCAAAACCAGCGCCTCATCGGCCGATTTCAGCGGCAGGTCGGAGGCGCGTGCAGCCCAGGCGGCTTCGAGCTTCTTGTCCATGGCGCGCATCGCGCGCTGCAGCAGGGCGACGTCGGTCGAGCCCTTCGAGTAGGTGTAGGTGTCCGGAAAAAAGCGCCCTTCCGGGTGCACGCCCGGCTTGCCGAGCTTGGTCATGAGCGCCTCGTCGGTCAGCCCCACGCTCTCGGGCTTGAGCTGATCGGCCTTGGCGAGCGCGGCGCGCACCTGGCGGAAGTTCCAGCCCTCGACCAGCACCAGGCTGCGCGTGGCTTCCTCGCCGCGCACCAGCACGTTGAGCAGCAGCTTGGGGGTGACGCCGCGCTCCAGCTCGTAGCTGCCGGCACGCATCTGGCGGTCCTGGCCCGACACACGGAACCACAGGTAGAGCAGCTGCGGCTGCACGTCGACACCCGTGTCGGCCACCGCCTGCGCGATGCCGCGCGGCGTGGTGCCGGGTTCCACGGACAGGTCGACGCTGGGCGCCGGCAGCTTGAGCGGCTGGTGCACCCACCAGAGACCGGCGCCGCCGAGCGCAAGAGCGACCAGGGCGGCGAGCAGGAAGAGCGTGAGGAAGAAGCTGCGCACGGATCCGATGTGGGGAAGACGGAAGAAAGAGCGTGGCCCGGCGGGCCGCGGAGCGGGAGTCCCTGCCGTCCGGAAGGAACAGGCCCGGCCATGATAATTCAGCGATGACCACAGTCGTTCTCAATGGCGTCACCGCCCTCTCCCTGTCCAGCCCATCGGCCGCCTCGGGCCAGCTCGGCGTGATCCGTGCAGAGGGCCCCGACGCCGCCAGCTTCCTGCACGGCCAGCTCACGCAGGACTTCTCGCTGCTCGGCGGCGCCGACGCGCGCCTGGCCGCGCTGTGCACCGCCAAGGGCCGTGTGATCGCAAGTTTCATCGGCATCAAGCCGCAACCTGAACTGGTTCTGCTGGTGTGCAGCCGCGACATCCTGGCCGCCACGCTCAAGCGCCTGTCGATGTTCGTGCTGCGCGCCAAGGTCAAGCTGACCGACGCCACCGAGCAGTTTTCGCTCTACGGCCTGGCCGGCACCGCGCTGACCGCCAACGGCCTCGACGCCGCCGCCCTGCCCGGCAAGCGCACCGCCGTGGGAGACGACGTGAGCGTGGTCTCGCTGTACCCGGCCGACCGCGTCCCTCGCGCCCTGTGGATCGCGCCGGTCGGCCATGCGGCCCCCGTGGGCGCTCCGCTCGACGCCGAGCTGTGGCAATGGAGCGAGGTGCGCAGCGGCATCGTCACGCTGACCGCGCCGGTCATCGAGGCCTTCGTGCCGCAGATGATCAACTACGAATCGGTGGGCGGCGTCAACTTCAAGAAGGGCTGCTACCCCGGCCAGGAAGTGGTGGCGCGCAGCCAGTTCCGCGGCACGCTGAAGCGCCGCACCTACCTCGTTCAGGCCGATGCGCCCCTGGCCGCCGGCCAGGACGTGTTTGCCGCCAGCGACGCCGAGCAGCCCGTGGGCACCGTGGCGCAGGCGGCCTCCGCGCCCGGCGGTGGCTGGGCCGCCCTCATCTCGATGCAGATCTCGGCCCTCGAAGCCGGCGGCCTGCATGCCGGCTCGGCGCACGGCCCGGCGCTCACGCTCGAGCCGCTGCCCTACGCCCTGCTCGAAGACATCTGAGGCCACCTCCCCGGACACGCCCGTCAGTCGGGCATATGGCGCTATCGAACTGATAGCGCCATTTTTTTGCGTGCCGTTTTAACCCCGCCGCCGATGCTGCGCCGTAGAAGCCTGCATCGATCCACTCCCGGCAAGGAAGACACCATGCAGCGCAGATTCTTTTCCACCGCCCTGGCCCTGGGCACCTTGGGCGCACTGGCCGCGGCCTCGTGCCTCCCAGCCTGGGCGCAGAGCCAGCCCTCGGGGCGCATCGGCTCGCTCATGCAGATCAGCGTGGTCGACCGCGGCACCGGCGCCGAGCTGCCCATCTACCGCCACCGCGGCGACTACTGGGTGGCCGGGCGCCCCGGCGCGCGCTATGCCATCCGGGCGCGCAATGTGATGGGCGAACGCATCATGGCCGTGATGTCGGTGGACGGCGTGAACGTCGTCACCGGCGAAACCGCGGGCGTCGGGCAAAACGGCTACGTGTACGGCCCGCGCGAACGCAGCGACATCACCGGCTGGCGCAAGAGCGATTCGCAGATTTCGGCCTTCGAGTTCGCCGCGGCCGGCAACTCCTACGCCAGCCGCACCGGCCGCCCCGACGACGTGGGCGTGATCGGCGTTGCGATGTTCCGCGAGCGCATGCCGGAACCTGCACCGCCCGTCGTCACGCCCTATCCGCAGCGCGACGGTTACGGCGACCTCGAACGGCGCAGCGAGTCGTCGTCGATGGGCGATGCGCGTGCAAAGGCAGCGCCGGCCGACAGCGCCGCTGCCGCCGAGGCCCCCGCCGGCAGCATGGCCCGCCAGCCAGCGCCCAGCCCGAGCCTGGGCACCGCGCACGGCCGCCGAGAAACCTCCTACGTCGGCAAGACCACCTTCGAGCGCGCGCAGTCGTCGCCCGACGAGGTGGTGCGCATCCGCTACGACAGCCGCGAGAACCTCGTGGCCGCGGGCGTGATCCCGATGCCGCCTCCACCGCGCTGGCCGCGTCCGGCGGGCCCGTCGGCGTTCCCGGGTTCCGACGCGGGCTACGTGCCCGACCCGCCGCCGCGCTACTGAAGCTCAGCGCAAGGCGCGACGCATCTCGATGTGCGGTATGCCGGCTTCCTCGAAGCCTTCGCCGTGCACCGCATAGCCGAGCCGCGCATAGAAGCGCTCGGCGCTGCGTTGCGCGTTCAGCGCCACCTCGCGGTCGCCGCGTGCCTGCGCGGCCTCTTCGAGCACCCGCACCACGGCCGCGCCATGTCCGCCGCTGCGCAGGTTGCGATGCACCGCCATGCGACCGATGTGCGACACGCCGTCTTCCGCGTGCAGCAGCCGGCCCGTGGCAATGACCTGGCCCAGCCGGTTGCGCGCCACTGCGTGCAGCACCACGGGGTCGTTCTCGTCCCACTCCAGCGACTCGGGAATGTTCTGCTCCTCGATGAACACGGCGCGGCGCAGTGCGCCCGCGCCTTCGCCCAGCGCGTCCCAGCCGCCGGTTTCCACGGTGCGCATCGGCTCGCCGGCTTCATAGCCGGTGAGAACGTCGCGCAGCACCTGCGGCACAGGCTTCGAGGTCTGCGTGGCCGGGTCGGCGAACACATAGACCAACTCGCAGCCGACCAGGAACTGGTCCTGGCGGAACAGTCCGCCCTCGAACACCATCGACGACGTGCCGATGCGCGTGCAGCGCATCCCCACGTCGAGCATGTCGTCCATGCGCGCAGAGCCACGGAAGTCGATGGTCGCCTTGCGCACGTACAGGTCGCCGCCCAGCGACTGCATCGCCTCTTCGTAAGGCAGTGCGAGCGCGCGCCAGTAGTCCGAGATGGCGGTGTCGAAGTACATGAGGTAGTGCGCGTTGAACACGATCTTCTGCATGTCGACTTCGGCCCAGCGCACGCGCAGGCGGTGGAAAAAGCGGAAATCGCTGCGTTGCATTCTTTGTCTCCGGAAAGGTCTTGGATATTGTGGAAAGGCGGGCTTGGTTCGGGCGCAGCAACCGCGCTCAAGGCTGCAAGGCCTCGCGCAGCGCCCGGGCCGCATCGTCCTGCGCCTGCAGCGCCTCGGGAATCGCCCGGCCCATCTTGATGAACTCGTGGATCACGCCGCGGTAGATCTCCAGGTCGACCGGCACGCCTGCGGCGCGCAGCTTGTCGGCATAGGCAATGCCTTCGTCGACCACCGGGTCGCATTCGGCCAGCGCAATCCAAGCCGGCGCCACGCCGTCGACGTCGTCGGCCAGCAGCGGCGCAAAGCGCCAGTCGTCGCGGTCGGCGCGCGTGCGAACGTACTGCGCGAAGAAGAAATCGATCATGGCCTTCGTGAGCAGCGGGCCCTCGGCATGGCGCGCGTGCGAGGCGGTGTCCTGGTGCGCGGTGGTGCCCGGGTAGATCAGCATCTGCAGCGCCAGCGGCAGGCCGGCGTCGCGCGCAAGAATGGCGCACACCGCCGCGAGCGTGCCACCCGCGCTGTCGCCGCCGACCGCCAGCCTTGCCGGGTCGAGGCCCAGGCTCGCGCCTTCTTTGGCGATGAACTGGAAGGCGTCCCACGCGTCGTTCGACGCGGTCGGGAACTTGTGCGCCGGCGCCAGCCGGTAGTCCACCGACACCACCGCGCAACCGCTCTTGTGGCTCAGCACGCGGCACAGCGTGTCGTGCGTGCGGATGTTGCCGACCGTGAAGCCGCCGCCATGAAAGTACACCAGCACGGGCCGCACATCGGTCGATGGTGCATACAGCCGAGCCGGCATCGCGAAGCCGTCGCGCGCCGCAATATGGAAGTCCTCGATGCGCGCCAGCTCGGGCTTGGGCACCTCCAGCACGCCCGCGCCCTTCTCGTACGAGGCCTTGGCCTCCTCGGGCGTCAGCTGGTCGAGCGGCGGGTGGCCGGCGCGCGCCATGCGCTCGACCACGCTCGCCATCTTCGGCGTGAGTCGTGAAGCCTGTGGTGTTCCGGGGGAGACAGCGGCAAGGGTTTCTTTCGTGTGCAAGACGGTTCGCTCTTGTTAGATTTGGCTGGTCGGCAATCGTACTGCCCGGAGCATTCCCACACCCATGGCCCTCATCCAATACCTCACCCAGATCCAGTTCGAATTCGGCGCCATCAAGCTGCTGTCCAGCGAGTGCGCCCGCATCGGCATCAACCGCCCGCTGATCGTGACCGATGCCGGCGTGCGCGCGGCCGGCGTGCTGCAGAAGGCGCTGGACGCCATCGCCGATCTCGAGGTGTCGGTGTTCGACCAGACGCCCTCCAACCCGACCGAAGCCGCCGTGCGCGCAGCCGTCGAGCTGTACCGCAGCGGTCGCTGCGACGGCCTCATCGCGGTGGGCGGCGGCTCGGCCATCGACTGCGCCAAGGGCGTGGCCATCGCGGCCACGCACGAAGGCCCGCTCAAGACCTACGCCACCATCGAAGGCGGCTCGCCCAGGATCACCGAGCGCGCGGTGCCGCTCATTGCGGTGCCCACCACCAGCGGCACCGGCAGCGAGGTGGCGCGCGGCGCCATCGTCATCGTGGACGACCACCGCAAGCTCGGCTTTCACAGCTGGTTCCTCATGCCCAAGGCCGCCATCTGCGACCCCGAGCTCACGCTGGGACTGCCGCCCAGGCTCACGGCCGCCACCGGCATGGACGCCATTGCGCACTGCATGGAAACCTTCATGTCGGCTGCATTCAACCCGCCAGCGGACGGCATCGGCCTGGACGGCCTGGAGCGCGCCTGGGGCCACATCGAACGCGCGACGAAGGACGGCAGCGACCGCGAGGCGCGCCTGAACCTCATGAGCGCCTCGATGCAGGGCGCCATGGCCTTCCAGAAGGGCCTGGGCTGCGTGCATTCGCTGAGCCACAGCCTGGGCGGGGTCGATCCTCGCCTGCACCACGGCACGCTCAATGCCCTCTTCCTGCCCGCGGTGATCCACTTCAACGCGGGTGCCGAGTCGGTGCAGAAGGAGCAACGCCTGCAACGCATGGCGCAGGCCATGCACCTCGATTCGGCGGGCGACCTGGGCGATGCCATCCGCGACATGAACGCGCGGCTCGGACTGCCCAAGGGCCTGGCCGAAGTGGGCGTGACGCCCGCGATGTTCGAGAAGATCATCGACGGCGCCATGGCCGACCACTGCCACAAGACCAACCCGCGGCTCGCCTCGCGCGACGACTACACGGCCATGCTCCAAGCCTCGATGTGAGGCCCTTGCGGGCGCCATGTAAGCGCTTCTTCTACGCTTGCCGAGTCATGCCGATGACATGAGGGATTTCTAGACTGACATGAAAGGCTTCGCTCCCGCGAAAGCCCAAAAGGGTCAGGGGAAATTCCGAATGCCGCGTACCGTCCAAGTCCATACCGTCCTGAGCGCCGAGCAGCTCAAGTTCCGCGCCATGCGGGGACGCGAAGGACTCTCGCAACTCTTCGAGTTCGAGGTGGACATGGTCAGCACCAGCTTCAGCCTCGACCTGAAGCAGCTGCTCGGCACCTCGCTCACCATGGAGCTGGCCGACGAAGCCGGTCCGCGCTTTCTCAACGGCACCGTGGTGCGCTTCGAACTGGTGGGCCGCGCCAACGAAACCGGCCGCCACTACATCTACCGCGCACTGGTGCAGCCGTGGCTGTGGTACCTCACGCGCACCAGCGACTGCCGCATCTTCCAGAACAAGAGCGTGCCCGAGGTGCTCGACGAGGTGCTGGGCAAATACGGCTTCCAGTTCGAGAAGCGCCTCACCGGCAGCTACGCCGCCTGCGAATACTGCGTGCAGTACCAGGAGAGCGACTTCGCCTTCGTGAGTCGCCTCATGGAGCAGGAAGGCATTGCCTACCACTTCGAGCACGGCGACGGCACGCACCTGCTGGTGCTGGCCGACGACACCGGCAGCTACACGCCCCTGCCCCGCCACGCCAGCATTCCGTACCGCCCGCGCGACCGCGTCCTCAACGCGCTGGAGCCCTGCATCGACCAATGGCGCGCGACCGAGCAGATCACCTCGGGCCGCGTGATGCTCGACGACTTCGACTTCAAGAAGTCGCGCGCCTCGCTGCAAAGCGTGCAGCAAGACCCGAAGCCGCACGAGCATTCGAGCTACGAGGTCTACGAATGGCTGGGCGGCTACAGCGAGCACCAGCAGGGCGACGCCTACGCACGCATCCGCCTGCAGGAGCTGCAGTGCGCGCACGAGCTGGCCGCCGGCCACACCAACGTGCTCGGCATGGCGCCGGGCTATCTGTTCGAGATGACGCACTGCCCGCGCGAGTCGGACAACCGCGAGTACCTGGTCACCGAAACCCGCTACGACCTGCGCGAGCCCGAGTACTCCTCGGGCGGCAGCAGCGAATCGGTGTGCGCGTTCGACTTCACCGTGCTGCCCTCGAGCGTGACCTACCGCCCCGCGCGCACCACGCCGCGCCCGCGCACCAACGGCCCGCAGACCGCCACCGTGGTGGGCCCGCAAGACATCTGGACCGACCGCTTCGGCCGTGTGAAGCTGCAGTTCCGCTGGGACCGCTACGGCCAGTCGGACGAGAACAGCTCGTGCTGGGTGCGCGTGTCGAGCAACTGGGCCGGCGCCAACTTCGGCACCATGCACATGCCGCGCGTGGGCCAGGAGGTGATCGTCGATTTCATCGGCGGCGCGCCCGACCGCCCCATCATCACCGGACGCGTCTACAACAGCGACCAGATGCCGCCCTGGGAGCTGCCCGCCAACGCCACGGCCAGCGGCATCCTCACGCGCTCCAGCAGCGGCGGCGCGGCCAACCAGGCCAACATGCTGCGCTTCGAGGACCGCGCGGGCGCCGAGCAGATCCTGCTGCACGCCGAGCGCAACCTCGACGTGGAGGTCGAGGCAGACGAGACGCACACCACCGACGGCACCCGCACCACCCTCGTCAAGGGCCACGAGTCGGCCACCTACCAGAGCGGCGAAACCCGCGACATCACCGCCGGCGCCAAGGAAACCATCACCGGCGGCGACACGCGCAGCGTGACCGGCGGCTTCACCGAGACCGTGACCGGCGGGGTGAACCAGAACATTGCGGGCGGCAAGACCCGCGTGCTCAGCGGCGGGCTGAAGGACACCATCACGGGCGGTGTCAACTCCGCCATCACGGGCGGCTACCGCGGCACCATCGACGGGCAGGAAATACGCTACGTGAGCGCGGGCCGCGAGGACACCATCGACACCTCGAACACCGTGCTGGTGAACGGCCCCTCGACCACCACCGTCACCGGCCCCACCGTGCACACCTCGCCGGACGTGACCTTCAACACCACCAACCACATCCACAACACGACGCAGCACGTCATCAACACCAACGTCTACAACACGACGTCGAACACCTACAACAACCTGACGAACAACTACACCAACAACTCCGTCAGCTACACCAACAACTACGC
The DNA here is from genome assembly GCF_051216435.1 of Variovorax pasteuri. NCBI lineage: Bacteria > Pseudomonadati > Pseudomonadota > Betaproteobacteria > Burkholderiales > Comamonadaceae > Variovorax > Variovorax pasteuri. Next base: position 154,665 of record NZ_JBPJZS010000008.1, read on the forward strand.
CAAGAGCAGCGACTGGCGCCTGGCGCGGGCCGGCGGCGCGGGATTCCGCTTCGGGGCGGTGGGCCTGTCGCTGGACTTCTGGGGCGTGCGCCAGCAGTTCTACGGCGTCAACTCGCAGTACGCGGTGCTGAAGGTGGACTTCATCACCTTCAAGATCGCGAACAAGGGCATCGACATCACCACCCAGGCCACCTCGGTGGCGCGGGCGGCGCTGCGTTTCTACATGGATGGCCTGGCAACCTATGCGCAGGCCATGCACATCGTGATGTGAAGGACGGCATGCCTGAGTGGGAAACGCTTCTGTGGATCTTCTTCGCGGTCGTGATGACCGGCGTCATCGTGGCGAGCATCGGCGCGGTCGGCCACATGCGCCGCGAGAACAGGCTGTACAGCGCCGAACAAAAGCGGTGGGCCGTGCTCGCGCAGTCGGGCCGGCCCGTCGAAGGCACGGTGCGCAACTTTCGCATGCACCCGGGCAACATGACGCGCGGCGGCTCGCGCGGGCAGACCGTGTGCGCCGTGGTGCTCGACGTCGACTACACGGACGGCACCGGCGCGCCCCGCACCGCGTCGATCCGTACCTTCATCGAAGACGCGCTGGTCCCCAGCTTCCAGGCGCCGGGCAAGCGCGTTCAACTGCGCCATGACCCGCAAGATCCTGCATCGGTCGCCATCGACCGCGAGCGCACGCCGCTGGAAATTCCGCGTGCGCCCTGAGCATCGATGAAGACCGTCAAGCCGCTGCGCCTGAGCATCACCACGCGGCCGTTCCTGCGCCAGGGCGAACAGCGCCTGGCCGTCACCACACTGTGCATGGTGTCGATGGGCGGCGCGCCGGTGCTGACGCCCGAGCCCGCGTTCTGGAAGACGCTGTCCGACGAGCTGGGCGCCGCCACCGCCATCGACCTGGGGCTGCCGAAGGCACGCGCCGAGGTGCTCGCCACCGGCTTCGCCTACACCGCGCACCAGCCCGAAAAGACGCGGTGCGCCGTGCGCGTGCAGTTGGGCGGCCTGTGCAAGGACCTGGCCGTCTTCGGCGACCGCTACTGGCTCGGCGGGCGCGCCACCGAGCCGCAGCCGTTCGAGGCGATGCGCATGGACTGGACCCGCGCCTATGGCGGCCCCGACTTCGCCGACAACCCGCTGGGCCGCGGCCATGCGCTCGAGCAGGTCAACGGCCAGGCGGTGCAGCGCCTGCCCAACATCGAGAACCCGGCTGCGCAGGTGCACCGCCCCGGCGACCAGCCCGAGCCGGCCGGCTTCGGCCCCATCGACATCGCCTGGCCGCGGCGCATGCGCCTGATCGGCAGGCAGTACGACGAGCACTGGCGGGCCCATCTGTTTCCCGGGTTTGCCGAGGACATGGACTGGCGGCTGTTCAATGCCGCGCCCACCGACCAGCACCTGGCCGACTCGGCGGAGATTGCACCGGGCACGCCCTATGCGGTCTGGAACATGCACCCCGCGCAGCCCATTCAGCAGGGCCGGCTGCCGCGCTGGCGCGCCCTCGCCTTCGTCGTGCGGCGGCATGCGCCTGAGCAGGCGGAAGAAATCGCGCAGCGGCTGACCACGGCCTGGTTCTTCCCGCACCTGGACCGCGTGGCGCTGATCTTCCACGGCGAAACGCGCATCGAGGAAGACGATGCCTCGGACATCACGCACGTGATGCCCGCGCTCGAAGCCGCCGATGCGCCGCGCGGCCTGGCGCACTACGCCACCGTGCTGCGCCAGCGCTGCGACCCCGACAAGGGGGCGCTCTACATGTTCCGCGACGACGAACTGGTGCCGCAGGATGCCATCGGCCCCTGGCTCGACCAGCCCGAGACCGCCGAGTCGGCGCTGGTGCGCAACATGCGCGAGCGCGGCACGCAGGCCCGCGAAGAGCTCAAGCAGATGGCGCTGGAAGCCGGCCACAAGGCCCGCCATTTCAGGGAACGCCCGCTGCCGGAGCCCTTCAGGCGCATGCCCACGCTGCGCGAGCTGCCCGAGTTCGTGGAACAGGCCGATGCCTACGCCCGCGCGCAGCGCGAACAGGGCGCGGTCGAGCGCCAGCGCCTGCAGCGCGAGGCCGACGCCAATGCCAAGGAGTCGATGAAGGTCGGCTTCGACACCGGCAAGCTGGTGCGCGAACACGACCGCACCGAGCTCAAGGGCCCGCCGCGCGTGGACGGTGCGTCGGTGCTGCGCGGCTTCACCGGCATCGCCGCCGCCACGGGCACCGCGCCGGCGCCACCGAAGCAGGTCGAGGCCATGCGCCAGATGACCGAGGCCGGCGAGCGCGGGCTGATGGCGCTGTACCGCGGCTCGGCACAGCACCAGGCCCGCATCGACCCGCTGCTGGCGGAACGCCTGGCCGCGCTGCGCGCCCAGGTCTCGGCCACGCTGCAAGGCAGCCGCGACTTGACCGACACGGACCTGACCGGCGCGGACCTTGCCGGCATGGACCTGCGCGGCGCCTGCTTTCGCCGCGCCCTGCTCGAAAGCGCCGACCTGCGGCATGCCGTGTGCGACGGTGCCGACTTCAGCGACGCGGTGCTGGTGCGGGCCCAGTTGACCGATGCCAGCCTCCGGGGAGCGGTGCTGCACCAGACCAACCTGGCGGGCATCGACTGCGAGCGCGCCGACTTCTCGGGCGCGCAGATGGAAGGCACGAAGCTGGAACAGGTGAAGTTCGCGCAGTGCAACTTCACGGGCGCGCGGCTGCACCACGTGCATGTGCTGCAGTCGCAGATCACCGGTTGCAGCTTCGACGAGGCGGACATCGCCTACGCCGGCTTCCTGTCGGACACCGCGCTGGCGCAATGCAGCTTCCGCCGCGCCCGGCTAGTGAAGGTGGGGTTTCTTTCCTGCAGCGTGGCACGGCTCGATTTCACAGGCGCCTCGCTCGAAGCCTGCGCCTGGACCCACACCGTGTGCGACGACGGCATCGTGTTCGCGGGCGCCCTGCTGCACACCACCTGCTTCGCGGGCCGCACCAGCCTGCGCGAAGTCAATTTCGAGGCAGCCACGCTGGTGCAATGCAGCCTGCGCGCCATGCCGATGCAAGGCGTGCGCCTGGCCCGGGCCACGCTCGACACCTGCGACCTGTCTTCCTGCGACCTGAGCGCGGCCGACCTCGCCGACGTGCAGGCGCCCGAAAGCCTGTTCATCCGCAGCGACCTCAGCCGCGCCTCGCTGCGGGGCGCCAACCTGATGACCGCCAACTTCAACAAGGCCCTGCTGGCCGGCACCGACCTGCGCGAGGCCAACCTGTTTCGCGCCGACATGTCGCAGATCCGCATCGACGGCATCACCGAAACCCGGGGCGCCTACATCGCGCAGACCAAGACCGTGCCGGCCTTGGCCGCGGCACCGAAGCGATGAGTCCGCAGGAGCTTGCAGCCAAGGTCCGCAACGGCGAGCGCATGGATGCAGAAGACTTCAGCGGCATGGCGCTGCACGGGCTGGACCTGTCGGGCGGCATGTTCAGCGACTGCCGTTTCACGCGCGCGGGCCTTGCGGGCAGCCAACTGAACGACGCGGTGTTCGACCGCTGCACCTTCGACGGTGCGGCGCTGGGCGCGGGCCGGCTCGACGGCGCGACCTTCCTGCGCTGCAGCCTGCGCGAGGTGGACGCGGACGCCAGCCACTGGACGGGCGCGGTGGTCGCGGAGTGCGACCTGCGCGGCGCACGTTGCGCCGACACGCTGCTCGCGAACGCCGCATTCCAGAACTGCGAGCTGCAGGGCGCCGTGTTCGAGCGCGCCACGCTGAAGCAGACGATCTTCAACGACAACCACATGGGCGATGCAGACCTGCGCGACGCGGCGCTCACCAGCGCGGTGTTCTTCCGCTCCGACTTGCGCGAGGTCGGCTTCCAGGGCGCGCACTTTCACAACGTCGTGTTCTCCGAGGCCGACCTGCGCGGCCAGTCGTTCGCAGGCCAGTCGTTCGCGCTGTGCCAGTTCACCGATGCGCGCCTGTCGGACTGCGTGTTCGAAGACGCGCAGCTCACGCAATGCAACTTCAAGGGCGCCACGCTGGCCGGCGCCCGCATGGCCCGCGCGCAGGCACCGCAGTCGCTGTTCCCCGAGGCGGACCTGCGCCGGGCCGACCTGCGCGGCGCGCTGCTCGACCACACGCTGTGGATCGACGCACAGCTGGGCCATGCCGACTTCTCCGGCGCCAGCCTGGTGCAAGGCGTGTTCCAACGCGCGCATTGCCAGGACGCCGACTTTTCTCGCACACGCCTGAACTACGCCGACTTCTCCTACGCCGACCTGCGCGGTGCCAATTTCGAGAAAGCCCTGTTCCAACGCACCCAGCTGCACCGCGCCGACCAGGCCGGCGCGCGCTGGAGCGACCGGCTCGGCGTGCTCGACAACGACCCGCATCTGCACGAGGCCGAACGCATCGCCGCGCAGCGCCCCACGCGCGCCGCCCGGCTCGACCGCGATGCGCAGGGCCGCAGGCCACCGGTCGAACGTTTTCCCTCCGAACCGAAGGACCCCGCATGACGATGCAGACTGGCCGATCGATTTCCGCCGCCCCGCACGCCGCGCCAGTGGCTGAAAGCGAACTGGCACCGCTTCTTCGCAAGGCCCCGCCCGCAAAGCGGCAAAGTGCGCCCCCCTCCGGCATTTCCATGGCCAAGGTCGTGGCCAGCCATTCGGACGACAGGCACGAGGTGGTTGTCGCGGGCGACAGCCGCGCGCTGGCTTGCCTGCGCGCGGCCAGCTGCCTGCTGGTGCCCGCGCCGGGGGACACGGTCATGGTCGCGGGCCCCGGCGACAGCGAAAACGAAAACGAAAACGAGCTCTACCTCATCGCCGTCGTGGCCCAGGCCGACGCACGGCAGGCGGTGCTCGCTGTGAACGGCGACCTGACGCTGGCGTCGCGGCACGGCGCCGTCGCGGTGCGCAGCGCCGGAGCGCTCGAGCTGCAATCGGACACGGCCGTTGCCACCCGCGCGCCCGAATGGCAGCTGAACGCCGAGCGCGGCCAGTGCCATGTCGCGTCGCTGGACTACCAGGGCGCGGAGGTGCGCTTCAGCGTGCTGGTGTCGCGTTTCGTGGGCCGTGCCTGCGAGGTGGTGCTCGACCGGCTGCACCTGCTCACCCGCTCCAGCTTCCGGCTGACCGAAGACGTCGAGCAGGTGCGCGCGGGGCAGATCGACATGCAGGCCTCGGGCACCCTGCGCCTGCATGCGAACAACACCCTGGTGACCAGCAAGGAACTGGTCAAGGTGGACGCCGAACAGATCCACATGGGTTGATTCAACCCGCAAGAAAGCCCCGCCATGTTTGCCAATTCCCAGATGATGGGCATGGACCTCGCGTTCCCCGATGTCTGCAAGACACCGCCGGCCGTGCCCATCCCCTACCCCAACTTCGCGCTGGGGCCCACCGCCATTCCCAATGCCTGGAACATCCTCTACGGCGGCACGCCCGCGCACAACCTCGCGACGACCACGCCCATCACCAACGGCGACAACGCAGGCGTGCTGATGGGCGTGGTGTCGCAGACGGTGATGGGCCCGTCGCGCCACATCACCGGTGCCTTCACCGTGCTGCTGAAAGGCTCGCCGTGCACGCGCATGACCAGCCTCACGGTGCAGAACCGCAGCAACATCGTGGGCATGCGCATCGTACCCAGCCAGTTCAAGGTGCTGGTGCTGGCGCCCTGAAGCCAAGGTGAACCGGGTCGACCGCGCGCCGCGTCAGACCTTGAACACGCTCACCGCGTGAACCAGGCTGCCGGCCTGCTCCTGCAGCGAACCGGCGGCCGCGGCGGCCTGCTCCACCAGCGCGGCGTTCTGCTGCGTGGCCTGGTCCATCTGGCTGATGGCCTGGTTGATCTGCTCGATGCCGGTGGTCTGCTCCTGGCTCGCGGCCATGATCTCGCCCATGATGTCGGTCACCCGGCGCACGCTGGCCACGATCTCCTGCATGGTCTTGCCGGCCTCGGCCACCTGGTCGCTGCCCGTGCCGACCTTGTCGACCGAGTCGTCGATGAGCGTCTTGATTTCCTTGGCCGCACCCGCCGAGCGCTGCGCCAGGTTGCGCACTTCCGACGCCACCACCGCAAAGCCGCGGCCCTGCTCCCCGGCGCGCGCTGCTTCCACGGCGGCGTTCAGCGCCAGGATGTTGGTCTGGAACGCGATGCCGTCGATCACGCCGATGATGTCCACGATCTTCTTGGACGACGCATTGATCGAGCCCATGGTGTCCACCACCTGCCCGACCACGCTGCCACCGCGCACCGCGACCTCGGAGGCCGACACCGCGAGCTGGTTGGCCTGGCGCGCGTTGTCGGCGTTCTGCTTCACGGTGCTCGTGAGCTCTTCCATCGACGCGGCGGTCTGCTCCAGCGAGCTGGCCTGTTCCTCGGTGCGTGAAGACAGGTCGAGGTTGCCCGAGGCGATCTGCCCGCTGGCCGTGGCGATGGTGTCGGTGGAGCTGCGAATTTCCGACACGGTGCCGGCCAGGCTTTGCTGCATCTGGTGCATGGCGTGCAGCAGGCTCGCGGTGTCGCCCGGTCGCAGCCGCACCTCGATGCCCAGGTCGCCCGCGCCGATCCGGCGCACTACCTCGGAGGCGTAGTCGGGCTCGCCGCCGAGCTGGCGGTACAGGTTGCGCGCCATGCCCCAGGCCATGCCGCCCACGATCACCATGAGCACGCCGCCGATGCCCAGCAGGATCACCGTGTTGCGCCAGAAGGCGGTGTCGATGTCGTCGATGTAGTCGCCGAAGCCGACGATCCAGTCCCAGGGCTCGAACTTGACGATGGCGTAGAGCTTCTGCACCTCTTCCTTGGCCCCCGGGCGGGTGCCGTAGGCGATGAGCGTGGCAACCGTGTGGCCCGCCAGCGCGGCGCGGTAGCGCTCGCCGGCTTCCTTGCCGCCCTTGGCGTCCACGATGCCCACGCGCTTGGGGTTGGGGTGCACGTAGTTGACGTCGTTGGTGTAGCCGCGCACGAAGAAGTAGAGCTCGTCCTTGCGCAGGCTGCCGATGAGCTTCTTGGCTTCCTTCTGCGCCTGGTCGCGCGTGAGTTCGCCCGATTTTTCCTGCTCGTACAGGCGTTCGAGGGAGGCATTGGCCAGCACCACCAGCGTGGAGAGCTGCGCCGTGCGCTCCTTCATCATCGATTGCCGCAGCGTTGACAGCGAGACGGAGGCCAGCACGACCATGCCGAGCAATGCGGCGGCGCACAGAAGGAGGATTCGGGTTCGGAGCTTCATGGAGGGCAGCAGACAACAGGGAGTGAGGTACTTCTGCTTATCGGCAGCGCCGCCCGGATCTTGAGCCGCCGAGGCCGGCTTTACATGTCAGGGTTCGCTGAACCAGGCTTCGGCCCAGCCCTGGCGCTTGACCGGGTTGAACTCGTTGAACGTGAAGCTGGCGAGCCTGCCGGTGCTGAACGGGTCTTCGGCGAAGAAGGCCTGCAGCGCCTCCAGCGAAGGGGCGCGGGCCAGCAGAAAGCCACCGGTCGCGGGCACCTTGGGCCCGGAACACAGGAGCAGGCCGGCGTCATAGCCGAGTTGAAGGTAGGCGCGGTGCGCCGGCACCGATTCCTGGATGCGCGCCAGCGGCACGAGGTAACTGATTTCGACGATGAAGTGCTTCATGCACTTGGCGAAGCACCTGCCGTGCCAGCCACCGCGCGCTTGCCGGCCCCTACTCCGCCTTGACCCCGGCCGTGCGGATGACTTTGCCCCACTTGGCCGTCTCCGCCGTGATGAAGGCGTCGAACTCCTCGGGCGTGCTGCCCGCCGGAATGGTGCCCATGGCGTCGAGCTTGGCGCGGGTGTCGTCGCTCTTGACGATGCGCGCCACTTCCTCGGACATGCGCTTGACGATGTCGCGCGGCGTGGCCGCCGGCGCCAGCATGCCCGCCCAGGTGCTGCCGGTGAAGCCCGCGAAGCCCTGCTCGATGAAGGTGGGCACGTCGGGCGCGGCGGCCAGGCGCTTGTCGCCCGCCACGCCGATCAGCCGCACCTTGCCGGCCTTGGCCTGGTTGATGAGCCCGGTGGGCGCGTCGAAGAACAGCTGGATCTGCCCGCCCATCAGGTCGGTGAGCGCGGGCACGGCGCCGCGGTACGGGATGTGGATCATGTAGGTCTGCGTGAGCGACTTCCACAGCTCGGTGGTCAGGTGCGCGGCCGAGCCGTTGCCCGAGGAACCGAAGCTGATCTTGCCGGGGTTTGCGCGCGCGAAGTCGATGAGCTCGCGCGCCGTCTTGAACGGCGCATCGACGTTCACCGCGGCCAGCAGCGGCGACACGCCCATCAGCGACACGCCGGCGAGGTCCTTGCGCGGGTCGTAGGGCAGCTTGGGGTACAGCGTGGTGTTGGCCGCGTAGGCGGCAATGACGACGCCGAAGGTGGTGCCGTCGGGCGGCGCCTTGGCAATGGCATCGACGCCGATGAGGCTGTTGGCGCCGGGCTTGTTGTCGATCAGCACGGGCTGGCCCAGTCGCGTCTGCAGGCCGATCTGCACCAGCCGCGCCATCTGGTCGGTGAACCCGCCCGGCGTGTACGGCACCACGATGCGAATCGGCTTGCTGGGCCATGCGGTCTGCGCGAAAGAAGGCAAGGCAAGGCTTGCGGCGGCGGTGGCGAGCGTGAACCTGCGGCGAGACAGCGTGGCGTGAGACATGTGGTGCGAACCCCTCTTCGTTGTTCCGGAATGGATCGGGGCATTCTCGAAGTGCGGGGTTGGGGGGCGGTCAGGGTTTGCCCGTGCTGTTCTTGTCGCCGTTGTTCCTTGCGCTGCTGTTCAGGCGAATCGCCGCTCTCCAGACGGGCCGCGAAATCCGCGGCCCGCAGACCGGCCGCTAACTGCCGGTCTCAGGCGTTGCGCGCCGCGCCTTCTCACTCGCCTGAAACAGTTCTGCCGCCTTGCGCGCCAGCTCAGCCGCAAGCCACAGCAGGTTGTCCAGCTGTCGAGGCCCGCTGCCGCCGCACCAGTCGATGTCTTCCCCGTGGCAGACCCACAGGAGCGCTTCGAGTTGAGAGAGGGTTTTTTCGAGAAGATCGGCCGGGTCTTGGGCGTTGTCTTCGGAAGCTACCGGCGTGCGAGGCCGGGCTATAGTCTTGGTAGCCATTTTTGTGCGGTCCTTTAGAGGGTGTTGCACCGATTTGGTTAGACGGTCGGGGTGTTCCTGCACCCCGGCCGTCGCCTTTGATACCTCGCATACGTATCGATGCTTTCGCACCGACAACCTGCCGCGAGGCAAGCAGCCTTCCAGAATTTCAGTGGCTGTGTGTGTGGCGCCCTTCCGTGTTCCCTTGTTGGGTTGTTGAGTGACAGGGGCATTCACTTTAGAGAAGAGCTCAGCGACTGGCCGTTCCGCAGGGCACGAAAGTCTCGGCAACCGCCAACAAATACAGCTTCTGCAATACGCCGCGTGCAGGCGTCTTGGGCGCTGTGCCAGCGTTTACACAAGGCCACATTCGCTCCCGCATCGTCGGCGTCAGCGTCGCGCTGAACAAGAACCCTGAAAAAACGCTCTCGGCAACGAAGCACGCTCACCGCGCCAGCGGCAAGCGCATGTCGAAGCGCGCACCGCCGCCGCTTTCGTTCGCCGCCTCGATGCGCCCGCCGTGCGCATGCACCACGGCCTGCGACAGCGCCAGGCCCAAGCCGAGGCCCGGCGTCTTCTCGTCCGAGCGCGCGGTGGCGCCGCGGTAGAAGCGCTCGAACAGGTGCGGGAGTTCGTCGCCGCGAATGCCGGGGCCGCGGTCCGACACGCTGATGACGGCCTCGTTCGCTTCCACGTCCGCGCGCAGGCTCACGCGCACCGTGGTGCCGGCCGGCGAGAACTTGAGCGCGTTGTCCAGCAGGTTGGCCAGCGCCAGGCTCGCCGCACCGCGTGCCACCCGTGCGGCCACGGGCGGTGCGGGCGCCAGCAGCAGCTCCAGCCGCCGCTCCCTGGCCATCGGCTCCAGCCGCCGAACGGCCTCTTCCGCGAGCACGTTCAACGACACGGTCTCCGCCGCGTCGCGCTCCTGACCCGCATCGAGCCGTGCCAGCACCAGCAGTTCTTCGACCAGCAGCGTGAGCGACTCCACCTCCTCCAGCGAGGAATGCAGCGTCTCCACATAGGCGGCCGGCTCGCGCGGCCGGCGCAGGGCCAGCTCCAGCTCGGTGCGCAGGCGCGACAGCGGCGAGCGCAGCTCGTGCGACGCATCGGAGGTGAAGCGCCGCTGCGCCTCCATGCCGTGCTCGATGCGCGCCAGCATGTCGTTGAGGGTGTCGACCAGCCGGCCGATCTCGTCGTTCGTTCCGGGGTGCGGCAGCCGCTCTCCGAGGTTCGCGTCGCCGATGCGGTGCGCCTGCAGCACCACGTCGTCGATGGCGCCGAAGGCGCGCCGCGTGATCAATGCACCCGCCGCACCCAGCGCCAGCAGCAACGCACCGCCAAGAATGACGAAGAGCACGCTGGCCATGGCCACGGTGCGGTTCACGTCGTCGAGCGAGCCTGCGACCTGCACGGCCAGCAAGGTGCCCTTGCCCGATGCGCCTTGCGGCACCGGCACCGACACCATGCGCGTGGGCTCCTCGCCGAAGCCGTCGAGCGTTTCGAACACGGTCTCGCCTGCGGCGAGCCGCTCGCGCAGCACCGGGGGAATGGGCAACTGCGCCTCGCCCAGGTTGGCGCTGCGCGCCAGCACGTCGCCTTGCGCATCGACGATCTGCACCAGCCGGTCCAGACGCACGAACGACGGCGCGCCGGGCCCGGGCGGGGCCTCGTGCACGATCACGGTGTCGCCCTCGCCGGCCGACAGCAGCATGCCCAGCTCGGTTTCGGCCAGCGCGAGCAGCGCCGCGTCGAGCTCGCGGTGCACGTTGCGCGCAAACACCAGGTACGAGCCGAAGGCGGCGATGGCCATCACCACCACGATCGCGCTGACGTGGGCCAGCGCCAGCCGCTTGCGAAAGCTAAGCATGCACTGCCATGCCGCCGGGGCCGCCGCTGTTCTCGTCGGCCACGGCCAGCCTGAAGCCGCGCCCGCGCACGGTCTGGATCAGCGGCGCGTGCGGCGGCGCATCGACCTTGCGGCGCAGGTTGCCGATGTGCACGTCGATCAGGTTGTCGATGGCGATCAGGTCGTCCTTCCACACCTGCTCGGCCAGGCGCGAGCGGCTCACCACCTCGCCCACGTGGCGCAGCAATATCTGCAGGATGGCGAACTCCTTGTGCGTCAGCTCCAGCACCGTGCCGCCGCGCAGCACACGCTGGCTCAGGGGGTCCAGGCTCAGGTCGGCCAGCGACAGCACCACGGGCCGCATGATCTCCGAGCGCCGCAGCAAGGCGCGCACGCGCGCCAGCAGTTCGTCGAAGGCGAAGGGCTTGGTCAGGTAGTCGTCGGCGCCGGTGTTCAGGCCGGCCACGCGGTCGCTCAGCGCGTCGCGGGCGGTGAGCATCAGCACGGGCGTCTTGCAGCCGCGCTGGCGCAGGTCGCGGCACAGCGTCAGGCCGTCCTTGCCGGGCAGCATCCAGTCGAGCACGATGAGGTCGTAGGCGATGACGAAGGCTTCCTCGTCGCCCTCTTCGGCCGTGTGCACCACGTCGACCACGAAGCCCTCTTCCTGCAGCCCGCGCGCGAGCAGCCGCGCGGCCTTGCGGTCGTCTTCGATCAGCAGAATTCTCATGGCGCGGATCATGCCGCGTCTTCCTGACTGCAGGCCGTTGCCGGCATGCCGCACAGGGCGCACCCGCCGCACCGGCCGATCCTGAAGAAATCTTCAGGATTTCTTGGGCGCTTCTTCAGGCACTTTTTTCTACCCTCCCCGGCAGGGGACGGGAGCGGATCGAGGGCACGGAAAGGCATTCCGTGCGCGGCGCGCCTGTCCAGCTACTGACCCGCTCGCTTGAGATGGAGCCCGAGATGATGAAGAAGAAAAAATCCCTGTACCAGGTCACCAACGCCCGCATCTTTTTCGGCGTGCTGACCTGCGCGGCGCTGTGCGTCGACTCGTTCGACAACACGGCCCATGCCGCCACTACGGTGGCCGCCGCCCCCGCGCCGATGCTCGTGCGCCAGGGCAACCGCCTGAGCGTGCCCGCCGGCTCCCCGCTGCGCGACCGGCTGCTGGTGGCCACGGTGGGCCAGCAGACCTCGCCGCACGACGTGAGCCTGCCGGCCACGGTGGAGGCCAACCCGGCCAACACCGTCAACATCCTGCCGCCGCTGACGGGCAAGCTGCTCGAGCTGAAGGTGCGCCTGGGCGACAGCGTGAAGCGCGGGCAGGTGCTGGCCACCATGAGCGCGCCCGACCTGGCGCAGGCCGTGGCCGATGCGCAAAAGGCGCGCGATGCACTCGACCTGGCGCAGCGCGCCCTGGTGCGTGCGCGCGGCGTGAACGAGGCCGGCTCCAACGCGGCCAAGGATGTGGAAGCCGCGCAGAGCAGCGTCGCTCAGCAGACGGCGGAGCTGCGCCGCAGCGAGGCGCGGCTGCGCAGCCTGGGCGCGGACGGCACCGGGAGTGCCGCTGGCCAGGTGCTGAAGATCGTCGCGCCCATGGCCGGCACCGTGACGGCCCTGAACGCCGCCGCGGGCGCCAACCTGAACGACGCCAACGCAGCGCTCATGACCGTCTCGAACCTCGATTCGGTCTGGGTCACGGTGAACGTGCCCGAGAGCGTGGTGGGCGCGGTGGCGCCCGGGCAGAACGCGGTGGTCACGCTGGCGGCCTACCCGGGGCGCAGCTTCAGCGGCAAGGTGGGCTTCGTGAGCGCGGTGCTCGACGCGGACACGCGCCGCGCGCGCGCGCGCATCGTGTTCGCCAACCCCGAGGGCCTGTTCAAGCCCAACATGTACGCCACCGCGGTGCTCGGCGTGCCGCAGGCGGCGCAGGCGCAGGTGCCGGCCTCGGCGCTGCTGATGAACAACGACAGCGTGAGCGTGTTCGTGGAGGCCGAACCCTGGACCTTCGTGCGCCGCATGGTGGAGCTGGGCCGCGAGGACGGCGACAGCGTGCGCATCCGCAGCGGCCTGGCCGCGGGCGAGCGCGTGGTGGTGCGTGGCGGTGTGCTGCTGAATGATTAATCTCATCATCACCCAGTTCTTTCGCCGCAGGCACCTGGCCTGGGCGATGTCGATCGCGCTGGTGCTGTTCGGCGCCTGGTCGTGGACGCAGATGACGGTCGAGGCGTATCCCGACCTCGGCGACGTGACGGTGCAGGTCACCACGCAGGTCAACGGCCTGGCCGCGGAAGAGATCGAGCAGCAGATCACCACGCCGCTGGAGCGCGCGCTGAGCAACACGCCGGGGCTGGCATCCATACGCTCGAGCAGCACCTTCGGGCTGTCGCTGATCAACCTGAGCTTCAAGGACGGCACCGACGACTACTTCGCGCGCCAGCGCGTGACCGAGCGCATCGGGCAGGTCACGCTGCCTTCGGGCGCCCAGCCGGGCCTGGGGCCGGTCGCGGGGCCGGCGGGCGAGATCTACCGCTACACGCTGGAGTCGGACACCAAGAACCTCATGGAGCTGTCGGAGCTGCAGCGCTGGAAGGTGATTCCCGCGCTCAAGCAGGTGGCCGGTGTGGTCGACATCAACAACTTCGGCGGCTTCACCAAGGAGTTCCAGCTGGAGCTGGACCCGGCGCGGCTGCAGAAATACGGGCTGGTGCTCAACGACGTGGTCACCGCCATCAACAACAACAGCGCCAACGCGGGCGGCGGGCGCATTGCGCGCGGCGACCAGAGCTACGTGGTGCGCGGCATCGGGCAGATCCACACGCTGGACGACCTGGGCACGGTGGTGGTGGCGCAGAACGGCGGCTCGCCGGTGCTGGTGCGCGACCTGGGGCAGCTGCAGTTCGGCCACCAGGAGCGCGGCGGCATCCTGGGCAAGGACACCAACCCCGACACCATCGAAGGCATCGTGCTGATGTTGAAGTACGAGAACCCCTCGCGCGTGCTCGAAGGCGTGCACAGGAAAATCGACGAACTGCAGGCCGAGCTCGCGCCCATGGGCGTGAAGATCGTGCCCTACATCGACCGCGACGACCTGGTGAAGCTCACGGTCGACAAGGTGACGCACACGGTGCTCGAAGGCATGGCGCTGGTGTGCTTCGTGCTCATTCTTTTCCTGGGCAGCCCGCGCAGCGCGGTGGTGGCGGCGGTGGCCATTCCGATGTCGCTGGTCACGGTGTTCATCGTGATGCACTTCACGCGCATGCCGGCCAACCTGTTCTCGCTGGGCGCGATCGACTTCGGCATCATCGTGGACGGGGCCATCGTGGTGATGGAGGCCATTCTTCGGCGGCGCGAGGAAGAGCCCAACGCCACGCTCACCGAGGGCAACATCCTCGAAACCGTGAGCCATGTGTCGGGGCCGATCTTCTTCGCCACGCTGATCATCATCACGGCGTACTTTCCGCTCTTTGCCTTCGAGCGCGCCGAGGGCAAGCTGTTCAAGCCGATGGCCTTCACCGTGGGCTACGCGCTGGTGGGCGCCCTGCTGTGCGCGCTCACGCTCATTCCGAGCCTGGCCTACGTGGCGCTGCGCAAGCCGAGCAAGCCCTTCGTCAACAAGCCGCTGGTGTGGCTCACGGGGGCGTACCGCCGCGTGCTTGGCCGGTTGCTGAACACGCCGTCCATCGCCTACGCCCTGAGCGCCGTGGCGCTGGCTGCGGTGGTGGTGCTCGGCGCCACGGCCGGGCGCGAGTTCTTGCCCGACATCGACGAAGGCGCGCTGTGGCTGCAGGTGCAGTTGCCCTCGGGCCTGTCGCTGGACAAGGCCAGCGAGATGGCGACCGAGATGCGGCATGTGCTGCTCGAGTACCCCGAGGTGTCCTACGTGGTGACGCAGCTGGGCCGCAACGACGACGGCACCGACCCGTGGACGCCTTCGCACATGGAAGTGCCCGTGGGCCTGAAGCCCTACAGCGAGTGGCCGGCGGGCGTGAACAAGGCCGCCTTCGTGCGCACGCTCACCGAGCGCTTCGCGCGCATGCCGGGCTTCGACGTGGGCATCAGCCAGCCGATCATCGACGGCGTGAACGACGCCGTGGGCGGCGCGCACAGCCCGCTGGTGCTGCGCATCTACGGCGACGACCTCAAGGAAAGCCGCCGCATCGGCAACCAGATCGTCGAGCTGCTGGGCACGGTGCGCGGCACGGCGTCGGCGTCGCTGTTCCAGGAGCCGCCGATCCCGCAGGTGGTGATCGCGCTGAACCGCGAGGCGGCGGCGCGCTTCGGGGTGAATGCGAACGACGTGGCCAACCTCATCCAGACCGGCATCGGCGGCGCGCCGGTGATCACGGTGTACGCGGGCAACCGCACCTACAACGTGTCGGTGAAGATGCCCAGGAGCGCCAAGGGCAACACCGAGGCCATCGGCGCGCTGCTGCTCAACAGCTCCAGCGGCGCGAAGGTGCCGCTCGCGCAGGTGGCCGACATCCGGCTGCAGACCGGCGAAAGCACCATCTCGCACGAGATGAACGAGCGGCAGATCACCGTGCGGGTGGACAACCGCGACCGCGACCTGGCCTCCTACCTCGACGAAGCCCGGGACCGGATCGCCAAGGAAGTGAAGTTCGACCCGGCGAAGTTCCGGCTGCAGTGGGCGGGCCAGTTCGAGAACCAGCAGCGCGCGCAGTCGCGCCTGGGCATTTCGCTGGCCATCGTGGTCTGCATCATGGCGGTGCTGCTGTTCTTCCAGTTCGGCAAGATCCGCCAGGTGGCGCTGATCCTGGGCGTGGTGCCGATGGCCACGCTGGGCGGGCTGATCGCGGTGCACGTGGCGGGCGAGACGCTGAACGTGGCCACGGCCGTGGGCTTCATCGCGCTGTTCGGCGTGTCGATACAGAACGGGATCATCATGGTCGCGAACTTCCGCCGCGTGCGGGGCGAGGGGTTGGCGCTGCAGGCGTCGGTGCTCGAAGGCGCGGCCGAGCGGCTGCGCCCGGTGCTGATGACGGCCACGGTGGCCTCGGTCGGCATGCTGCCGGCCGCGCTGGCCACCGGCGTGGGCACCGACGTGCAGCGCGGACTGGCTACGGTGGTGGTGGGCGGGCTGGTGGTGTCGACGCTGCTGACGCTGTTCATCTTGCCGACGCTGTTTTTCGCGCTCGAACGGTTCTTCGAGCGCAAGGGCTGGGGTGCGCGCTCCCGGCGTGACCGGTGAGAAGGCGCGGGAGACAGACACCATGAAGAAAACAAGTCTTGCAACCCCCATGGCGGCAGCGATGGCGCTGCTGCTGGGCGGTTGCGCGGTCGGGCCCGACTATGTGCGCCCGCCGCTGAACCTGCCGAGCGGGTACACCGCCGCGCCCCCCGAGCCCACGCAGGCCGAGGGCGTGCCCCTGCCGCGCCTGTCGCCCGAGCTCGACGTGCCGGCCCAGTGGTGGCAGGCCTTCCGCTCGGAGCCGCTGAACGCGCTGATCGTGCAGAGCCTGGCGGGCAACCCGAACATCGAGGCGGCCGACGCCGCGCTGCGCGTGGCGCAGGAGAACGAGGCCGCCGACCGCGCCGCCTTCTGGCCCAGCGTGGCGGTGGGCTATTCGCCCACGCGGCAGCGCGTGGCGGGTGCGGTCGCGAGCCCGGTGTCGTCGAACGCCAACCTCTACACGCTGCACACGGCGCAGGTGACCGTGTCGTACACGCCCGACGTGTTCGGCGCCACGCGCCGGCAGGTCGAGGGCGCGCAGGCGCAGACCGAGCAGCAGCGCTTTCAGACCCTGGCCGCGAAGCTCTCGCTGAGCAGCAACGTGGTGGCCGCGGCGATCACCGAGGCTTCGCTGCGCGCCCAGCAGCGCGCCACGCAGGCCATCGTCGCGGACCAGAAGGAGGTGCTGCAGGCCTACCGCAAGCAGCAGCAGCTGGGCCAGGTGGCGCTGGCCGACGTCGATGCGCAGGAGGCCTCGCTGGCCGCCACCGAGGCCACGCTGCCGCCGCTGGACAAGCAACTGGCGCAGCAGCGCAACCTGCTCGCCACGCTGGCGGGCCGCTACCCCAGTGAAGGCGTGGCGGCGCATTTCGAGCTCGATGCCTTGCAACTGCCTGCGGAACTGCCGCTGACGCTGCCGTCCACGTTGGTGGAGCACCGGCCCGACGTGCGCGCGGCCGAAGCGCAATTGCAGGCCGCGAGCGCCGCCATCGGCGTGGCCGTGGCGGCCCGGCTGCCCAACGTGACGCTGGGCGTGAACTACGGCTCGTCGGCGTACACGCTGTCGCAGCTGTTCAAGTCGTCCTCGCTGTTCTGGACCCTGGCGGCCAGCGTGACGCAGCCGGTGTTCGACGGCGGCGCGCTCAGGCACAAGGAGGCCGCCGCGCGCGCCTCGTTCGACCAGGCCGCCGCGCAATACCGCGCCACGGTGCTGGGCGCGTTCCAGGACGTGGCCAACACGCTGGAAGCCATCGCCGCCGACACGCGCACGCTGCAGGCCGCCGTGACGGCGGAGCGCACCGCGTCGCAAAGCCTGGCGCGCACACGCACGCAGGTGCGGCTGGGCGACGCCAGCGCGCTGTCGCTGCGCGTGGCGCAGCAGGCCCAGCAGCAGGCGCAGCTCAACCTGGTGCAGGCACGCGCGCTGCGGCTGACGGATGCGGCCGCCCTCTTCCAGGCCCTGGGCGGCGGCTGGTGGAACGCAGCGCCGGCGCAGCTCGCCGATTCATCCCGCACACAACAAGAACCGGCACAGCCATGAACATCCTTCGCCACGAAATGGGCCCCCGCTTCAGCGAGATGGTGACCGTCGACCTGGGCAACGCCCGCCTGCTGTACCTGTCGGGCCAGGTGGCGGAGAACCCGTCGCTGGACATCACGGGGCAGACGCGTGAGATCCTGCACCAGATCGACCACATGCTCGCCACCCAGGGCGCGACCAAACACGACCTGGTGAGCGTGACGATCTACCTGCGCACCGTGGGCGACTACGCGGCCATGAACTCGGTGTGGGACGAATGGGTACCCCAGGGCCACACGCCCGCGCGCGCCACGGTGGGCGCGAAGCTCATCGATTCGGAGTACCGCGTGGAGATCCAGGCCACGGCAGCCATCGGGCCGGCGGCTGGAGCTCTGCCGTGAGGTCCGCCGGCCGGGCCGCCGTGCTGTGGGCGCTGGCGCTGGGCGGCTGCACGGCCTTCGACGCGCATTCCTTCGATCATTCCGCCGGCTGGCGCGCCGCGCAGGTCGTGGCGGTGGGCCGGGCCGCCGACCTGGCCGGCACCGTCGATCGCGACTGCGGCGCGCCGGGCGGCGGAAGCGCCCCCTACGCCGTCGTGCGCTACCGCAACGGCGGCGTTCACACCCGCTCGCTGGGCACGGCGCGCCTGCCCGCGGGCGCCGAACTCAGGCTCGGCGACGAGGTGCATGTGAACATCCTCGATTGCGCAGCGCCGCTGGTGGCGGCTCAGAGCGGCAGCAGTTCGGGCACGCCGTCGCGCTGAAGCCAGGCCTCGAACTCGTCGGACAGACGCTGCGCCTCGCGCGTGGCCCGATCCCAGGCCGCGATGCGCGCCTGCGCGTCGTGGGCGAAGTGAATGAAGTCCTTGCGGTCGGGCAGCTTGCCGTTGGGCAGCGAGCGCACCCAGTCGGGGTCGGGCGCCAGCACCACCATGCGGTCGAGGAAGCCGGTGGATTTGTGGCGCCAGCGCAGGCCCTTGTCGAGCCAGCCCGGCACCACGGCCTGCTGGAAGTGCGGGTAGAGCACGATGCCTTCGTCCGCGGGCTGGTAGTCCAGGTGCAGGTGGTAGTCGGTGATGCCGCCGTCCCAGTAGGCGCCGCGCGGCGCGCCCGGAATGTCATGCACGGCCGCCAGCAGGAACGGAATGGAACACGAGGCCTGCAGCACCATGTTGAAGTTGGCCTCGCTCAGCGCATGCTGGCGCGTGCGCAGGTCGCGCGTGCCGAAAGGCAGCGCCGCGCCGGGCGTGGAGAACACGCAGCGTTCCAGCCAGACGCCCAGGCTCTTGCGGTGCAGGCTGTTGGTGGCAAAGGCACCCAGGTAGCCGACCGGCGTGCGCGCCCTGCCCTCGCGCCCGAGGATGTGGCGCCCGCGCGAGGTCACCACGTGCAGGCGGTAGCGCGGGTGGTTCAGCACCTCGGCAATGCGCCCGCCGTAGAAGTCTTCGAGCCCTTGGGCGAACTGGTCGCTGAGCTGACGCGGGCTGAGCCGCTTCTGCCCGGAAGGCATTTCGAACTGCTGGTGCACATAGTCGTGCTCGAAGCGCCGGAACGCCGCCTCGGGGTCGGACAGGCAGGCCGTCGAAAGCCGCCACGCGCCGATGGACGCGCCCACCAGGTGCACCGGCTGGCTCGCCTGCGCGAGCCAGCGCCCGAAGATGAACCGGTCGAGCGGCCCGAGGATCAGGCCCTTGGGCCCGCCTGCCGCGCCGGGGACGGTGCGCACGTCCTGCGGGCGCAGGCCGTGCTGTTCGATGTGCTTGCGGGCCGCGGGGCCGGCGTAGATGCGCAGGGCTTTCATGCCTGGGTCGACTTCAAGGCCCATAAAGCGCGGCGCTCACACGCAACACCTCTGGAAGGAACGAGAAATTCGGTGCGAGCGCCCGCTGAAAGCAACAGGTCCTTGAGCGATGGCTTGCTACTTGCCTGAAGTTCTAACCATTCGCCAGCCGGCACGAGCACAGCGACCACGGCACCACGCTCGGTCAGGGCCTGCGGGCCTTCGGTCCGGCAAGTATCCAGAATCTCGTTGAACTGCGCCTTTGCATTTCGCACTGACCAGGATTTCATGGCAGTCGCTCTATCAGACTGGTTTGTGACGGTTCAACGCTCGTACGGCCTGCCTGCGGCATCGAGCCCTGATGCCGCCAACCGATCTGCTACTTGCGCAACCCCTGCAACTTGGCAAACGCGCTGGCCATCTGCCCCGCCGGCTGCGGCGAGTTGTCGCGCCGTCCTTGCTGCTGCTGGCCGCGCCCCACACCTTCGAAGCGGTTGTCGCGTGGCCCGTCGCGCCGTGCCGGGGCCGCATCGAGCTTCATCGACAGCCCGATGCGCTTGCGCGCCACGTCCACTTCCATCACCTTGACCTTGACGATGTCGCCGGTCTTGACGACCTCGCGCGCGTCGGTCACGAACTTGTGGCTCAGCTGGCTCACGTGGACCAGGCCGTCCTGGTGCACGCCCAGGTCGATGAAGGCGCCGAACTGGGCCACGTTGCTCACGGTGCCCTCGAGGATCATGCCCTCGACCAGGTCCTTGATGTCGTCCACGCCGTCGTTGAAGCGCGCCACCTTGAAGTCGGGGCGCGGGTCGCGGCCGGGCTTTTCCAGCTCGCCCAGGATGTCCTTGACCGTGATGACGCCGAACTTCTCGTTGGCGAACAGCTCGGGCTTCAGGGTCTTGAGCATGTCGGCGCGGCCCATCAGCTCGGCGATGGGCTTGCCGGTCTTCACGATGATCTGCTCGACCAGCGGATAGGTTTCCGGGTGCACGCCGGTGATGTCCAGCGGGTCGGCGCCGCCGCGGATGCGCAGGAAACCCGCGCTCTGCTCGAAGGCCTTGGGGCCGAAGCCGCCCACGTCAAGCAGCTGCTTGCGGGTGGAGAACGCGCCGTTGGCTTCGCGCCAGCGCACCACCGCCTTGGCCACGCTGGCCGACAGGCCCGACACGCGCGACAGCAAAGGCACGCTGGCGGTGTTCAGGTCCACGCCCACCGAGTTCACGCAGTCTTCGACCACGGCCTGCAGGGTGCGCGCGAGTTCGCTCTGGTTCACGTCGTGCTGGTACTGGCCCACGCCGATGCTCTTGGGGTCGATCTTCACGAGTTCGGCCAGCGGGTCCTGCAGGCGGCGGGCAATGGAGGCGGCGCCGCGCAGGCTCACGTCCACGTCGGGCATTTCCTGCGAGGCGAATTCGCTGGCGGAGTACACCGAGGCGCCGGCCTCGCTCACCACGACCTTGTCGACCTTCATTTCAGGCGCACCGGCCTGTGCGGCCATTTTTTCGAGCAGCTTGATGAGGTCGGCGGCCAGCTTGTCGGTCTCGCGGCTGGCGGTGCCGTTGCCGATGGCGATCAGGTTCACGCCGTGCTTGGCGCACAGCTTGCCCAGCGTGTGCAGGGAGCCTTCCCAGTCCTTGCGCGGCTCGTGCGGGAACACGGTGGCGGTCTCGACCAGCTTGCCGGTGGCATCCACCACGGCCACCTTCACGCCGGTGCGGATGCCGGGGTCCAGGCCCATCACCACGCGCGGGCCGGCGGGTGCGGCCAGCAGCAGGTCGCGCAGGTTGTCTGCAAACACCTTGATGGCGACTTTTTCGGCCTCTTCGCGCAGGCGGGTGAACAGGTCGCGCTCGGTCGACAGGGCCAGCTTCACGCGCCAGGTCCAGGCCACGCATTTGCGCAGCAGGTCGTCCGACGGGCGCCCGGCATGGCTCCAGCCCAGGTGCAGCGCGATGCGGCCTTCGGCGATGCTGGGCTTGCCCGGCTCGGGCTCCACGGGCAGCACCAGCTTGGCGTCGAGGATGTCCAGCGCGCGGCCGCGGAACACGGCCAGCGCGCGGTGCGACGGTACGCGGCCGATGGGCTCGTCGTATTCGAAATAGTCGCGGAACTTGGCGACGTCGGCGTTGTTCTCGTCCTTGCCGGACATCAGGCTCGACTTGAGCAGGCCTTCGCTCCAGAGCCACTCGCGCAGGCCCTGCACCAACGCGGCGTCTTCGGCCCAGCGCTCGGAAAGGATGTCGCGCACACCGTCGAGCACCAGCGGGACGGTCGAAAAATCGGGGCCCGGCTTGCCGTCGTCCAGCGTGGTGGCGGGCTTCAGGAAGGCCTGCGCTTCGGCAGCGGGGTCCAGCGTGGGGCTGGCCAGCAGCTTGTCGGCCAGGGGTTCGATGCCGAATTCGCGGGCAATCTGGCCCTTGGTGCGGCGCTTCTGCTTGAACGGCAGGTACAGGTCTTCGAGTTCCTGCTTGGTCGGCGCGAATTCGATCGCGGCGCGCAGTTCGGGGGTGAGCTTGCCCTGCTCGTCGATGGCCTTGATCACCGCGCCGCGGCGGTCTTCGAGTTCGCGCAGGTAGGAAAGGCGGGCCTCCAGCTCGCGCAGCTGCACGTCGTCGAGGCCGTCGGTGACTTCCTTGCGGTAGCGGGCGATGAATGGAACCGTGGCGCCCCCGTCGAGCAGCTCGACGGCGGCCTTCACCTGATGCTCGCCGACCTTGATTTCGGCGGCGAGCTGGCGAATGATTTTCTGCATGCTTGAGCGCGTCCCTGGCAAAGCGCGGGAGTTTGCCATAGGCGCGCCTGCCCCCCGCCCGGGTGGCACGGCGCGCGTGTTACAGCATGCTTTCGGTCGCGGGCAGCACGCTGTGCGGCTCGCTGGCCGAGGCCTGGCACGGCACCACCAGCCGCACGCACAGGCCGTGCGGCTCGATGTCCATGATGGCCAGTTCGCCGCCGATGGCATCGGCCCGCGAACGCATGCTTCGCAGGCCCTTGCCCAGGCTCCCCGGCGCGCCGGCGGGAGTGCCCAGGCCGCGGCCGTTGTCGCGCACCTCGAGCACCAGCGAGCGCGCACGGTCCTGGGCGCCGACGCGCAACTCCACGCGGGTTGCGCGGGAATGGCGCAGCGCGTTGGACAGGGCTTCCTGCGCGACCCGGCAGACCTGCGTTGCCGTGTCGGGCCCCACCCTGCATTCCAGGCTTTCGGAGGCGATGTTCCATTCGAGCGTGATGCCCATGCGTTCGAATGCGGGCCGCAGCCGGTACCGCAGGTGCCCCAGCCGCTCGAAGACGGTGGCCTGGCTCTGGTCGTCCAGGTCGTCCACGGTCATCTGCAGTTCGAGCAGGCAGGCCTGCAGCGCCATCGAGAGCCCGTCGGAGTGGGCTGCCTTCGGGTCCTGGCTGGCCAGCAGGGCCAGCAACCGCGAGCCGACGCCGTCGTGCAGGTCGTTGGCGATGCGCCGGCGCTCGGCCATCACCGCCTGCACCTGCCGCCCCTGCGCGACGCGGCGCAGCGAGAAATAGCCGATGCTGACGATCATGCCCAGCACCACCAGGTTGACAGCCTGGAGCGCCCAGAACGCGAACGGCATGTCATGCGCCATGACGTTGATGGCCGCGTTGCCCCGGATCACCTGCGCCGCCACCGGTGTCAGGTGCAGCGCTCCGGCCAGGCCGGCCCACATCAGCACCCGCCGGTGCGAAGCGCGGTGCCGCAGCCAGGTCAGCAAGACGACCCAGGTTCCGATCGACAGCCACACATACTGGTCTTCCAGAAAGTGCGGTAGGAAAAGGACCTGCTGCGCGAACATGTCATGCCCTACAAAAGACCGCGGTGGGAGGCAAAGCTCACCGCTTGCGCCCGGGTGTGGGCGTGCAGCTTGCGGTAGATGTTCTTGACGTGTGCGTTAACCGTTTGTGCACTGATGGTGAGCTGAAGTGCGATCTCTTCGGTCACATATCCCGTGGCTACAAGTCGCAACACTTCGCGCTCCCGCGCCGATAACGTCGCCTTGCTGTCGGGCGGGCGCACCGGGTTGACGTTCGAGCGCTTGTGGTCGAGGTGCACGAGCAGCCGTCGCGCCAGCCGCGGCGTGATGGCTGCCCCGCCGTTGACCACCTGCAGCACGGCCTGCGCATAGCTCTGGAACCAGGCGTTCTTGACCAGGTAGCCCGAGGCGCCGAGCTCGAAGGCATGCAGCACCTGCGGTTCGTCCTCGAGCGCCGAGATGACGATGATCTCGGCCGCGCTGCGGTGCCGCTTGGCCTCTTCGATGAGCTCGAATCCGCTGCCGTCTCCGAGGCGGATGTCCACCATCAGCACGTCGAATTCGTGCTGCAGCAGCAGGCGCCGTCCTTCGCGCAGGGTACCGGCCTGCCCTTCGAGCTGGATGCGCAGGTCGCCCAGCAATTCCTGGGCGATGACGCGCCGCACGAAGGGGTCGTCGTCGACCAGCAGAACGCGCACCGGTTTGGTCTGCTGGCCGGTCAGAAAGTCCGGCCAGGGAAGGGTGTCGGCGGACGGTGAGAGCAGCCCTCCGAACTGTCCAGGATTGGAGTATTTAGTTCCCCTGGCTCCGACGTCTGTCAACGAATTGTCGATTTCGCTTTCCATTCCAGCCCCTTTGTAACAACGAGAACACCGTGTTCGTGACCAAAAGTTAATTCATTTCTACTCAGATATTTACTTTCAGCTTTTTTGATTACTTCGGTTGCATTTTGTTGCGACTCACCTCAAATGTCCAACGAAAGTGGTAGTTTTTACAGTGTTGGTCGCGTGGGGAAGCGGTTTCTGGTGACCGTCCGCAACCGCTTCAGGCACTCCTTTCGCCATAGCCTGGCATTACCCAGCCTGGGGCATTTTTCATTGCCAGGTGGACGCAGAAACTGCACCTCGGTCGTCACGGAAGCGTCTTTTTCCGCGGCACTGACCGGTAGCTGATGGCCGGATGGTCCGGTTGATCAGGTTTGTTTCAACACACCTATAGAGGCAGCATCATGAAGAAGACTCTCATCGCCATCGCTGTGGTTCTGGTCGGCGGCGTTGCTTCGGCAACTGGCAGCTCGGCCATCGCGGCCACCAGCACGACGACCGGCTCCTCCAGCTCGGCCGGTTCGTCGGCGGCCAGCTCTGGAACGGGCAGTGCATTGAGCTACAACGCGGCCAACTCCAGCTCGGCGGCCAACGCCGCTGCCACGGGCGGCGCATTCGCCGTTCCGGGCCTTGCGCTCGGCGGTGCCACGGCGCACGGTTCCGCGACCACCGCGGGCAGCGTGACCAGCATGGCTGCGACAACGGGCAACGCTGCGGCTGCGGGCGGCGCCAATGCCTCCGCCAATGCAACCTCGCTCGGCAACGCCAACTACGCCGCGGGCGGAGCCAACGGCGTGAGCGGCAGCGCAGGTGGCGGCGCCGGCTCGCTCACCAACAACACGGCCGCGACGGCAGCAGGACCTGGCGGCGGCCTGGCCGTGGTGACGCGCACCTCGGGCACCACGTCGAGCTACAACGCCTCGTCCGGCGCCGTCAACGGGATCGTCAACGGCACCACGACTTCCGCCACCGCGGGCTCGACCGGCGGCTCCAGCGGCGTGGCCAACTTCCACTTCGGCAATGCAGCGACCTTCAGCAATGGTGGCGGCACCACCGGCATCGCGTTTTCCAACGCAACCGCATCGGCTCCCTGAGCGGCATGCGCATCGGTTGCTGAAGCAGAAATGGGGAGGGGCCCCCGCCCCTCCCCGGTCATCAAAGGAGACGAAAAATGAAGAAGCTGATTCTCTTTGCGTTGCTGACGGTGTCCGCGGCGACCATGGCGCAAACGACCAACAACGGCGGCGCGAACAACGGGGCGTCCAGCACGGCCTCCACGTCGGCCCAGGGTAACAACCAGGCCGTGACGTTCACCAGCCCCGGCACCGTGAACTCCACGTTGACCAGCACGCAGAACGTCAACAACAGCGGTGCCACCACGAGCACCGTCGACTACCAGGGCAGCTACACGATCAAGAACGTGCCGTCGGTCAACGGGCCCAACCTGACCACCAGCAACGACACCTGCATGGGCAGCACCAGCGCGAGCGCGAACGGCCCGGGCGTCGGATTGAGTTTCGGCACCACCTGGACGGACGAACACTGCAAGCGCCTGAAGATGAGCCGCGAGCTCTGGAACAAGGGCATGAAGGCCGCGTCGCTCGCCATGGACTGCATGGACGCGGCAGCCCAGGCCGCGCTGGAGATGACGGGCACCAAGTGCCCGCAGTCGATGAGCGCGGACGAACGCGTGAGCGCCTACGGTCCGCAGGCCTCGTCCGCTGGTGCGCCCCCCTCGGCGCCGCGACCGGTGGCGGTGACCCCCGTGGCGCCGGTGGCTCCCCTGGCTCCGGCCCCGGTGGCGCCTATCGCTCCGCCAGCCCCGGCGGCGCAGGCACCACAGCCGGTGCAGCAGCCCGTGGCCGCCATCGCGCCACCCGAACCGGTCGCCTTGCCGGGCCCCGTGCCTGCGACGGCACCGTTGCCCGCGCCGCCTGCGCCCATGGCCGAAGCGGCGCCCGCGACGCAGGTTTCCGAGGTGAGCATGATGCCGGTCGCCAGCGCCACCGTGACGGCCATCGACCCGACCGACGTTGCCGCCATTCGCGCCGCCCGCCTGCTGGGCGAGCCGGTCGGCGACGTGGCGGCCGCGCCGCGGTCGACGGCCTACCCGCAATGACCGCCAGGAGTCCAAGATGAACCGGACCCTGCGCTTGTGGACGGCGGCCTGTTGCCTGGCGACCCTGGCAACGGCCGCGGCGGCTGCCCCGCCGCCCACCTACGTGCTGCGCGTCGAGCGGATGCCCATGGGCAGCGGCCTGCAGAACGCACGAGGCACCGACAACGCCGAGCCGGTCGGCGACCTGGGCGTGTGGCACGTGCCCCAGTACATGCCGGGCTACCCGACCTCGGCGACGATCTGGCCGCGCGTGGTCATCATCCAGTGCGCGACCGACCTGTGCGCGGGCTACGAGGTCACGCCGGAACTCGGCCGCGGCGAGTACCTGTTCTTCGTGCCGGCCCAGCAGAAATAGCGCACACCGGCCGCACGGCACGCGCCCCACGGGGCGCGCCTTGCCGTACCCTTCGCGCATGACCTCCCTCGCGCGCGTCCTGCGCGGTCTTCTTCGCGTCATTGCCACGGCCCTCGTCGTCCCCCTGTTGCTGTTCGAGGAATGGGGATGGGAGCCGCTGGCGGCGCTCGTGGCGCGGCTGTCCCGACTCCCCTTCTGGGCGGCCCTCGAAGACCGCCTGCGGCGCCTGCCGCCCTGGGGCGCGCTGCTGGCGTTCTTCGTGCCGGTGGTGTTGCTGCTGCCGGTCAAGGTGCTGGCGCTCTTCCTGTTCGGCAACGGGCATGCCGCCACCGCGCTGACCGTGCTGGTGCTGGCCAAGCTGGTAGGCACGGCGCTGGTTGCGCGGATCTTCCAGCTGGTCGAAGGGCCGCTGATGCGCATTCCCTGGTTCGCGCGCTGGTACCCGCGCTGGAAGGCATGGAAGGACGGCGTGTTCGCGCTCGTTCGCCAGAGCCGCCCTTGGCGGTTGGTGCGGGCGATCAACCGGCGCATCTCGCGCGGCTGGCGGCGGCTGCGGGAAAGTTGAGCGCCTTATTTTACCCGGGTATATTGCACATTCAATTTTGCCCGGGTAATATTCGACGGATGAATCTCTCACCCGAAGCCCGACGCGCCCTCACACGCCATTACAAGGACAACGTGCGACCGGCTGGCGTCTTCGTCGTGCGCCATCGACCCGATGGCCGCATCTATGTGTCCGGCAGCCTCGACGTGGAAGGCGCCATGAACCGCGCGCGGTTCGAGCTCAACCTGCGCTCGCACCGCAACAAGGCCTTGCAGGCCGACTGGCTCGCACATGGCGCCGGTGCCTTCGACTTCGAAGTGATCGACCGGGTCAAGGAGCGCCCGGAAGACCCGGCCTTCGACCGCGCCGCCGAGCTCGAAAAGCTCCTGGCGCTCTGGCAGGAAGAATTGCAGTGCTTCGGCGCGCAGGGCTACAACACGCCATGAACGCCCAGAACGCCATGAATGACATCGACGCACTCGACTTCTGCCTGACCCTGGCCCGTGCCCACGCCCAGCTCAACCGGAGGCTCGACGAAGACCTTGGCGCGTTCCACGGCTTGAACTTCAGCGACTTCACCCTCCTACACCTGCTGATGCGCGCGCACGACGCCCGCCTGCCCCTGGACCGGCTCGCGCACACCCTGGGCCTGCCGATGTCCGCGCTCATCCGCCGGATGGTGCTGCTCGAGAAGACCGGGCTGGCCGAACGCGTGGCCGGCCCCGAGGCGGACCCGCGACGCCACGCGGCCTTGCGCCCCGGCGGCCGGCAGTTGGCGCAGGGCGCGGTCGCCACCGTGGAGGCCCACTGCAGGGAGGCCTTGCGGCCGATCGCCGTCGAGCGCCTGCATGGGGCCCGGCAGGTTCTGACGGCCATGTGCGGCGACAACGAGCTGCACGCCTGAGCGCCGCAGCGAGTAGATTACGCACCTCGTTTCGCCCGAACACCGGGAGACAAAACCCCCGAATGTCACCAGACACACCCCCTCTCACCCTGACCGTGTTCTTCGGCTTCCAGCGCGTTGCGCAGGGCAGCAAGACCGACGTGATCGAGCAGCTGCGCCGCCGCGACGACCCCGGCCCGTACCTCGCGTTCGACGACCAGACCGGCGAGCAGCTGGACCTCGACCTGCACGACCTGCACGAGCGGCCGATGTCCGGCCCCTCGGCCGCGCCGCCCCACCGCGCCGCGCACCGTGACGACGCCCCGCGCGGCGTCGGCCGGCCCAAGCTCGGCGTGGTCGCGCGCGAGGTCACGCTGCTGCCGCGCCACTGGGACTGGCTGGGCCGCCAGCCCGGCGGTGCGTCGGTCGCCTTGCGCAAGCTGGTCGAAGACGCGCGCCATGTGCACGCCGAGCGCGACACCGTGCGTGCCGCGCGCGAAGCCACCTACCGCTTCATGACCGCCATCGCGGGCAACCTGCCCGGCTTCGAGGAAGCCACCCGCGCGCTGTTCGCCGGCGAGGCGCAGCGCTTCAATACCCTGATCGAACCCTGGCCCGCCGACCTGCGCGTCCACTTGCAAAAAATCTCGGCCGCCGGCTGGAACACCCCTTCATGAGAACAACCACCGAAACCACCGGCAGCAGCACTGCCGGCCAGAGCGGCCTGCAAGGCACGCCCGTGTCGCCCGTCAATGCGTCGCGCCCGCTGTGGAAGGTCTTTCTTTTCTTCCTGGCGCCGATGCTGCTCAGCAACATCCTGCAGTCGCTGTCGGGCACGCTGAACAACATCTACGTGGGGCAGATGCTCGGCGTGCGCGCGCTGGCGGCGGTGTCGAGCTTCTTCCCGGTGATGTTCTTCTTCATCGCCTTCGTCATCGGCCTGGGCGCGGGCGCCTCGGTGCTCATCGGCCAGGCCTGGGGCGCGCGCGACGTCGCCAAGGTCAAGGCCGTGGCCGGCACCACGCTGTCGGTGGGCATCCTGATGGGCCTGCTGATCGCGGTGTTCGGCGGCGTCTTCACCACGCCGATGCTGGCCATGCTGGGCACGCCGCCCGACGTGCTGGCCGACTCCACGCGCTACGCCCGCATCATGCTCATCGCCATGCCGGGCCTGTTCGTGTTCCTGATGTCCACCGCCATGCTGCGCGGCGTGGGCGACACCATCACGCCGCTGTTCACGCTGGTCATCTCGACGCTGGTCGGCCTGTTGGTGACGCCTGCGCTGATTCGCGGCTGGGGCGGCCTGCCGCAGCTCGGCGTGGCCAGCGGGGCCTGGGCCACGGTGGTGGCCTTCGTGATGGCGACCCTGTGGCTGGGCTTTCGGCTGCGCCAGCGCAAGAGCCCGCTCGCACCCGATGCGGAGTTCTTCCGCAACCTGCGCATCCAGCCGCAGTTGCTGAAGGCGGTGCTCCGGATCGGCGTGCCCACGGGCGTGCAGATGATCGTGGTGGCACTGGCCGAGGTGGTGCTGCTGTCGATGGTCAACGGCTACGGCTCCAACGCCACGGCGGCCTACGGTGCGGTGAACCAGGTGGTGGCGTACGTGCAGTTCCCGGCCATTTCGATTGCCATCACCGCGTCGATCCTCGGCGCGCAGGCCATCGGCGCGGGCCGCGCCAATCGCCTGGGCGCCATCGCGAAGACCGCGCTGCTGATGAACCTGGTGCTTACCGGCGGCCTGGTGCTGCTGGGCTACCTGTTCTCGCGCCACCTGATGGGCTTCTTCATCACCAGCGCGCCGGTCATCGAAATTGCACAGACGCTGCTGCACATCATGCTGTGGAGCCTGGTGATGTTCGGCATGGCCTCGGCCCTGTCGGGGATCATGCGGGCCAGCGGCTCGGTGCTGGTGCCCACGGTGATCTCCATCTTCTGCATCCTGTGCGTCGAGGTGCCGGTGGCCTACGTGATGAGCCATCGCATGGGGCTGGACGGCATCTGGATCGCCTACCCCGCCACCTTCGGCGCCATGCTGCTGCTGCAGACAGGGTACTACCAGCTGGTGTGGCGCAAGAAGGCGATCCAACGGCTGGTGTAGCCGGCGCGGCACCGGCCGGGATCAGTTTCCGTCGAAGGCCTTGCGCACCTCGGCGATGTCGAGCTTGACCATCTTCATCATCGCCTGCATCGCGCGAGCGGCTTTGGCCGGATCCTTGTCCTGGAACATGCGGATCACCGGCGTGGGCGCCACCTGCCACGACACACCGAAGCGATCGGTGAGCCAGCCGCACTGCACCGGCTGGCCGCCGCCTTCGAGCAGCTTCTCCCAGTAGCTGTCGACCTCGGCCTGCGTCTCGCACCTCACGTACATCGAGATGGCGGGGGTGAACTTGTACTGCGGCCCGCCGTTGAGCACCATGAACTCCTGCCCGTCGAGTTCGAAGGTCGCGGTCAGCAGCCGGCCCTTCAAGGCGGGGTTGGCGTCGCCCCAGAGCAGCGTGTCGGTCACGCGCGAATCGGGAAAGATGGCGCTGTAGAACTTCACCGCGTCTTCACCGTTGCCGTCGAACCAGAGACAGGGAACGATCTTCTGCATGGGGTCTCCTTTGCTTTGAAATGAGCCGGTCCCTTCGATCTCACGGTTTCGCATGGCGTTTGTCAACCCGCGGCGACGGTGCAGTCTTCATGCGCCGTCCGCACACGCGGCGCGCCAGCCGACATCGGCGATGCGCCAGGGCCGCCTTGGCGCGCGGTGCGCAAAGGCAGAATGGAGAAAAGCAAAAGCACAACACCGCATGACCCTTGCCTCCAGCAACCCCGCCCAAGTTCCCCCCCCCCGCTGACGCACGTGCCTACGCCATCGCGATGCACGGCGACCAGAAATACGGCGCGCACCCCTACGCGCACCACCTGGACGCGGTGGTGGCGCTGCTCCAGCCCTACGGCGACAAGGCCCAGGTCATCGGCTACCTGCACGACGTGGTCGAGGACACCGACGCCACGGTGTCCGAAGTGCAATCGCGCTTCGGCGACCTCGTCGCCCGTTGCGTGTCGCTGCTGACCGACGCACCCGGCGCCAACCGCAAGGAGCGCAAGGCCAAGACCTATGCGGCGCTCGCCCAGGTGACCGGCGACGAGGAACTGGCGCTGCTGGTGAAGGCCGCCGACCGGCTGGCCAATGTGCGGGCCTGCGTGGCCGACGGCCACCGCAAGCTGTGGGACACGTACCAGGGCGAGCACCCCACCTTCCGGGCGGCGGCGTTCCGCGCGGGGCAATGCGATCCGCTGTGGGCGGAGCTCGACACCCTGCTTTCTCCCGCTCACGCGCCGGCTTGAGCCGGGCGCGGGCGCCGCGGGTTCGAGAACGTCATCACCCCGTCGTCCACCGCACCGAAGCGCAGGCTCAACAGGTCGCGCACGTAGTTCTGGTGCACGCGCCACGGGGTGCGCGAACCCTGCTTCGGAAACTTGCCGACGGCGCGCGTCACATAGCCCGACGAAAAATCCAGCCACGGTTGCGGCACCAGCGCGGCGCCTGTGTTGCGCGCCGTGCATTGCGCCCAGCCGTGCTTCTCCATGTGGTTGAGCAGCCGGCAGACGTACGCGCAGGTCAGATCGCTCTTGAGCGTCCATGAGGCGTTGGTGTAGCCGAACGACGAGGCCAGGTTGGGCACGTCGCTGAACATCATGCCCTTGTAGTTGAAGGTGTTGGCGGGGTTCACGGCGACGCCGTCCACTTCGAGCTGCACGCCACCCAGCACTTCGAGTTCGAGACCCGTGGCCGTCACCACCAGGTCGGCCTCCAGTTCCTTGCCGGATTCCAGCCGGATGCCACGCGGCGTGAAGGTGTCGATGCGGTCCGTCACCATCGAGGCCCGCCCGGACTTGAGCGCGGCGAACAGGTCGCCGTCGGGCACGAGGCACACGCGCTGGTCCCATGGGTTGTAGCGCGGCGTGAAGTGCCTGCCGACGTCGTAGCCCGGGCCCATCGCGTGCCGCACGCCGCCGACGATCAGCCGCTTCACCCGCTGCGGCCGGCTGCGCGCGAGGCGAAAGAAGAACATGCCCAGCAGCACGTTCTTCCACCGCGTGATGCCGTACGCGAGCCTCGCGGGCAGAACGCGCCGAAGCCGGTTGGCGATCGGGTCCTCGGCCGGACGCGCCACCACATAGGTCGGCGAGCGCTGCAGCAGCGTGACGTGCGCGGCGGTCTTCGCCAGCGCGGGCACCAGCGTCATCGCGGTGGCACCGCTGCCGATGACGACCACGCGCTGGCCGCTCGCATCGAGGCCTTCGGGCCAGTGCTGCGGGTGCACGATGCGCCCGGCGTAGCTGGCGGCGCCTTTGAATTCGGGCGTGTGGCCCGCGTCGTAGCGGAAGTAGCCGCTGCACAGGAACAGGAAGTTGCAGCGCAGGCGCAGCGGCAGCCGCTCGGGCCCGATTTCGGCATCGACGCGCCAGCAGGCCTCGGCCGTGGACCACGAAGCGCGCACCACGCGGTGGTTGAAACGGATGTTGCGGTCGACACCATGCTGCGCCGCCGTGTCGCGCAGGTAGTTCAGGATGGCCGGCCCGTCGGCGATCGATTTCGGCTGCGTCCAGGGGCGAAACCGGTAGCCCAGCGTGTACATGTCGGAATCGGAGCGCACGCCGGGGTAGCGAAACAGGTCCCAGGTGCCGCCGCTGCGCTCGCGCCCTTCGAGGATGAGGTAGCTGCGCCCCGGACATTTCTCCTGCAGGTGGCAGGCGGCGCCGATGCCCGAGAGGCCCGCGCCGACGATCAGCACATCGACGTGTTGTTCTTCCTGCACCGGCATGTCGTCTCCTTATGTCTTGCCCGGGCCTCCCGCAGCAGGGCCGCCCCGGATCATCAGCCACGCGCTGGCTGCGCTCAGCACGGCCAGCCCGGCGCCCAGCAGCATCACCCACCGGAACCCCGCCACGAACGACTCGGCCACCGCGCGCTTGAGCGCGGCGGCGGTGGCGGCATCCACGCCCGGCGGCACCCCGGCGCCCGCCAGCTTGCTGCGCTCGCCTTCGAGGAACGCCGACACCTGTGCCGACGCACCCATGTCGCGCAGGTGGCCGGCCAGCGCCATGTCGAACGCCCAGGCCATGATCGCGCCGAACACCGCGATCGCCAAGACCGCTGCCGCGCGCGACACGGCGTTGTTCACGCCCGAGGCCACGCCCGCAAGCTCGGGCCCGACCGCGTTCATGACCGTGGTCGTCAAGGGCGCCACCGTCACCGTCATGCCGAAGCCCAGCACCACCACGGCCGGAAAGAAGCCGCTCCAGTAGCTCGCGCCCACGCCCGGCACCGCGAACAGCGCAAAGCCGACGGCGGCAATGGACGGCCCCACAACCAGCGGCATGCGCGGCCCGAAGCGGTCGACCAGTTGCCCGGCCCAGCCCGAGAGCGCGAACATGATGAAGATGAACGGCAACAGCGCTGCGCCGGCCACCGTGGCCGAGTAGCCCTGCACCTGGATCAGGTTGAGCGGAAGAAAGTACAGCGCACCGCCCAGCGCCGCATACAGCAGCAGCGTCAGCAGGTTCGCGCCGCCGAAGTTGCCGATGCGCAGCAGCGCCAGAGGCAGCATCGGCGCGCGCACCTTGCGCTCGGCCGCCATGAAGCCCGCGCTGCCCGCCACGCCGACGGCCAGCGCGGCGAGCACCGCCGGCGACCGCCAGCCCTGCGTCGGCGCCTCGATGAAGGCATACACGATGCCGCCGAGCCCGGCCGTCGCCAGCAGTGCGCCCCACAGGTCGAGCCCGCCGCTGGCCGAGGCACCCCGGCTTTCGGGCACGTGCCGCCACACGATCCACAGCACGCCCAGCGCCATCGGCACGTTGATGAGAAAGGCCCAGGTCCAGGAGAAGTGATCGACCAGGAAACCGCCCAGCACCGGACCCACCGCCGCGGTGATGCCACTGAAGCCCGACCAGGTGCCGATGGCCTTGCCGCGCTCCTTCTCAGGGAATGACGCGCTGATGAGCGCCAGGCTGCCCGGCACCAGCAGCGCCCCGCCGATGCCCTGCACTGCCCGCGCCGCGATGAGTTGCTGCACGCTGACCGAGAGCGCGCAGGCCACGGACGACACGGCGAAGATGCCGCCCCCGATCGCGAAGATGCGCCGGCGCCCGTAGTGGTCGCCGAGCGCGCCACCCACCAGCAGCAGTGCCGCCAGCAGCAAGGCATAAGACTCGACCACCCATTGCGCCTGGAAGGCCGTGGCATGCAGGTCGGCCTGGATGGCCGGCAGCGCCACGTTGACGACGGTGCCGTCGATGAAGGCCATGCTGGAGCCGACGATGGCCGCGGCGAGCACCCAGGGTCTGGCGGCCTCGGGGCATGTGGTTTCCTCGGCCTTGGAGGCATGCAGGATCAGCGTTTCGTCGCACGGCGCCTTGCCGACCTGTGCCATGGGGGCTCCTTGGTGGGGGATTCCTGCCTTGCTCCTTCCCCTTTTGGGGGAAGGTTGGGATGGGGGCAGCCCTCCAACGATACGCCGCTCTTGTTCCAGCGCCGGCATGCCCCCACCCCGGCCCTCCCCCGGAGGGGGAGGGAGAAAGAAAAAAATCAGGAAGCGCAGGCGCTCGCCGACGGATTCGCCCGCGCCGCAGCCACGCTGCGCGCCATGGCCGCCGCCGCCGCCGCGGTCACGCGCTGCGCTCCTTGCGCCACCGCGTCCATCCCCCCACCCACGGCTTCGCCAAAATTCATCTGGCAGACCACCGTGCGCGCCTCGTCCGAGCGCCGCAGCGTCCAGCTGAAGCTCGCATCCACGCGCGCGCCGTCGACCGCATCGAACTGGCGCAGCTGCACCGCGATGCGCCACACCGGCTGCGAGGTCTGCCGCCCGCCCTTGGTCACGTCGAGTGCGCCGAGCCGCGCGGAGATGCCGCTCGACAGCGCATCGCGCAGTTCGTTCTCGAACGACGAGGCCCAGCGGTGCTGCTCCAGCACTTCCACCTGCACGCTGCCGTTGGGCTGGCGCACCACCATCTGCGGACGCGCGAAGCGTTCGGGCACGGCCACGGGCGCCAGCTCGATGTAGAGCGGCGCGGCGCCGCCGAGCGTGGAAGGCGCCGCATCGGCGGCGGCCACGGGGCTGGCCAGCGTGTAGTAGCTGTCGGGCTTGCTGGCGCAGCCGGCCAGCACGGCCACCAGCGCGGGAATGGCCAGGAATGCGAGGTTCTTCTTCATTTCTTGTCGTCCGGTTTGCCGCGCAGCAGCGACTCGGGGTGGCGCTCCAGGTAGTCGGTCAGCACGCGCACCGAGCCCGCGGCGCGCGTCAGTTCCTGCAGCGTCTGGCGCATGTCCTGCTGCAGCGGCGAGTCGTCGGCCAGCGTGCGCTCGGCCGTGTTGACGGTCTTGCGCACGTCCTTCATGGCGGCGGCCAACTCCGGCGTCACGTCGTTGTTGATGCGGGTCACGGTCTGCTCGGCGCTGGTGAGCGTCTTGTTGAGCATGGCGAGCGTGGTGCGCAGGTCGGCGGCAATCTGCTCGTAGGGCACCTTGTTCAGCTTGGTGGCTATTTCCTGCACCTGCGACTGGATCTCGTCGAGGCTGTTGGCCACCGTGGGCAGCTCGATCGGGTTCTTCGTCACGTCGACCTTGACCGCCGGCGCCTTCGGGAAGAAGTCGAGCGCCACATAGACCTGGCCGGTCAGCAGGTTGCCGTTGCGCAGCTGGGCGCGCAGGCCCTTCTCGGCCAGGAAGCGCAGCCGCTCCTGTTGCGTGGCGCGCGACTCGGGCTGCCCGGCACCCGGGACTTCGCGGCGCCGCAGGCGGTCGGGGTACACCTGCACCAGCACCGGCATGCGGAACTCGCGCTCGGCGCGGTCGAACTCCACGCCGATCGACTTGACCTCGCCGATCACCACGCCGCGGAAGTCGACCGGCGCGCCGGGCGCCAGGCCGCGCAGCGACTGGTTGAAATACATCAGCAGGGTTTGCGATGGCCCGTCGGGCTCCTTCATGGCGGTGGCCTCGTCCTGCGCCAGCGCGAAGGACGCGTTCTCCGTGGCGATCGGGCCCATCACGCCCTCGGGCGCCTGGAACGCGATGCCCCCCAGCAGGATGGTGGCCAGCGACTGGGTGCGCAGCGTGAAGCCGCTGGCGCTCAGTTGCGCGTCGATGCCGCTGGCCTGCCAGAAGCGGGTATTCATGCCCACGAACTTGTCGTAGGGCGCGTTGACGAACACACGCATGGTCACGCCGCGCCCGTCGCCGTCCAGCTCGTAGGCCGCCACCTGGCCGACCTTGATGCGCCGGTAGTACACCGGCGAGCCCACGTCGAGCGAGCCGGTGTCGTTGGCGCGCAGCAGAAACTGCTTGCCAGAGTCGTCGCGCGTGACGATGGGCGGGGTTTCCAGCCCGGTGAACTCGCCCGCAGTTTCCTTCGACACGCCCGCGTCGGCGCCGATGTAGGCGCCCGACAGCAAGGTGTTCAGGCCCGAGATGCCCGAGGTGTCCAGGCGTGGGCGAACCACCCAGAAGCGCGAGTCTTCGGCGGTGAAGCCCTCGGCGTCCTTGTTGAACTGCACCAGCACGCGCACATGCGAACGGTCGCGCGCCAGCCGCAGGTGGGTGACCAGGCCGATCTGCACGTCCTTGTACTTGACGGCGGTCTTGCCGGCCTCCAGGCCCTCGGCGGTCTTGAAGGTGAGCACGACCTCGGGGCCGCGCTCCATCAGGATGCGCGCCACCAGCGTGATGCCGACCAGCGCCGCCACGATGGGAATGAGCCAGATCAGCGAGGGCAGCCATTCGCGCCGTCGCGCCACGCGGGGCCTGGGCAGCGCCGAAGGTGCCGGCTGCGGTGCCGGTTTGTCCTGGGGTTGGTCTTCTTCACTCATGCTGGTTTCCGGTCTTTGTTGTCATGTGCATGCGCACTGTCCCTGTCCTGAAAGTCGGCCTGCGCCTGCCTGCTGTCCCAGGTGAGCTTCGGGTCGAAGCTCAGCGAGGCCAGCATGGTCAGCACCACCACCGCGCCGAAGGCCGCGATGCCCACGCCCGCGGTGATCACCGCGAAGCCCTGGATCTGCACCAGCCCGGTCAGCAGCGACACCACGAACACGTCGAGCATCGACCAGCGGCCGATGACCTCGATGATGTGATACAGCTTGGCCCGCTCGTGCTGGCGCCAGGTGCTGCCGCGCTGCGCCGTCACCACGAGCAGGAAAAGAACCGCCAGCTTGAACAGCGGCACCAGGAAACTCGCGATGAAGACGATGGCCGCCAGCCCGTAGGCGCCCGACACCCAGAAATAGATGACGCCACTCAGGATGGTGTCGTACTGCGCGCCGAACAGCGTGCGCGTGATCATCACCGGCAGCAGGTTGGCCGGGATGTACATCACGCAGGCCGCAATCAGAAAGGCCCAGGTGCGCGTGAGGCTCTGCGGCTTGCGCGTGTGCAGCCGGGTGCCGCAGCGCCCGCAGGCGTCGCCCTCGTGTGCGTCCTGCCAGACGACGGCACAGTGCCGGCAGGCCGTGAGGCCGAGCGCGGCCGCGGTAGGCACCGGCGCGTCTTCGTCGTCGATGTCCTGGGTTTCTTCAGGCGCGCGCGATGCCCGCTGGCGCAGGAAAGCGAACAGCTTCATGACGCTGCCCCGTTGTCTTCGGTGCGCGGCTCGCCGGCCTGGCCGTCTTCCGGGCCCTCTACCTGCCCCTTCGGGCGAAACGTCATCCCCCAGAACGCACCCGGGTTGAACGACAGCACCGTCGTCAGCAGGACCGTCAGCGCCATGAAGGCCCACAAGGCCGGCCCCGGCACCACCGTCGCCATGCTGGAGAGCTTGACGATGGCCACCAGCACACCGAGCAGGAACACCTCGATCATTCCCCAGGGCCGCAGCGACTGCATGGACCGCACCAGCAGCGCAAAGCCCAGCGGCCGCCGCTCACGGCTCAGCGGCACCAGCAGGTAGGCCAGGATGCACAGCTGCAGCAGGGGAAAAAGAATGGTCGTGGCCAGCACCAGCAGCGCCACCAGGGACATGCCCTCGGCGCTCAGCGCCACCACGGCGCCGGCCAGTGTGGTCTGGCTGGTCAGGCCGCGCAGTTCGATCTCGACGATGGGAAACAGGTTCGCAATGGCGAACATGATCAGGCTCGCCACCGTGAGCGGAAGAATGCGGCGCTCCTGCTGGCCGGGGTGCCGGTCGAGCTCCGTGCCACAGCGCGGGCAGCGTGCGACGTCGCGCGGATGCAGCGGCGCGCGGCTGTAGACCGCGTCGCATCCCGGGCAGACCACGGTGTCGGGTACTTCCTTCATGGGTGGGTACCCTAACCCATTCAGCCGCCGTGGCTTGTCGTCCGAAGGCGCAGCGTGCTGAAGACCGCCGCCACCGCCGCGCAGCTGGCGGCCAGCACCAGCGCCACCACGGGGCCGTGGCCGCCATGCGGACTCCAGAGGCTGAAGACCGCCGCCAGCACCACCGCGCCCAGCGTCTGCCCGGTCAGCCGGGCCGTGCCCAGCATGCCGCTGGCCGCCCCGCTGCGATGCGCCGGCGGCGAGGTCACGATGGTGTGGTTGTTGGGCGACTGGAACAGCCCGAAACCCAGCCCGCACAGCGCCATGCGCCAGGCGATGTCGGCATTGCCCGGGTGCGCCGGCAGCGCCGCCAGCAGCGCCAGGCCGGCGGCCAGCAGGCCCAGCCCGATGCCGCCCAGCAGCCCGTCGGGATAGCGGCCGATGAGCCGGCCCGCAATCGGCGCCATCACCACGATGGCCAGCGGCCAGGCCGTGATGAGCAGCCCGGCCTCGATGTGGCTGCGCCCGTACACCTCCAGCAGCAGGAACGGCAGCGCGATGTAGGCCAGCATCTGCGCGCAGAACGCGGCGACCGAGGTGCCCATGGACAGTGCAAACACCGGAATGCGCAGCAGGTCGACCGGGAACAGCGGCACCGCCTGCTTGCGCTGGCGCTGCAGGTAGATGAAGCCGACCAGCACGCCCGCCAGCAGGATGCCCCAGGCCGAAGCCTGCGACCCCGCGGCGCCCTGCACCGGCCCTTCGCGCACGCCCAGGCGGTCCACGCCCAGGAACACCAGCGAGAACATCAGGATGTTGAGCGTCACGTCGACCGGCGAGAACCGCAAGCCCGCCGCGGGCGCCACGCGGTTGAACGGCAGCGCCCGCATGCCCAGCGCGAAGGTGATGATGCCCAGCGGCACGTTGATGGCGAAGAGCCAGGGCCACGAGGCCACCGACAGGATGGCCGCCGCCACCGAGGGCCCCGCCACGGACGAGGTGGCCACCACCAGCGAATTGACCGCCATGCCCTTGCCCAGCTGCGACGACGGATACACGAGCCGCACCAGCGCCGCATTCACGCTCATGATGCCCGCCGCGCCCAGGCCCTGGAAGGCGCGCGCCGCGATCAGCGTGCCCAGCGAGTTGGCAAAAGTGGCCGCCAGCGAAGACAGCGTGAACACCGCCATGCCCACCAGGTACACGCGCCGGTAGCCCACCAGGTCGCCCAGGGACGCCAGCGGCAGCAGCATCACCAGCGTGGCGATCTGGTAGGCGTTGACCACCCAGATGGCCTGCGACGGGCTGGCCTGCAGCTCGCGCGCGATGCCCGGCAGCGCCAGGTTGACGATGGTGCCGTCGAGCACCGCGACGATCAGCCCGAGGATGATGACCAGCATCGCCCACGCCCGCTCCGGCTGGGCCAGCCCGTCGATGTGCCTGGACTTGGGGTTGTCTTCGGTCGCCGGGAGCGCGGCGCCTGCGCGTGCCGTGTTCATCAGGCTTGCTGTGTCCTTGGTGTGGTTCCGGAGCGCACGCCACCCAGCGTGAGCCAGGTCAGCACCCCCGCGATCAGGGCGCCGGCGGCCATGCCGGCCACCATCGGCAAGGGGCGCCCGTCGGTGAAGAAGCCCACCACCGCCATGGCCAGCGCGCCCGTGAGCATCTGCAGCGTGCCCAGCAGCGCCGAGGCCGTGCCGGCGATGGCGCCGTGCATTTCGAGCGCCAGCACGCCGGTGGTCGGAATCACCAGGCCCATGAAGCCCGAGGCGATGAAGTACAGGACGATCAGCACCCAGATGCTGTCGCCGCCCGCCGCGAAGTAGATGAACATCGCGACCATGGCCGCCCCGCAGCACGCCACGCCGAACTTGACGATCTTGACCAGGCCGAAGCGTTCGCCCAGCGCGCCGGTGAACTGCGAGGCCGCGATGAAGGCCGCCGCGTTCACACCGAAGGCCACGCTGTACAGCGCGGGCGACAGGCCGTAGTGGTCGATCATCACGAACGAGGAATTGGCCAGGTAGGTGAAGAAGCCCGCCATCGCGAAGCTGCCGATGAACACCAGCCCGAGGTAGTGCCGGTCGCGCAGCAGCAGCCCGTAGGCTGAGAGCGCGCTGCCCAGGCTGCTTTCGACGCGCTGCGACGCGGGGCGCGTTTCTTCGAGCAGCCTGACCGTCATGGCCAGGCCCGCGACGGCCGCGATGGTCACGGCCCAGAACACGCCGCGCCAGCCGGCAAAGGCAATCACCACGCTGCCCGCGAGCGGCGCGAGGATCGGCGACACGCTGAACACCAGCATCAGCAGCGACATGAGCCGCGCCGCGTCGGTACCCGTGTGCAGGTCGCGCACCACGGCGCGCGGAATGGCCATGCCGGCGGCGGCGCCCAGGCCCTGGACGAAGCGCAGCACGATCAGCGTGTGGATGTCGGTGGCCAGGGCGCAGCCCACGCTCGCGAGCGCGAACAGCACCAGCCCCACGTACAGCGGAGGCTTGCGCCCGAACATGTCGGAAACCGGACCGTAGAGCAGCTGGCCCGCGCCCAGCGACAGAAAGAAGGCCGTGAGGCTCATCTGTACCGCGCCGATGTCGGCATGCAGGCTCTGCCCGATGGCCGGCAAGGCCGGCAGGTACATGTCGATGGCGAAAGGCCCGATGGCCGAGAGCAGGCCCAGCAGCAGGGCCATCTTGAAGAAAGGAGAAGAACGCATTGCCCCGATTGTCGCCAACGGCGCCGATCGGTGCAGGCGTGGGGGCTCAGCCCGCGTGGCTAATTCTGTTCGAAGAATCGGTTGCCCGGACGCGGCAAGCCGAGGTTCTCGCGCAGCGTACGACCTTCGTACTCTCGCCGGAAGATGCCGCGGCGCTGCAGCTCGGGCACCACCTTGTCGACGAAGGCGTCGAGCCCGCCGGGCAGCCACGGGAACATCACGTTGAAGCCGTCGCAGCCCTCGGTGGCCAGCCATTCCTGCATCTGGTCGGCAATGGTCTGCGCCGTGCCGACGAAGGCCAGGCCGCCGTAGCCGCCGAGCCGCTGGGCCAATTGGCGCACCGTGAGCCCTTCGGTGCGGGCCAGCTCGACAACGCGCGCGCGGCCGCTCTGGCTGGCGTTGGTCTCGGGCACCTCGGGCAGCGGGCCGTCGGGGTCGAACTTCGAGGCGTCGTGGCCCAGCGCGATCGACAGCGAGGCGATGGCACTGTCGTAATGCACCAGGCTGTCGAGCTTCGCGCGGATGGCGCGTGCTTCGTCCACCGTGTCGCCGACCACGACGAAGGCGGCCGGCAGTATCTTCAGGTGGTCCGGGTCGCGGCCGATCGCGCGCATGCGGCCCTTGATGTCCGCATACAGGCTGCGCGCCGCCGCCAGGGTGCCCGGCGCGGCGAACACCGCCTCGGCCGTCTCGGCCGCGAGCTGGCGCCCGGCTTCCGAGGCGCCGGCCTGCACGATCACCGGCCAGCCCTGCACCGGCCGCGCGATGTGCAGCGGCCCGCGCACCGATAGGTACTTGCCCTTGTGGTCCAGCACGTGCAGCCTGGCCGGGTCGAAGAAGCGGCCGCTGTCCACGTCGCGCTCGAAGGCGTCGTCGGCCCAGCTGTCCCACAGGCCCGTGACCACGTCGTAGAACTCGCGGGCGCGGGCATAGCGCTCGTCGTGTTCCATGTGGTCGTCGCGGCCGAAGTTCAGCGCCGCGTCGGGGTTGGAGGTGGTCACGATGTTCCAGCCCGCGCGGCCTTCGCTCAGGTGGTCCAGCGAGGCGAAGCGGCGCGCAATGTGAAACGGCTCGTCGAAGGTGGTCGACGCCGTGGCCACCAGCCCGATGTGCCGCGTGTGCTGCGCCAGCGCCGACAGCAGCGTGAACGGCTCGAAGGAGGTCACCGTGTGGCTGCGCTGCAGCGCCTCGATGGGCATGTTCAGCACCGCGAGGTGGTCGGCCATGAAGAAGGCGTCGAAGCGCCCGCGCTCCAGCGTCTGTGCCAGTTGCTTCAGGTGCGCGAAGTTGAAGTTGGCGTCGGGCCACGC
Organism: Variovorax pasteuri; assembly: GCF_051216435.1. Taxonomy (NCBI): domain Bacteria; kingdom Pseudomonadati; phylum Pseudomonadota; class Betaproteobacteria; order Burkholderiales; family Comamonadaceae; genus Variovorax; species Variovorax pasteuri. Next base: position 196,848 of record NZ_JBPJZS010000008.1, read on the forward strand.
GCCCGGGTAGCGCCAGGCGCCGGTGTGGATGCTCACGGGGCGCATGAAGGCGCCGAGCCGAAGTTGTTTGCCCGTGCTCATTCCCCGGTCCTCATTTGCCTTGGGGCCAGAACACCAGCGCACGCAGCTCGATGCTGCGGCGCGCCGGCGCCTCGCGCGCGCCGTTCGGGTCCTCGAACGCGGTGTGCGCCGTGAAGCGCGCGACGTCCTCGCGCGAATCGAAGATCTTCAGCAGCAGCACCTCGTCGGGCCGCAGCCGCGGAAACCAGTACCAGCGATGGTTCGGGTTCCAGGTGAACGAACAAGTCTCGCCCACCTTGTCGGGGTAGACCAGGTCGCTGGGCACCAGGTCGTTCGGCGAGATGGTGCGCGCGTCGCACAGCGCCAGTGGCAACCGCTCCACCGTGGCCAGCGGGCGCCACAGGTTGACGATGGCAAACCGGTGCTTCAGGCGCGCCTCGGCTTCTTCGGCCGGAAGGTGGTCGCGCACCCGGCGCAGCGCGGAGGCGGGGGTCTGGTCGTTGTGCACCCGGCGCACCGGTTCGCGCAGGTCGGGCGTGCCGCGCGCGCCTTGCGCGCTGTCGCGCAGCGTGTGGTCGAACACCACGATCTTCTCGGCCCCCGTGACGTCGCGCAGCAGCGCCTCGGCCTCGCGGTAGTAGATGTCGCGGATGGTCGCGTCGTGCGAAAAGTCGGCCACCACGCTGCGGTGCGCAAGCTGGGTGAAGCCGCTGCGCTCGAGCGAGAGTTCGTTCAACGCCACCATCGGGCGGCCGTCGCGAATGGTCACGCGGCGCGGCTCCAGTTCGCCGGTGACCCAGGGCGTGCCGGGCGGCGGCTCGAAGGTGTAGCTCACGGGCCGGCCCTGCCCTGCCTTCAGGTAGTTGAGTTCGGCCTCCACTCCCGGCAACGTTGCAGCCAGCATCTGGCCATTCGATCCGACGCTCATGCGGCGTGACTCCTGAGAATTCTCAAAACGGCTCCTTGAACGGCCGCAGGTCGAGTTCCTGCGTCCATGCGCTGCGGTGCTGCACGTGCAGCTGCCAGTAGCTTTCTGCGATGGCCTCGAGCTGCAGCAGCCCGTCATCGCCGGCCTGCGCCACGCGCTGCGGCGCACCGGCGCGAAGCCTCTCGCCGTCGATGCCGCCGTCGATCACCACGTGCGCCACATGAATGCCCTGCGGTCCGAACTCGCGCGCCAGGCTTTGGCTCAGCGAACGCAAGGCGGCCTTGGCCGCGGCGAAGGCCGCGAACGGCGGTTTGCCGCGCAGCGCTGCGGTGGCGCCGGTGAACAGCAAGGTGCCGCGCGGCCCGGCGCAGGCCGGCTCGAAGCTGTTGGCCAGCAGGCCGTCCAGCGCCTCGCGCCCGAACACGAAGCCGCCCAGCGCGCTGGTGCGCCAGGCCTGGGTGAATTGGTCGACCGAGAGCTCCAGCGTCGGCGCGCGCACCGCGCTCGCGGCGTTGAAGATGGCCACTGTGAGTGGGCCCAGCGCCCGCACCTTCTGCGCAATGCCATGGATCTCGGCCTCGCTCGCCACGTCGCCCGCGAAAGCCAGGGCCCGACCGCCGGCCGCCGCGATCTCGCGGACCACGGTGTCGAGTTGCGCCTGTGTGCGCCCGGTCAGCGCGACAACGAAGCCTTCGGCCGCGAAGCGCCGTGCCAGTGCGGCGCCGAGCCCGGCACTGGCGCCGACACCGGCGATCCATGCGACCGGCGACGGCGCTGAACTGGAAGAAGAAGCGGAGGGAGTGACGGAGGTGACAGCCATGGATGAGCGCGAAGGCTATACCTGCGCCCCGGGGCGTGGAACGACGCAAAAGCGATAACCTTATTTGACGACTGGTCGACGCGAAGGCCCGCTTGACGCGTCCCGCCCTTCGGCTTACGGCATCGCCGATTTCGCTTCGGCGCCAACGGCGGCTACGCTATCGGCTTGCCGGACCGCTTCCATAACAGCCCAAAGCAATCGCTTTCCAGGAGGAGTTACCCATGGCCATCGCCCGAACGATCCATGCCGATCTTTTTCGCGTGTTCCTGCTGACCCTGGTGTCGCTCTTCGCCATTCCGGCGGCGACGCTGGTCTTCACCGAATACGCACTGCGCTCGCAAGACACCGAATTCCTGCAAGCCATCGAAAAGCGCATCGCCTCGGATGCCCGCCTGTCCGCCGATGAAAAGGCTCGGACGACCGAGTTCTACCGCAGCCACCAGCTCTCCAAGGCCTGCGACGCCACCGCGCCCGAGGACAGGAACTTCCATGACAAGGTGTGCAGCCCCTACTCGATGCACTGGCAGTTCCACTGGGCCGACCGTGCCGCCATCTGGACGCTGGCGCTCGGCGCGGCGCTGCTGGCGGCAGCCCTGGTGCTGGGCGCGCTGGCCTTCGCCAACCGGGGCCTGCGCTATGCCAGCTTTGTCGCGGGCTGGCGGCTCATGACGGTGTCCAGCGCGGTCGAGGTGGTGCTGCAGAGTTCGATGCTGGTGTGGCTCTCGTTCTGGCTCACCGCCTACTTCTGGCAGAGCTACTACGTCAAGCTGATCGCCATTGCCGGCATCGCCGCCGCGGCGGCCGTGTTCTATGCGGTCTACACGCTGTTCAAGAAGCTCCCGTCCATCAACGCGATCGACGGCGAACTCATCGCCGAGGCCGATGCGCCGCGCCTGTGGGAGCGCATCCGCCAGCTCGCCGGCCGCGTGAAGACCGCGCCGCCCGACCAGATCGTGGCGGGCATCGACACCAACTTCTTCGTGACCGAAGCGCGCTGCGAGGTCGGCGGACGCATCCTGCAGGGCCGCACGCTGTTCGTGAGCATTCCGCTCTTGCGCGTGCTCGACCAGTCCGAAGCCGACGCGGTGCTCGCGCACGAGCTTGCCCACCTGGGCGGCGGCGACACCCGCAGCAGCGCCGCGCTGGGCCCCAAGCTGCGGCAGTTCGACCTGTACACCTGGAACATGCGCAGCGCCGGCCTGACCATCGTGGCGCACTACCTGCTGCGCCTCTACCGGATGATCTTCGAGTTCGCGCTGGCGCGCGACAGCCGCGAGCGCGAGTACAAGGCCGACCGCGTCGCTGCGAGCCTCACGGCCCCCAGCGCCATCGTGCAGTCGCTGATCAAGATCTCGGCCTACGCCAGCTACCGCAACGACGTCGAGCGACAGCTCTTTGCGCAGAACCGCCAGCACGACGGCGCGCTGGGCATCGCGGGCTTCGTGGCCTCCGGGCTGCCGCCCTATGCCAGCTCGGAAGCGTTCATCGAGACGATGAAGACCGCCGACGTGCCCCACCCCTTCGACAGCCATCCTCCGCTGCTCGAGCGCATGCGCAACGTCGACCACCATGTGCCTGAAAGCGCCTACGGCGTCATCGTCTCCACGGTGCCCGAGGCCAGCTGGGCCGACGACATGGAGACCGCCGCCGCCATCGAGCAACGCCTGTGGAGCGAGTACGAGCAACGCTTCGTCCAGAACCACGAACTGAGCCTGGCCTACCGCTACGAGCCGGCCACGGAGGAAGAGCGCGCCGTGGTGCTGCGCCACTTTCCGCCGGTCACGTTCGCGCTGAAGAACGGCGGGCACATCGAGATCGATCACGAGGGCCTGCACCCGAGCGCCGACGGCGGCTCGTCGATCCCGTGGGACGAGGTGAAAGGCCTGACCTACAAGGACAGCAGCTTCGGCGACACGCTGGTCGTGGCCCACCACGACAAGGGGCTGCTGGGCGCGCGCACCACCAAGGTCAAGCTGGGCGGACTCGGCAAGCAGAAAGACAACTTCAAGGGTGCGGTCGGCCGCTACTGGCAGCGGCACCAGATCATGAGGGCGCAGCAAAACGAACAAACTGCCTCATGATCCAACCGGCGCCCCAGGCGCCCCACCTGTCACCGGACAGGCTCCACAAAACCCCTACATAACAGGAGACATGCAGTGAACCCCGTCGAACAAAGAACCATCTCGAAAATCAGCTGGCGGCTCTTGCCGCTGCTGATGGTCAGCTACTTCATCGCCTACCTCGACCGCGTGAACCTCGGCTTTGCCGGCGCGGCCATGTCCAAGGACCTGGGCTTCACCGCCGCCGTGTTCGGCAGCGCGGCCGGCATCTTCTTTCTCGCGTACTTCCTGTTCGAGGTGCCCAGCAACATGGCGCTGGAACGCTTCGGCGCGCGCCGCTGGATCGCCCGCATCATGTTCAGCTGGGGCATCCTGTCCGCGGCGCAGGCCTGGGTGGGTGGCTCGACCAGCTTCAACATCGTGCGCTTCCTGCTCGGCATTGCCGAGGCCGGGTTCTTCCCGGGCGTGATCTTCTACATCACGCTGTGGTTCCCGGCGGCCTACCGGGCGCGCATCGTGGGCTGGTTCATGTTCGCCATTCCGATCTCGACGGTCATCGGCTCGCCGATCTCGGGCTACATCCTCAACATGGACGGCGTCGGCGGCATGCACGGCTGGCAGTGGCTGTTCATCCTGGAGGCGATTCCCTCGCTCATCCTGACCTTCTTCATCCTGGCCTACCTGCCCGACGGCCCGAAGGACGCGAAGTGGCTCACCGACGAAGAACGCAGCTGGCTGCAGACCACGCTCGACTCGGAGCGCCGCAACCGCGAGTCGATCAACAAGATCTCGTGGAAGCAGTCGCTCCTGAACCTGCGCGTGATCGGGCTGGGCTTCGTGTACATGGGCATCACCGTGCCGCTGTACGGGCTGAGCTTCTTCCTGCCGCAGATCATCAAGGGCTTCGGCGGGCTGAGCAACGTGCAGATCGGCTTCATCAACGCCTTTCCGTACCTGGTCGGCGCCATCGCCATGCTGTTCTGGACGCGTGCCTCCGACGCCCGCAAGGAGCGCAAGTGGTTCCTGCTGATTCCGCTGGCCTGCATCTTCGTGGGCCTGGTGCTGGCCTCGCAGATCAGCGCGCCCATTCCGAAGATGGCCGCGGTGACGCTGGCCGCCTTCGGCATCTTCAGCGCATTGCCCACCTTCTGGACCCTGCCCACGGCCATCCTGAGCGGCACCGCGGCGGCGGCCGGCATTGCGTGGATCAACTCCATCGGCAACCTGGGCGGCTACATCGGCCCGACGATCTTCGGCGCGCTGAAGGACCGCATGGGCAACGACGTCTATGCGGTGGTGTTCCTGGCGCTGCTGTCGGTGGTGGCGTTCGCGCTGGTGCTGATCATCGGCCACGACGCGCGCACCGAGCAGGCCGTGGCGGCCGGTCGGGCCTGAGCGCGTCGCTGTCCGCGAGATTTTTCGCCAGATGTTTCGCGAGATTTTTCGCGACAAATTTGTAAACGGCCGTCATCTGAACCCGAGCTCGACTCGTTCTACAGGGGCGCCCGTTGAAAGACGCACCTCCCATCCCTCGATGTCATTGCTTAGAAAGAACCACATGAAGACCAAGCAGCTCATCCTCTCCAGCATCCTCGCTTTCGCCGGCCTGGCCGTGCTGGCCCCCAGCATTGCCTCGGCAGCGCCCAACCACCGCCCGCACAAGGTGTGCAAGTGGGACGCGCGCCATCACCACCGCGTGTGCCACTGGGTGCGTTGATCGCCCGGCAGCACCCACTAAGAGCCCGCGCCAGCGGGCTTTTTCAATACAGGGTCGAGCGTTGCCTCGCCGGCAACTCCCTGTCATACGCCGCACCGTCGAAGGCCGACTCGGTCAGCGCCGACAGGATGGCCCCCGGCGTGGGCACCTCGCGCCTGGCTTCCGGCGGCAGTGGCGCCCACAGCTTCGAACGCTGGATCGCCCGGGCGCACTGGAAGAACACCGTGTCCACGCGGATGCGGATCACGCATTGCGGCGGCTTGCCCTCCATGGCAAAGCGCGCCAGCAGCGCCGGCTCGACCGTGATCTGCGCCCTGCCGTTCACCCGCAGCGTCTCGCCCACGCCTGGAATCAGGAACAGCAGCGCCACGCGCGGGTCGGCCACGATGTTGCGCAGGCTGTCGATGCGGTTGTTGCCGCGCCGCTCGGGCATGAGCAGCGTCTTCTCGTCCTGCACCGCGACAAAGCCCGGCGGATCGCCGCGGGGCGACACGTCGAGCCCGCCCGGACCGAGGGTGGCGAGCGCCGCGAAGGGCGATGCGGCAATCAGCGCCTGGTAGGCCGGGTGCAGGTACGGCACCTCCTTCTTCAACGAGGCCTCGCCGGGCTGGCCGAACAGGGCTTCGAGCTGCGCAATGGTTTCGATGGCGTGGGAGGCATGCGACGGGGTCATGTGCTTCGTTCCTGGATGTTGACGGAGGGTTGCGACGCGCTCCAGCCGCAGGCCAGCGCCGTCAGCGCCAGCAGCAGCGCGGCCACGCCGTAGATCCACGGCGGCGACGCCACCGGCAACAGCAGGCCGGCGATCAGCGGGCCGGTGCCGGCGCCGATGTCACGCCACACCGATCGCGCCGCCAGCGCCTGCACCCGTTCAGGGCCGGGCGTGCGGCGGGCCACGATCGGCGGCAGCAAGGGCAGTTGCAGGGCGCGCAGCACCACGATCAGCGCCGCGCAGCTCCACAGCCAGCCCAGCCCGAAGCCGACCAGCGCAATGGCCGTGACCAGCGACAGCCACACCAGCAGCCGCTCGGCGCCGAAGCGTTCCGCCATGTGGCCGCCCACCGGGCTCAGCAAGATCTCCGCGAGGTAGCGCAGCGCCATCAGCAAGCCGGCCACGATCACCGCGCCGCCCGGCATCAGGTCCTTGCCCAGGTACGACAGGCCGACGATGAAGAGCCCGTCGAGCGCCAGCCCTTCCATGAACGACCAGCTGTCGAGGCTGTTGGGCCACTTGAATCGCTTGGTGGGCTTGCTCACGGGATGCGGCACTGCGGGCAGCCGCCGCGTGACGAACCACGCGAGCAGCGAGAACACCGCGAGGATGCCGAAGACGGCGCGCGGCCCGCTCCAGTGCGCCAGCAGCGCGCCCAGCGGCAGCGCCAGCACCGGCCCCATGGCGATGAAGGCGCGCGAACGGCCGTTGCGCCGGGCCGCGCCCACCGGGTCGGCCGTGGCCAGCGCCTGGGTGGACAGGTTCAGCGCCGCGAAGCACAGGCCCCAGGTCAACCGCAGCGGCAGCAGCGCCCAGAAACCCGACAGCGTGGCATAGCCCACCCCGCAGACCGCGGCCGCCAGGACGGCGAGGGTGCAGGTCAGCCGGTCGCCGTTGCGTGCATAGAACCGCGCCACGAAGCCGTAGCCCGCAATGCGCACCAGCCGGTTGGCCGCAAGCAGCATGCCGGCCTCGGCCAGCGTCACGCCGAACTGGCTGGCGTACATCGGCAGCAGCAGGTAAAGCACCACGTCGGCCGGCAGCGAGAGGCCCAGCGCCATGGCCGCGTGGCGCGAATTCAGGTCGGTGGATGTCGGGGGGGGCGAAGGGATCTGGGGGATCTGGGGGATCGGCGGTGACGCGGGTGTGGTGCTGGACATCGAGCCCCGATGGTGCGCCGCGGCACGCCCGGCTGACAAACGACATAAACGCCCGCCATGCGTGAGAAAATTGCACACATGCCGTCCCGCGAGCCTCCCCTCAACGCCGTGCGCGCCTTCGCTGCGGCGGCGCGCCACCTGAGCTTCACGCGCGCCGCGCTCGAACTGCACGTCACGCACAGCGCGGTCAGCCGGCAGATCAAGAGCCTTGAAGAATTCCTGGGTGTCGCCCTGTTCGAGCGGCGCGTCCGGCAGGTCGCACTGACTGCGGAGGGGCAGCAGTTCTTCGCCGAGGTCGACCCCGCGCTGGCGCAGATCGGCGCGGCGGCGCGCGCGCTGCAGGCGCAAGGGGTGGCCCGCGCGGTGCGCATCAACGTGCGCCCCTCCTTTGCCGTGCGGTGGCTCATTCCGCGCCTGCCCTCGTTCGTCGAGCGCTTTCCGGACATCGAGCCGCAGGTGGTCACCAGCACCGTCATGCCCGAGCAGGCCACGGGCAGCTTCGACATCGCGGTGCGCCGCGGGCGCGATGGCTGGCCGCCCTCCATCGCGCTGCGGCCGTTCCTGAAAGACGAAGTCATGGTCGTCGGCGCACCGGCGTTGTTCCGTGCGCATCCGCTCGCGGACCTGCGCTCGCTCGCCTCGCATGTGCTGCTGTCGGCCAAGACGCGCAAGGACGACTGGGACGCCTGGAAGAAGCAGTTCGGCGCGCCGCGCGCGAGGCCGGCGGGCCGGCTGCAGTTCGACCACCTGCACTTCGTGCTGCAGGCCGCGGTCGACGGCCTGGGCATCGCGCTGGCGCCGACCTCGCTGGTGGCGCACGACCTGGCCTCGGGCCGCCTGCAGTCGCCGCTGCCCGCGCTGCGCATGACGCTGGACCGCTACTACTACGGCCTGGCGCCCGACGCCGCGCCGGAAGCGGCGTACGTGGCCGAGTGGTTCGAGCAGATGCAGGCTTCGGCCACCTGATCAGCCCGTCAGCCGGTCAGCCCGCCAGTGCGCGCAGCACCTGCGCCACGCCGACCGAGCCCTTGCGCACCGTCGCATCGCCGCCCTCGAAAGCGATCCAGCCCTCGTTGAAGCCGTCGAGCATCTGGATGCGCGGCACCGGGTCGCGCATGCCCTGCGCACGAAAGATCGCGCCCCAGTTCTCGCGCGGCACCGCCTCGGCGCGCACGGGCCGGCCCAGCGCCGTCGACAGCGCGGCCGCAATGTCGTGCTGGCTCAGCCGCTCGGGCCCTTCCAGTTCGACGAAGCGCGGCACGCTGCCCTCCTGCACCAGCAACTGCGCCGCGACCCGGCCCACGTCGGCCGTGGCGACCATCGGCACGGCGCGCTCCAGCGGCTGCAGGTAGCTCGAAAGCACCCCCTGCTCTCGCGCCTGCGCAATGTCCCAGGCCAGGTTCTCCAGGAACCACGCGGGCCGCAGGAAGCTCACCGGCAGCGGCAGCGCGGCCAGCGCCTCTTCCATCAGCGTGCGCTGGCTCAGCAGATTCGGCTGCGCGGCCTGGGCGCCGACGGTCGACAGGCACACCACGCGCGCCGGCCGGGCCGCGTCGAGCGCCTGCCGCACCGCGGCAATGACCGCCCTCGCCTCCGGAAAACCGGGCTGCGGGTCGAACTCCGAAGGCGGCAGCACGAAGGCGCCCGCCACGCCGGTGAAGGCGCGCGTCAGGGCCTCGGCGTCTTCCATGTCGGCCAGCGCGACTTCGCAGCCCTGGTCGGACCACAACCGGCCCTTGGCGGCGTCGCGCACCACGGCGCGAACGGGCAGGCCCAGCGAGAGCAGATGGCGTGCGGCGGCGCCGCCGACCTTGCCGGTGATTCCGGTGATTGCGTACATGAGATCTTCCTTTTCGATTGCGATGGCTGGAATGCTAGAAACCGTTCGCCTTTGAGTAAAGCGACCTCAAGGCATATCATTCATGACACCAAATCACCAATTTCCGCACGACACCCGATGACTCTCGACGGACGACTCCTCTCCAACGTCAGCGTGCTGGCCGCCGTGGTCGAGGGCGGCAGCTTCGCCAGCGCCGCCACGGCGCTGGGCCTCACGCCGTCGGGCGTGAGCCGCGCCATTGCCCGGCTGGAGGCGCGCATCGGCGTGCGCCTGTTCGACCGCACCACGCGCTCGCTGAACCTCACCGACGAAGGCCGGCTGCTCTACGCCAACATCAACCCGCTGGTGCTGGGCATCGAGGACGCGGTGACGATCGCCTCGGGCGCATCCGGCACGGTGCGCGGCCGGCTGCGCGTGAACACCGACGCCTTCACCTCGCGCCTGCTGCTGGCGCCCCACCTGCCGCGCTTTCTCGCGCTCTACCCCGAGCTGTCGCTGGAACTGGTCGCGCGCGACCAGCTCGGCGACCTGGTGGGCGAAGGCTTCGACATCGCCGTGCGCTTCGGCGAGCCGCCCTCGTCCTCGCTGGTGTCGCGCAAGCTGATGGACTCGCGCGTCGTCACGGTCGCGACGCCCGCCTACCTGGCGCGCCACGGCCGTCCCGCCAAGCCGATGGACCTGGTCGGCCACGCCTGCCTGCAGGTGCGCAACCCGGCCACCGGCCAGCCCTATGCATGGGAGTTCCAGCGCGGGCGCAAGCTGCTGAAGGTGCCGACCACCGGGCGGCTGCTGCTGACCGACCCCGGCACCGTGCTCGCGACCACGCTGGCGGGCATCTGCGTGGCGCAGATCAAGGCCGTGGGCATCCAGCCGCAGCTCGACAGCGGTGAGTTGGTCGACCTGTTTCCCGACTGGCCCGACGAGCGCTTTCCGCTCTACGCCCTGTACCCGTCGCGCCACCTGCCGGCCGCGAAGGTGCGCGCCTTCATCGACTTCGTGATCGAGGCCACCGCACCACCGCCGGCGGCGTCGCCGGCGCGCAAAGCCAGGCCCCCGCGCTGACGGGCGCGCGATGCTCGCAGGTCCGCAAACGGCCAGCGCGCATGCGGATGGAACCTGAAGATGGGTTTTTTCCCCAGCGCCCCTTCATCGCATGTCCACCGCCCTGCCCCGTCCTTTTCTTCAACTCGCGTGGTCCAACCTCGCGGCCCAGTCCGCCGAGCAGCTGAGCCTGGCGGCCGTGCCCCTGGTCGCGGTGCTCGCGCTCGGCGCCGGGCCGGGCGAGATCGGGTTCCTGGCGGCCGTGCAGACGCTGCCCTTCCTGCTGGTCTCCATGCCGATGGGCCTGCTCGCGGACCGCATGTCGCGCCGCACGCTGATGCTGGCGGCCGAGGCCTTGCGGGCCGTGTCGCTGCTGGTACTCCTTGCGCTGCTGCTCGCGTCGCAGCTGGGCATCGGCTGGCTGGCGGTGCTCGGCTTTCTGGGCGCCGTCGGCACCGTCGGCTTCAGCGTCGCCGCGCCCGCGCTGGTGCCTTCGCTGGTGCCCCGGGCGTCGCTGGCAGCGGCCAATGGGCGGCTGGAACTGGCGCGCAGCGCGGCGTTCACGGCCGGCCCGGCGCTCGCGGGTGCATTGGTGGCCTGGGCGGGCGCGCCGGCCGCGTTCGTGCTGGCGGCCGTGCTGTCGGTCGCGGCCGTGGGGCTGCTGTGGCGGTTGGCCGAAGCGCCGCGCGCCCCCGCCACGGGGCGGCATCCGCTGCTGGAGTTGCGCGACGGCGCGCAGTTCGTCTGGCGGCACGCGCTGCTGCGCCCCATGCTGATGACCGGTGCCGTCTTCAACGTCTCGTGGTTCGTGCTGCAGGCCGGCTACGTGCCCTATGCGGTGCGGGTGCTGGGGCTGGGCGCGCAGGCGGTCGGCTTCACGCTGGCGATGTACGGCGCGGGCATGGTCGCCGGCGCGCTGCTGACCGCGCGTGTCGTGGCACGGCTGCCGTTCGGCCGCGCGATCCAGGTCGGGCCCGCGGTCGCCGTGCTCGCGGCGGCGACCATGGCCGCCACGCTCGTGGTGCCGAGCGCCGCGCTGGCCGCGCTGTCGTTCTTCCTGTTCGGCGCGGGGCCGATGGTGTGGACCATCACCTCGACCACGCTGCGCCAGAGCGTCGCGCCGGCGACCATGCTGGGCCGCGTGTCGGCCGTGTTCCTGACGATCAACACCGGTGCGCGGCCTGCAGGCGCGGCGCTGGGCGGCGCGGTCGGTGCCGCGTGGGGCGAGCCGGCCTGCCTGCTGCTGGCGTTGGCGGGCTTCGTGCTGCAGGCCGCGATCATCTTCGCCTCGCGCATCGCGGCGCTGCACCGGCTGCCGGTGGCTGCTGCGTGAGCGGTGCCCTCAGGCGCGGCTGCGCACCTGCCGCGCCGACGCGGGCTCCAGGAACTGCTGGCGGAAGTACTCGCGAAACGCCGTCATGGCCGGCGAGAACTCGATGCCCTGCTTCCAGCCCAGCCCGATGTTCATCGTCGGCACCGTGTCGCGCAGGTTGATCGTCTCGATGCGCTTGCCCTCCAGCGACCAGGGCCGGTACACCATGTCCGACAGCACCGTCACGCCCAGCCCGTTGGCCACCGTGCTGCGCACCGCCTCCACCGAGCTCGTGCGCAGCCGCACCTTGGGCTGCAGCGGCGTCTTGCTCCAGTACTTCAGCGCGGTGGCCGCGGCCTCGTCCACCGTGAGCATGATGTAGGGCTCGGCCGCCACGTCGGCCAGCGTCACCTCGGCCTTGTCGAGCAACGGGTGCTTGGCCGGCACCCACAGCCGGCGCGGCGAGCCGAAGAAGGTTTCGAGCGACAGCTCGCGCAGCACCACGTTCGACGTCAGCATCACGCCCAGGTCGTAGCGCTGGGTGATCAGCCCCTCCTCGATGGCCTCGCGCGCCACCTCGTGCACCTTCACCGTGACCTGCGGATGCAGCTGCTCGAAGCGCTGCAGGTGGTGCGGCAGGAAGTAGCCCAGCACCGTGTAGCTCGCGGCCACGGTGATGGAGCCCTCGACGCTCGCGCCCTCGTGCGGCATGCGCAGCGCCTCGTCGGCCGCAGCCAGCACCGCATACGCATGGCTCAGAAAGCGCCGTCCCGCCTTGGTGAGTTCCACGCCGTGGGGATGCCGCTCGAACAGCTGCCGCCCCATCATGTCCTCCAGCTCGCGGATGGCCGTGGTCACGGCCGACTGCGAGATGTTGAGCTGCAGGGCCGCATGCGAAATGCGCCCGGCCTCGGCCACGGCCGAGAAGTACTTGAGCTGGCGCAGGGTCAGGGACATGGTGAAGGCTTCCCGGGGTGTATTGCGGGCGGTGCTGCCGGCGGCCGGCGCCAGGCGCAAACCCGATATCGCGAAATCGCGCCCCTCCAGCGTAGCGCCCCATCCGCCACATTGCAGCATCTGTTTTTCAGATACCGGGCCGCCTGAAAACAATGCTTTCCAGCACGAAGGCCGCTCACTAATCTTCGTTTCGTCCCGCACCGCCCTTTCGGCGGTGCCCACGAACCAAAGGCTGCGCTCCGTGAAGAAAACGCTGATCGATCTGAACTCCGACATGGGCGAAGGCTTCGGTCCCTGGACCATCGGCGATGGCGTCGACGAGCAGCTCATGCCGCTGATCAGCTCGGCCAACATTGCCACCGGCTTCCATGCCGGCGACCCGAACATCATGCGCAGGATGGTCGCGCTGGCCCGGGAGCACGGCGTGGCCATCGGCGCGCACCCGGGCTTTCGCGACCTGGTCGGCTTTGGCCGCCGCCACATCCACGCGCCGGCCGACGAGCTGGTCAACGACATGGTCTACCAGCTGGGCGCCCTCCGTGAATTCGCGCGGCTCGAAGGCTTGCGGCTGCAGCACATCAAGCCGCACGGCGCGCTCTACATGCATGCGGCGCGCGACGAGGCGCTGTCGCGCGCACTGGTCACGGCCCTGCAGCGGATCGAACCCACGCTGCGCCTGTTCTGCATGGAAGCCTCGCTCACCTTCCAGGTGGCGCGCGACATGGGCCAGCCGGTGGTGCGCGAGTTCTATGCCGACCGCGACTACGACCTGAGCGGCGCCATCGTATTCACCCGCCGCGTCGGCGCGCTCGACCCCGACGCGGTGGCCGCCAAGGTGCTGCGCGCCTGCACCGAAGGCCTGGTGCGCACCGTCGAAGGCAAGGATGTTGCTATCGGCTTCGATTCGGTCTGCATCCACAGCGACACGCCCGGCGCGCTGGCGCTGGTGCAGGCCACGCGGCGCGCGCTGGCCGACCACGGCATCCAGGTGGCAGGGCTGGCCGGGCTGGCCGCCGCCGCGTGAGTTTTCTGCTTTCGTTCCCGTTCTTGTTGTTCCAGGAGTGCATCGATGTCCGCTACCCATGAAGTCCTGAGCCCGCTGCCGGGCACCTTCTACCGCCGATCGGCGCCCGACGCGCCGCTGTTCAAGGCCGAAGGCGACACGGTGGCCGTCGGCGACGTGCTGGGCCTGGTCGAGGTGATGAAGCAGTTCAGCGAGGTCACGGCCGACGCGGCCGGGCGGCTGGTGCGTTTCGCGGTCGAGAACGCCGATCCGGTCGACCCCGGCCAGGTGCTGGCCGTCATCGAGACCGCCTGAGCCCATGACCCCCGCATTCGACAAACTGCTGATCGCCAACCGCGGCGAGATCGCGGTGCGCATCATCCGCGCCGCGAAAGAGCTCGGCCTGAAAACGGTCGCCGTGTACAGCGACGCCGACGCGCAGAGCCTGGCCGTGCGAATGGCCGACGAGGCCGTGCGCATCGGCCCCGCGCACGCCACCAAAAGCTACCTGAACGTCGACGCCATCCTGCAGGCCGCCGCCGACAGCGGCGCCGGCGCGGTGCATCCCGGCTATGGCTTTCTCTCGGAGAACGCCGCCTTCGCCGAACGCATCGAGGCCGCGGGCCTGGTGTTCGTCGGCCCCACGCCGCACGCCATTCGCACCATGGGCGACAAGGCCGCCGCGCGCGCCGCCGCCATGAAGGCCGGCGTGCCCACCGTGCCGGGCAGCGCGGGCGTGGTGAGCGACCCCGAGACGGCCGTCGAGGTGGCCAAGGACATCGGCTACCCGATCATGATCAAGGCCTCGGCCGGCGGCGGCGGGCGCGGCATTCGCGTGGCGCACGACGCGGCCGAGCTGCGCCAGCAGTTCGCCACCGCCACCGCCGAGGCGCAGGCCGCCTTCGGCAACGGCGAGGTGTACCTGGAGCGCTTCATCCGCCGGGCGCGCCACATCGAGGTGCAGATCCTGGGCGACGGACAGCGCGTGGTGCACTGCTTCGAGCGCGAATGCTCGCTGCAGCGCCGGCGCCAGAAGGTCTGGGAAGAAGCGCCTTCGGCCGCCATCGACGAAGCCACCCGTGCCGCGCTGTGCGAATCGGCGCTGCGCCTGGCCCGTGCCGTGGCTTACCGCGGCGCGGGCACGCTCGAGTACCTGTACGACGACGACACGCGCGAGTTCTTCTTCATCGAGATGAACACCCGCATCCAGGTAGAGCACCCGATCACCGAGATGGTCACCGGCGTCGACCTCGTGAAGGAAATGCTGCGCATCGCGCTGGGCCAGCCGCTGCGCCTGAAGCAGGAGGACATTCGCCTGAACGGCGCGGCCATCGAGGTGCGCATCAACGCCGAGAACGCCGCGAAGAACTTCATGCCCAGCCCGGGGCTGGTGTCGCAGCTGGTGGTGCCGGGCGGCCCGGGCGTGCGCTTCGACACCATGCTGTATCCCGGCTACACCGTGCCGGCCTACTACGACTCGCTGCTGGGCAAGCTGATCGTGCACGACACCGACCGCGCCAGCGCGCTCGCCCGCATGCGGCGCGCGCTCGGCGAGCTCAAGGTGGAAGGCATCCACACGACGGTGGCGCTGCACCGCGCGCTGTGCGAGGACGCGGACGTCGCCCGGGCCGCCTTCCACACCGGCTTTCTGGAGACCTGGCTTGCGGAGAACCCGCTGGCCGATGCTGCGCCTCTCCCGCCCGTTGTCCAGCCAAGCCCGAAGGTGCCCGCATGACCGCCCACACCACACTGCCCGCGCAAGCCCGCTACAGCTTCGGCGGCGACGAGCACCTGTTCGTCGAGATCAGCGAGGAAATGTCGCTGCCCGCCTTCTTCAAGGGCATGGCCATCTGCAACGAACTGCGCCGCCGCGTGGACGCGGGCGAGATCGCGGGCGTCACCGAGATCTGCCCCGCCAACGCGGCCTACCTCGTGCGCTTCGACCCCGACCTGATCGTGCCCGACGTGCTGCTCGCCGCGCTGAAGGACATCGAGGCCGGCCTGGGCGATGCGGACCTGCACATGCAGACCCGCATCGTCGAGGTACCGGTGCTCTACAACGACCCGTGGACCCACGAAACGCTGATGCGCTTTCGCGAGCGGCACCAGGACCCGTCGAGCACCGACATCGAGTACGCCGCGCGCATCAACGGCCATGCCTCGGTCGACGCCTTCATCGCCGCGCATTCGGGCGCGCCGTGGTTCGTGTCGATGGTCGGGTTCGTGGCCGGCCTGCCCTTCCTGTTCCAGATGGTCGAGCGCGAGCGGCAGATCCAGGTGCCCAAGTACCTGAGCCCGCGCACCGACACGCCCCGGCTCACGCTGGGCCACGGCGGCTGCTTCAGCTGCATCTACTCGGTGCGCGGCGCGGGCGGCTACCAGATGTTCGGCGTCACGCCCGCGCCCATCTTCGACCCGGCGCAGCGCCTGTCGTACCTGAAGGAGCTGATGGTGTTCTTCCGCCCCGGCGACATCGTCAAGTGGAAGCCCATCGACCGCGCCGAGTACGACCGGCTGGTGGCGCAGGTGGACGCCGGCACGTACACGCTGCGCATCGAACCCGTGTCGTTCTCGCTCGACGAATTCCTGGCCGATCCCGACGGCTACAACCGGCAGCTGCTGAAGGTGCTCCATGGCCATTGAAGTACTCAAGCCCGGCCTCGCAACCAGCGTGCAGGACGCGGGCCGACCCGGCTACTACCACCTGGGCATTCCGCTGTCGGGCGCGCTCGACCAGCAAAGCCTGGTGCTGGCCAACCTGCTGGTGGGCAACGACGAGGGCGCGGCGGTCATCGAGAGCACGCTGCTCGGGCCCGAGCTGCGCTTCGACGCGCCGGCCATCGTCGCCGTGACCGGGGCCGAGGCCAAGGTCAGGCTCAACGGCACCGAAGCGCCGCGCAATGCATCGTTCGCGGTGCAGGCCGGCGACACACTGGGCTTCGACTTCATGAAGCTCGGCGCCCGCATGTGCATCGCGGTGGCCGGCGGCATCGACGTGCCGGTGGTGCTCGGCAGCCGCTCCACCTACGGGCTGGGCGCCTTCGGCGGCTTCAACGGCCGCAAGCTGCTGGCGGGCGACCGGCTGCCGGTCGGCGCACCCTCTTCCACGGCCAAGCCGGGGCGCAAGGTCGACGCTGCGCTGCTGCCGGTGCTTGCGAAGGAAGTGACCCTGCGCGTGCTGCCCGGCATCTACTTTCACCGGCTGCAGGAGGTGTCGGTGCGCAGCTTCTTCGCCGACACCTGGACCGTCGGCTCCGAGGCCGACCGCATCGGCTACCGCTACAAGAACGGCACGCCGCTGGCGTTCCTGGAACGCAAGCCGCCCTTCGGCGCAGGCGCCGATCCATCGAACATCGTCGATGCGGGCTACCCCTACGGCTCGATCCAGGTGCCGGGCGGACGCGAGCCGATCATCCTGCACCGCGACGCGGTGTCGGGCGGCGGCTACGCCATGGTCGGCACCGTGATCAGCGCGGACATGGACCTCATCGCCCAGATGCAGCCCAACCACAAGGCGCGCTTCGTCGAGGTCGACATGGCCCAGGCGCTGGAAGCGCGCGCCGAGCGACGACAACGCATCGCCCGCCTGCGGGCCGCGCTCGCGCCCTGAACCGCCGCCGCTTTCCCTTTTCCTTTTCTCTCTGTTGCCCACCTAGGAGTTCTTCATGAACAGCTCGCCCCTGCGCGTTTCCCTGATCGCCGCTTCGCTCGGCGCCGCCCTGCTGTGGCACACCGGTGCCTCGGCCGCCGACTGGTTTCCCTACAAGGCCGAGGCCACCGAGCCCGCCTTCTCGGCCGAGGGCGCCAAGAAGCCCATCGACTACACGCCGCTGGCCAAGGCCTCGAAGAAGTGGGACATCTGCGTGTCGTTCCCGCACATGAAGGACGCCTACTGGCTGGGCGTGGACTACGGCGTGATCGAGGAGGCCCGGCGCCAGGGCGTGAAGCTGCAGGTGGTCGACGCGGGCGGCTACACCAACCTCGCCAAGCAGGTCTCGCAGATCGAGGACTGCGTGGCGCGCGGCGCCAACGCGGTGATCATCGGCGCGATTTCAGGCGACGGGCTCAACAACGTCATCAAGGCCACGGCCGCGAAGAAGGTGCCGGTGATCGACCTGGTGAACGGCATCAACTCGCCCGACCTGTCGGCCAAGTCGCTCGTGTCGTTCTACACGATGGGCCACTCGACCGGCGAGTACCTCGCCAGGAAGCACCCGGCCGGCTCGGCCGCGGTCAAGGTCGGCTGGTTCCCGGGCCCGGCCGGCGCCGGCTGGGTCGAGGCCGCGCACAAGGGCTTCATGGACGCGGTCAAGGGCAGCGCCGTGGTGGTGCTCGACCCCAAGTACGGCGACACCGGCAAGGAGGCGCAGAGCAAGCTGGTCGAGGACGTGCTCCAGGCCAACCCCGACCTCGCCTACGTGGCCGGCACCGCGGTGACGGCCGAGGCCGCCACCGGCATCCTGCGCTCGCGCAACCTCGAAAAGAAGGTTCAGGTGCTGTCCTTCTACATGACGCCGGGCGTGTATGACGGCATCCAGAAGGGCCGGATCGTGGCCTCCCCGGCCGACTCGATGGTGGTGCAGGGCCGCATCGCGGTCGACCAGGCCGTGCGCCTGCTCGAGAACAAGGACGTGGTGAAGCACGTGGGCCCGAAGATCTTCGTGGTCGACAGCGGCAACATCAAGTCTGTGAAGCTCGACGACATCCTGCCGCCGCCGGGCTTCAAGCCGGTGTTCGAGGTCAAGTAGGCCTCGCCGTGTCGTCGGTCATTCCGCCGGTCATTCCGCCGCCCATGCAGCCGCTCCTTGTGCAGACCGTCGGGCTGGGCAAGCGCTATCCGGGCGTGCTGGCGCTCGACGGGGTGGACTTCGAGCTGCGCGCCGGCGAAGTGCACGTGCTGTTCGGCGAGAACGGGGCCGGCAAGTCCACGCTGATCTCGCTGCTGGCCGGCGCCAACGTGCCGACTTCCGGCGAGATCCGCATGCACGGCGCGCCGGTGCGGTTCTCCAACGTGCACGACGCGCGGCGCCACGGCATCAGCGCGGTGTTCCAGGAGTTCTCGCTCGTTCCCACGCTCTCGGTGGCGCAGAACCTGAGCCTGGGCGAAGAGCCGCGCAAGGCGGGCCTGCTCGACCGCACCGCCGTGCGCGAGCGCGCCCGAACGATGCTGGCCGACCTGGGCTTCGAGATCGACGTGGACGCGCCCGTCTCCGGCCTGTCGCGCGCGCAGCAGCAGATGGTGGAAATCGCCAAGGGCCTGCGCGGCGAGGTGTCGGTGCTGATCCTCGACGAGCCCACCGCCTCGCTCACCGACACCGAGACACAGCGGCTGTTCGAACTGGTCGCGCGGCTGAAGGCGCGCGGCGTGGGCATCGTCTACATCTCGCACCGCATGCAGGAGATTGCACAGATCGCCGACCGCATCACCGTGCTGCGCGACGGCCGCAAGGTGACGACGGTGCAATCCCGCGAAACCAGCGCCGACCGGCTGATCGAGCTGATGAGCGGACGCGCCATTTCGCAGATCTACCCGCACATCGCCAGCAACCCCGGCGAGGTGATGCTGCAGGTGGAAGGCCTGAGCTCGCCCAACGGCGTGCGCCGCGCGAGCCTCACGGTGCGGCGCGGCGAAGTGGTCGGGCTCGCGGGCCTGGTGGGCTGCGGCAAGTCGGAGCTGTTTCGCGCGATCTACGGGCTCGACGCGGTGAGCGAGGGCCGCGTGCTGTTCAAGGGCCAGCCGCGCACGGGCGCCAGGGTGCGCCAGCTGCTCGACGAGGGCCTGTTCTATCTGCCGCCCGACCGCAAGGGCGAAGGGCTGGTGCTCGGCTTCACGTCGCGCGCCAACATCACGCTGCCGCTGGTGCACGGGCCGCTGCGCGGTCGCGGCGGCTGGCTGCGCAGGCGGCTGGGCCGCAGGCTGTCGGCCACGGCGGCCGAGCGCGTGGCGCTCGCGCCGCGCAACCTCGATCGCCCGGTGGGCCTGCTATCGGGCGGCAACCAGCAGAAGGTGCTGTTCGGCAAGGGCATGACGCGCGAAGCCGCGCTCTATGTGTTCGACGAGCCCACGGTGGGCGTGGACATCGGCACGCGCAGCGCGCTGTACCAGGTGATCCGCACGCTCTGCGAAAGCGGCGCGGCGGTGGTCGTCATCTCCTCCGACCTGCCCGAGGTGCTGCACCTGAGCCACCGCGTCTACGTGATGTGCCGCGGCGAAATTGCCGGCGAGCTGCAGGGCGATGCCATCCGCGAGAGCGCCGTGCTCAATCTGTTTTTCGGTTCCAGCGAAAGAAAGC
Source organism: Variovorax pasteuri (assembly GCF_051216435.1). Classification (NCBI taxonomy): domain Bacteria; kingdom Pseudomonadati; phylum Pseudomonadota; class Betaproteobacteria; order Burkholderiales; family Comamonadaceae; genus Variovorax; species Variovorax pasteuri. The sequence goes on from NZ_JBPJZS010000008.1 coordinate 216,712, forward strand.
CATGACTCCGTCTTCCACCGTTGCCGCCGCGGCGCCGACCCCTTCCGGCCCGGGGGGGCGTGCCCTCGGCCTGCTGCGCGACCTGTTCCTGAGGCTGGGCGTGCTGCCCTTCATGCTGCTCATCGCCTTCGTGGTGTTCAGCACGCTGTCGGACCAGTTCCTCACGGTGCAGAACCTGGTGAACCTGCTGCGCCAGTCGGTGTACCTGATCCTCGTGTCGATGGGCCAGATGCTGGCACTGGTCACGGGCGGCTTCGACCTCTCGGTGGGCACGGTGATGGCCATCACCTCGGTGGTCTCGGCACTCGCCATGCAGGCCTTCGGTGCCGCCCTGCCCGACGCGACCTGGGTGGTGGTGATTGCCGGGTGCGCCTGCGGGCTGCTCGCGGGCCTCGCGGTGGGCCTCATCAACGGCATCGGCGTGGCGTTCATCGGTGTGTCGCCCTTCATCGTGACGCTGGGCGTGCAGTCGATCGGCTTCGGCTTTGCGCTGTATCTCACGGGCGGCGTGCCGGTGTCAGGCATGCCCGCCGCGTTCAGCGAGCTGTTCGGCTTCGGCACGCTGCTGGGCATTCCGATACCGATAGCGGTCACTGCCGCGTGCGTGGCCGGCATGGGCGTGCTCATGGCGCGCATGCCCACCGGCACGCACCTCCTGGCAGTGGGCGGCAACGCCAAGGCGGCGGCGCTCTCGGGCATCGACACCCGCCGCGTGCTGCTGATGGCCTACCTGCTGTGCGCCGGCCTTGCGGCCGTGAGCGGCCTGCTGCTCACGGCGCGCGTGGAAACCGGCGAGGCCAACCTGGGCGGCACGGTGGCGCTGGAGTCCATCGCGGCCTGCGTGATCGCGGGCGTGAGCCTGCGCGGCGGCATCGGCCGCGTGCCCAACGTGGTGATGGGCGCCATCTTCATCGGACTGGTGCAGAACGGCATGAACCTGGCCAGCGTCGGCTCCTACCTGCAGATGGTGGTGCTGGGCGTGCTGCTGATCGTGGCCGTGGTGGCCGACCAGCTGCGCCACCGCATGGGCGCGCGCGCCAGCCAGTGAACGCCGCGCACCCAATACAAGGCCCGCGCAGGCACTAGGCAGCGCCGGCGTCAGAACAGCGAGGCCATGCCGTTCGGCCGCGCATCCTCGATGGCGAGCATGCGCAGCTTGGTCAGGGCGCCGCCGCCCGCTGAAAAGCCACCGGGCTTGTTGCCCGCGGCCAGCACGCGGTGGCACGGCACCACGGGGGCGAAGGGGTTGTGGCCCATGGCCTGGCCCACGGCGCGCGACAGGGTCTTGTCGCCGAGTTCCTGCGCGATCTCGCCGTAGGTGCGCGTCTGCCCCGGCGGAATGCGCCGCGCAATGGCATAGACGCGCTGGTGAAAGGCCGACACGCCGCGCATGTCGAGCTCGATGTGCATCAGGTCGTCGTGCACGCCCTGCAGCAGGCCCTGGATGGCCGCGATGGCACGTTGCGCCATCTCGTTCGGCGGGCCTTCGTCCAGATCCGCAAAGCGCTGCTTCATGCGCGAGCGCGTGGCCGGCTCGCCATCGTCCGCGGGCAGTTGCACGCCGACCAGGCCCTGCGGTCCCCACGCCAGCGCGCACATGCCGATGGATGTCTCGAACAAGGCGAAGCCGCTCATTGCGGCTCCTGCAGCGCATGCTGGCGCGATGCCAGCACCGCACCGAGCCACAGCGCGATGGCCGAAGCCACCAGGCCGCGCGCCAGGCCGCCCGGTCCGTCGGAGATCCAGCCCGTGACCGTCGGCCCGACGATCTGCCCGAGCGCGAAGACGATGGTGAACATGCTGATGCCCTGCGCCCAGCGCTCGGACGGCAGGTTGTGGCGCACCAGCGCGGTGGTCGAGGCCACCACCGACAGGAACACACCGCCGAACAGCACGCCCGAAATCAGCGCCACGGGGGCGGACGAACTCAACACCGGCAACAGCGTGGCCACGCCCAGCAGGCCGTTCAGCAGCGCCTGGGGCTGCCCGCCGCGGTAGCGGTCGAGCAATCCGGCCCACAGCCGCGACGAGGCCACGCAGGCGATGCCCAGCAAGGCATAGAACAACGTGACGAACGAGGCGCTGGCGCCCTGCTCGCGCAGCAGCGCGATCACGAAGGTCATGTAGCCGATGTAGCCCATGCCGAACAGCGCATAGCCCGCGAGCGCCCAGCCGAAGCGGCGCAGCGCCACCGGGGGTGCGGTGCCCGTTGCGGCCGCCCGCGCCGGATGCGACGGGCTGATCGGCATGGCCCGCCCGGCCCAGGCCAGCAGGCAGGTCGCCGCCACGCTGGCCATGGCCAGCGCCCACCACGCCCAGGCCCAGCCATGCGGCACGTCGGACGCGGCCTTCAACACCTGCGGCACGAGCAGCGCCGACAGCAGGATGCCGAAGCCGGTGCCGCCGTAGTAGATGCCCAGCAGCAGGCCACCGCGCGACGATCCGCTTCTTGCGTCGGCCTCGCCGAGCCGCGCGGCCAGCAGCCCGCCCGCCACGAACACCCAGGCGCTGGCCACGCCGGCCAGCAGGCGCTGCAGCAGCAAGGCCGGCGCGGCCGTGACGAAGCCGCTGCCCGCCATGAAGACGCTGGCCAGCACCGCGCCCACCACCAGCAGCCGCGTGACGCCGAAGCGCCGCATGAGCGCCGGCGTGATCAACGCGCCTATCAGGTAGCCGACCGCGTTCGCCGTGTTCATGCCGCCTGCCAGCGCGTAGCTCCAGCCCAGGTCGGCGCGCATCGGCGGCAACAGCAGGCCGTAGGCGAAACGGGTGATGCCCAGCGACACGGCCGCGCCCATCGAGAGCGCAAAGGCAAGCCGCAGCGTGGGCTGCACGGGGGCGGTGGAAGGGAACGTGGTCGACATCGGGAAAGGGGCGGCGCCTATTCTGCGGCACCCTGCCCCATCGCGCAGGGCAACCCGTTCAAGCCGCGTCGGCCACCGGGTCGCTGTGCAGCAGATGCCGCTCCAGCAGCACCGCCACATGCACCGCCTCGCGCTGCGCGCCGTCGCCGATCTGGTGCCTGCAGCTGGTGCCGTCGGCCACCACGATGGCGTCGGGCTGCTTGCGGATGGCCGGCAGCAGGCTGGCCTCGGCCATCTGCATCGACACCTCGAAATGGCTGGCCTCGTAGCCGAAGCTGCCGGCCATGCCGCAGCACGAACTCTCGATCAGTTCGGGCTTCGCGCCCGGAATGAGCTGGAGCACCTCCATCACCGGGCTCACCGCGCCGAAAGCCTTCTGGTGGCAGTGGCCGTGCAGCAGGATGGGCTGGGTCGCGGGCTTCAGCGCCAGCTCGAAGCGGCCGAGCTTGATCTCGCGCGCGATGAATTCCTCGAACAGCAGCGCATGCCTGGCCACGATCTCGGCTTTTTCGCCGAAGCCCATCGCCAGTGTTTCGTCGCGCAGCGTGAGCAGGCACGACGGCTCCAGCCCGACGATGGGCACGCCGGCCCGCGCGAGCGGCAGCAGCGCATCGATCAGCGCCTCGGCCTTTTCCTTGGCCTGTTCGACCATGCCGCTGGCCAGGAAGGTGCGCCCGCAGCAGTGGTGCCCGCCACGCTTTTCCACCGTGTGCAGCACGTAGCCCGCGGCCTGCAGCACGCGCGCGGCGGCGAAGGCGTTCTCGCTCTCGAAAGTGCCGTTGAAGGTGTCGACGAACAGCACCGCCGCCTTGCCGCCGCGCCGCGCGACAGCCAGCGCCACGTCGCGCTCGACGAACAGGCCGGGCTCGTTGGCCGTGGCGCGCCAGAAGGTGTCGCTGCGCCACGCGGGCAGCGAGCGCTTCGCCGAAAAGCCCAGCAGCTTTTCGCCGAGCCATGCCGCGCCGGGCACGCTGTTGCGCAGGTTCAGCAGCCAGGGCATGCGGCTGGCCTTGTGGGCGTAGTCGGGCAGGTTCGCCACCAGCCTGTCTTTCAGCGTGTGGCCGTGGCGCTTCTTGTAGTGGTCGAGAAACTCGACCTTCATCTTCGCCATGTCCACGCCCGTGGGGCAGTCGCGCTTGCAGCCCTTGCAGCCGACGCACAGGTCCATGGTGTCGTGCATGGCCTCGCTGGTGAAGGCGTCGGGGCCCAGCTGGCCCGAGAGCGCCAGGCGCAGCGTGTTGGCGCGACCGCGCGTCAGGTGCTGCTCGTCGCGCGTCACGCGGTAGCTGGGGCACATGGTGCCGGCGTCGAACTTGCGGCAGTGGCCGTTGTTGTTGCACATCTCCACGGCCTTGGCCAGGCCGCCGGTGGTGTCGCCGCCGGTGCCCGGCGCGGTGGTCGCTTCGGTCACCGGGTCGGCATTGACGTTCCAGGCCGACCAGTCGAGCACGGGCTTGAGTTCGATGCGGCGGTACGGCTTGGGTGCGGTGGGCGGCGCAAAGCGGAACAGCGCGCCGTCGTCCATGCGCGGCGGGTCGATGATCTTGCCGGGGTTGAACAGGCCGATGGGGTCGAGCCTGTGCTTGATGGCGCGGAAGGCCTCGTTGATGGCCGGGCCGAACTGCCACTCGATCCATTCGCCGCGGCACAGGCCGTCGCCGTGCTCGCCGCTGAAGGCGCCCTTGTACTTGCGCACCAGCGCGCTGGCCTCTTCGGCGATGGCGCGCATCTTGGTGGCGCCGTCCACCCGCATGTCGAGAATCGGCCGCACGTGCAGCGTGCCGACCGAGGCATGCGCATACCAGGTGCCGCGGCTGCCGTGCCTGGCGAACACTTCGGTCAGCGCGTCGGTGTACTCGGCCAGGTGTTCGAGCGGCACGGCGCAGTCTTCGATGAAGCTCACGGGCTTGCCGTCGCCCTTCAGACTCATCATGATGTTCAGGCCCGCCTTGCGCACCTCCCACAGGTTCTTCTGGCGCGCATCGTCGGGCATCTCGACCACGCTGCCCGGCAGGCCGAGGTCGCCCATCAGCTCGACCAGCTGCCTGAGCTGCGGCAGCAATGCGGCCTTGTCCGCCCCCGAGAACTCCACCAGCAGGATGGCCGCCGGCTTGCCGATGAGCGCGGTTTCCACCGTGGGCTTGAAGGCCGGGTTGGCCAGGCTCAGCTCGATCATGGTGCGGTCGACCAGTTCCACCGCCGTGGGCGCCAGCTTGACGATGTGCTGCGCCGCGTCCATGGCCGCATGGAAGGTCGGGAAGTTGACGATGCCCAGCACCTTGGCGCGCGGCAGCGGCGCGAGCTTGAGCTTCAGACTGCGCGTGTAGGCCAGCGTGCCTTCGGCACCGATGAGCAGGTGCGCCAGGTTCACGCTGCCGTCGGCGGTGTAGGGGCGCTCGCTCTGGTTGTCGAAGATGTCCAGGTTGTAGCCCGCCACGCGGCGCATCACCTTGGGCCAGTGCTCGGCGATCTGCTCGCGGTGCTGGCGCGCCAGGCCGCGCACGAACTGCGCGATGCCCGCGGCGCGCACGCCGAGCGAACCGACCGGCCCGAAGTCGACCAGTTCGCCGTTCGACAGCCACGCGCTCGCGCCCAGCACGTTGTGCACCATGTTCCCGTAGGCGATGGAGCGCGACCCGCACGAGTTGTTGCCCGCCATGCCGCCCAGCGTGGCCTGCGCGCTGGTCGACACGTCCACCGGATACCACAGGCCGTGCGGCTTGAGCTGCGCGTTCAGGTGGTCGAGCACCAGGCCGGGCTCCACCGTGGCGGTGCCCTCCTCCACGTTCACCTCGAGCACGCGGCGAAAGTGCTTGCTGTTGTCGATGACCAGCGCCGCGCCCGTCGTCTGCCCGCACTGGCTGGTACCGCCGCCGCGCGCGAGCACCGGCACCTTCAGGTCGCGCGCGATGTCGATGGCGGTGGCAATGTCGCGCTCGTTGGTCGGCACGAAGGCGCCGACCGGCGTGATCTGGTAGATCGACGCGTCGGTGGCGTAGCGCCCGCGCGAAGCGTCGTCGAACAGCACCTCGCCTTGCGTGTCGGTGCGCAGGCGGCGCGCGAGCAGCTCGCAGGTGTCGTTGGGCGGAAGAACGGTTCCGGCTGGCTGCATGTGGCTGGCGGGATCGATGCGCATGGTGGTGGTGTCAGTTCGCCTGGGTGGCCTGGGGATAGATCTCGCCGGCGCGCAGCAGCTCCAGCACGGTGTCGCGCTTGCGCAGCACGTGCGCCACCAGCACCTTGCGCATGGCGGCGGCGTCGCGCGCGGCCAGCGCGTCGATCATCTGTTCGTGCTCCTGCACCGCGTGCTTCCACTTGGCCTCGTTCTGCGTTGGGCGGAAGAACGGTTCCGGCTGGCTGCATGTGGCTGGCGGGATCGATGCGCATGGTGGTGGTGTCAGTTCGCCTGGGTGGCCTGGGGATAGATCTCGCCGGCGCGCAGCAGCTCCAGCACGGTGTCGCGCTTGCGCAGCACGTGCGCCACCAGCACCTTGCGCATGGCGGCGGCGTCGCGCGCGGCCAGCGCGTCGATCATCTGTTCGTGCTCCTGCACCGCGTGCTTCCACTTGGCCTCGTTCTGGTTGGTGCGAAAGCGCAGCGACTGCACGCGGGCGTTGATGGAGCGGTAGGTGTTCGACAGCACCGGGTTGGCCGCCGCGTCGTTGATGGCGGTGTGGATGCGCGCGTTCAGCCGGTAGTAGCCCGACAGGTCGCGCCGCGAGAAGCAGGCCATCATTTCGTAGTGCAGCGCGCGCACCTCGGCCAGTTCTTCGTCGGTGATGCGCCTGGCGGCCAGCTCGCCCGACATGCCCTCGAGCATGGCCAGCACCTCGAAGGTGTTGAGCACGTCGGCCTCGGTGAGCTTCACCGCCACCGCGCCGCGGTTGGGCAGCAAGTCGACCAGCCCTTCGGCCGCGAGCAGCTTGATGGCCTCGCGCAGCGGCGTGCGCGACACGGCCAGCTGCAGGCACAGCTCGCGCTCGTTGAGCTTGGCGCCGGGCGCGATGCGCCCTTCGACCAGCATGGTGCGCAGGCGCGAGGCCACCTGGTCGTGCAGCGCGAGCCTGGAGATTTCGATGATTTCGGCAGTCATGGTTTTTCCTTGATTGCATTTTGAATGCAAAAAATGAGCGCTACAACCTCGCGGATTAAGGGTAAACCACCAAGCAAAAATGAATTTTGAATGCAAAACTGAAAAGCGAAAGGACAGTCCATGCTGCAACTCGACATCCATCCCACCGGCCGCCACTTCCTCCAGATTCCAGGCCCGAGCCCGGTGCCCGACCGCATCCTGCGGGCCATGAGCCTGCCCACCATCGACCACCGCGGGCCCGAGTTCGGCACGCTGGGGCTGAAGGTGCTGGGCGGCATCCAGCAGGTGTTCAAGACCAGGCACCCGGTCGCGATCTACCCCGCCTCTGGCACCGGCGCGTGGGAGGCCGCGCTCGCCAACACGCTGAGCCCCGGCGACCACGTGCTCATGTACGAGACCGGCCACTTCGCCTCGCTGTGGCAGAAGATGGCCACGCGCCTGGGCCTGTCGACCGAATTCCTCTCGTTCGCCGGCACCGACGCGCAACTGCCGAATGCGCCCGGCTGGCGCCGTGGCGTGCAGGCCGAACTCATCGAGGCGCGCCTGCGCAAGGACACCGAGAAGAAGATCAAGGCCGTGTGCGTGGTGCACAACGAGACCTCCACCGGCGTCACCTCCGACATCGCCTCGGTGCGCAAGGCCATCGACGCGGCGGGCCACCCCGCCCTGCTGCTGGTCGACAGCATCTCGGGCCTGGCGAGCGCCGATTTCCGGCACGACGAATGGGGCGTGGACGTGACCGTCAGCGGCTCGCAGAAGGGCCTGATGCTGCCGCCGGGCATCAGCTTCAACGCGCTCTCGCCGCGCGCACTCGACGCCGCCAAGCACGCCAGGCTGCCGCGCGCCTTCTGGGACTGGAGCGAAATCGTCGAGATGAACAAGGACGGCTACTGGCCCTACACGCCCAACACCAACCTGCTCTATGGCCTTTCGGAATCGCTCGACATGCTGCTGGGCGAAGGGCTGGACAACGTTTTCGCGCGGCACCAGCGCTGGGCCGCGGGCGTGCGGGCCGCGGTCAATGCCTGGGGCCTGCCCATTCAGTGCGCGGACCCGGCCGTGTACTCGCCGGTGCTCACCGGCGTCATCACGCCCGAGGGGGTCGACGCCGATGCGCTGCGCCGGCTGATCCACCAGCGCTTCGACCTGTCGCTGGGCACGGGCCTGGGCAAGCTCAAGGGCCGCATGTTCCGCATGGGCCACCTGGGCGACAGCAACGACCTGACGCTGGTGGCCATGGTCGCGGGCGTCGAGATGGGCATGAAGCTCACGGGCATCAAGCTGGCCGGCAGCGGCGTGCACGCGGCGATGGACCATTTCGCGAGCCATGCCGCGCCTGCCGCGCTGCAGAAGGCGGCCTAGCGCCCTCACCTCCAAAGACAGCACACAGGCCGCAGCGCATCGCTCGAACGATGCGGCGGCCGCCTTGCCGGGTCGCTAGACATCGCGCCCGGCACGCATCGGACCCCAACACCACGGAGACACAGATGATGCAAAGACGCTCCCTCATTCAAGCCGCCGCCGGCGCGGCCGCCACGCTGGGCGTGCCCCGGCTCTTCGCGCAGGAGTGGCCTTCGGGGCCGGTGCGCATCGTGGTGGGCTTTCCGCCGGGCGGCGGCACCGATGCGCTGGCGCGCGTGGTCGCGCAGAAGCTCACGATCATGTGGGGCGAGCAGGTCATCGTCGACAACAAGGGCGGCGTGGCCGGGGTGCTCGCGGCCGACTACGTGGCGCAGCAGCCCAGCGACGGCAGCGTGCTGCTGATGGCCCACATCAACAGCCACGCGCTCGCGCCCAGCCTGCAGCCCAAGCTGCGCTACAACGTGGAGCGCGACTTCGTGCCGATCGTGCTGGTGGGCGTCACGCCCAACCTGCTGATCGCCAACCCCGGCCAGAAAGCGCTCAGCGTGAAGGACATCGTGGCCGCCTGCAAGGCCGCGCCGGGCACGGTGAGCTTCGGCTCGGCGGGTGCCGGCTCGGCGCAGCACCTGGCGCTGGAGATGTTCAAGCTGCAGGGCGGCGTCGACGCGCTGCATGTGCCGTACAAGGGCAGCGGCCCGTTGCTGGCCGACCTGATGGGCGGGCAGATCCAGTACAGCTTCGAGACCATGACGGCCGCCACGCCGCATGTGAAGAACGGCCGCGTGATCGCCGTCGCCCAGACCCGCACCAAGCGCGCCAAGGGGCACCCCAACGTGCCGACGATGCAGGAGCAAGGCTTTCAGGGCTTCGAGGCGACCACGTGGTACGGGCTTGCCGGGCCGGGCAAACTGCCGGCGTCCATTGCGCAGAAGGTGAACCGCGACGTGAACACGGTGCTCGCCATGCCCGATGTGCAGGAGCGGATGGACACCTACGGCGCGGAAGACGGTGGCGGCTCGCAGGACAAGTTCAAGCAGTTCATCAGCACCGAGATCGCCAAATGGGCGAAGGTCGTGAAAGACGGCAACGTTCACGTCGAAAGCTGAGAAGATCCTGCGGATGAACCCTTCCCAGACCGCCCTCACAGACGCCCTCGTCGCCGCGCGCCGCGGCAACCGGACCCTCGATGCCTCGCGCTGGACCGACGCGCTCGCCACCGCCGAGCAAGCGTACGAAGTGCAGGACGCCGTGGCCGCCGCGCTCGGCTGGTTCGACGCACAGCCCGTGCCCGGCACCTGGAAATCCGGCGGTGGCTCGCGCAGCGCGACCCTCACGCATGCCCCGCTGCCGCCCGCCGGCGTGCGGCCCGACTCGGCCAACTTCAGCGACCTCGTGCTCCACTCGCCGGGCATCGAAGCCGAGATTGCCCTGCGCCTGGGCCAGGACGTCACGCCCGCGCAGGCCGCAACGCTCGACCACCAGAACGCCGCATCGCTGATCGACGCCATGGCCGTGTCGGTCGAAATCGTCGATGCGCGCTGGCAAGACCTGGCCGCCACGCCCGCCCTGCTTCGCCTGGCCGATTCGCAGGTGCATGGCGCGCTGGTGCTCGGCGAATGGATTCCCTGTGCCGCCGTCGACTGGGCCGCGCAGCGCTGCGAAACCAAGGTCGGCAACGCCGAGACCGTGGTGCGCGAAGGCACGCATCCGCTGGCCGACCCCGCCTGGCTGCTGCCGATCTGGCTGCGCCACATCACGCGCCACGGCCAGACCGCGCCCAAGGGCACCGTCGTCACCACCGGCTCCTGGGTCGGTGTGCTGCCGTGCCGCCGCGGCGATCAGGTGACCGCGGCATTCCCCGGCATCGGCAGCGTTCGCTTGAGCGTGTAGCGCCCGCCGCCCACGCCCGAGCAGGCCACCAGAAAGTCCAGCACCGCCCGCACCCGCGCGGGCAGCGTGCCGGCCTTGCCGATGTACACCGCGTGAATGGGTTCCACGTCGCACGGGTTGAACTCCTCGAGCAACGGCACCAGCCGGCCCGCATCGATGTCGTGCTGGATGTGGTACAGCGACAGCCGCGCCACGCCCGCCCCTGCAATCGCCAGCTGGCGCAGCGTTTCGCCGTCGCCCGCGCGCACCGGGCCGGCCACCGGCAACCACACCATGCGCCCGTCCACACGCAGCGGCCAGTCGGGCGAACTGCGCCGGTACGTCCAGCCCAGCCGGTTGTGCGCCTCCAGTTCCTGCGGCGTGCGCGGCGTGCCGTACTTGCCCAGGTATGAAGGCGCGGCCACGATCGCCTGGCTGGTCTCGCCGAGGCGGCGCGCCACCAGGTCGGACGACGGCAGCTCGCCCCAGCGGATCGCGATGTCGGCGCGCTCGTCCATCAGGTCGACGATGCGGTCGGTCAGCGCAATGTCCAGCGTGATCTGCGGATGCTGCTCGAGCAGGCGCGGCACCAGCGGCACCAACTTGTGGTGGCCGAAGGACACGCTGGCGTTGATGCTCACGCGCCCGCGCGGCGCGGCACCGGCCGCGGCACAGCGCTCGGCCTCGTCCATGTCGGCCAGCACGCGCGTGCTGCGCTCGTAGAACGCGGTGCCTTCGGGCGTGAGCTGCAGCTTGCGCGTGGAGCGGTGCACCAGCTGCACGCCCAGGCGCAGCTCCAGCCGCGCCACCAGCTTGCTCACCGCCGACGGCGTCATGCCCAGCAGGCGCGCCGCCGAGGAGAACCCGCCGGCCTCGATCACCTGCACGAAGGCTTCCATTTCGCCAGAGCGGTTGACGTCGATGCGCGGCATGGTTTTCTTTCCTGCTTGCTTGCTGGTTTGTGATTTCAATTCACAAGTCCCTGTACCGGCGGCATTCTAGTCATCGATGGCCGATGTCTTCACAGTACAGGGCATCATGCCAATCGCTCTACTCGCCCTCACCGCCGGTGCCTTCGGAATAGGCACCACCGAGTTCGTCATCATGGGCCTGCTGATGCAGGTCTCGACGGATCTTCAAGTCTCCATCACGGCCGCCGGCCTGCTGATCTCGGGCTATGCGCTCGGGGTCGCGGTCGGCGCGCCCGTGCTCACCATCGCCACACGCAAGCTGCCGCGCAAGACTGTGCTGCTCGCGCTGATGGCGATCTTCACGCTCGGCAACCTGGCCTGTGCGCTGGCGCCCAACTACGAGATGCTCATGGCAGCGCGCGTCGTCACCTCGCTGGCGCACGGCACCTTCTTCGGCGTCGGCTCGGTGGTGGCCACCGGCCTGGTGGCGCCGGAGCGGCGTGCCTCGGCCATCGCCATCATGTTCACCGGGCTCACGGCCGCCACCCTGCTGGGCGTGCCGTTCGGCGCCTGGCTGGGCCTGCATTTCGGCTGGCGCTCGGCCTTCTGGGCGGTGACGCTCATCGGCCTGCTGGCGCTCGCGGTGCTGGCTGCATTCGTGCCCCGCGTGAAAGGCGAGGCCGCGCCCGCCCCTTTGCGCGAGGAACTGGCCGTGCTGGCGCGCCCGCAGGTGCTGCTGGGCCTGGCGATGACGGTGCTGGGCTTTGCCGGTGTGTTCGTGGTATTCACGTACATCCAGCCGCTGCTCACGCAGCTCACGGGGCTGTCGGAGTCGGCCGTGTCGCCCATCCTGCTGGTGTTCGGCGGCGGCCTGGCGGTGGGCAACATCCTCGGCGGCAAGCTGGCCGACCGCGCGCCGATGGCCGCCATTCTGGGCACGCTGGTGGTGCTGGCCGTGGTGCTGGGCGCGATGCAGTTCGCCATCGGCACGCCGTTCACCGCGGTGGTGTTCGTGGGCCTGCTGGGCGTGGCCTCTTTCGCCACCGTGGCGCCGATGCAGCTGCGGGTGCTCGAGAAGGCCTCGGGCGCGGGCCAGAACCTGGCGTCCAGCCTGAACATCGCGGCCTTCAACCTGGGCAACGCGCTCGGCGCATGGGTCGGCGGCGTGGTGATCGACCATGGCCCGGGGCTGCGCGCACTGGGCTGGGTGGCGGCGCTGCTCACGCTGGTGGGGCTGGCGATCGCGCTGTGGAGCCGATCGCTGGACCGGCGCGCGCCGCGCGGCACGCTCGGGGAGTGCGCCTCGGCACAGGCCTGATTCCATCCAGGCATCGTGGTGGCCTCCGGCCGGGTCAGCCCCGCCCGGAGGCCGCGGCGCAGGGCGCTGAGGCAACATCGGCGATGTGTCCAGAACCCTGCGAGGAGCGCGAGAAAAACATGGAAGTCCGACACTTCGACACGGCCGACCTGCCTGCGGTGCATAGTCTGCTCATGACCAGTGGCTGGTCCCATCGCATCGGCAGCGTGGACGCGCTGGGCCGGCTGATCGCCGCATCGCCGCGCGCGATGGTGGCGCTGCGGCACGGCGAGCTGGTCGGGTTCGCCCGTGCGATCACCGACGGCCTGTCGAACGGCTATCTCTCGATGGTCGCGGTTGCGCAACCGTTCCGGTGGCAAGGCATCGGCCAGGCCCTGGTCGATGCGATCGTCGGTGCCGACCCGAACATCACCTGGGTGCTGAGGGCGGGCCGGGACGATGCGCCTGCGTTCTTCGCCAGGCTGGGGTTCGTTGCGTCGACGCTCGCCATGGAGCGGCCGAGGGCTTCCCTACCGGCCATGCGGCCTGAGACGGCCCGTGCGATCCGCCCCGCCGTCGCGGCAGACGCGCACGCGCTGGCCGCGCTCTCCATCCAGGTGTGGCTCCCCACCTATGCAACCGAGGGCGTGAACGACCTGCTCGCACGGTACGTTCTCGACGAATTCACGCCGCCCAAATTTGCGGCCCTGGCCGATGCCGCCGGCTCGGCGCTGCTCGTTGCAGAAGCCGACGCGCACCTCGTGGGCTATGCGCTCGTGCGTTTCGGCGCGCCACAGCCGCTGGTGCCCACGTGCGACACCGAGCTGGGCACCCTGTATGTGCAGGAGGCATTCACGGGAGCCGGTGTCGGCGCGGCGCTGCTGCAAGCCGCTCGCGCCGCGGCCCGCGAGCGCACTGGCAGCGACGCGCTCTGGCTGTCGGTCAACGCGAGGAACCGGCGCGCCTGCCGCTTCTACGAAAGGCAGGGCTTCGTCGTCAAGGGCCAGGCCTGGTTCGTCCTCGGCGAAGGCCGTCACGAAAACAACGTCCTCGGACGTCCCTGAGTGCAACGGCGCAGCGGGCGCAGCTGCCGCTACGGCTGGTCTTCGGACGCCGGGCCGGCCAGCACACCGCCCAGCCTCAGCGGGTCCTTGGGCACCCCGGCCGACAGGAAGAACTCGAACCGGTTGCGCCCCGCCGCCTTGGCGTTGTAGAGCGCGGCATCGGCGCGTGCCAGCAGCTCCTCGGCCGTGGCCGAGGAATCGGCGGCCCAGTGGAATGCGATGCCGATGCTGGTGGTGACCGAGATGGTCTGGCCTTCCACCACGAAGGGCTGCTGGCCGATGCGCTGCACGATCTTCTCGGCCACGGTGGCCGCAGCCTGCGGCCCGCTCAGGTTCTCGATCACCAGCACGAACTCGTCCCCTGCCAGCCGGGCCACCTTGTCGGTGCCCCGCACGCTGGCCAGCAGCCGCCGCGCGTACTCCACCAGCACCGCGTCGCCCACCGCATGGCCGAAGGTGTCGTTGATGGTCTTGAAGTGGTCGATGTCCAGGAACATCAGCGCCATGGCGTTGCCCGTGAGCCGCACGCGCAGCACCGCGTCGGGCAGGTGCTCGTTGAAGGCCAGCCGGTTGGGCAGGCCGGTGAGCGTGTCCAGCCGCGCCAGCTCGATGAGCTGGTGCTCCACCAGCTTCAGCGCGGTGATGTCCAGCGCCAGCGAGAAGATGCCGTGCGTGAGCCCGTCGTCACGGATGTCGGGCACGTAGATGACCTGCGTGATGCGCTCGAACCCCGTTCGCTGGGTGCGCGCCTCGAACTCGACCCGCTCGCCGGCCAGCGCGCGCGACAGCATGGGCCGGCGCGAAAGGTATACGTCGCGGCCGGCCACGTCCTGCAGGTGGCGCCCCACCACCTGCATCGGGTCGAGCCCGAGCCATTGGCGGCTGGTGGCGTTGGCGAAGGTGATCTTCTCGTCGCGGTCGATGTAGGTGATGAGCACCGGCAGGTTGTCGGTGATGGTGCGCAGGCGCAGTTCGCTCTCGGCCTGGCGCAGCTCGGCTTCTTTCAGCGCCGTGATGTTGAAGCTCATCAGGTAGAAGCCGACCACCTCGCCGCGCGGGCTGGTGTCGGGAATCAGGTTGACCTGGAAGTAGCCCTGCTTGCCGTGCAGCGGCGCGCGAACCGGAAAGCGCACCTTCTTGCCCGAGAGCATCACCGGCAGGTAAGGCTTGTGCTGCTCGTAGATGGCATCGCCGAGCACGGCCTGCAGCGTGGCGCCCTCGATCGGCTTGTCGCCCACGCCCAGGCCCGCCATCTGCCGCGCCCGGATGTTGCCGAACAGGCAGACCTGGTTGCGGTCGAAGTAACCGACCAGCGCCGGAATGCTGTCGGTCACGTCGCGCAGCCGCTTCTCCTGCTCGGCCACGGCTTTGCGGATATTGACTTCGTCCGTGATGTCGAAGGTCATCGCGAACACGCCGCGCACCGCCCCGTCGGCGTCGAGGTCGGGAATGTAGTGGGCCTGGAAGGTGCGGTGGCCGATGCCCAGCGCCGAGTCGCCGGTCTTCTCGAGAATGACGGTCTCGCCCGCGAGCGCGCGCAGGAAATAGGGCTCCACGACGGCGAAGTCGGCGCCCCGCACTTCGGGCATCAGGCGCCCAACCAGCGGCACATGCTTGTGCAGCGCGCGGATGCGCTCGTTGACGAAGGTGTAGCGCAGCGAGGCGTCCACGTGCGAGACCATCGCCGGAATGTTGTCGGCAATGGTGCGCACCGTCGCCTCGCTGCGCGCCAGGCTGAGTTCGCTGGCACGCCGCTGGGCCATCAGGTCGTCGAAGGTGCGCGACAGGTCGCCGATCTCGTCGCGGGTGTAGCTGCTCGCCGGGCGCGGGGCCTGTGCGTCGGCGGGCTTTTCGAGCCTCGACTGCATGTGGCTGTGCAGCGCGTCCAGCGGCTTCAGGCGCCGGCGCACCACCACCAGGGCCAGCGCCCCCGCGGACAGCGAGAGCGCCAGCGCGCCCAGCCATGCGTTGTGCTCGATGGCGTCGATGCGGGCAAAGGCCTCGGCGCGCGGGTACATGGCCCCGACGATCCAGGGGGTCTGTTCGGTGCGGTCGAAGGCGTAGAGGCTGGGCACGCCGGCTTCGTCGACACCCTCGCCCGTGCACTCGAAGCCGGCCATGGCGCGCAGGATGGCCGCATTGCCGCCGTTCGCCTGGACCACGCTCAGGATGCGTGCGGTGTCAGGGGAATCGACCATCACGCCGTCCGGCGTGACGATGAACAGATAGCCGTTCTTGCCGAACTTGACGTCGCCCAGGGCGCCCAGGATGTTGCGGTCCTTCAGGTTGATGGCGCCTGAAATCACGAACCTGACG
The DNA here is from genome assembly GCF_051216435.1 of Variovorax pasteuri. Taxonomy (NCBI): domain Bacteria; kingdom Pseudomonadati; phylum Pseudomonadota; class Betaproteobacteria; order Burkholderiales; family Comamonadaceae; genus Variovorax; species Variovorax pasteuri. The sequence goes on from NZ_JBPJZS010000008.1 coordinate 232,488, forward strand.
TGCCCCGCGCTGTCGAGCACCGGCTGCGTGATGGCCACCTGCGGCAACCCGTTCAGCCGGTTGCGGTACGGCTGCGACACCAGGCCGGTCTTGGTGGCCACTGTCTTCTGGAAGTAGTCGCGGTCGCGGATGTTCACGCTGCCGTTTCTCTGCGCGCCGTTCAGGTTGGCCACCAGGGTGCCGTCGGCGCCCATGAATGCGACGTTGTCGAAAGCCTCGCGCAGCGACGCGTGCTTTTCCAGGAAGGCCTGCAGCGGTTCGGCGCTGTCGAAGGCCTGCGACTCCACGCTCTCGGCAAAGGTCTTCAGCAGGATGCGGCGGCTGCCGAGCTTCTGGTCGATGGCGTCGGAGATGCCGCTCACGCGGGCCATCTGCTCGGCCGCGATCGACGCCTGCATGCTGCTCTTGACCAGGTGAAGTGCGTAGGTGGCAATGGCGAAGGTTGCCGCCAGGACCAGTGCGGCCACGCCCAGGCTGAGGCGCGTGTGCATGCCGAAGCGGAATTTCGAGAGGCCGGGTGGGTTCATTGATCTTGTCGGGGCCGGTGCGTTGCCGGCGGGAGTTGCCGGGTGAGTATCGGTGTGTTCCACGGAGCGCGGAAGTGTCCTGGATGTTCACGCACCGCGGCGCTTCGATAGCGCAACTGCTGTTGCCGGGAACGAGAGCGTACCCACGCAAGCCCGTACATCCTGTTGCTCATGTAAGCATAAATTGTTAACTTTTGGCATGTCTATTGCTGCGTTGCAGCAATAGCAGATGGCGCGCCCCAAAGACGTGCCGCGACAGCGGAGACGACGGTTTCTTCCACAGGTCACCACGTCATCGATTGCGAGGCGCACATGAACGCAAGCACTGTCCGGGAATCCGCAGAGATTGCGGATGCCGAAGCCGCGGGCTGGTTTCGCCGCCTCAGGCGCAAAGGCGGCGGCGGCGGGCCGCCGTCGAGTTCGGAATCGATCGTGCCGCGGCTTGCGGGCTACGCCTTGCTGGCGTTCGTGCTGTGGCTCGTCGTGACCACGCTGATCCAGCCGCTGGTCTCGCGCCAGGCCACGCGCACGGTGCTGCAGGCGCCGGTGCTGCTGGTCACCTCGCCCATCAGCGGCGTGGTCACGCAGATGACGGTGCGCGCGCTCGACAAGGTCGACGCGGGCACGGTGGTGGCCACGGTGCAGAACCCGACCATCAACCGCGACATCCTCACCACGCTCACCACCCAACGCCTGGCGCTGCAAAGCCAGGTGGCGCAGCTGGCCAACCAGCTCAACGCGTCGAGCGAGGAGCTGCAGTTTGTCGAGCAGCAGGGCAAGCTGTACCGCTCGGCCTCGATGGCGCAGACGCGCGACGCCTGGCAGATTGCGCAGCGCCAGCGCGAGGTGGCCCTGAGCAACGTGGCCGAGCAGGAACTGAAGGTGCGCCACACCTCCGCCATGCTGGACGAAGGCGCCGTCAGCCCGCAGGCGATGGACGCCGCGCAGGCGCAGCTGAGCATCTCGCGCGCCAGCGCGGCGGTGGCCGAGCAGGCCTCTGCCGGGCTGGGCCAGAGCGTGGCCAGCGCGAGCCGGGGCGTGTTCGTGGGCGGCAGCGGCGCCACCGTCTACCAGACCATGGCGAACCGGCGCGAAACGCTCACCGGCGACATCGAGCGCGCGCGGCACGACAGCGAGGCCCTGCAGCAGCAACTGCGCGAGGTGAGCGCGCTGGAAACCGACGAGCGCCGCCGCATCGAGAAGATGGCGGCGTTCGAGATCCGCGCGCTGCAGGCCGGACAGGTCCACACGGTGCTCATGCCTCAAGGCAGCTACGTGCCGCAGGGCGCCACGCTGGTGCGCATGATCGACTGCAGCCGCGTCGAGGTGGTGGCGGTGTTTCCGCCGCGCGTGGCCAAGCGGCTCAACATGGGCTCGACCATCGCGGTGAAGACGGACGACGCGCGCCCCGAAGTCTCGGCGCGCGTCACGCAGATACTGCCCGTGGCGCCCGAAGACTTCCAGAGCCGCTACGCCGTGCCCTTCCCTTTCGCGGAACAGGGCTCGGTGTACGCGGTTGCACATGTCGAATCGAACTCTCCGGAATGGCCGGCGCAGCGCGGGCTGTGCGCGCCCGGCAAGGTGGTATCGGCGCGGCTGGCGTCATAGCGTGGCCTGCTGTCCACCAAGCCGATCGAGGCCCACGATGGATCACGCCTCGCTCCTCTTTCGCAGATGCGCGTTGCTGGCGGTGGCGGCATTCGGTCTTGTCACTCATGCCGCGATGGCTGCGGGCGACGTCCAGGCAGCGCTGGCACGGCAAAGCTGCGACGGCCTGCGGCGCGCGGTTGTCACCGATGCACACGGCGATGCCACTTCGCCGCTGCTCCTGTCGAGTTACCGCACCGACCAGCCCATCGCCGGCGTGCCCGAGCTCGCGCCCAGCCTGGCGAACGTGGCCTTCGTGTACGACAACGCGCTGGCGGGCATCGCGCTGCTCGCGTGCGGCGACACGGCCTCCGCCAGGCGCATCGCCGACGCCGTGGTCCTCGCGGTGGAGCGCGATGCGCAGTACCCCGACGGCCGCGTGCGCAACGCCTACCGCGCCGGCCCGCTGGCCGACGGCAAGCCGGTGCTGTCCGGCTACTGGGACGCGGGCAGGAACCAGTGGATCGCCGATGCCTACCAGGTCAGCACCGCAACGGGCAACGTGGCGTGGGCCGCGTTGCTGCTGCTGAACGTCAACCGCGTGGCACCCTCCCCGCGCTACACCGATGCCACGGCCAGGCTGCTCGCGTGGACCGAGCAACGCACGCGCGCCACCGTCGCCCCCGACGGCTACCAGGGCGGCTGGTACGGTTGGGACAGCGCCCAGAAGGCCCAGACCTGGAAATCGACCGAGCACAACATCGACATCGCCATGACGGCAGCCTGGGCCGCGCGAGGCAGTGCCCGGCCCGAGCAGGCGCGCCAGGCGGGCGTTGCCCTGGCCTTCGTCTCGCGCATGTGGAGCGCCACCGAGCAACGCTTCTACATCGGCACGAAGGAAGATGGCGCCACCATCGCCACCACCGGCTCGGGCCTGGACGCGCAGCTGTGGCCGCTGCTCGCGGCGCCGCCCGGCCAGTGCGCCTGGCGGGCCGGCCTGGCCTGGGTCGAGCGCAACCACCGCTTCGGTGACGGCTACGGTTTTTCGCAGCAGCCCGACGGCATCTGGACCGAAGGCAGCGCGCAAGCCGCGGCCACGCTGGTAGCGGTCAAGGGCTCCGCGCCCGAAGCGCTGTGGCAACTGCTGGCCTCGCAACGCGCCGCCAACGGCCTTTACTACGCCACGCCGAGCCCGCGCATTTCCACCGGCCTGGCCATCGGCCCCGACTCGGTGGGTGCCGACTTCTTCTACTACCGCTGGCCCCACCTGGGCGCCACCGCCTGGATCGCGCTCGCGGCCACGGGCTGGAACCCCTTCACCGGCAACGTCGTCACCGCTTCCCCAGGAGAAAAGCCATGTCCGAACTGATCGATACGCCCGAGTTCAGGGTCAATCTGATGGTCGCGGCGCTTGCCCTGATCATGATCTTCCACGCCCGCGCCGACCGCGGCTCGCACCGCGTGCTGTTCGGCTTTCTCACCGCGCTGGTGCTGGTGCGCTACGTGGCGTGGCGGCTGGCCGAGACGCTGCCGCCGGCCGACCTGGGCTTCGGCACGCTGGTGTCGTGGGTGTTCCTGGTGTTCGAGATGATCGCCATCGTCTACACGCTGCTGTCGATCCAGATGCTCACGCGCCGGCGCGACAACCACGCCCAGGCCGACCTCGGCGAAGCCGGGCTGCGCGCGCGCGGCGGCAACGTGCCGGCGGTCGATGTCTTCATCTGCACCTACAACGAAGAACTGGGCGTGCTCGAGAAGACGATTCTTGCGGCCCAGGCCATCGACTATCCGCATGTGAACGTGTGGGTGCTCGACGACACGCGGCGCGACTGGCTGCGCGACTACTGCGAGCGCAAGGGCGTGCACTACGCGCGGCGGCCCGACAACGCGCACGCCAAGGCCGGCAACCTGAACAACGGCCTGCGCCAGTCGGCCGCGGCCACCAATGCGCCGTACATCCTGGTGCTGGACGCCGACTTCACGCCGCACCGCAACATCGTGTACCGCACGCTGGGCCTGTTCGACGAGCCGAAGGTGGGCCTGGTGCAGACGCCGCAGTTCTATTACAACGCCGACCCCATCCAGCACAACCTGCGCGCCACCGACAGCTGGGTCGACGAGCAGCGGGTGTTCTTCGACGTGCTGCAGCCCGCCAAGGACGCGGCCGACGTGGCCTTCTGCGTCGGCACCTCGTTCGTGATCCGGCGCGACGCCATCACCGAGGCGGGCGGCTTCCCCACCGGCAGCGTGTGCGAGGACATCTACACCACCTACACGCTGATGCGCTTCGGCTGGGTCACGCGCTGGCTGAACGAGCGGCTGTCGAACGGGCTCTCGGCGGACAGCATCGTCGACTACATCAACCAGCGCAGCCGCTGGTGCCTGGGCACCATCCAGGTGGCGCTGCTGCGGGACGGCCCGCTGCGCGGCCGCGGCTACAGCTTTGCGGCGCGCGTGCACTACGTGCACGGCCTGCTGCACTGGCTGACCAAGCCCTTCATCCTGATGATGCTGGCGGCCCCTGCGCTGTACTGGTACACGGGCGTGTCGGCCTTCCACGCCACGCCGCGCGCCTTTGCCCTGTACGGCCTGCCGCCGCTGGTCATGTTCTGGGGCTACACCTACTGGATCAGCCAGCGCCGCTGCCTGCCGGTGTTCACCGAGGTCACGCAGATCGTGGCCGCCATGGCGGTCACGCGCACCATCGTCACCTCGCTGGTCCGGCCGTTCGGGCGCCCCTTCAAGGTCACGGCCAAGGGGCAGGACCGCTCCAAGACGGTGGTGCACTGGAACCTGGTTCTGGTCTTCGGCGGGCTCATCGCGGCCATGGAGGCGGCGGCCATCGGCTCCATCGGCAACGCCATGACCACCGGCGACATGCTCAACGTGCTGTGGACCATCGTCACCACGCTGTACTGCCTGGCCGCGCTCATCGCCTGCATCGACCGCCCGCGGCCCGAGCACGACGAACGCTTTCCGTATCTGGCCGACACCACGCTGCGCAGCGCCGCGGGCGTGGGCGCGACGCGCTTCGTGGAGATTGCGGTCGACGGCGCCGTGCTGCGCGAAAGCGCCCTGCTGCGGCGCATGCCTGTGGGCGAACCGCTGGACGTGCACGTCGACCACGTGGGCTGGGTGTCGGCGCTGGTGACGGGGCGCTCCGCCGCGGGCGTGGCGCTGTCCTTCGTGCACGACGAGGTGCTCCACGACCACCTGGTCCGCCATGTGTTCAGCCTGCCGCCCAGCCATGTCGCCGTGCAGGTGAACCCGGGGCGCGCGGCGCTCGCGTTCATGGGAAGCGCCGGTTGGCACTGGCCGCGCTTTCCGGCGGCCTTTGCGCGCGTCATGGCTGCACCGCTGCCGATGGTCATGGTGCTGATGCTCGGCGTGCTGGTGCTGTCGGGCTGCAACCTCACGCCGCCGCTCAAGGAAGCCGACGTCGTGGTGCCCACCCAGTGGGCCGAGGGCACGGGCAACGCCGCCGCCACGCCGATGGCCTGGCACGCGTTCGTGCGCGACGACGAGCTGCGCGGCCTCATTGCCACCGCCCTGCTGCAGAACCGCGACCTGCGCGTGTACGCAGCCAAGGCCCGCGAGGCGCGCGCCGTGTACGGCGGCACGCGCGCCAGCCTCTTTCCCGAAATCGGCCTGGCCGGCTCGGTCGGGCGCGGCAACGTGACCACCTCGCTCGGCCCCGACGGCATCGTCACCAACAACCAGGCGGTGGGCCGCGTGGCCACCACCTACGCCGTGCAGGCCGGCGTCACGGCGTACGAGCTCGACTTCTTCGGCCATGTCGATGCCGGCGTGAAGCAGGCCGGCTCACAGGCCCTGGCCAGCGAGCGCGACCTGGCGGCCGCGCGCATGAACCTGGTGGGCGAGGTGTCGAACGCCTACCTCACGCTGCGCGCCGACCGCGCCCTGCTGGCGCTCGCCGAGGGTGACCTCGCCAACCAGTCCGACAGCACCCGCGTGATGCAGCGCGCCCGCACCGTGGGCGGCACGTCGGACCTGAACGTGCTGCGCTCGCAGTCGCTGGTGGAGCGCGCCAACGTGCAGCGCGAAGAGTTCCGCATGCGCGTGGGGCAAGACCTGCAGTGGCTGGCCGTGCTGGTCGGCCAGCCCGTGCCACCGACCATCGGCATGCAGCGCCCGTGGCCCGAGCGTTCGGTGGCCGACGTGCCGGTCGGGCTGCCCGCCAGCCTGCTGCAGCGCCGCCCCGACCTGCTGGCAGCCTACGCCCGCGTCGAGGCCGCGAACTCGGGCGTGGGCGCGGCCAAGGCGGCGTTCTACCCGAGCTTTTCATTGACGGCGGTGGCGGGTGGGCTGAGCACCGAGTTCTCCAGCCTGCTGGGCTCGGGCAACCGCAGCTGGGCCACCGTGCTCGGCGTGTCGCTGCCCATCTTCGACTGGGGCCGCCGCTCGGCCAACCTGAGCGCCAACGAAGAGCGGCTGGCCGCCGCCATGGCCAGCTACGAGTACGCGGTGCAGCAGGCGCTGCGCGAAACGGCCAACGCGCTCATCGCCGACAGCCACCTGCGGCCGCAGATCGCGGCGCAGCAGGCGCGCGTGCAGGCGCTGGACAAGGTGGCGTCCATTTCGCGCACGCGCTTTCGCAACGGGCTGGAGGACTACTTCGCCGGCGCCGATTCGCAGCGCGAGCTGTACATCGAGCAGCGCCAGGCCATCGAGCTGCAGCTCAAGCAGGCGGTGAACACCGTGAACCTCTACAAGGCGCTCGGGGGCGGATGGGACGATGCGCCGGCGGGAGCGGTCGCGTCGAACACGCCGCGTTGATGCGGGCCGCCTGATCCGCTTGCGTGCGCATCCGCTGGCGGCGCACTGCCCGTGGCGGCCTGGCTGCGCGTGATCGAGCGCAGCAGGAAGTCGGCCAGATCGTCCACGCGCGACTCGGTGCGCCGCAGCGACTGCGCCAACTGCTCGCCGCCGAACTCGTCGGACTCCACCGCCGCCTCGAACACCTCGGTGATGCCGATGTAGCCCAGCGCCGCGCGCACGCTGCTCTCGGTGTGGTTGAGGTGCGCCACGCGTCCGCCCCCACCCTCGCCGTCGCCGTAGCCGTAGCCGTGGTCCCCGCGCGCGCCCAGCAGCACCGCGCGCTTGCCCGCATCCGCCAGCAGCGGCCAGTACGGCACCGCGCCGCGCGCACGGTCGAAGCCGAAGGTCCGGCCCACGCGCACGATGTTGTCGATCCAGGCCTTGAACTGCGCGGGCACGCTGAAGTTGTACATGGGCAGGCCGATGACCACGAGGTCTGCGGCGATGAGCTGGTCGACCAGGCGGTCGCTTTCCGCCAGCGCCTCGGACATCCAGGGTTCGCGTGCGGCCGGTGGCGTGAAAGCCGCGTGGATCCATCGGCCGTCGACGGGCGCGGGCGGGTGCTGGCCCACGTCGAGGTGGTCGATGCGGTCGCCGGGGCGTGCCTGGCGCCATCGCTCGACGAAGCGCGCAGAAAGGCGGCGCGTGTGCGAGCCGTGCGGGTCGGTGCCGGAGCGGCCCGCGCGGGCGCTGGCGTCGATGTGAAGAAGGTTCAGGGTCTGGGTCTTCATGGGTGAGCTGGGTTGATGTGCCTTGCGCTGCCACAATGGCGTTGCAGGCCCTGAATCTAGGCATGCAGGCCCGTCTCCACAAACGATCATTTCTCTGCCCATGGACGAGATTGGCTCATCTGTTCGCCCTCCCCGCCGGCTGCCGCCGCTGCTGTCCCTGCGCGCCTTCGAGGCCGCCGCTGCCCACCTGAGCTTTCAGCGCGCGGCGCTCGAGCTCTCGGTGACGCCGTCGGCCATCAGCCACCAGGTGCGCGCGCTCGAAGACACGCTGGGCCAGCCGTTGTTTCGCAGGCTCACGCGGCAGCTCGCGCTGACGCCCGCTGGCCGCCGGCTCTTCGACGATCTGCGCACGGGCTTCGACGTGCTGCAAGCCGGTGTCGACAAGCTGCGCCGACCCGCCGCATCGCAGGCCGTGACGCTGACGACCAACACCGCCTTCGCCGCGCGCTGGGTGCTGCCGCGCATGGAGGCGTTCCGCAAGTCATGCCCCCACGTCGAACTGCGCTTGCACACGAGCGACACGCTGGTCGACCTTGCACGCGGCGACGCCGACATCGCGGTGCGCTCCGGCAGCGGCAACTGGCCGGGGCTGGTGTCGCGCGAACTCATGCCCGAGCGCTATGCGCCGCTGTGCAGCCCGATGCTGGGGTTGAAGCGCGTGGCCGACCTGCCGAAGCACCAGCTCATTCATTGCGACTGGCAGCCGCAGGCCCTTGCGCCGGCCGTGTGGCCGCGCTGGTTTCGTGAAGCCGGCATCGCGCCACCGAGGGGGCGTGGGATCAAAGCCGCGGGCCTGTCGTTTTCCGACGAGACGCACGCCACGCTGGCGGCGCTCGCGGGGCATGGCGTGGCGCTGCTGAGCCTCACGCTGTCCGCGGAAGAACTGCGCAGCGGGGCGCTGGTGCAGCCCTTCGGGCCCGCGCTGGCTACCGGCAGCTACTTTCTTGCGGCGGCCCACGGGCGGCAGAACGAACCGGCGATTCGCGCGGTGTGGGACTGGGTCGCGGCGCAGGCCGTTGCCGGCTGACGATGCTGCACGCGCGCGCAAGCGCGTGCAGCCCGGCGAACCCGTTCAGCCTGGGCTCAAGCCATGCCGTTCAGGTGCTCGTAAAGAATGAAGAACCCGATCCCGATCAGCACCACGCCGCCCAGGATCTCGGCGCGCTTGCCGACCACCGCGCCCAGCACGCGCCCCACCATCACGCCGAGGGTCACCATCGTCATCGTCGCCAGCCCGATGGCCAGCGCGGTCCACGCGATGTTGACGTTGATGAAGGCCAGCCCGACACCCACCGCCATGGCGTCGATGCTCGTGGCGAAGCCGGTGATCGCGAGCGTCCAGAAGGAGTTGCGGCTCGGCTTGTCGTCGACGGCGTCGGGTGCGCCGAAGCCCGCCCAGATCATGCGCAGGCCCAGCACGCTGAGCAGCGTGACCGCGATCCAGTGGTCCCATTTCGCGACGTAGCTCGCGGCGGCAAGGCCCGCCGCCCAGCCGATGACCGGCGTGATCGCCTCGATGACGCCGAAGATGAGTCCCGTGCGCAGGGCTTCGCGCCAGGAAGGTTTGCGCAGTGCTGCGCCTTTGCCGACAGCGGCGGCGAAAGCATCCGTCGACATGGCGAATGCAAGGAGGATCGTGGAAGCAAGGTTCATTTTGGAAGTAGCAGGCAAGGCCGGTTCAAGACGCCGCGGCACACGAACCCGCCGGCCAAGGCCGCGTTCGTGCACCGCTGGTCTCGCCAACCTTTCGGCTGCTCACGCCACGGTCGCATGGTGCGAACCGAGTATGTTGACGTGAGCGCTTCCGAAGTCCGGAAGCCGGCTACTCCCCAAGGGAGCGGCGATTCTAGTGGGCCGGTTGCAACGCCCGTGTGACAGCGACTGCTTTGGCGGCAGGGTCTTGGCTTGATCGACCCCGCAAAAAAGCCTCCCGAAGGAGGCTCTTGAAGCGAAGGAACCGGACCGGTCAGTCCTTCTTTGTCAGCAGCGTCTTCACGACGTACCCGTCGCGGTACACGCCTTCGATGGTTCCGCCTTCCACGGGGTCGGTGGCATGCGCTGCCACGAACTTTTCCTCGCCCACGCGGTAGACCACGATGGTGCATGACGAGCGCTTGCTGAGGGTGCGGGCTACACCTGTGGCCTGGCGAAGGGTGGGGTACGTCTCCATGGGGCTCCTTGTCTGTTTTATGCCTTGAATAGTAGCCTTCAGGCAATCGAAACTCTTACAGAATTTGTTTCAAGTTGGCCACGACGCCAAACTGGAAGCCCTCATTTTTGTGCCTTGTGGTCGGCATGGGCGGAATGGATGGGCGCGTTGCCCTGGCGCGACTTGACAGACAGCTTCGCGCAAAGGCGCCATCCTCCCTTCACCGTGTCAGAGCGGATTCGGCCGCTGTCCGCTAGCTCCATCCTCCACTTGCCAGCCCAGGGCCCTCAACGCATCACGAAGACGATCGGCCTGCACCCAGTCTTTGTCGGCACGCGCGACCTGGCGCTGGGCAAGCAAGGTGGCAACCTCTGCGGGAATACGGTGCGGGTGCGGCGTCCACTGCCCCACGCGCAACCCGAGCACGGTATCGAAATGGTCGACCGTGGCGCGTCGGACCTCCGGCGGCAAATTGCCCCTGACCAGCTCCCACAGGACGGCCAACGCGCGCGGCAGGTTCAAGTCCTGGTTGACCTCAGTGTCGAAGCGAGCGACGAAGTCATGGTCGGCAACGCCGCCGGGTGGCCAGCTTGCATAGCTTCTGCGCAGCCGGTCCAGTGCCGACTGCGCCGCGTTCATCGCCTCTTCTGTGAAACGCAAGGTGCTTCGGTAGTGCGCGGTCAGGCACAGGTAGCGATAGGCCATCGGGTCGATGCCCTGGTCGATCAATGTCTGAAGGCGCAGGAAGCCGCCGTCCGCCTTGGCCATCTTCTTGTCGTCCAGCGTGAGAAAGTGCCCGTGCATCCAGAAATTGGCAACCCGGGTGCCATGGCAGGCCTGCGTCTGCGCAATCTCATTGCTGTGGTGCACCGCGACGTGGTCTTCGCCACCGCAATGAATGTCGAACCACGGCCCCAGCAGCGCGGCCGACATGGCGGAGCATTCGATGTGCCAGCCGGGAAAGCCGCGCCCCCAGGGGCTGTCCCATTCCATTTGCCGATGGGCGCCCGCCGGACTGAACTTCCAGAGCGCGAAGTCCGAGATGCTGCGCTTCTCACCCATCGCAACGCGTGTTCCGGCCCGCAGGCCTTCGCGGTCCAGCCGGGCCAGGTGGCCATAGTCGTCCTGTCGCGTGGTGTCGAAGTAGAGCCCGTCGGCGGTCTGGTAGGTGTAGCCCTTGCGCTCCAGCTCGCCGATGAACGCCACCTGCTCGGGAATGTAGTCCGTGGCACGCGGCCAGGCCGTGGGCTCCAGCAGATTCAGCGCCCGCCAATCGGCCTGGAAGGCAGCGGTGTAGCGCTGCGCGATGGCCCATGCGGACTCTCCGGCGCGCCGGCTTCCCTTCTCCATCTTGTCTTCGCCCTCGTCGGCGTCGGACACGAGGTGGCCGACGTCGGTGATGTTCACCACATGCCGCACGGCGTACCCGTTCAGCTCGAGCACACGGCGCAACACGTCCTCGAACACGTAGGTTCGCAGGTTGCCGATGTGCGCGTGGTCGTACACCGTCGGTCCGCAGCAATACAGTCCCACGTGGCTGGGCTGCAAGGGGGCGAATGGACGCACGGCGCGCGACCAGGTGTCGTACAGGGCTAGGGACATGCAGGCTTTCGTGATGCCGGAAGAAACGCAGACAACAAAAAGGCCACCGGTCTTGCAACGGGTGGCCATCGAGGATGCGGACGTGAACAGATTCGCTAGCCGCAAGCACTCCATGGCACGCTGAGACAGCATGCGCGCACGAGGCGAGAGGACAAGGATGCGGGGGTGAACATGAAGGCGATGCTAGCGCTCGATGGTGGGCTGGTCAAACGCTGCGCTCCCATATTCCATTGAAATCGCAAGGCCCTGGAAGCGAGCGTGCAGCGCATCGATGGCATGGCGCAGCGCCGCCTCCCGAGGAACGACGTCCCGAAGAATGCTTGCGTCGAGCGTGAAGCACAGCCGCGTTCCGTCTCGGCGCTCGGTTGGCCGAAGCGCAGACGAATCGACCAACTCGCCGCGCTCGAAACGCAGCGACGTGGACATGCCTGCGTCGTCGATCTCCGCGGTCAATTCACTGCACACCGCATTGAGAACGGCAAGCCCGATCCGGCAGAACTCGGAGCCCACCTCGAGGTGACGCTTGCGCGAATGGCAGGCCGCATGCACCCTGAGAAAGACCTCGGCGACAGTCCACTGCGGATGTTCCGAGTCGGGCTCCAGCGGCATCCCGCTGTCGTACCGGACCTCGAAGCGCGGTCCCTCCACGCGCAGCAGGACGGCGGTACAGCGGCCGTCCATTGCATCGTCGATGGCATGGCACAACGACTGCATCGTCAGCGTTGCGGCGATGTCAGGATCCTCCGCGTCGAAGTACATGTGCGTGCGCCGGCGCACCGCTTCGGCACTGGTCAGGATTTCAATCTCGCGGGGCGAAAAGTCTTCACTCATGGGTCTCATCTCTTTCCTCGCAATCGGCCACGCTTCCAGCGTCGACCACATACGCCTCCTCCAGATCGCGACGCACCATCAACCGCAATACCGACCCGGAGACGTGGTCGCAACGCAGAAACTGAGAGACTTCCGCCTGATACGCGAAACCATGCTCTTTTTTCGGCGACGTTCGCGCGCGCAGTCGCCGCTGTTCAGCGATCGCATCGAATGCGCTCTGGCTGACGTGCACAAGGTTGGCAAGACGGTACTGAAGCCTGCCCAGCGTCCAGAACGGACGACGATGAATCGGCACAACCCAATCGCCGATGACGATCGGCTGGCCGAAAAAGAAATTCCAGATGCTCAGAAGCGCCTCATCGAGCGTCGCGTACTCGGCGTGGAAATCATCCGGTCCGGGTCCGGGCACACAGTCCCATCGGACCACGGTCCAGCGAGTTGCCAGGCGATTCATTTCAAGCGTGTCACCCTCCTCTTTCCAGACCCTCAGCCGCTCGTTCGGAATGAGCACGGAAACCTCCATGCCTCGCTCGGTCAAGGATTTTCTTGCGGCTAGAAACTCGCGCTCGTCTTCCTGCGTCATGGCTTGCGTGCGCCTCCTGTTGCATCCGCCTTGGCGGGCTTTTCTTCGACTGAAGCGATCGCATCCAGCGGCGCCAGCCCCTTCACCCACTCGAACACCGCCGCCACGGCGGGCTCCGAACGCCGCGCCTGCGGACACACGAGGAAGAACGGCAGCCCCGGCAACTGCGGCCCGAACGGCTGCACGAGGTTGCCCGCGCGCAGTTCATCGGCGATCAGCGCAAGGCTCATCAGCGCCACGCCCTGCCCCTGCAGCGCGGCCGACACGGTGTGCGTCTCGTCGGAGAACACGGGCCCCGCCGACACGTCGAGGCCCGGCACCTGCGCCTCGTGTTGCCACTCGCGCCAGGTGCCGGGCTGGCTCCTGCTGCGGGGCAGCGAGAAGTGCAACAGCGCATGCCGCGTCAGGTCGCCGCGCCGGCGCAGCTTCAGCGCGGGGCTGCAGGCCGGCGCAAAGACGTTGTCGAACAGCTTCTCCGCGACCATGCCCGGCCATTGCCCCTTGCCATAGCGGATGGCGATGTCGGCGGTGACGCCGTCGAGCGCGACCGCCTCGTGCGACGCATGAATGCGCAGGTCCAGCCGTGGATGCTTCTCGCGCAGGCTGCTCACGCGCGGCAACAGCCAGCGCGCAGCCACGGCGGGTGTGGCCGACAGCGTGATCGCCTGGCGACGGGGCGGCGCGCGCAGCCGCGCCACCGCATTCGCCATGGCATCGAACGATTCGCCCAGCACCGCCTGCAGCTCGCGGCCCTGCGGCGTGAGCACCAGTTGCCTCGGCTGGCGGATGAAGAGCGCCACGCCGAGCGATTCTTCGAGCTGCCGCACCTGGTGGCTGATGGCCGTGGGTGTCACCGAAAGCTCGCTCGCGGCGAGCTTGGCGCTGCAGTGCCGCGCAGCGGCCTCGAAAGCGCGCAGCGACGCCAGCGGCGGGAGTTGACGCGGGTTGTTCATGAATGAATTGAATTTTTAGCAGCGCAAAGAAATCGTCGTTTGTCGCGCTCCGGATGCTTGGATAGATTGAGAACCGTGTCAAGCAGACAGCTGAATCCACTTCATCCATCGACTCCGTCAAAGAGGACCGCACCATGACCACCCTGCTCCACATCGACGCCAGCGCCCGCCCCGGCCGTTCGGGCACGCACTTGCACGGCTCGCATTCGCGCCGGCTCAGCCACCATTTCGTGTCGACCTGGCGCGCCGCGCGGCCCGACGATGAAGTGATCTACCGCGACATCGGCGCCACGCCGCCGGGCCACATCACCGGTGAATGGATCGCGGCAGGCTACACGCCGGCCGCCCGGCGCGAACCGTGGATGCATGCCGTGCTCGAAGAAAGCGATGCCCTGATTGCAGAACTGCGCCGTGCGGACGTGCTGGTGATCGGGGTGCCGATGTACAACTTCGGCATGCCGGCGCCGCTGAAGGCATGGATCGACAACATCGTGCGCATCGGCGCGACATTCGACTTCGACCGAGGTTGCGAGAACCCCTATGTGCCGCTGCTGGCCGAGCGCCATCGCCTCACGGTGCTGCTCGCGTCATGCGGCAGCAGCGGCTACGGGCCGGGCGGCTTCCAGGCCAGCATGGACCTGCTGACGCCCGGCATCGCGAGCCCGTTGGCGCTGCTGGGGCTCACGGAAATGCACAGCGTGACTATCGAGCATGCCGAGGACCCCGGCGACCTGTTCCAACAGTCGATGGCCGCCGCGCTCACCCGCGTCCAGACGCTGGTGGGCGAGTTGCAGGGCTCCTGAGGAAGAAGCGGTTCAAGCCGAGCGCAATTGCTCGCGCAGCTTCTGCCCGATTTCGGGCCGCTCCAGGAACGGGTCGGCCGGGTTGCTGCCCGACACGATGTTCTCCATGCGGCTGCGCACGTTGCCCAGCGCCTTCGGGTGGCTGTACACGTAGAACTGGTTGGCGGTGATGGCGTCGAACACCTTGGCCGCCACTTCGGCCGCCGTGATCTTGCCGCTGCTCACCGCCTTGTTGCTCATGCCCTGGCCGATGAGCTGGCTCTTGGTGAGTTCGCTGTCCTTGGGCGCGTTCGGGCGGTTGCGCTCGCTGCTGGTGATGCCGGTGGGCACGAAGTACGGGCACAGCAGGCTCGCGCCGATCTGGTCGGTGACGAGGTTCAGGTCCTGGTACATCGTTTCGGTCAGGCTCACCACGGCCGCCTTGGCCGCGTTGTAGATGCCCATGTTCGGCGGCGTGAGCAGCCCGGCCATGCTGGCGGTGTTGGTGATGTGGCCGCGGTAGGCGGGGTCCTTGGCGGCGGCCTCGAGCATCATCGGCGTGAACAGGCGCACGCCGTGAATCACGCCCCACAGGTCCACGCCCAGCACCCACTCCCAGTCGGCCACGGTGTTTTCCCACACGAGGCCGCCGGCGCCCACGCCCGCGTTGTTGAACACGAAGTGCGGCGCGCCGAAGCGTTCCTTCACGGCGGCGGCCAGTGCTTCCATCTGCGCGGCATCGGACACGTCGACCTTGCGTGCCAGCACCTGCGCACCGGCGGCTTCCATTTCGGCCTGGGCCTTGTCGAGTGCGTCCTGCTGCACGTCGACCAGCACGAGGTTCATGCCGCGTGCCGCGCCGATGCGCGCGCATTCGATGCCGAAGCCCGAGCCCGCGCCGGTGAGTACGGCCGTCTTGCCCTTGAAGTCCTGAATCATTTGCCGGTGTCCTTCTGTTGAATGTCTCTGACGTTGGAGCTGCCATTGAAATACGGAACGCGCGCGGGCGCAGTCACGAAGGTGCTCCGGCCGGGCGATCGCGATGTCAGGCGTCCGCTTTCTTCAGCACGTAGCCGATGCGCGGGAAGTGCACGTGCACCGTGCCCACGCGCTCGTCGCTGCGCTCCAGCGTGTAGTGGGTGCGCGTGGCCGCGACCAGCGTGCCTGGCGTTTCCTCGAGGCCGAAGCTCTCGGCGCGAATGGTGACGGCCGTACCGAGCGGAATGCCGTGGTCGTCCTGGAAGGTGCTGTCGGTCAGCAGCGAGTGCGGCGTGGCAGCCTTGGCCACGGCAATGGCCTCGTCGCTGGTGAACTTCTCGGGCACGCCGTGGCCGATGGCGGCCATGCGGTCCATCCAGTCGACCACCGCGGGCGTGAGGTCGAGGATGGTGCGCACCGACTCGATGCGGCGCGTGTACCAGAGCGGGTGGTAGGTCGAGAAGTCGGCGATGGTGGGCACTTCGCCCAGGAGGAAGGGCTTGTCGTCGAGCATGTCCGACAGGCGGCGCAGGTACGACTTGTAGGCGCTGGTGGCATCGGCCGGGCGCAGGCGGGTCATGTTGCCCGCGCTCATCTTTCCGCGGTCTTCGCCGAAGGCCTTCAGCGCCTCGGGCGGGGCCTTGGCGAACACTTCGGCCGCACCCTTGGGCTGCAGGTTCCAGGCCATGGCGGCCCAAAACAGCGTGGTGTCGGCCCACTGCGCGAGGATGCGCGACATGCCCTTCTCCGGCTCCGGGTAGAGCGTGGGTTCGGGCGCCAGGTGCTCCAGCACGTCGGCGATGAGCGCGCTGTCGCAGTACATGTCGGCGCCGATCTGCAGGAACGGTGTCTTGCGATAGCCGCCTGTGAGCGCTTCCACGTCGGGCTTGGGCATGATCGGCGGGATGAAGACCGACTTCCACGGCAGCTTCTTGGCACCGAGGATGAGCCGCACCTTCTCCGAGAACGGCGATGTCAGGTAGTGGTGAAGGATGAGGTCTGCCATGGTCGTTCCCGTGCGGTGGTTTTGAAAGAATCGGCTCAGATCAGCTTGACCAGTTGCTTGCCGAAGTTCTTGCCCTTCAGCAGCCCCAGGAAGGCTTCGGGCGCGGCCTCGATGCCCTGTGCAACCGACTCGCGCGGCTTGAGCTTGCCGCTGCCCACCAGCGCGCCCAGTTCGGCCAGCGCCTCGGGCCACACCTCCATGTGCTCGCTGACGATGAAGCCTTCGATCTTCAGGCGGTTGATGAGGATCAGCGCCGGGTTCGCGAGCGGCAGCGGCGCACCGTCGTAGCCGGCGATCATTCCGCACAGCGCCACGCGGGCGAAGGCGTTGCAGCGCAGCAGCACGGCGTCGAAGATGTAGCCGCCCACGTTCTCGAAATAGCCGTCGATGCCGTTCGGGCAGGCTTCCTTCAGCGCGGCGCTCATGCTCTTGACGTCGGGGTGCTGCTTGTAGTCGATGCAGGCGTCGAAGCCGAGCTCGTCGGTCACGTACTTGCACTTGTCGGGTCCGCCCGCGATGCCGACCACGCGCAGGCCGCGTGCCTTGGCCAGCGCGCCGAAGGCGCTGCCGACCGCGCCGCTGGCCGCCGTGATGACCACGGTTTCGCCGGCCTTGGGCGCAATGATCTTCACCAGGCCGTACCAGGCGGTGACGCCGGGCATGCCGACCGCGCCCAGGTAGTGCGACAGCGGCACGTGCGTGGTGTCGACCTTCTTCAGCGCGCCGGGCTGCGAGGCATCGACCACGCTGTATTGCTGCCAGCCGCCGAAGCCGACCACCTTGTCGCCCACGGCGTACTTGGGGTGCTTGCTCTCGACCACTTCGCCGACGGTGCCGCCCTGGAACACCTGGCCCACGGGCTGGTTGGCGGTGTAGCTCTTCGAGTCGTTCATGCGCCCGCGCATGTACGGGTCGAGGCTCATGTAGTGGTGGCGCACCAGCACCTGGTTGTCATTGAGCGCGGGCGTCTCGCTCGTGACGAGCTTGAAGTTGGACGCGGTGGCTTCGCCTTCGGGGCGGTTGTCGAGGTGGATCTGCTTGTTGGTGGGCATGAATGGCTCCTGCGGGGAAATGCAATTAATCGGTGGAAGGCGGGCGCATCTCGTTGACGCTCGTCGGGCCCGTGGGGAGGCGCCGCTTCACATACTTGAAGGTGCCGGTGGCATGGGCGCACACGCGCTCCTGCTCGTCGTAGATCTTGGCTTCGGTGAAGGCCAGCGTGGCGGTCCGGTGGATGAGCGTGCCGCGCGCATGCAGCGGGCCGACGGAGGGCTGCATGAAGCTGGTCTTCATCTCGATGGTGACCACGCCGGATTCGGGCGACACGCTGCGCGCGGCGGCTGCCATGGTGATGTCGAGCAGCGTCATGCAGGCGCCGCCGTGGGTCACGTCGAAGGTGTTCAGGTGTTCGGGCTTGGCGGTGTACAGGATCTCGGACTCGCCGCCCTCGAACTTCGTCAGCTCGAAGCCGAGATGGCGGGCGAACGGAATCTGGCTCGTGTAGGAGCGGATGTTGATGTCGCTGGAATCGGAGGCAGACATCTCAGGCCCCGAGCACCACGCTGACGCCGCCGTCCACCGCCATCCACTGGCCGGTGATGTGCTTGCCGGCATCGCTCGCGTACAGCAGCGTGATGCCCTTCAGGTCTTCCTCGTCGCCGAGGCGCCCGAGCGGTGCGGCGGCTGCCATGTTGTCCTCGCCGAGCGACTTGATCAGCCCCGCAGCCATCTTCGTCATGAAGAAACCCGGGCAGATGGCGTTCACGTTGATGCCGTACCGCCCCCACTCGGCGGCCAGTGTCTTGGTGAAACCGATGACCGCTGTCTTCGAGGTGTTGTACGCCAGCGTCTGCATGCCCGGGCCGTTGCCGTTGAGGCCGGCGATCGAGGCGATGTTGATGATGCGCCCCGTCTTCTTCGGAATCATGTAGCCGTTGGCGATCTGCTGCGACAGGATGAAGTAGCCGCGCACGTTGAGGTTCATCACCTTGTCCCAGGCCTCGACCGGATGGCTCTCCGCCGGCGCGCCCCAGCTGGCGCCGGCGTTGTTGATGAGGATGTCGACGGCGCCCATGCGCTCCAGCGTCTCGTCGGCCAGGCGGCGGGTGTCTTCTTCCTTCGAGCAGTCGGCGGCGATCCAGCGCGCGTCGATGCCGGCGGCCTGCAGCTCGGCGGCGGCTTGTTCCAGGTCGTCGGCCTTGCGCGAACTCAGCATGATCCTGGCGCCGGCTTCGCCCAGCGCGTGGGCCATCTGCAGGCCCAGGCCGCGCGAGCCGCCGGTGATGAGTGCGGTCTTGCCGGTGAGGTCGAACAGCTGTTTGATGTTGCGGGGCGTCATGGGGTGTCTCCGTTGCTTGTGGAAGGGTCGGGTTCAGGTCTCGTAGTCCATGCACTGGCGGGCTTCGCGAACCGCGCCGATGAAAGGCTTGAGCGCCACGTGCTGCGGATGGTCCGCATAGGCCGCGAGCGCGGCGGCGTCGGTGAATTCGGCGTACAGGACCAGGTCGTAAGTGGCTTCCAGTCCGGGCTGGGCAATGGCGACCTCGAAGCGGTGCGTGCCGGGCGACAGCTTGGCGCAGGCGTCGAGCAGCGCCTTGGCTTTCAGCAGGTTGGTCGCCTTGTCGGCGCCCTCGGCGTGTTCCTTGAACTTCCACATCACGATGTGCTTGAGCATGGCGGGGCCTTGTCCTTCTGTTCTTACTTTTTGGTGTCGGGGGTGACGTCGTTCGGCAGGCGCGAACGCACGTAGATCAGCACGAAGCCGACGGCGGCCACGACGGCACCGGGCACGGCGATGGTCCAGCCCAGCGCCGCATCGGTGCGGCCGGTGGCAATGCCGAGGATCATGACGAACAGGCCGCCGTAGATCAGGATCCAGATCCACTTTTCGAGCCGCGCATGCGGCTTCGGCGGCTTGGCGGCGGGGGGCGTGGTGTTCGGGGTGGGGTTGGCGTTCGGCGAATTGTTGATGGCCATCAAAAGGCGTCCTCGGGCAAAGCGGTACAGGTCGGGTCGCGGGTTTCGACCACCTGGAGCCAGGCACCGATTTTGGGCAGCTCGTAGTGGAAGAAATAGTCCGTGGCGCCAATCTTGCCAGCTGTTACCGCCCTCGCCTTTTCACCGTCGATGTCCAGGGCCCTTTGCGCCACGTCGAGCCAGATCCAGGCCAGCACCGTGTGGCCGAAGGCCTGCATGTAGGGCACCGCATTGGCCAGTGCATCGGCCGGGTCGCCGGTGGACCAGGCGGCCTCGGTCGCGCTGCCGATGCGCTGCAGCGCGGCGCCCAGCGCCTTGGCGTGGGCCGCCAGCGACGGCACCTTGGTCGCGCGGCCGATGGTGCCGGTCATGCGCCCGGCCAGCAGCTGCAGGCCGCGGCCCTTTTCCATCAGCACCTTGCGGCCCAGCAGGTCGGCCGCCTGGATGCCGTGCGTGCCCTCGTGGATCATGTTCAGCCGGTTGTCGCGCCAGTACTGCTCCACCGGAAAATCGCGCGTGTAGCCGTAGCCGCCGTGCACCTGGATGGCCAGCGAATTCGCCTCCAGGCACCACTCGCTGGGCCAGCTCTTGGCGATGGGCGTGAGCACCTCCAGCAGCAGGCGGGCGTCGTCGGTGGCTTGCGCGTCGCCGGTCTTCTGCTCGTCGACCAGGCGTGCGCAGTACAGCTCCAGCGCCAGCGCGCCCTCGCAGTACGACTTCTGCGCCAGCAGCATGCGGCGCACGTCGGCGTGTTCGATGATGCGCACCTGCGGCGCGGCCGAGTCCTTGGCCACCGCTGCCCCGGCGACGTCCGGCTTCTTCACCAGCCGTCCCTGCGGGCGGCTCTTCGCGTATTCGAGCGAGGCGTGGTACCCCGCCATGCCCAGCATGGTGGCGGCCGTGCCGACGCCGATGCGCGCCTCGTTCATCATGTGGAACATGCAGTGCAGGCCCTTGCCGGGCTCGCCGACCAGGTAACCCACCGCACCGGCCTTGCCGTCGACCGGGTACTTGCCCTCGCCGAAGTTCAGCAGCGTGTTGGTGGTGCCGCGCCAGCCCAGCTTGTGGTTCAGGCCCGCCAGCGCCACGTCGTTGCGCTCGCCGGTCAGCGCGCCCTGCGTGTCGACCATGCGCTTGGGCACGATGAACAGCGAAATGCCGCGCGTGCCCGGCACCAGCTTGCCGTTCTCGTCGGGAATCTTGGCCAGCACGATGTGCACGATGTTCTCGGTCAGCTCGTGGTCGCCCGACGAGATCCACATCTTGTTGCCCGTGAGGCGGTAGCGCGGGCCCAGCGGGTCGCCCTGGAAGTCGGCGCCGTCGGGGACGGCGCGCGTGGCCACGTCGCTCAGCGACGAGCCGGCCTGCGGCTCCGACAGGCACATGGTGCCGGCCCAGCGGCCCGAGAACTCGTTCTTGGCGAACACCTCTTTCTGCATCTCGGTGCCGTGCACCATCAGCAGGTTGGCGTTGCCGCTCGTGAGCATGTTGGAGCCGATGCTCACCGAGGCCATCGCGAAGAAGCTGTTGGCCGCGGCCGACAGCGTGTAGGGCAGCTGCATGCCGCCGATGTCGTAGTCCTGCGCGGCGCTCATCATTCCCGACTCGACGAAGGCCTTGTGCGCGTCGTGCGTGGCCTTCGGAAGAACGACCTTCTCGCCGTCGAAGTGCGGCTCCTGCGTGTCCACCGTGCGGTTGAACGGCGCGTATTTCTCGCGCGCGATGCGCTCGCAGGTGTCGAGCACCGCGTCGAAGGTTTCGCGCGAGTGATCGGCAAAGCGTTCGCGCTGGTTGAGCGACTCGGCGTCGAGCCAGTCGTAGAGCAGAAAGTCGAGGGTGGAACGCAGGCTCATGGTGTGTCTCTTCGGTCGTCTTGCTTCTTCGGGGAATCGGGCAACTTCGCGATGGTGCCCTGCGCCAGCGCGCAGAGCTTCTCCACGCCGTCGGCCAGCACAAAGACCTCGCAGGTGCAGACCGCCTGCGAACTGCCGGTGTGCACGGCCCTGGCACGCGCGACCAGCCGGTCGCCGAGGGCGGGCCGTACGTAGTTGATCTTGAATTCGGAGGTCACCACCGGCACGCGCAGCGCCGTGCCGCCGGCAAAGGTCAGCGCGTTGTCGGCCATGTAGCTCACGATGCCGCCGTGGGCGAAGCCGTTCTGCTGCTTGAGCTGCGCGCCGAGCGGCAGCTGGATCTCGGCATGGCCGGGCGCGAGCGCGTGCAGCTGCGCGCCGATCAGCACGCTGAACGGCTGCGATGCAAGCACGCGGCGCCCGTAGGCCAGAACGGCTTCGGGCGAGACCTGCTGGTCGTGGCCCAAGCCGGACATGCTTACAGGACCTCGAACACGCCCGCGGCGCCCATGCCGCCGCCGATGCACATCGTGACCACGACCTTCTTCGCGCCGCGGCGCTTGCCCTCGATGAGCGCATGGCCCGTCAGGCGCTGGCCGCTCACGCCGTAGGGGTGGCCCACCGCGATGGCGCCGCCGTCCACGTTCAGGCGATCGGCCGGAATGCCCAGCTTGTCGCGGCAGTAGATGACCTGCACCGCGAAAGCTTCGTTCAGCTCCCACAGGTCGATGTCGTTGACCGTGAGGCCCAGGCGCTTGAGCACCTTCGGGATGGCGAAGACCGGGCCGATGCCCATTTCGTCGGGCTCGCAGCCGGCCACGGCGAAGCCGAGGAAGCGGCCCAGGGGCTTCAGGCCCTTCTGCTCGGCGTACTTTTCGTCGACCACCACGCAGGCGCCGCCGCCATCGGAGAACTGGCTGGCATTGCCGGCCGAGATCAGGCCGCCGGGCATGGCCGGGCGGATGCCGCTGATGCCTTCCTTGGTGGTGCCCGCACGAATGCCTTCGTCGTTCTCGACGGTGACTTCCTTGGTGCGCAGGCCCAGCACGGGGTCGGCCACGCCGGCCAGCACGGTGATGGGGGCGATTTCTTCCTTGAAGCGGCCGGCTTCCAGCGCGGCCGTGGCCTTCTGCTGGCTGGCGGCGCCGTATTCGTCCATGGCGTCGCGGCCGATGTTGTAGCGCTTGGCGACCTGCTCGGC
This sequence comes from Variovorax pasteuri, assembly GCF_051216435.1. Classification (NCBI taxonomy): domain Bacteria; kingdom Pseudomonadati; phylum Pseudomonadota; class Betaproteobacteria; order Burkholderiales; family Comamonadaceae; genus Variovorax; species Variovorax pasteuri. Next base: position 255,086 of record NZ_JBPJZS010000008.1, read on the forward strand.
CGTCTGCAGCATGTTCCAGTAGATCTCGGGCTTGTGCTTCACGAGCCAGGGGTCGGCCAGCATGTGCTTGTTGGCTTCGTTCTGCACGCACGAGATGCTCTCGACGCCGCCGGCCACGTACACATCGCCTTCGCCCGCGATGATGCGTTGCGCGGCGGTGGCGATGGTCTGCAGGCCCGAGGAGCAGAAGCGGTTGATGGTCATGCCCGAGGTGGTGATGGGCAGGCCGGCGCGCAGCGCGATCTGGCGCGCGATGTTGGAGCCGGTCGCGCCTTCGGGCGTGGCGCAGCCCATGATCACGTCGTCCACCGAGGCGGGGTCGATGCCGGCGCGCTGCACCGCATGCTGCACCGCATGGCCGCCGAGCGTGGCGCCGTGCGTCATGTTGAAGGCACCCTTCCAGCTCTTCGCGAGCGGCGTGCGGGCGGTGGAAACGATGACGGCGCTGGTCATGGTGAGGTCCTTTGAAGATGGAAGGGAAAAGAGCTTGTCGTCATGGCGCCGGAGCAGCGAGGGTGTTGCTCAGGAGCTGGTGATAGAAGCCGATCATCTCGCCGTAGTTGGAGATGGCCAGGCGTTCGTTGTTGCCGTGGAAGCGCGCCAGGTCTTCGGCCTTCACGCGGAACGGCGAGAAGCGGAAGACGGCGTCGCTCACGAGGCTGAAGTGGCGCGAGTCGGTCGCGGCGGTCATGAGGCCGGGGGCCACCACCGCGTCTGGAAAGCTCTGGCGCACCGCCTGCCGGATGGCGCGGTAGCCGGTGCTCTCGGTCGACGACACGGGCGACGGCTCGGCGTTGCCGGGGTACTGCTTGATCTTGATGTCGTCGTTGCCCAGTGTCTTGCGCAGGTGCGCCTCGACGCTGGCGAGCGAGTCGCCCGGCAGGATGCGGAAATTGACGGCGGCCTCGGCGCGGCCGGGCAGCACGTTGTCCTTGTTGCCGGCGCGCACGATGGTCAGCGCGGTGGTCGTGCGCAGCATCGCGTTGCTGCTCGGGCTTTTCTCGAGCTGGCCACGCACCAGCGGCTCGGTGAGCCACAGGTTGGACAGCATCACGCGGTTGACGCCGCTCATCTCGGGCGCCAGCGCGCCGAACATCTGGCCGGCCACGCCCTGGATGTTGCCGGGCATCGGGTTGGCTTCGAGCCGTGCGAGCGCCGCGCTCATGCTGCCGATGGCGCTGTGCTGCGGCGGCATCGACGAATGGCCGGGGGCCGTATCGAGCGACAGGAAGAAGGTGCCGTAGCCCTTCTCCGCCAGGCCGATGAGTGCCGCGGGCTTGCTCAGGCCCGGCAGCACGCCGTCGAGCACCAGCAGGCCTTCGTCGAGCACCCAGTCCAGGCGCACGTTGCGCGACTTGAGCAGCTCGGCAATGGGCAGCGCGCCGCGCAGACCGCTCACCTCTTCGTCGTCACCCATCACGAGGTAGACGGTTTGCTTCGGCTTGAAGCCTGCGCCGATGAGCAGCTCGATGGCTTCCATCTGCGCGAAAAGATTGCTCTTGTTGTCGAGCGTGCCGCGGCCCCAGATGAAGCCGTCCTTGATCTCGCCCGCGAAGGGGTCGACCGTCCAGGCCTTCTCGGTGCCCGGAGCGATGGGCACCATGTCCTGGTGCGCCATCAGCGCGATGGGCTTGGCTTGCGGATCGGTGCCGGTCCATGTGTAGAGCAGCGCCTTGCTGCCCACGACTTCCTTCTTCAGGGTGGCGTGGACCTTGGGGAATTGCTGCTCGAGGTAGGCGTGCAGCTTGTCGAACTCGGCCAGGTTGGCGGCCGAGTCGTCAAGGCTGGAAACGGTGCGGAACGTGATCGCGGTAGACAGCCGCTTGGCGGCCGCCTGCAGGTCGATGTCCAGCTTGGGGGCTGGCGCCACCGCCAGCTGCTGCGACGGCGTGGTCCAGGTCTTGACCGCCACGGCGGCCACCAGCAACACGATGGCCAGCAGCAGCCCGAGGAAGATGCGTTTCAACATTGGCGGTTTGACCCAGCGCGGTTCAGTCTCAGCTGAAGGACTTGCCTTCGGCCACCAGCTTCTGGATCAGCGGTGCAGGCTGCCAGAACTCGGCGTCGTCGAGCGGGTTCTTCGCAAAGCGCTTCATCGTCTCGGCCACGTTGTACAGGCCGACTTGCGATGCGTAGTGCATCGGGCCGCCGCGCCAGATCGGGAAGCCGTAGCCCGTGAGGTACACCATGTCGATGTCGCCGGACTTCGAGGCGATGCCGTCTTCGAGGATCTGCGCGCCTTCGTTGACCAGCGCGTACACCAGGCGTTGCACGATCTCCTCATCGGAAATCTTGCGCGGCGTGATGCCCAGTTCCTTGCGGTGGTCCTCGATCATCTTGTTGACGAGCTCCGACGGAATCGCGTCGCGCTTGCCGGCCTGGTAGTCGTACCACCCTGCCCCGGTCTTCTGGCCGAAGCGGCCCAGTTCGCAGAGCTTGTCGGCCGTGCGGCTGTACTTCATGTCGGCGCGCTCGGTGGCGCGGCGCTTGCGAATGGCCCAGCCGATGTCGTTGCCGGCCAGGTCGCCCATGCGGAACGGGCCCATGGCAAAGCCGAACTTCTCGATGGCCTTGTCGACCTGCTGCGGCAGCGCGCCTTCGTCCAGCAGAAAGCCCGCCTGGCGCGAGTACTGCTCGATCATGCGGTTGCCGATGAAGCCGTCGCACACGCCGGAGACCACCGCGGTCTTCTTGATCTTCTTGCCAATGGCCATGACCGTGGCCAGCACGTCCTTGCCCGTGGCCTTGCCGCGCACCACTTCGAGCAGCTTCATCACGTTGGCGGGGCTGAAGAAGTGCATGCCGACCACGTCCTGCGGACGGTCGGTGAAGGCGGCGATCTTGTCGACGTCGAGCGTGGATGTGTTCGACGCCAGGATCGCGCCCTTCTTGGCGACGCGGTCGAGCTCCTTGAACACCTTCTCTTTCACGCCCAGCTCTTCGAACACGGCCTCGATGATCAGGTCGGCGTCCTTCAGGTCGTCGTAGCTCAGCGTGGTGCTCAGGAGCGCCATGCGCTGCTCGTACTTGTCCTGCTTGAGCTTGCCCTTCTTGACCTGGGCTTCGTAGTTCTTCTTGATGGTGGCGACGCCACGGTCGAGCGCCTCCTGCTTCATCTCGAGGATCTTGACGGGGATGCCCGCGTTCAGGAAGTTCATCGAGATGCCGCCGCCCATGGTGCCGGCGCCGATGACGCCCACGGCCTTGATGTCGCGCTTGGGCGTGTCTTCGGCCACGTCGGGAATCTTGCTGGCGGCGCGCTCGGCCATGAACAGGTGGCGCAGTGCCAGCGATTCGGGCGTGAACATCAGCGAGGTGAAGATGCGGCGCTCTTCGGCCATGCCGGCGTCGAACTTCAGCTTGGTGGCGGCCTGCACCGCGTCCACGCATTGCAGCGGCGCGGGGTAGTTCTTCGACATGCCGCCGACCATGTTCTTGGCGAACTGGAAGTAGGCGTCGCCTTGCGGGTGCTTGCACGGCAGGTTGCGCACCAGCGGATGCGCTTCACCGGTCTTGCCGGCCACGCTCTTGGCGAAGGCCACGGCCTCTTCGAACACCGATTCGGTCGATGCAGCCAGCCGGTCGAACAGTTTCTGGCCGGGCAGGCTAGCGAGCAGTTCGCTCTTCACGGGCTCGCCGCTGACGATCATGTTCAACGCGGTCTCGACACCGATCACGCGCGGCAGGCGCTGCGTGCCGCCGGCGCCGGGAATGAGGCCCAGCTTGACTTCTGGCAGCGCGACGCTGGTGCCGGGAGCGGCCACGCGGTAGTGGCAACCCAGGGCCAGCTCGAGGCCGCCGCCCATGCACACCGAGTGGATGGCCGCGACGATGGGTTTGGAAGACGCTTCGAGCGCGAGGATCACGCTCAGCAGGTTGGGCTCTTGCAGCGCCTTGGGCGTGCCGAATTCCTTGATGTCCGCACCGCCCGAGAACGCCTTGCCGGCGCCGGTGATGACGATGGCCTTGACGGCGTCGTCGGCATTGGCCTTGGCGAGGCCGTCGGTGATGCCGATGCGCGTCGAGAAGCCGAGACCGTTGACCGGCGGGTTGGTCATGGTGATCACGGCGACATCGCCGAGCACTTTGTATTCAGCCGTCATGCTGCGTTCCTTGGTGTGTGAAGAAAAAGAAGAAAAAGCACGAGTGTTCTTTTTCGGGGGATTCTAGGCTTTTGTCGCGACGCAACAATGGCATGCAGTCGCTGGAGAGACAAGGCCCTCCCTGAGGAGGGCGGGGCTTTCGGGGAACACCGCGGAACCGGCTTTGCCGGGCCGCAGGTGTTGCCCCCTGCAAGGGGGAAGGCGTAGCGACACGAAGTGCGCGAAGCCTGGGGGTTAGCCCTAAACCTCCAGCCACTCCTTGCGCGTTGTGGCGTCTGCGCGCAGGCTGTCGGGCGTGCCGTCGAACACGATGCTGCCGTGGCCCATGACGAGCGCGCGGTCCGAGATCTGCATCGCAATGGTGAGCTTCTGCTCGATCAGCAGCACCGAGATGCCCTTGTCCTTCAGCGTGCGCAAATACTGCCCCACCAGCTCGACGATCTTGGGCGCGAGGCCTTCGGTCGGCTCGTCGATGATGATCAGGTCGGGATCGCCCATGAGCGTGCGGCACAGCGTGAGCATCTGCTGCTCGCCGCCCGACAGCACGCCGGCTTCGGTGTGCTGGCGCTCCTTCAGGCGCGGGAACATGCCGTACATGTCGTCGAACTGCCAGCGGCTGCCCTTGCCCGTGCCCTTCTGCCCCAGCAGCAGGTTCTGGTGCACCGTGAGCTTGGGAAAGATGTCGCGGTTCTCGGGCACGTAGCCGATGCCGAAATGTGCAATTTCGTAGGCCTTGCGGCGCAGGATGTCCTGCCCCTTCCAGTGCAGTCCGCCCTCGGCATGCACCAGGCCCATGATGGCCTTGGCGGTGGTCGAGCGGCCCGAACCATTGCGGCCCAGCAGCGCGACGATCTCGCCGGGGTTCACCTCGAAGGAAACGCCATGCAGCACATGGCTCTTGCCGTAGTAGGCGTGGATGTCTTGAAGCTTCAGCATGTTGTCAGTGTCCTGCCCCTTGCGCATCGGCTACGGATGAGCCCAGATACGCCTCCTGCACGCGCGCATTGGCACGCACGGCCGCAGGCGAATCGAAGGCGATGATCTCGCCGTACACCACCACCGCGATCTTGTCGGCCAGCCCGAACACCACGCCCATGTCGTGCTCCACCGTCAGCAGCGTCTTGCCGACCGTGACGTGCTTGATCAGCGAGATGAAGTGCGAGGTTTCCGTCTTGCTCATGCCGGCCGTGGGCTCGTCCAGCAGGATGACGTTCGCACCGCCCGCGATCGTCACGCCGATTTCCAGCGCGCGCTGCTCGGCGTACGTGAGGTTCACCGCATGCACGTCGCGCTTCTTCTCCAGCCCGATCTGCTTGATGAGTTCCTCGGTGCGCTCGTTGGCGTCGTCCAGGTTCGACAGAAAGCGCAGGAAGGTGTACTTGTAGCCCAGGCTCCACAGCACGCCGCAGCGCAGGTTCTCGAACACGCTCAGCTTCGGAAAGATGTTGGTGATCTGGAAACTGCGCGACAGCCCCATGCGGTTGATTTCGTAGGGCTGCTTGCCGTCGATGCGCTGGCCGTTCAGCAGCACCTCGCCGCTGGTGGGCGCCAGGCGCCCGCTGATCAGGTTGAACAGCGTGGACTTGCCCGCGCCGTTCGGCCCGATGATCGCGATGCGCTCGCCCGCGTTCACCGCCAGGTCGACCCCGCGGATGATGTCGGTCTTGCCGAAGCTCTTGCGCAGACCCTTGAGTTCGAGTGAGTAAGTCATGCCTATGCAACCTCCCGGCGCTTGATCTCGGCTTCGATTTCTTCCTGCGCCTGGCCCCATGCCTTCGCGAAGCGCCTGCGCACCACCTCGAAGATGCCCAGGCCCACCGCCAGCAAGGCCGCCGCGACGACCCAGCTGGTGGCCGACGACGTGTCGAGCTGCAGACCCGCGAACGGCACCATGGGCCCGAGCGCTGCGTTGAGCTGCATGTGATAGATCATCTCGACGATGGCCGCGGCGCCCGCCAGCATGACGGCCGCGCCGATGAACAGGCCCACGTACAGCAGGTAGAAGCGCTTGATCTTGCCGAACAGCGCCACGCGCATGTTCATCATGATCAGGCTGGCCACGCCGCCGGGCGCGAACATCACCATCAGCAGGAACACCAGGCCCACGTACAGCAGCCAGGCCTTGCTCAGCTCCGACAGCAGCACCAGCGCGAACACCAGCAGCGCCGCGCCGATGATCGGCCCGAAGAAGAAGGTCGCACCGCCCAGGAAGGTGAACAGCAGGTAGCTGCCCGAGCGCAGCCCGTTCAGGCTGTCGGCCGCGTTCACGATCTCGAAGTTGATGGCCGCCAGCCCGCCGCCGATGCCCGCGAAGAAGCCCGCGATGATGAAGGCGAAGTAGCGCACGCGCTGCGTGTTGTAGCCGATGAACTCCACGCGCTCCGGGTTGTCGCGCACCGCGTTCAGCATGCGTCCGAGCGGCGTGCCGGTGAAGGCGAACATCAGCGCGGTGCAGATGAAGCAGTACACCGCGATCAGGTAGTACACCTGGTTCTGCGGCCCGAAGGTGATGCCGAAGAACGAAGCGCCGTACACGCGGTTGGTGGTGATGCCGCCCTCGCCGCCGAAGAAGCTGGGGAACATCAGCGCCATGGCGGCGACCAGCTCGCCGAGGCCGAGCGTGATCATCGCGAAGGTGGTGCCCGACTTCTTGGTCGACACATAGCCGAACACCATGGCGAAGAACATGCCGCCCAAGCCGCCCACGAGCGGAATGAGCACCAGCGGAATCGGCAGCTTGCCGGCGCTGGCCAAGTTCATGGTGTGGATGGCGATGAACGAGCCCAGGCCCACGTACACCGCATGCCCGAAGCTGAGCATGCCGCCCTGCCCCAGCAGGATGTTGTAGCTCAGGCAGATGATGATCAGGTAGCCGATCTGCGACAGCATGGTGAGCGCCAGGCTGCTCTTGAAGAGCATCGGCGCCACGATCAGCAGCAGCGCGAACAGCGACCAGATCAGGATGCGGCCGATGTTCAGCGGCTTGAAGCGGTAGTACTTCTTCTGCGAGGTGCCGGTGCCGGTGGTCGCGGGGGTGGTTGTGGTTGCGGTGGTCATGGCGTCAGTCCTCCCGGGTGCCAAGGAGGCCCTTGGGGCGGAAGATGAGGATCAGCACCAGGAACAGGTACGGCAGGATGGGCGCGACCTGCGAGATCGTGAGCTTGAGCAGCTCGTAGCCGAAGGTCTGGTCCGTCACCGCCATGCCGAACCACTGCAGCGCGCCCGCGAGCGACTGGTCCATGGCCACGGCGAAGGTCTGCACCACGCCGATGATCAGCGAGGCCAGGAAGGCGCCCGCCAGCGACCCCATGCCGCCGACCACCACCACCACGAAGATGATGGAGCCGACCGAGCCCGCCATGGCCGGCTCGGTGACGTAGGTGTTGCCGCCGACCACGCCGGCCAGGCCCGCCAGCGCGGCACCGCCGCCGAACACCATCATGAACACGCGCGGCACGTTGTGGCCCAGCGCCTCGACCATGTCGGGGTGCTTGAGCGCCGCCTGGATCACCAGGCCGATGCGCGTGCGCGTGAGCAGCAGCCACACAGACACCAGCATCAGCACGGCCACCAGCATGATGAACGAACGCGACTTGGGGAACTGCGTGCCGTAGAGCGTGAAGAGCGGACCCTGCAGCGCCTGCGGCAGGCCGTAGGGCACCGTGGAGCGGCCCCACACCAGCTGCACCAGTTCGAGAATGAGGTACGAAAGGCCGAAGGTCACCAGCAGCTCGGGCACGTGGCCGAACTTGTGAACGCGGCGCAGGCAGTAGCGCTCGAAGGCCGCGCCCAGCGCGAACACCAGCAGCGGTGCGATGAACAGCGCCGGCCAGAAGCCCAGCACGCCCGAGATCGTGTAGGCGAAGTAGGCGCCCAGCATGTAGAAGCTGGCGTGTGCGAAGTTGAGCACACCCATCATGCTGAAGATCAGCGTGAGGCCGGAGCTCAGCATGAACAACAGCAAGCCGTAGCTCACGCCGTTGAGCAGCGAGATGACGAAGAATTCGACGTTCATCGGTCTTTCGTGTCAGGTGAAAAAAGAAAAAGGCCCGAGTGTTGAAGTCGGGCCTCGACCGCGTTGGCGCTTTCCGGAGCTCAGTGAGTCAGGACTCGGGAGGTCAGGAAGGACGCTTCATCTGGCACGACGTGGGCGTGCTCGCCACGTAGGCGTCGTAGTACTTCACAGGCGCCAGCGTGTAGCCGGTGTTCTCGGGGCTGTACGGGTACTTGGCGCTGGCCTTCTCCCACTTGGTGATGTACAGGCCTTGCTGCAGCTGGTGGTCGGTCTTGCGCAGCTCGACGTCGCCGTTGAAGCTCTTGAACTTCAGCCCTTCCATGGCGGCGGCCACCTTGACGGGGTCGGTCGACTTGGTCTTCACGAAGGCTTCGGTCAGTGCCTGGAACACGGTGTACACGTCGGTGGTGTAGAGGTCGTCGTTGAACTTCTTCTTGAAGTCGTCGGCGTACTTCTGCATGTCGCCGCCCATGTTGTAGTGCGCGTAGCCGACCTGGTACACCTTGCCGTCGGACGCCGCGCCCATGGCGGTGGGCGTGCCGGTGGTCACGGCGTAGTAGGTCAGGAACTTGACGTTCAGGCCCGAGTCGTTGGCCGCCTTGATGAGCAGTGCCAGGTCGGAGCCCCAGTTGCCGGTGATGACGGTGTCGGCGCCCGAGGCCTTGATCTTGGCGATGTAGGGCGAGAAGTCGCGCACCTGCGCGAGCGGGTGCAGGTCGTCGCCCACGATCTGGATGTCGGGGCGCTTGACCTTCAGGTCTTCCTTGGCGAACTTGGAGACCTGCTGGCCGTGCGAGTAGTTCTGGCCGATGACGTAGACCTTCTTGATCTCCGGCTGGTCCTTCATCCAGGTGGTCAGCGCTTCCATCTTCATCGACGTGTCGGCGTCGAAGCGGAACTGCCAGTAGCTGCACTTGGCGTTGGTCAGCTCGGGGTCGACCGCGGCGTAGTTCAGGTACAGCGCTTCCTTGCCGGGGTTGCGCGCGTTGTTCTTCTCGAGCGCATCGATGATGGCCAGCGCCGGGCCGGAGCCGTTGCCCTGCACGATGTAGCGCGCGCCCTGGTCGAGCGCCGAGCGCAGCGCGCTGGTGGTCTCCTGCGGGCTGAGCTTGTTGTCGATGCCGATGATCTCGAACTTCACGCCCGCCGCGTTCTTCTTGTTGAACTCTTCGGCGAAGAACTGGAAGGTCTTGAGCTGGTTGGTGCCCACCGCGGCCATCAGGCCGGACAGAGGGTCGAGCCATGCGATCTTGACGGTTTCACCCTTCTGGGCGAGGGCACCGGTGGCGGTGGCCGCAATGACGGCAGCGGCAGCGATTTTCAGAGCGAACTTCAATCTATATCTCCTGGTCAAACCGAATCAGAACCGAATCAAAACGCAACACGAGCGTACAAGCGTTCCCAGCCCCTCCCCTCAGGGAATGCCCGTAAGAGGGTGGCCTCGAAGGCCCGTTTCTATCGCGCAGGCGACACCGCGTTCACCCAATTTGCTACCCGTTGGTAGCTCCTTGCTACCAACGGGTAGGAATTTGCTCGACGACCTTGAACAACGGGGCTCAGGGGCGCTTCATCTGGCACGTGGTGGGCGTGCTGGCCACGTACGACTCGTAGTACTTCACCGGCACATTGGTGTAGCCGGTGTTCTCCGCGTCGTACGGGTACTTGGCGCTGGCCTTTTCCCAACGCGAGATGTACAGGCCCTGCTGCAGCTGGTGGTCGGTCTTGCGCATCTCGACCTCGCCGTTGAAGCTCTTGATCTTCATGCCTTCGAGCGCCGCGGCCACCTTCACGGGGTCGGTCGACTTGGTCTTGGCAAAGGCGGCGTCGAGCAGCGCGAACACGTGGTAGATCGAGGCCTGCGTCAGGTCGTCGTTCATGCGCTTCTTGTAGCCGGCGAGCAGCTGCTGGATCTCGCCGCCCATGTTGTAGTGGGCGTAGGCCACGGTGTAGACCTTGCCGTCGGACGTGGCGCCCATGGCCGTGGGCGTGCCCGCGCCCGGCGCGTAGTAGGTCAGGAACTTGACGTTCAGGCCCGAGTCGTTGGCCGCCTTGATGAGCAGCGACAGGTCGGAGCCCCAGTTGCCGGTAATGACGGTGTCGGCACCCGAGGCCTTGATCTTGGCGATGTAAGGCGAGAAGTCGCGCACCTGCGCAAGCGGGTGCAGGTCTTCGCCCACGATCTGGATGTCGGGGCGCTTGACCTTCAGGTCTTCCTTGGCGTACTTGGCCACCTGCACGCCGTGGGCATAGTTCTGCCCGAGCAGGTAGACCTTCTTGATGTCGGGCTGGTCCTTCATCCAGGCGGTGAGCGCCTCCATCTTCATGGAGGTGTCGGCGTCCACGCGGAAGTGCCAGTAGCTGCACTTGCTGTTGGTCAGGTCGGGGTCGACCGCCGCGTAGTTCATGAACAGCAACTCCTTGCCGGGGTTGCGCGAGTTGTTCTTCTCGATGGCGTCGATGATGGCCAGCGCCGGGCCGGAGCCGTTGCCCTGCATGATGTAGCGCGCACCCTGGTCCTGCGCGGAACGCAGCGCCGCGGTGGTCTCCTGCGGGCTGAGCTTGTTGTCGATGCCGATGACCTCGAACTTCACGCCCGACTGGTTCTTCTTGTTGAACTCTTCAGCAAGGAATTGCGTGGTCTTGAGCTGGTTGGTGCCCACCGCGGCCATGAGGCCCGAGAGCGGGTCGATCCAGGCAATCTTGACGGTCTCGCCCTTTTGAGCGAATGTGGCGGTAACGCACACCAGCATTGCGCAGGCAGCTACTGACTTGATAGCAATTTGCATGAAGAGTCTCCAGTTTTGTTAGGCGGATGCCAGCGTACAAGCGCCCTTTTTTTCACCGCACAGGGATTGCCCGGAAGAAAAGCCGCGGGGGCGGCTTTCCTATCGCGTGCGCGACAGTGCAGCAGGGCTTGGCCTGCGGGTTCAGAGGGTGGGAAGCTTGTAGTCCTTCAGCAGCTCGCGCAGCCGCGTCTTCAGAATCTTCCCGGTGGCGCCGATCGGAATGGCTTCGACGAACACCACGTCGTCGGGAATCTGCCACTTGGCGGTCTTGCCTTCGTAGAACTTCAGCAGTTCGTCGCGGCTGACCTCGCCGCCGGGCTTCTTCGCCACGGCAATGATCGGCCGCTCGTCCCACTTGGGGTGGAACACGCCGATGCACGCTGCCATGGCCACGGCCGGGTGCGCCACGGCGATGTTCTCGATGTCGATGGAGCTGATCCACTCGCCGCCGGACTTGATCACGTCCTTGCTGCGGTCGGTGATCTGCAGGTAGCCCTCGGCGTCGATGGTGGCCACGTCGCCGGTGGGGAACCAGCCGCGGCCCTGCGCATCGGGAACGAGCGGGTCGCCGCCCTCCCCCTTGAAGTATTCCTTCACGATCCACGGGCCCTTGACCAGCAGGTCGCCGGGCGTCTTGCCGTCCCACGGCAGCTCGGCGCCGTCGCTGTCGACGATCTTCATGTCCACGCCGAAGATGGCACGCCCCTGCTTCATGCGGATCTGCAGCTGCGCGTCGGGCGGCAGCGACAGGTGCTTGTTCTTCAGCGTGCACAGCGTGCCCAGCGGGCTCATCTCGGTCATGCCCCAGGCGTGCAGCACCTCGACGTTGAAGAGTTCCTGGAACGCCGTGATCATGGCCGGCGGGCAGGCCGAGCCGCCGATGACGGTGCGGTTGAGCTTGCTGAACTTCAGGCCGTGCGCCTGCATGTGGCCCAGCAGCATCTGCCACACGGTGGGCACGCCGGCGGCGAAGGTCACGCCTTCGGCCTCGATCAGTTCGTACACCGACTTGCCGTCCAGCGCCGGGCCGGGGAACACGAGCTTGCAGCCGACCAGCGCGGCCGAGTACGGAATGCCCCACGCGTTGACATGGAACATGGGCACCACCGGCAGCACCGAGTCCTGTGCCGACAGGCGCATGACGTCGGGCAGCGCGGCCGCGTAAGCATGCAGCATCGTGGAGCGGTGGCTGTAGAGCGCGGCCTTGGGGTTGCCCGTGGTGCCGCTCGTGTAGCACATGCTCGAGGCCGAGTTCTCGTCGAAGGTGGGCCATTCGTAGTCGGTGGGCTGCGCGCCCATCCAGCTTTCGTAGCTCACGAGGTTGGGCACGCCGCTGTCTGCAGGCAGCTTGTCGGCGTCGCACAGCGCCACCCATTTGCGGATGGCCGGGCACTTGGCGTGCACGGCCTGCACCAGCGGCAGGAAGCTCAGGTCGAAGCACAGGATCTGGTCTTCGGCGTGGTTGGCGATCCACGCGATCTGGTCGGGGTGCAGGCGCGGGTTGATGGTGTGCAGCACGCGGCCGCTGCCGCTCACGCCGTAGTACAGCTCCAGGTGGCGGTAGCCGTTCCAGGCCAGCGTGGCGATGCGGTCGCTGAACAGCAGTTGCTCGCCGTCCAGCGCGTTGGCCACCTGCCTGGCACGCGATGCGATGTCGCTCCATGTGCAGCGGTGAATGTCGCCCTCGACACGGCGCGAGACGATCTCGCCGTCGCCGTTGTGGCGCTCGACGAACTCGATCAGCGACGAGATCAAAAGCGGTTGGTCTTGCATCAAACCCAGCATCTACGGACTCCTGAAAGAAATGACTTCATGAAAACTTGGCGATCAATGGATTCACGCAAGCTTCGGCCACTTCCACAATGACACAAACCCGCACTGCACGATTGAACGAAGCGGCTCACTCCACGCCGTTCTGCAGCGCCGTGGGCGTGGCGTCGAACAGCAGCTTCGACGGCCAGGGCGCCCAGGTTGCACCAAGTTCGGGCGTATTCGGGTCGCCCTTGCGCATGAAGGCGCCGATGCTGGCCATCACGGCGCCCGACAGCGCCAGGCGCCCCTTCTCGTTGGCCTTGCCGCCGATGGTGTTGGAGAGCACCGACGGCCCGAAATTGCCGAACACGAACGGCAGGTCGAACGCATGCGCCGCGCCGTACACCTCGTTCCAGGGGTAGGCCTCCTGCGCCCAGTCGAGCCGGTAGCTCCACAGGTTGGACTGGCGCGTCTTCATGGTGTCGAGCAGGTTGTCGCGGTTGGCTTCGAACAGCAGGCTGGTGACGAGCCGGGTCTTCGCGTTGTAGCCCGTGACGGCGGTACCTACCGGCAGGTAGGACGCATCGATGATGTCGCCCGAGGTGAGCGTCTGCGCGGCCGCATCGGGGTTGAAGTTCATCATCAGCGTGAGGCGCGCCGCGTCGTCGATCTTCCAGCCCGGGTTGCCGCCGAACAGCGGCAGCAAGGATGCGAACAGCTTGCCCTCCTCGCGCGTGTTGCCCGCGATGGTCGGCACCTTCACGTACTGGTCGGCGGCGATGGCGTCGATCGGGTTCAGGGGTATCACCGTGCCGTCGGGAATGGGCGCCACTGCGCTCAGCCCGGCGTTCAGCACCGCGGTCAGCAGCGCCCCGCCCTCCTTCGCGCGCAGGTAGGCGGCAATCTGGGCCGGTGTGCGCGAGGCGATGTAGGTGGCGGCGGCCCCGGCATTGGCCGCGGTGCCATCGGCCACGAGCAGGCTCTTCAGAATGCCGTCGCCCTGCGCGAGCGACACCGAAGCCGGGTTCAGCGCCGGCGACGCGCCGGGCTTGCCCACGAGGTTGCTCGCCATGGAAATGCCGCCGCTCATTTCGATGACCTTGTGGAACAGGCCCTTGGCCATCGGCGAGGTCATGATGGCCAGCAGGTTGGTGGCGCCTGCCGATTCGCCCGACAGCGTGACGTTGCCCGGGTCGCCGCCGAAGGCGGCCACGTTGTTCTGGATGAAGCGCAGCGCGGCCATGTTGTCGAGCAGCGCGAAGTTGCCCGAGTCGTCGCCCGCGGTGCCGCCGGGGCGCAGCTGCGGCACGTTCAAAAAGCCCAGCACGCCGAGCCGGTAGCTGGCGGTGATGACCACCGCGTTGGCGGCCTTGGCCAGCTTCGCGCCGTCGTACAGCGGATCGGCCGTGTAGCCGGAGATGTTGCTGCCACCGTGCACGAACAGCAGCACCGGCAGCTTCTTGTCGGGGGTGGCCGGGCGCCACACGTTGACGAACAGGCAGTCTTCGCTGCCGAGCGGCTTGCCCAGCGTGGAAACGATGGTGGCGTCGTAGGTGTTGTTGGCGCCGGGGCCGAAGATGCGGCCGATCTGCAGGCAGGCCGCGCCGAAGGTCTTCGCCGCGCGAATCCCGCTCCAGGCCTCGGGCTCGACCGGGGCGCGCCAGCGCAGCTCGCCGGACGGCGCCTTGGCAAAGGGCACGCCCTTCCAGAACCAGGTGCCCGAAGCGGCGCTGTCGTCCACGCCTTCGATCTTGCCGGCCGTGGTCTGGCGGACCATGGGGCCGTCGGCCGCGGGCTCGGGTGGGGGCGCAGGGGCCGGCGCGGGCGCACTCGGCAGAAAGGCGAAGCCGGTCGAGCCCGACGATCCGCCGCCGCAGGCCGCGAGGGCTGCCGTTGCCGCCACGATGGCGAGGGCCCTGGCCACCGCCGCCTTTACTGCCGCGCCCTGGTCCTGTGCTGCTGCCGCTGTCTTCATGTTTTGTCTCCACACCGGGTTAATCGGAATTCCTGGCTCGGTGCGCGGCGGCCATACTGGAATTCGACCGGGCCGCCGCGCACCAAAAAATTCTAGAAACGGGCGCCGTTTTCACCGCTATCGCAAGCGAGCCAAATCAATGACTTCAGAAGCCTCCACGTCGCGCCCCGTGCGCCGGCCGTCGCGCCGCCCCGGCTGCACGCAGCCGGAGCTGCGCACCAGCTCGGCGGCGTGGCTCGAAGGCGTGCTGTCGATGTTCGAGGCCGAGGGGCTGGACGTGCCCCAGCTGCTGCGCGACGCCGGCTTCGACCCCGATTCGCTGCACCGGCAGAACGCCCGCATCCCGGTCGACGAGATCACCGTGCTGTGGCAACTCGCCGTGGCGCGCGCCGGCAAGGCCACGCTGGGGCTGCACCGCGACTTCGCCTCCACGCACAGCAAGCTGGGCACGGTCGGCCATGCCATGGCCTGCAGCCCCGACCTGGGCGCGGCGCTCGCGCGGCTGGCCCGCTACATGGCGGTGATCTCGGACGCGACGGCCTTCTCGCTGCAGGCCGACGCGCGCGGCTGCTGGCTGGTCATGGAACACACCGGCGGCAGCCTGCCCATTCCGCGGCAGCGCGTGGAGTTCGCATTGCTCACCACGCTCATGCAGTGCCGCTGGCTCACGCGGCGCGACGTGCAGCCACTCGCCATGGAGTTCGTCTATCCCGCGCCCGCCAGCGACCGGCTGCACCGCGAGGCCTTCGGCTGCGACGTGCGCTTCAACGCCGCGGCCAACCGCCTGCTGGTTTCCGCCGCCGACATGGCCATGCCGCTGCCCACCGCGCATCCGGTGCTCGGCGAGATGCAGGAGCACCTGCTCGACGACCAGCTCACCCTGCTGGGCCAGACCACCACCAGCAGCCTCGTGTGCGCCGAGATCGCGCGCCGGCTGCAGCACGGCGAGCCGCGCCGCCAGGACGTGGCCTCGGGCCTGGGACTGGCCGAGCGCACCCTGCAGCGCCGATTGCAGGAAGAGTCGGAGTCGTTCCAGTCGCTGCTCGACCGCACCCGCCGCGAACTGGCGCAGCAGTACCTGGCGGAAGACCGCCACACGCTGACCGACGTGGCCGACATGCTGGGCTTCGTGGACAGCAGCAACTTCTTTCGCGCCTGCAAGCGCTGGTTCGGCGTTCCGCCGGCGCAGTACCGGGCGCGCATCTGGCACGGCCCGGCGGCGCTGGCCGCCTGAGCGATCGAACCGGGCGCGGGCCCCGATGGCCCGTTCGGCCAGGGGTTTCGTGCTCTGCCGGACAATCCGGGCATGAGCTTGCTTGCTGAAGACACCGAGGTCGCGGACCTGGGACTGCGCTGGAAACCCGGCTTTTCGACCCTGGGCCCCGCGTTTTTCACCGAACTGCGGCCCACGCCCCTGCCCGATCCGTACTGGGTGTGCCGCAGCGACGCCGTGGCGCGCGATCTGGGTCTGCCGGCCGACTGGCACTCATCGGCCAGCACCCTGTCGGCCCTGACCGGCAGCCTGCCCATCGCCGGCACCCGCCCTTTCTCCACCGTCTACAGCGGCCACCAGTTCGGCGTGTGGGCCGGCCAGCTGGGCGACGGCCGCGCCATCATGATCGGCGAGACCGAAGCCGGCCTCGAACTGCAGCTCAAGGGCGCGGGCCGCACGCCCTACTCGCGCGGCGGCGACGGCCGCGCCGTGCTGCGTTCCAGCATCCGCGAATTCCTCTGCAGCGAGGCCATGCACGGCCTCGGCATTCCGACCACGCGCGCGCTGTGCGTGACCGGGTCGGACGCGCGCGTGCGGCGCGAAGAGCTCGAAAGCGCGGCGGTCGTCGCGCGCGTGGCGCCCAGTTTCATCCGCTTCGGCCATTTCGAGCACTTTGCGGCCAACCAGCGAGAAGACGAGTTGCGCGCGCTGGTCGACTATGTCATCGACCGCTACTACCCCGCATGCCGCACCACCGAACGCTTCGGCGGCAACGCCTACGCCGCGTTCCTGGAAGCCGTGAGCGAACGCACCGCCGCACTGCTCGCGCAATGGCAGGCCGTGGGCTTCTGCCACGGGGTGATGAACACCGACAACATGAGCATCCTCGGGCTCACCATCGACTACGGCCCGTTCCAGTTCCTCGACGGCTTCGACCCGCGCCACATCTGCAACCACAGCGACACCAGCGGGCGCTACGCCTTCAACCAGCAGCCCAACGTGGCGTACTGGAACCTGTTCTGCCTGGCGCAGGCGCTGCTGCCGCTGATCGGCGAGCAGGAGGTGGCCGTGGCCGCGCTGGAGTCTTACAAGACGGTGTTTCCCACCGAATTCGAAGGCCGCATGCGCGCCAAGCTGGGCCTGGCCGATGCGGCCGAAGGCGACCGCGCGCTCATCGAGGGCGTGCTCAAGCTGCTGGCCGCGGGCAAGGTCGACTACACGATCTTCTGGCGCCGGCTGTCCGACCACATGGCCGACGGCAACGTCGAACCGGTGCGCGACCTGTTCCTGGACCGCGAGGGCTTCGACGCGTGGATGCTATCGTTTTCAGAGCACCACACGACCACTGGGCGCGCGCAAGCGGCCGATTCGATGCTCAAGTCGAACCCCAAGTTCGTGCTGCGGAACCACCTGGGTCAGCAAGCCATCGAAGCAAGTCAGCAAAAGGACCACTCGGGTGTGGCAACCTTGCTGACCCTGCTGGAAACCCCCTTTGAAGAACATGCCGGCGCCGACGCCTATGCCGGCTTCCCGCCCGACTGGGCCTCCACGATTGAAATCAGCTGCTCCTCATGACCGCTCCCGTTGAAAAGACCGATGCCGAATGGAAAGCCCTGCTCGCTGAAAAAGGGGCCGAGCCGGCCGCCTTCGAGGTGACGCGCCACGCCGCCACCGAACGCCCCTTCACCGGCAAATACGAAGCGCACTGGGACGACGGCACCTACCACTGCGTGTGCTGCGGTGCCAAGCTGTTCGAGTCGGCCACCAAGTTCGACGCGGGCTGCGGCTGGCCCAGCTTCTCCGAAGAAGCCGTGCCCGGCGCCATCCGGAACATCGTCGACCGCTCGCACGGCATGGTGCGCACCGAGAACGTCTGCGCCAACTGCGGCGCCCACCTGGGCCACGTGTTCCCCGACGGACCCACGGAAACCGGCCTGCGCTACTGCATGAACTCGGCTTCGCTCGACTTCCAGAAAAAATGAAACTGCTCCTCGACTTCTTCCCGATCCTGCTGTTCTTCGTCGCCTACAAGCTGGGCGACATCTACACCGCCACCGGCGTGCTGATGGCCGCCACCGTGGCGCAGATGGCCATCATCTACGCCATGGAGCGCAAGCTGCAGGCCATGCAGAAGGCCACGCTGGTGCTGATCCTGCTGTTCGGCACGCTCACGCTGGTGCTGCACGACGACCGCTTCATCAAGTGGAAGCCGACGGTGCTGTACGGTGCGATGGCCATCGCGCTGGCGGTGGCGCTCTGGGCGCTGAAGAAGAACTTCCTGAAGATGCTGCTGGGCCAGCAGCTGGAGTTGCCCGAGCGCGTCTGGGGCCGGCTCAACGTGGCGTGGATCGGCTACTGCCTGTTCATGGCGCTCATCAACGGCTACGTGGCGGCGTACTTCACGACCGAGGCCTGGGTCAACTTCAAGCTCTGGGGCTATGCGTTTCCCATCGTCTTCCTGGTGGCGCAGGGCCTGTACATCGCGCCCCACCTGAAAGAAGACAAGCCCACCGCATGACGACCAGCATGACCATCCCCCTGCCGACGGTGGCAGCCCTCGAAGCCGCGCTGCGCGACGCACTGGCGCCGACGCAGCTCGAGGTGATAGACGAAAGCGCCGCGCACGCGGGCCATTCGGGTGCCAATGCGGAGGGCTTCGGCACGCATTTCCGGGTGCGCATCGCCTCCCCGGCGTTCGACGGAAAGCCCCGCGTGGCGCGGCATCGGCTTGTGTATGATGCCCTCCAGGTTTTTATCGCACAGGGTCTGCACGCCATCGCCATCGAGGTGCTCTGAGTCTTTCCACGGAAACGCACACCGGATGTGCCGTGATTCCGGGCTCCCCTTCTTTGCCGCTCTTCCGTCCCTCTCCGCTTTCTTTCACGCGCGTTTTCCTACACGCGCATTTCCTTCCCAGCTCGATATTCATTCCATGAAAAAACAAATCTTGCAGGCCGTCGCGGCCGCAGTGCTGCTCGGTGCCACGTCCATGTCGGCTCTGGCGCAGAACGCAGCCATCGTGAACGGCAAGCCGGTGCCCAAGGCCCGCATGGACGTTCTGGCGCAGCAACTGGCAGCCGCAGGCCGCCCGGTGACGCCTGAAATGCAGAGCCAGCTGCGCGAGGAAATCGTGGCGCGCGAAGTGTTCATGCAGGAAGCGCAGAAGCAGGGCCTCGACGCCAACGAGGACTACAAGAACCAGCTCGAACTTGCACGCCAGGCCATCCTGATCCGCGCGCTGTTCGAGAACTACCGCAAGACCAACCCCGTGTCGGACGCCGACGTGAAGGCCGAGTACGACAAGTTCGTGGCGGCCAACGGCGGCAAGGAATACAAGGCGCGCCACATCCTGGTGGAAACCGAGGACCAGGCCAAGAAGATCATGGCCGACCTGAAGAAGGGCGCCAAGTTCGAAGACATCGCCAAGAAGCAGAGCAAGGACCCGGGTTCGGGCGCCAACGGCGGCGACCTCGACTGGGCCAACCCCGCCAGCTTCGTGCCCGAGTTCTCGGAAGCCATGATCAAGCTCAAGAAGGGCGAGACCACCCCGGCGCCCATCAAGACCCAGTTCGGCTATCACATCATCCGCGTGGACGACATCCGCCAGGCACAACTGCCGAAGCTGGAAGAAGTGAAGCCGCAGATCACGCAGCAGCTGCAACAGCAGCGCCTGCAGAAGTACCAGGAAGACCTGCGCGCGAAGGCGAAGGTCGAGTAAGCCTCGGCTTTCTTCTTCCCCATGAAAAAACGGCCCGCGGGCCGTTTTTTTCATGGGGGCTGCCGCAGCAGCCTTCGTTCGGGTGGCTCAGCCCACCCACTTGCGCGCATTGCGCCAGATCTGCATCCACGGGCTCAGCTCGCCGCGGTCGCCCGGCGTCCAGCTCATCTGGATGTTGCGGAACACGCGCTCCGGGTGCGGCATCACCGCGGTGAAGCGGCCGTCCGGCGTGGTCACCGACGTGAGGCCGCCCGTGCTGCCGTTCGGGTTGAACGGGTACTGCTCGGTCGGCTGGCCATGGTTGTCCACGAAGCGCATCGCCGCGATGGCCTTGGCGGCGTCGCCGCGGTGCTTGAAGTTGGCGTAGCCCTCGCCGTGCGCCACCGCGATCGGCAGGCGGCTGCCTGCCATGCCCGCGAAGAAGATGCTGGGCGACTCGAGCACCTCGACCATCGACAGGCGAGCCTCGAAGCGCTCGCTCTGGTTGGTGGTGAAACGCGGCCAGGCTTGCGCGCCCGGAATGATGTCGGCCAGCTCGGCGAACATCTGGCAGCCGTTGCACACGCCCAGGCCGAAGGTGTCTTCACGGCCGAAGAAGGTCTTGAACTGTTCGGCCAGCTTGGGGTTGAAGGTGATGCTGCGGGCCCAGCCGATGCCGGCGCCCAGCGTGTCGCCGTAGCTGAAGCCGCCGCAGGCGACCACGCCCTTGAAATTGGCCAGGTCCGCCCTGCCCGTCTGCAGGTCGGTCATGTGGACGTCGAAGGCCTGGAAGCCGGCCTCGGTGAAGGCGTAGGCCATCTCGACGTGCGAGTTGACGCCCTGCTCGCGCAGGATGGCGACCTTGGGGCGCGACTGGAGGATGGCGGGGGCGGCAGGCGACACCGGCGCGTTCGGCAGGAAGACGTGCATGCCCGGGTCGTTCGGCACGCCTGCAGCGGCGTGCTCGGCATCGGCGCAGGCCGGGTTGTCGCGCTCGCGCGCGATCTTCCAGCTGACCGAGTCCCACACTTGGTGCAGGTCGTGCAGGCTCGCGCTGAACACCGGCTTGGCGTCGCGCCACACTTCGAGCTTGCCCTTGCCGGCATCCATGGTGGAGCTGACCGGGCGGGTCTTGCCGACGAAGTGGCTGTGGGCGCTGAGGCCGTGGGCGCGCAGCAGCTGCATCACGTCGTTGCGCTCGGCGGTGCGCACCTGCAGCACCATGCCCAGCTCTTCGTTGAACAGCGCCTTCAGCGTGAGCTCCTCGCGCCGCGCGCTGACCTGCTGCGCCCAGTTCTTGGCGTCGCCGGTTTCCATGCGGCTGTCGGAAATGCCGTCGCCTTCGGTGACCAGCATGTCGACGTTCAGCGCCACGCCGACGTGGCCGGCAAAGGCCATTTCGCAAGCGGTGGCGAACAGGCCGCCGTCGCTGCGGTCGTGCATGGCGAGGATCTTGCCGTCGGCGCGCAGCGCGTTCACGGCGTTCACCAGCGCGACCAGTTGCGCGGGGTCGTCCAGGTCAGGCACGGTGTCGCCGCTCTGGTTGAGCGTTTGCGCCAGGATGCTGCCGGCCATGCGGTGCTTGCCCTGGCCGAGGTCGATCAGCACGAGCGTGGTGTCGGCCTCTTCGGCGTCGAGCTGCGGCGTGAGCGTGCCGCGCACGTCGGCCAGCGAGGCGAAGGCGGTGACGATCAGGCTCACGGGGGACGTGACCTTCCTGGCCTCGTCGCCCTCTTTCCACTGCGTGCGCATCGACAGCGAATCCTTGCCGACCGGAATCGACACGCCCAGCGCCGGGCACAGTTCCAGGCCCACGGCCTTGACGGTTTCGTACAGCGCGGCGTCTTCGCCGGGTTCGCCGCAGGCAGCCATCCAGTTGGCCGACAGCTTGACGCGCGAGAGTTCGATGGGCGCGGCCAGCAGGTTGGTGATGGCCTCGGCCACCGCCATGCGGCCCGAGGCCGGCGCGTCGAGCGCGGCCAGCGGCGTGCGCTCGCCCATGCTCATGGCTTCGCCGGCAAAGCCCTTGTAGTCGGCCAGCGTCACGGCGCAGTCGGCCACGGGCACCTGCCAGGGGCCGACCATCTGGTCGCGGTGGCTCATGCCGCCCACGGTGCGGTCGCCGATGGTGATCAGGAAGCGCTTGGACGCCACGGTCGGGTGCGCGAGCACGTCGATGGCGGCCTTCTGCAGGTCGACGCCGGTGAGGTCCAGCGGCTTGAAGCTGCGGGTCACGGCCTTGACGTCGCGGTGCATCTTGGGCGGCTTGCCGAGCAGCACGTCCATGGGCATGTCGACCGGCTGCACCTTCGCGCCTTCGTCGGCCACCAGCAGCTGGCGCTCTTCGGTTGCCACGCCGACCACCGAGAACGGGCAGCGCTCGCGCTCGCAGAATGCCTTGAACTGCTCGAGCGACTCCGGCGCGATGGCCAGCACATAGCGCTCCTGGCTCTCGTTGCACCAGATTTCCTTGGGCGCCATGCCCGACTCTTCGAGCGGAACGGCGCGCAGGTCGAAGCGCGCGCCGCGGCCGGCGTCGTTGGTCAGCTCGGGGAAGGCATTGCTCAGGCCGCCCGCGCCCACGTCGTGGATCGCCAGGATGGGGTTGGCGGCGCCCTGCTGCCAGCAGTGGTTGATGACCTCCTGCGCACGGCGCTCGATCTCGGGGTTGCCGCGCTGCACCGAGTCGAAGTCGAGCTCGGCCGCGTTGGCGCCGGTGGCCATCGAGCTGGCGGCGCTGCCGCCCATGCCGATGCGCATGCCGGGGCCGCCGAGCTGGATCAGCAGAGAGCCGGCCGGGAACAGTATCTTCTTGGTCTGAGTGGCGTCGATGCTGCCGAGTCCGCCCGCGATCATGATGGGCTTGTGATAGCCGCGCTGCACGGTGTCGAGGTCGCTCGCCACCGTCTGCTCGTACTCGCGGAAGTAGCCCAGCAAGTTGGGACGGCCGAATTCGTTGTTGAACGCGGCGCCGCCCAGCGGGCCCTCGGTCATGATCTGCAGCGGGCTGGCGATGTGCTCGGGCTTGCCGTAGTGGCCATCTTCGGGCCAGAGCTTGGACACGGTGAAGCCGGTCAGCCCAGCCTTGGGCTTGGAGCCGCGGCCGGTGGCGCCTTCGTCGCGAATTTCGCCGCCCGCGCCGGTCGAGGCGCCCGGAAACGGGGAAATGGCGGTCGGGTGGTTGTGCGTCTCGACCTTCATGAGCACGTGGGTCAGCGCGCTTTCCTTGCCGTAGCTCTGCGACCCCGAGGCCGGAACGAAGCGCTCGATGGTGCCGCCTTCCATCACCGAGGCGTTGTCGGCGTAGGCAATGACCGTGTGCTGCGGGTTCTGCTTCTCGGTGTGGCGGATCATCGAGAACAGGCTTTGCGGCTGCGGCTTGCCGTCGATGGTGAACTGGGCGTTGAAGATCTTGTGGCGGCAGTGCTCGCTGTTGGCCTGCGCGAACATCATCAGTTCGACGTCGCTGGGGTTGCGGCCCAGGCGGGTGAAGGCGTCGACCAAGTAGTCGATTTCGTCCTCGGCCAGCGCCAGGCCGAAGCCGGTGTTGGCCGCGACCAGCGCCGTGCGCCCGCCGGCGAGCACGTCGACCTGCGCCATCGGCTGGGCCGGCAGCTCGCTGAACAGGCTGGCCGCCTGCTCCACGGTGGCCAGCACCGATTCGGTCATGCGGTCGTGCAGCGGACCGGAGACGGCCGCCAGGGCGTCGCCTTCGAGCACGGGGGCCTTGCCGATCAACGGCGACTTGAGCTTCAGGTGGTATTGCGTGACGCGTTCGACCCGGCGCAGCGCCAGGCCGCAGTTGTGGGCGATGTCGGTGGCCTTGGAAGCCCAGGGCGACACGGTGCCCAGGCGGGGCGTGACCACCACCGAAGTGCCTGCCTTGGCCGGCGCCTCGAAGGGTTCGCCGTAGGTCAGCAGCGCGGCAAAGCGCTCGCGGCCGGCCGCATCCAGCGCGGCGTCGGTGACCACCAGATGCACGAAACGGGCCGAAATGCCCTCGATGCGCGGCTCGATGGCCTGGAGCTTCGGCAGCAGTTGCCGCGCGCGGAAGTCGCTGAGCGCGCTGCCGCCCTCGAACATGGTTACGACAGGAAGGGCTTGAGGTGCGGGCTGCGTCACGGTCGATGGGGCCTCGGGGGCCGCGTTGGGAATCAAGGAATCGAGGCGGATGGCCGCTGACTGGGGCCATCCGCGTTAACCCGGCATTTTAGGCCATCGCCGGGCCGCCCTGAGAGGGCCGCGCCCCTCGGGGGGCAACGGGGACACGAAGTGCCCCGCGTTGGGGGCAGGTTCATCGGTCGATGGGATAATTCGGGGATGAGCATTCACTACAAAGACGCTGCGGGCATCGAAGCCATGCGGGTCGCATGCCGCCTGGCCTCCGAGGTACTCGACTACCTCACGCCCCTGATCAAGCCCGGCATCACGACCAACGATGTCGACCGGCTGGCCGCCGAATACATGGTCAAGCAGGGCACCACCTCGGCCACGGTGGGCTACATGGGCGCCAGCAGCGTGCCCTTTCCGAAGTCGCTGTGCACCTCGGTCAACCACGTGGTCTGCCACGGCATTCCCAATGACAAGCCCCTGAAAAAGGGCGACATCATGAACGTCGACGTGACCGTCATCAAGGACGGCTGGTTCGGCGACAACAGCCGCATGTACGTGATCGGCGACACCTCCATTGCCGCCAAGCGCCTGTGTTCCATCACCTTCGAGGCCATGTGGCACGGCATCCTGCAGGTGCGCCCCGGCGCGCACCTGGGCGACGTGGGCCACGCGATCCAGAAGTTCGCCGAAGGCCAGGGCTTCTCGATCGTGCGCGAGTTCTGCGGCCACGGCGTGGGCCAGCGCTTCCACGAAGAACCCCAGGTGCTGCATTACGGCCGCCCGGGCACCATGGAAGAGCTCAAGCCCGGCATGATCTTCACCATCGAGCCGATGATCAACGCCGGCAAGCGCGACGTGAAGGAAGACTTCAAGGGCGGCCAGTACGACGGCTGGACCATCGTCACGCGCGACCATTCGCTGTCGGCCCAGTGGGAGCACACGGTGCTGGTCACAGAGACCGGCTACGAGGTGCTCACGCTGTCCGAAGGCAGCCCGCCGCTGCCCTCGTTCGTCACCTCGACCAAGACCTGACGCGCAAGCGCACGGCCCGGTCGTGATCGAAGCAGCCAAGATCGACGTGGCGACGCTGCGCGAAGCCTATCGCGCGAAGAAGCTCGCCCTCTTCGACACCCTGCGCTTTGCGCGCGCGCCCACGCGCAGCGTGCACACGGTGCTGCGCCAGCTCTCGGCGCTGGCCGACCAGACGCTGTGCTCCCTGTGGCGGGACGCCGATTTCGGTGAATCGCTGACGCTGGTTGCCGTGGGCGGCTTCGGACGCGGCGAGCTGTTCCCGTACTCCGATGTCGACGTGCTGCTGCTGCTGCCGCCCGAAGGCCATGTCAGCGAGATCGACCCCGCCCGCATCGAGGCCTTCATCGGCCACTGCTGGGACGCCGGGCTCGAGATCGGCTCCAGCGTGCGCACCGTCGAAGAGTGCCTGTCAGAGGCCGAAAAGGACGTCACCGTCCAGACCTCGCTGCTCGAGGCCCGCCTGATCGCAGGCGACAAGAAGCTGTTCACTGCGTTCCGCCGCCGCTTCACCCGCGCCATCGATCCGCAGGCCTTCTTCGTGGCCAAGTCGCAGGAAATGCGGCACCGCCACCAGAAGTTCGACAACACGCCCTACGCGCTGGAGCCCAACTGCAAGGAGTCGCCGGGCGGCCTGCGCGACCTGCAGACCATTCTCTGGATGACCAAGGCCGCCGGCTTCGGCAGCCGCTGGGACGACCTGGCCAAGAACGGCCTGGCCACCTCGTTCGAGGCGCAGCAGATCAAGCGCAACGAGGCCCTGCTCTCGCTCATTCGCGCGCGCCTTCACGTGATCGCCAACCGCCGCGAAGACCGCCTGGTGTTCGACCTGCAGACCGCCGTGGCGGCCAGCTTCGGCTACGAAGGCGAGTCGCAGCGCAAGTCGAGCGAGGCGCTGATGCGCCGCTACTACTGGGCGGCCAAGGCGGTGTCGCAGCTCAACCAGATCCTGCTGCTCAACATTTCCGAGCGCCTGCAGCCCAGCGCGGAGCAGCACACGTCGATCAACGAGCGCTTCTACGAGCGCGCCGGCCTGATCGAGATTGCCAGCGACGACCTCTACGAGCGCGAGCCGCATGCGGTGCTCGAGACCTTCCTGCTCTACCAGAAGACCATCGGCGTGCAGGGCCTGTCGGCGCGCACGCTGCGCGCGCTGTACAACGCGCGCCACGTCATGGACAGCAAGTTCCGCAACGACCCGGTCAACCACGCGACCTTCATGCGGATCCTGACGCAGCCCTACGGCATCACGCATGCGTTCCGGCTGATGAACCAGACCTCGGTGCTGGGGCGCTACCTGCGGGTGTTCCGCAGCATCGTGGGCCAGATGCAGCACGACCTGTTCCACGTGTACACGGTGGACCAGCACATCCTGATGGTGCTGCGCAACGTGCGCCGCTTCTTCATTGCCGAGCATGCGCACGAGTACCCGTTCTGCTCGCAGTTGGCGGCCGGATGGGACAAGCCCTGGATTCTTTACGTGGCCGCCCTCTTCCACGACATCGCCAAGGGCCGCGGCGGCGACCATTCGACCCTGGGCGCGCGCGACGTGCAGCGCTTCTGCAAGCAGCACGGCATCGCCCGCGAGGACGCAAAGCTCATCGAGTTCCTGGTGGCCGAGCACCTGGTGATGAGCCAGGTCGCGCAGAAGCAGGACCTGAGCGACCCCGAGGTCATCGGCACCTTCGCCAAGCGCGTGGGCAACGAGCGCTACCTGACCGCGCTCTACCTTCTGACCATTGCAGACATCCGGGGCACCTCGCCGCGCGTGTGGAATGCCTGGAAAGGCAAGTTGCTCGAAGACCTGTACCGCTACACGCTGCGCGCGCTGGGCGGGCGCATGCCCGACCCGGACGCCGAGGTCGAGTCGCGCAAGCGCGAGGCGCTGGTACAGCTCGCCCTGCACGCCCAGCGCTTCGAGGCGCACAAGGCGCTGTGGGACACGCTGGACGTGGGCTACTTCATGCGCCACGACGCCACCGAGATCGCCTGGCACGCCAAGCAGCTCTCGCGCTTCGTGCCGCCGCGCAACGTGCCGATCGACCCGAAGGCGCCGCCCATCGTGCGCGCGCACCTGTCGCCGGTGGGCGAAGGCCTGCAGGTGGTGGTCTACACGCCCGACCAGCCCGACCTGTTCGCGCGCATCTGCGGCTACTTCGACCAGTCGTCCTTCAGCATCCTGGACGCCAAGGTGCACACCACGAGCAACGGCTACGCGCTCGACACCTTCCAGGTGGTCACCACCTTCCTGCCCGACCACTACCGCGACCTGATCAGCATGGTCGAGTCGGGCCTGGGGCACACACTCACCGAAGCCGGCGCCCTGCCCGCGCCCAGCATGGGGCGCGTGTCGCGCCGGGTGCGCAGCTTTCCGATCAAGCCGCGCATCAGCCTGTTGCCGGACGACAAGGCGCAGCGCTGGCTGCTCAACATCTCGGCCAGCGACCGGGCCGGCCTGCTGTACTCGGTGGCCCGGGTGCTGGCGCGCCACCACCTGAACCTGCAGCTGGCCAAGGTCACGACCCTGGGCGAGCGGGTGGAAGACACCTTCCTCATCAGCGGCCCGGAACTGCAGGGCCAGAAAACGCAGCTCGCCATCGAGACCGAGTTGATGGAAGCCCTGGCGTCCTGAGCCCCCCGAATCCGGTCGGCGCAACGGTCGCCCGGGTTTTAGTGCAATCAAAGGTTAACCATTGCGCTATCGCCGTCAAAATACAGGGCATGGAATCTCTGATTGAACGGCTTTCCGACTCGGTCTCTTCGGCCCAGACGCTCGAAGACCTGGCGCGCCCGATGCTCGAAATGCTCGAAGCGGTCACGGGCCTGGAGTCGACCTACCTCACGACCATTGACCTGGACAAGGGCCTGCAGCGCGTTCTCTTCGCCCGCAACGCCGGGGCCATGACGATCCCCGAGGGCATGTCCGTGCCCTGGTCCGACACGCTGTGCCGGCGCGCCCTCGAAGAAGGCCGCACCTACACCGACGACGTCGCCACCCGCTGGGGCGACTCCGATGCGGCACGCGAACTGGGCATCCGGACCTATGTGAGCACCCCGGTCCGGACCGACGGCAGCGACCTTTACGGCACCCTGTGTGCCGCCAGCGGGGCAACGCGGCCGCTGGCGCCCCATGCGGAGGCCGTGCTCCGGCTGTTTGCCAAGCTGATCGCCCAGCAGGTCGAACGCGAAATGCTCGTCCTCGAGCTCAGGAAGGCCAACGCCGAGCTGGCCGCCCACGCCTCGACCGACGCGCTCACCGGGCTGCCCAACCGCCGCAGCCTGCTCGACACGCTGCGCCGCCTGCTCGCCCACGGCGAGCGCGAGGGCCGCAGCGTGCTGGTCGGCTTCATCGACATGGACGGTTTCAAGAAGATCAACGACACGCACGGCCACGACATCGGGGACGAATTCCTGTCCGCCATGGCCGGGCGGCTGTCGGCCTCGCTGCGGGCGAGCGACGTGCTCGCGCGCTTCGGCGGCGACGAGTTCGTGGTGGTCGGCGCCGGTCCTGCGCACGACGAATCGCCGCGCACCGCCGCCCGGGCGCTCGCTGACCGCCTGGGCGAAGGCTCGATCGGCGAGCTGCGGCTGAACCAGACCATGCTCGACTACGGCGGTGCCAGCGTGGGTGTGGTGGCCGTCGACCCGCGCACCACGTCCGCCGAAGAGGCCTTGCGGCTGGCCGACGACGCCATGTACGCCGTCAAGCGCAGCCGCCGTGCCGCGACAGGCGCAAGGGAAGCGTCGTCCGCCTGAATGAACACCCGCCTGGTACGCCTCGAAAACGCCCTGGGTTCGCTCAAGGCGCGCATCACGATGGGCGGGATCATGGCCCTGGTGCTGGGCATCGGCGTGATCACCACCGTGCTGGTGCAGCGTACCGAGCACGACCTGCTGGAGGCACAGCGCCAGCGCGAGATCGGCGAGGCGGTGCGCACTGCGGCGCTGCTGGGCCACAAGGTGATCCAACTGCAGCGCGGGCTGCAGTCGGTGGCGCAGGTGCTCGACGAGACCATGCTCGACGACCAGGCTGCGCTGAACGCCTTCATGCGCGACAAGCCGATGCTGCAGAACTTCTTCGCCACCATCTACGTTGCCGGCGCGGACGGCCAGGTGCGCGTGATGGTCGACGAAAAGGGGGTCTACCGGCCCGAGCTGAACGTGCGCGACGGCCTCAACTTCCGCCGCGCGATGGCCGAAGGACGCCCGCTCGTCGGCGAGCCGCTGGTGGGCCCGATCACCGGTGAGCCGATCGTCGTGTTCACCCAGCCGTTGCGCAATCGCAAGGGTGTCTTCGGCGTGCTCGCCGGCACGCTGCGGCTGTCCAGCCGCGACCTGCTCGCCGGCGTGACCGACGCCCAGGAAAGCGACAGCGGCGCGCTGATGGTCGTCACCGATGCGCAAGGCAAGATGCTGACGCACCCCGACTGGCGGCGGCTCATGCGGCCGATCACCGAAGAACCCCGGCTCGCGCAGGCTTTCAAGGAATGGCAGGCGGCGGGCAGCCCGGTCGAGTCGCAAGGGCTTTTGCTGGCCCAGCCGCACCAGATCGCCAGCGTGGCCGGTGTGCCCGGCCCCGACTGGATGGTGTGGCGCGCGCGCGCCGAAACCGAGGTGCTCGCCCCGGTCAAGGCGGCCCGGCAGCAGGCCATGGCATGGGCGGCCAGCCTGGTCGCCGTGGTGTCCGCCGGCATGTTCCTGACCCTGTGGTGGCTGCTGCAGCCGCTGATGCTGCTGGAGCGGCGCGCACAGCACATGTTCGACGGCGCCATGCGCCCGGAAGACGGCTGGCCCAAGGCCGACGGCGAGATCGGGCATCTCGGCAAGGTGCTGCGCGACGTCG
This sequence comes from Variovorax pasteuri, assembly GCF_051216435.1. Taxonomy (NCBI): domain Bacteria; kingdom Pseudomonadati; phylum Pseudomonadota; class Betaproteobacteria; order Burkholderiales; family Comamonadaceae; genus Variovorax; species Variovorax pasteuri. The sequence continues at coordinate 284,612 of NZ_JBPJZS010000008.1, forward strand.
GCGTGCAGCGCGCCGAGCTGGAGCGCCTGAACGGCGAAATGATCAGCAAGCTGCGCTCGGTGATGCGCTCGGCGCCCATCGGCATCGCATTCATCCGCGACCGGCGCTTCGAGCTGGTGAGCGACGAGTTGTGCCGCCTGCTCGCCTACGCCGACCAGGACCTGCTGGGCCAGCCGGTCGACCTGATCGTGGTGCCGCCGGAAGACGACCAGCCCGCGCTGGCGGCGCTAGAGAAAGAGGCGTTTGCCAGCAGCAATTCGTACGTGGGCGAATGCCGCATGCAGCGCGGCGACGGCACCCGGTTCTGGGCCCGGCTGCGCAGCCGGCCGGTGGATTCGGAGCACACCGACTTCGGCTCGATCTGGACGGTGCTGAACATCGACGAGCAGCGCAGCGCCCGCAAGGCGCTCGAATGGTCGGCCGCCCACGACGGGCTGACCGGGCTGGCCAACCGCCAGCGCTTCGACCAGCACGCCCAGCGCCTGATCGATGCGCGGCCGCTGTCGCTGCCGGCCGCCATGGTGTTCATCGACCTGGACCACTTCAAGCAGGTGAACGACACCGGCGGCCACCTCTCGGGCGACGCCATGCTGCGCGCGGCGGCCGCGGCCATCATGTCGCGGGTGCGCTCGAACGACCTGGCCGCGCGCATCGGCGGCGACGAGTTCGCGCTGCTGCTGGAGCAATGCACGCACGAGGCGGCGGTGCGCGTGGCCGAGGACATCGTGGCCTCGATCTCCGCCATTGCGCTGCCGTGGATGTCGGGCAGCCTGCACGTCGGCGCCAGCATCGGGGTGGCCAGTCTGTCGGCAGAGATCGATTCGGTGGAAGACTGGATCTCGGCGGCCGATGCCGCCTGCTATGCCGCCAAGGCGGCGGGCCGCGGCGTGGTGCGCGCGGGCCTCGCGCCGCGCGCGCCCGTCGCGGCGCAGCCCATCGAGGACAGCATCGGAAAAGGCGCCGACGACTGAATTCGAATCCGCAAGAGGTGTAACGCCGTATCGGAGGCGTAGGATTTGTGCATTCGTTGACAAAAAGCGGGGTAGCCTGTCCAGCCGTCCCGCAATTCAGACAGTCCGCCGCTCAAAATGCGACGAAAAGTTCGCATTTGTTGCCAACAGTTAATCGATCTCAGAGAATGCACCGACATGGACACTGGCGCGACGTTTATTCAGTATTACGAGAGGAACTCCTGCAGTGCGCAATGGCTGGAATTCAACCGCGGTCTGGCTGCGGAGCTGAGCGCCGGTTTGCCGCCCGAGGACCTTCGGCAACTGTTCTTCCGTATCGGCCAGCGTCTGGCGCATGCCCTGCCAGTGCCTCATTGCGCCACGCTCGATGAGCTGCAAGACCACTTCAATGCGCGCTGGGACGGCATCGACTGGGGCTTCACCGTGCTGAGCGAAGACGCGGACGGCGTCGCCATCACCCACGCCTGCAGCCCCATCGCCGTGGCGTTCGGGCCCGACGCCACCGACTGGAGCACCGGCTTCTTCGAAGGCGTGTACCAGGCATGGTTCGATTCGCAGCACATGCCTCCCGAGCTGAGGGTGCAGGCGCTGCCCCCCGACGTGCAAGCCGGCCCCCGCATCGACCTGCGACTGTCCAAGGCCGTCGCATGAGCAACCCCGACGAACCGACCCCCGAAGACATTGCCGGGCTGTTCCGCAAGTTCGGCGGCGATGCCCATGGCTACAGGGAATTCGCGCCGCCCGAGGCCGAGGGTGAGGCGCCCCGCGCCTGGGCCTTGCTGTCGGGCGAGAAGATCTCGCACCCCCCGGTGCAAGCGGCCTTCCCGGCGGCGCCTGTGCCTGCCCCCGCGCCTGCACCGGCACCGGCACCCGTAGCACCCGCACCTGCAGCTCCCCCCGCCTGGGCGGCAGCGCCTCTCCGGGCACCGGTCGCGGCGCCTGCGCCCCTGTTCGCCGCACCGCCGGCCCGCATCGAACCCGTGCTGGCGCCGTTGCACGCACCGCAGCCGCTGAGCGCGCCGCCGGCCCGAACCGCCGCCGCACCCACCGCTGCCTTGGCCGCCGCGCCCGCCGCTGCAAGCACTCCGCTCGAACAGCTGTTCGAGCGCCTGGTCTCCCCGCAGCCGCCAGCCGCGCCGCCCGGCCCCATGTCCCGCTGGCGAAGGCCGACGTGACATGGTCGTCATCCCTGTCATTTCATCCAAAGGCGGCGTAGGCAAGACCACGGTCACGGCCAACCTGTGCACCGAGTTCGCGCAGCGCGGCCGCCAGGTGCTCGCGATCGACCTCGATCCGCAGAACGCCCTGCGCTTTCACATTGCCAGCGAGCCGCAGGCCTGCGACACCGGACTGGTCGAGGCCGCCACCGGCCTGATGCCCTGGGCCCGCGCCATCCGCCCGGCGCATGGCGGCATCATGCTGCTGCCCTTCGGCGACGTCGACGACGAGCGGCAGATCGCGTTCGAACAGCAACTGGCCCGCAGCCCCGGCTGGCTGGCCGAGACGCTGGCACGTTTCGGCCTGCCGCCCGACATGCTGGTGGTGCTCGACACCCCGCCCGGCCCGTCGGTCTACCTGCAGCAGGCCCTGCGCGCGGCCCATTTCAGCGTGGTCGCGGTGCTGGCCGATGCCGGTTCGTTCGCCACGCTGCCGATCATCGAACGCATGCTCGACAAGTACGCCCGCCCGCGCGCCGACTACTTCGGCACCGGCTACGTGGTGAACCAGGTCGACCCCGGCAAGCGCCTGAACCACGACGTCTTCGAAATGCTGCGCCAGAAACTGCGCCCCGACCTGCTCGGCGTGCTGCACCTGGACCAGGCCGTGCCGGAAGCGCTGGCCTCGGCGGTGCCGGTGCAGCGCTACGCGCCCATGAGCCAGGCCACGCAGGACATTGCCTCGTGCACCGAGCGGCTGCTCGAGCGCGTCGATGCCGGGCGGCACCGGCAACGGCTGGCGCACGAACAAGAACAAGCCCAAGACCCGTTTCCTTCGCGGAACATGGAACAGACACGATGAAAAGCGCCTCGTCCGGCCCGCAGGAGCAACCCGCCCCGCGCCCTGCCCCCGCCTTGCTGCGCCTGCTGCCGGTGCGCATCGCCGGCTGGCTCGTGGCGCTCGTGCTGCTGCCTGCGCTGATCATCGCGCCCATGACCTTCGAGCAGCAGATCGTGCTGTCGGTGGGCATCTTCGCGGCGGCGCTCATCACCAACCGGATTCGCGGTCGTTTCGCAGGCCTGGTGCTGATCTTCCTGTCGGTGGTCGTGTCCTCGCGCTACACCTACTGGCGCGTGACCGAGACCATGTTCATGGACAACCCGGTCGACCTGATGCTCGGCCTGGGCCTGCTGATGGCCGAGGTGTACGCGTTCGTGGTGCTGCTGCTGGGTTACATCCAGACCGCCTGGCCGCTGGAGCGCAAGCCGGTGCCGCTGCCGGAAGACCCGGCCGAGTGGCCCACCATCGACCTGTTCATTCCCACCTACAACGAGGCGCTGTCGGTGGTGCGCTCGACCGTGCTGGCGGCGCAGTCGATCGACTGGCCGCGCGACAAGATCAAGATCTTCGTGCTGGACGACGGCCGGCGCGACGAGTTCCGCGTGTTCTGCGAAGACGTGGGCGTGACCCATGTCACGCGCGACAACAACCGCCACGCCAAGGCCGGCAACATCAATGCCGCGCTGAAGAACACCACGGGCGAGTTCGTCGCGATCTTCGACTGCGACCACATCCCCACGCGCTCGTTCATGCAGATCGCCATGGGCTGGTTCGGGCGCGACCCCAAGCTGGGCATGGTCCAGCTGCCCCACTATTTCTTCTCGGCCGACCCGTTCGAGCGCAACCTCGACACCTTCGGCACGGTCCCCAACGAAGGCGAGCTTTTCTACGGCCTGATCCAGGACGGCAACGACCTGTGGAACGCCACCTTCTTCTGCGGCTCCTGCGCGGTGCTGCGCCGCACCATCGTGGAAGAAGTGGGCGGCATCGCGGTGGAAACCGTGACCGAGGACGCCCACACCGCGCTGAAGATGCACCGCCGCGGCTACAGCACGGCCTACCTGGCACTGCCGCAGGCCGCCGGCCTGGCCACCGAAAGCCTGTCGGGCCACGTGGGCCAGCGGATTCGCTGGGCGCGCGGCATGGCGCAGATCTTCCGCATCGACAACCCGCTGTTCGGGCGCGGCCTGCACTGGGCGCAGCGCCTGTGCTACGTGAACGCGATGCTTCACTTTCTGTACGGCCTGCCGCGGCTCATCTACCTGACCGCGCCACTGGCCTACCTGTACTTCGGCGCGAGCGTGATCCATGCCTCGGCGTCGATGATCTTCGCCTTCGCGCTGCCGCACATCCTGCACGCCAACCTGACCAACAGCCGCATCCAGGGGCGCTTCAGATACCTGCTGTGGAACGAGGTGTACGAGGCGGTGCTGGCCTGGTACATCTTCCGCCCCACGCTGGTGGCGCTGATCAACCCCAAGCTCGGCAGCTTCAACGTGACGGCCAAGGGCGGCCTGATTCAGAAAGAGTATTTCGACAGCACCATCGCCAAGGCGAGCCTGGTGCTGCTGGCGCTGAATTTCGTGGGCGTGTGCCTGGGCGTGTGGCGCCTGACCTGGGTCGACCCGCAGAACATCGCCACCGTGTGGCTGAACCTGGCCTGGACGATCTACAACCTGATGATCCTGGGCGCCTGCGTGGCCGCGGCCAACGAGTCGCGCCAGCTGCGCGGCGCGCACCGCGTGGACCTGGTGCTGCCGGCCACGCTGTACTTCGCCGACGGCCGCTCGCTGCGCTGCAACACCTTCGACTTCTCCAGCGGCGGCCTGGGCGTGGAACTGCCCGAAGACCTGAAGCTCGACCTGGAAACACCGGTGCAGGTGGCGCTCTACCGCAACGACCAGGAGTCGCGCTTCGACTCCACCGTGCGCTTCAGCGCCGGCAAGCGCCTGGGCCTGCGCTTCGCACCGATGAGCTTCGCGCAGGAGCGCGCGCTGGTGCAGTGCACGACCGCGCGCGCCGACATCTGGGCGGCCCGCTGGGGCAACCATCCACGCGTGCCCATTCACCGGGTGCTCGGCCACATCATCAGCATCAGCGGCACAGGTTTTCGCGACATGTTCAGCCATTACTACCGTGCGGCCGCCTCGCGGCTGCGTCCCGTCAAAGCCAAGGAATCCACGTGACGACCACCCAGCGCGCGCACCGTCGCGCCGTGACCCCTGCTCGCGTGGCTTCCCGCTCGCTTTCGCAATCGCCCGCCGGCGCCACGCTGCTGACGGTGGCTCTTCTGGGTGCTTTCGGGGCGTTCGCTGCCTTCTCCGGCAGTGCCCGCGCCCAACCGCGCCCGCTGGCGCCGCCGCCCTCGACCAGTGCGCAGGCCCCGGCCGTTGCGGCCGCCGCGCCGGTGACGCCGACCGCGGCCGCATCGCGCGCATCGGCTGCGTCGCCGGCCCCCGCCACCGTCGCCGCCGGTGCGCCTGCCGCCAGCCCGGCCGCCGGCGCTGTGCGCGAATTCAACCTCACGCAGCTGGGCATCGACTACGCGGTGCAGCTGCGCGGCATCAGCGGCACGGTGGGCATTCCGTTCAACGTGCGCGCCGACGAACTGGTCACGGCCGCCTCGTTCAAGCTGAACTACGCCTATTCGCCCTCGCTGATTCCCGAGCTGTCGCACCTGAAGGTCACGGTGAACGACGTGCTGGTGGCCACGCTGGCGGTGAACCGCGCCGACGCGGGCAAGCCGCAGACGGCCGACATTCCGATCGACCGGCGCCTGATCACCGAGTTCAACCGCATCAACGTCGAGTTGATCGGCCACTACACGCGCGAGTGCGAAGACCCGGCCCACACCAGCCTGTGGGCGCGCATCGACGCCACCAGCACGCTGAAGCTGACCGTGGCGCCGCTGAAGCTCACGAACGACCTGGCCACGCTGCCGCAGCCCTTCTTCGACCGCCGCGACGTGCGACGCGCGCGCATTCCCTTCGTCTTCGGCGCGCCCGCGGCGGGCCCGGTGCTCGAAGCGGCCGGCGTGCTGTCGTCGTGGTTCGGCTCGCTGGCCGATTACCGCGGCGCGACCTTTCCGGTGTCCAACGGCGAGCTGCCGAACGGCCACGCCGTGGTGTTCGTCACGCCGGAGTCGAACATTCCCGGCCTCACGCTGCCCGCCATCCAGGGCCCGGCGCTGGCCGTGGTCGACAACCCGCAGGACGTCTCGGGCAAGCTGCTGCTGGTGATGGGGCGCAACCCGGCCGACCTGCGCACGGCCGCCGCCGCGCTGGCGCTCAACAGCAAGGCCTTTGCCGGCGCGCAGGCTGCCGTCACCGCGTTCCAGGAACCGGCTGCGCGCAAGCCCTATGACGCGCCACGCTGGATCCCGAGCGACCGCGCGTTGCAGCTGGGCGAGCTGACCACCGCCGCCGACCTGTCGGTGACCGGCTACAACCCCGACGTGGTGCGCGTCAACCTGCAGTTGCCGCCCGACCTGTTCACCTGGCGCAGCCGCGGCATTCCGCTCGACCTGCAATACCGCTACACGCCGCGCGTGCGACCCGACCAGTCGACCCTGAACGTCAACGTCAACGACAACTTCATCGGCGGACTGCCGCTGCGCTCGGCCAACCCGGCCGGCGACCGCTGGTGGAACCCGCTGGCCGTGAAGCTGATGCCCGACGGCACGCTGGCAGAGCACAAGGAAATCATCCTGCCGCCGCTGGCCATGGGCGCGCGCAGCCAGCTGCGCCTGCACTACTACTTCGAACCGGTGGGCGGGCGCTGCGTGCCGCAGCTGGACAACGTGCGCGGCTCGATCGACCCGACCTCCAAGATCGACGTGTCGGGCTTCCCGCACTTCATCGCAATGCCCGAGCTGGCGGCCTATGCCAACGGCGGCTTCCCGTTCTCGCGCATGGCCGACCTGTCGGACACCGCCGTGATCCTGCCGGACCAGCCCGACAGCAACGACACCGAGACCTACCTGGGCCTGCTCGGCCAGATCGGCCGCTCCACCGGCTATCCCGCGCTGCGCGTGAAAGTGGGCCGCTCGGGCGAGGCGGCGCAATGGGCCGACAAGGACCTGCTGGTCATCGGCAACCTGCAGAGCCAGCCGCTGTTCACGCAGTGGGCGGACAAGATGCCGCTCAAGCGCAACGGCAATTCGCCGGAGCTCAAGCTCAACAGCTGGATCGACAACGCCGTCGACTTCGTGATCGGCGCGCGCACCCGCGAGGACTTGCCCGGCGCGATGCAGATCGCGGTGAGCGACGACGGCCGCGATGCGGTGCTGGCCGGCTTCGAGTCGCCGCTGCGCAGCGGGCGCAGCGTGATCGCCGCCATCACCACGGCGGGCTCGAAGGAAGCGCTGCTCAACGCGCTCATGACGCCCGACCTGCTCAAGAGCGTGCAGGGCAGCATGACCATCGTGCGCGACACGCAGGTCAACAGCGTGCTGGGCGGCGACACCTACTACGTCGGCCGCCTGCCTCCCATCGCCTGGGTGCAATGGAACCTGTCGCGCAGCCCGCTGATGCTGGGTGCGCTGGTGATCGTGCTGGCCCTGCTGGGCGCGGCCGTGTCGTATGCGGGCCTCCAACTGCGGGCGCGCCGTCGCCTGTCGGTCAATAAGGCCAAATAATCTCTTCATGCGACGTTTGCAGATCATCACGCCCTCCCCAAAACCGCTCGCAGGCCGACGCGCCCTGCTGGCGGCGGCCGGCCTTGCGCTGACGCTGCCGAAGCTGGCGGCCGCAGCGCCGGGCACTGCGCCTGCCGCCGCCGGACCCGCTGCCGCCCCTGCGGCGGCGCCGGCTTCCGCAGCTGCACGGGCCAGCGCGCCCGCGCCTTCTCCTTCTCCTTCTTCGTCCGCGGCTGCGCCGGCTCCCGCCCCGGTCGCCGCGGCCTGCCATCCGGCCACCGACTGGGCGGCCTTCGCGGGGCGCCACATCCAGCCCGACGGCCGGGTGATCGACTTCAGCACGGCACAGCAGCAGTCGACCTCCGAGGGGCAGTCGTACGGCCTGTTCTTCGCGCTGGTCCACAACGACCGCGCCACCTTCGCGCGCGTGCTGTCCTGGACCGAGGCCAACCTCGCGGGCGGCAGCCTGGCCAAGCAGTTGCCGGCCTGGCAGTGGGGCCGCAAGCCCGAAGGCGGCTGGGGCGTGCTCGATGCCAACTCGGCGTCCGACTCGGACCTGTGGATCGCCTACGCGCTGATGGAAGGCGGCCGGCTCTGGAACGAAGCCAACTACCGCACCCTCGGGCGCGCCGTGCTGGCGATGGTGGTGCGCGACGAAGTGATCTCGCTGCCCGGACTCGGCCGCATGCTGCTGCCCTGGCCCAAGTCGGTGGCCAGCGGGCCGCTGTGGCGCCTCAACCCGAGCTACATGCCGCTGCAGTTGCTGCGCTACTTCCAGCAGGCCGACCCGGCAGGGCCGTGGAACGAGGTCACTGACAACACGCTGCGCATGTTCGGCGGCGTCACGCCCAAGGGTTTCGCGCCCGACTGGTGCGCCTGGTCGCAGAGCGATCGCGCCTTCGTGCCCGACCCGGTGAAGGGTGCCACCGGCAGCTACGACGCCATTCGCACGTACCTCTGGGCGGGCATGCTGTCCGACAAGGACCCGGCGCGCAAGATGCTGCTGCTGAACCTGCGCGGCCCGCGCCAGGAGTTGGCCGACGGCCATCCGGTGCCCGAATACGTCGACACCGTGACGGGTGCCGTGCGCGGCATGGCGCCGCTGGGTTTCTCGGGCGCGATGCTGCCCTACCTGAAGGCGCTGAACGACAACGACGCGCTGGCCGTGCAGGTCGCGCGCGTGCCGGGCGGCCGCGTGCCCCCTCGTGCGCCGAACGACACCACCCCGCCGGTGGCGCCTTTGCCTTACTACGAACAGTGCCTGTTGCTTTTCGGTCAGGCCTGGCTCGACGGCCGCTATGAATTCGGCCGAAACGGCCAGCTGCAAACCTCATGGAGAACGCTATGCCGTCCCAATCGACCGGCTTGAAGCCGCAGCGTCCCTCTCGCGTCGCCCCACTTGCGTCGCCGCGCACGCCGGGGCGCCTGTCGTCCCAGTCGCAGCAATGGATGGCCTGCCTCGGCATGCTCGCAGCGCTGTGCACCGCCAACCCTGCCCACGCGCAGGCCGACGCCGCCGCGGCGCTCGTCGAGCAAGGCACCTACTGGCAGGCCCAGGGCCGTGCCGACCTGGCCGAGGAGAGCTGGAAGAAGCTGCTGACCGTCAACCCGCGCTCGGCCGACGCGATGTACGGCATGGCGCAGGTCGAGCTGTCGCGCAACAACGCGGAGCCCGCCCGCAGCTGGATCGCCCGGCTGCGCGCCGCCGCCCCGAACGACCCGCGCCTTGCACGCCTGCAGCAGCAGGCCCAGCAGCCCGGCCAGGCCGGCAGCACGCTGCAGCGCGCCCGTGCCGCCGCGCGCAGCGGCCGCGCCGCCGAGGCCGTGGAGCTGTACCGCAGCCAGTTCGACAACCAGGCGCCGCCCGAGGCGCTGGCGCTGGAGTACTACCAGGTGCTCGCCAGCACGCCCCAAGGCGCCGACGAAGGCCGCAAGGGTCTCGAGCAGCTGGTGAAGGACCATCCCGACAACGCCAACTACCGGCTCGCGCTGGCGCAGCAGAAGACCTACAGCGAACCGACGCGCCGCGCCGGCATCCGCGAACTGGTCGAGCTGAGCAAGCAGCCCGCCGTGGCCGGCGCCGCGCGCGCGGCCTGGCGCCAGGCGCTGATCTGGCTCGATGCGCGCCAGCCCGACGTGCCGCTCTACCAGGACTACCTGAGCAGCAACCAGACCGATGCGGCCGTCGCCGCCCGGCTGGAAACGCTCACCACCGCCAAGACCGCCGCGGCGAACACGCCCGACGTGCCCGTGGGCGAAGGCTTCAAGGCGCTGGACCGCGGCGACGCGGCCACCGCCGAGCAGCGCTTCCAGCTGGCGCTGCGTGCCAAGGCCGACGACACCGAGGCCCTGGGCGGCCTGGGCCTGGTGCGGTTGCGCCAGGAGCGCTTCGCCGAAGCGCAGGAACTGCTGGAGCGCGCGGTGCGCGGCGGCGGCAGCAAATGGAATTCGGCGCTGCAAAGCGCCACCTACTGGACGCTGGTCGGGCAGGCCCGCGCCGCGCAAGGCAAGAACGACCTGCGCGGTGCGCAGTCGCTGTATGAACGCGCCGTGCGCATCGACGCACGCGAACCCGTGGGCCAGAACGCGCTGGCCGACCTGCGCGCCGCCGCCGGCGACTACGCGCAGGCCGAACAGGGCTACAAGCGCGTGCTCGAAAGCAAGCCGCAGAACACGCAAGCGCTGCGCGGGCTGATCTCGGTGTACGGCCAGACCGGCCGCCCCGACGAGGCCCTGGCGCTCGCGCGCCGCCTCACGCCCGAGCAGGCCACGCAGCTCGGCGGGCTGCGCGACATCCAGGTCGAGCAGGCGCGCACCCGTGCCCGCCAGCAGGCCGATGCCGGCGACGCGGCCGGCGCGCAGCGCACGCTCGAAGACGCGATGCTCGCGGCGCCCGACAGCCCGTGGGTGCGCCTGGACCTGGCGAACATCTACCGCAAGCAAGGCATGGTGTCCGAGGCGCGCGGCGTGATGGAAGGGCTGCTGATGTCGCAACCCGACATGCCCGACGCGCTGTACGCCAGCGCCCTGCTCGCCTCCGAAACGGGCGACTCGGCCGCCGGCATCCAGTACCTCGAACGCATTCCTGCCGCGTCGCGAACGCGCGACATGGCCGGGCTGCAACGCCGCCTGTGGGCGCAGTCGCAGGCCGCGCGCGCACTCGCATTGGCACGCCAGGGCCAGGTCGACGCGGCCCGCGGCGTGCTCGCCCAGGCCGAGTCGGCGCTGAGCACCGACATGCCGGCCGAACTGTGGGGCCAGCTTGCAGGCGCCTACGCGGAGATCGGCGACGCGCCGCGCGCGCTGGCCATGAGCCGCCAGCTGCTCGCGCGCTCGCCCACCCCGAGCATCGGCGACCGCCTGCTGTACGCGTCGGTGCTGCTCAAGACCAAGCAGGACATCGAGCTGTCCGCCGTGCTGCGTCAGCTTGCCAGCGTGAACATGACGGCCAGCCAGCGCAACGACTTCGACAGCCTGCGCGTGGCCTTCGCGCTGCGCCAGGCCGACGCGCTGCGCGAAGCCGGCAACCTGGAAGCCGCGTACAACGCGATGGCGCCGGTGCTGGCCGAGCGCCCGAACGACCCGCAGGCCATGGGCGCGCTGGCGCGCATGTACTCGGCCGCCCGCGACGAGAGCCAGGCCCTGGCCCTGTACCAGCGCATTCTTCAGCGCAACCCGACCGACCTGGACACCCTGCTGGCCGCCGCCGCCAGCGCCAGTGCGCAGCGCGAACACGGCGAGGCCGAGAACTACGTCATGGCCGCGCTGAAGCAGGCGCCCGACCAGTCGCGCGTGCTGGCTGCCGCCGGCCGCGTGTACCGCAATGCGGGCGAAAGCCGCAAGGCCGAGCAGTACCTGCGCGCCGCGGTGGACGCCGAACGGCAGGTCGCCTCGGGCGGTGCGCCGGGCGGCGTGCCGTCGCAGATGGGGGGCGGCAATCCGTTCGCCGGCATGACCGGCAGCGGCGCGCCGGGCGCGGCCGTGCCCACGGGCTATCCGCCGGCCAACGGCAACCCGTTCGCGCAGCAGGCGCGCATGCAGCCGGTGTCCTATCCCGGTGCGGCGGCCGCGGCGCCGGTCTACGCGCAGGCCTACCCTGCGGCGGGTTACCCCGTGAACCCGCAGCAGCAGGCCTACCCTGCCTACCCGGGCGGGGCGACGCCAAATGCCTACCCACCGGGGGCCCTGCCCTGGGGTACCACCGCACCGGCGTCGACGGCCAAGGGCCGCGCCGCCAAGGGCGCGACGCGCACCGCGCGCAACAACGCGAACAACGGCAACGTGCCGCAGGCCTCGGCCTATGTGGCACCGTCCATGCAGCCGATGCAGCAGTACCCGGTGCCCGGCACGCAGCAGGTGGCGCCCGTCTACATTCCGCAGGCGCAACCGGGCGGCTATCCGGCGTATCCGCAAGCCAATGCGGCCTATGCGCAGGCCAACGCCCCGCGCAGCGAACCCAGCTGGAATGCGCCGCTGCGCCCCGCGCCGGCGAACACGCTGACCTCGGAGCTGCAGGACCTCGAGGCCCAGCGTGCCGTCAGCCTCACCGCGGGCACCGTCTTTCGCAACCGTGCGGGCGAAGCGGGCCTGAGCCGGCTGTCGGACTTCCAGCTGCCGGTGCAGGCACGCTTTCCGGTCGGCGAAGGCAAGATCGTCGTGGGCGTGACGCCCACGGTGCTCGACGCCGGCACGCCCGCCAGCGACTACCCCACCGGCAGCCGCTTCGGCGGCGGCCCGGCGGCGGCGCTCAATGCGCTGCGCAGCGGCACGACGACCAACCAGCAGAACGCCAGCGGCGTCGGCCTGAACGTGGGCTACGAAGGCAAGAACCTCGAGGCCGGCATCGGCACCACGCCATTGGGTTTCCCGACCACGAACGTGGTGGGCAACGTCACCTTCAAGGGTGGCTTCGGCGACTCGTGGACCTACAAGGCCGACCTCTCGCGCCGCGCGGTGACCGACAGCGTGCTGTCGTTCGCCGGCGCGAAGGACGAGCGCACCAACGAGCGCTGGGGCGGCGTGGTCGCCACCGGCGCGCGCGGCGACATCGGCTACGACGACGGCACCTACGGTGTGTACGGCTACCTCGCGGCGCACGGCATCACGGGCAAGAACGTGGCCAGCAACTCGCGCTTCGAAACGGGCGGCGGCGCCTACCTGCACCTGCTGAACAGCGCCAGCTCCAAGCTCACGCTGGGCATGAACATCGGGCTGATGGGCTACGAGAAGAACCTCAGCTACTACACCTTCGGGCAAGGCGGCTACTTCAGCCCGCAGAGCTTCGTGAGCGTGGCGTTCCCGGTCGACTGGACCGGCCGCGCCGACCGGCTCGCGTGGCGTGTGAACGCCTCGCTGGGCGTGCAGTCGTTCACCCAGAAGTCGTCGCCCTACTTCCCGACGGACCCGACGCGCAACGCCGGCGCATCGAGCGCGGCCAGCGAAGCGCTGGCGCTGGGCCTGAGCAGTGCGGTCTACAACAACACGTACGCCAGCACGTCGAAGACCGGCCTGGCCTACAACCTGGCCGCGGTGCTCGAGTACCAGCTGGCGCCGAAGATGTTCCTGGGGGGTGCGCTCGGCTTCAACAACGCGCAGAACTACCGCCAGTTCACCGGCAGCGTGTACCTGCGCTACATGTTCGGCGGCTCCAGCACGCTGGGTGCGCCGGGCTACGGCAGCGGGAGCGGCACCACGCTGAACCCGATGACCTCGCCCTACACGCCGCTGCTCTGACGCGCAAGCCGGGGCGCCGGGCCCCGGTTCGGCGCCCTTTTCAGCTGCGAGCCACGGCGGGCAGCACGATCGTGCCGGTCGGCGCGTCGGTGCCCCACAGGGGCGCCTGCTCGTACTGCGCCACCCATTGCACGATGTCCTTGGCGGCCATCGGCCTGGCAATGCCGTAGCCCTGGGCCAGCGTGCAGCCCATGGCGAGCAGCGCCTCGCCCAGCTTCGCGGTTTCCACGCCCTCGGCCACCGCCGTGAGGCCGAGCGCATTCAGCAGCGCCAGGATGCCCTGCACGATGGCGCGGTCCTGCTCGTTCTCGGCCATGCCGCGCACGAAGGACTGGTCGATCTTCACGGCCGACACCGGCAACTGGCGCAGGTAGGTCAGCGACGAATAGCCGGTGCCGAAGTCGTCGATGGTGACGCCCACGCCCAGCGCCTTGCAGGCCTCCACGAACAGGGCGACGTTCGCGAACTGGCTGATGGCCGTGGTCTCGAGGATTTCCAGCTCGAGCATGCCGGCGCCCAGCTTCGGAAACTGCGCCAGGTGGCGCGCCAGCCGGTCGACGAAGTCCCAGCGCATCATGTGGCGCGGCGCGACGTTCACGCTCACCGAAATCTGCAGGCCCGCCAGGCGCCACTGGTGCGCCTGCCAGAGCGCGGTGGCAATGGCCCAGTCGCCCACCTGCTCGACCAGCGCGTCGTCTTCGATGAGCGGCACGAACTGCACGGGCGGCAGCAGGCCGCGCTCGGGGTGCTGCCAGCGGATCAGTGCCTCCACGCCGACCACCACGCCGCGCTGCATGTCGACCTTGGGCTGGTAGACCAGGAAGAACTCGCCCTGCAGCAGCCCTTCCTGGATGCGCTGGCGTTCGCGCACGATCTGCTCGTCGGCGCGCGCCTGCGGGGCGTCGAAGTAGTGCACCTTGCCGTCGGCCGCGCGCTTGGCGAAGAAGGCCGCGTGCTGCGCCTGGCGCAGGGCGGTTTCGGGCGGCGGGCCGTTGCTGTCGAGCATCATGGCGCCGATGCTGGCGTCGATGCTGGCGGGCTGGTCGCGCCAGGCCCAGGGCTCGGCCAGCGCGGTCTGGATGCGTTCGAGCACCTGCGCGCATTGCGAGGTGCCCAGGCCGGCGAACACGGCCGCGAACTCGTCGCCGCCCACCCGGGCCATCACGCTTTCGCGGGGCAACTGCGCCTGCACGCGGCGGGCCACCTCTTCGAGCGCGGCATTGCCCGCGACCATGCCCAGGCGGTCGTTCAGCTCGGCAAAGCGGTCGACGTCGATGTAGCAGACGGCCGCCAGGCGCTTGCCTGCCCGGGCCCAATCGGCCATCAGCGGGCGCAGCACCTCATCCGGCGGAAGGCGTGCCGAACCGTCGTAGTACGAAGGCAATGAGACGGGAGGTTGGGTGTTCGACAAAAGACTGTGGCTCCGGAAAGTCGCGGACTATTGTTCTCCCAATTCGGGGCATTCTGCGGTCAGGCGCCCAGAAATGTTACACGCGCAGTGTGCGCACAACACTCATGCATGCATCCCGCGGCCGGCGCCTGCCGGGCTAGCCACAGAACGCACCCACCACCCGGCCGGTGGATTCGACCTGCACGCTGAGCCGCGTGATGTCCGGGGCCGGATAGTCGGTGTCCGCGGCCAGCACGACGCGGGCCAGCCTGGCGCCCGCGCGCTGGCGCATTTCTTCCAGCAGCTGCGGGGTCGCACGCAGGCCCAGCCCGAAACGCGCGGCAGCGGCCCGGCAGGCCTCGGGCGGCGCGGCGAAGCTCGGCGGCTCGGGCACCTCGGAGGTGAGCGGCCGGTCCTTCGGGGGCGACTGGCAGCCCGCGAGCAGCAAGCCCGTTCCCATCGCCAGGCCCAGGGTACTCAGTGCAAGCCGGACCCGGCCTGGACCATTCGTCGTCATGCGCATGTGTTCTTGCTCCTTGAAACTGGGCGAGAGCTTAGGGGACCCGGCGACGGCCCCGCGGCACAGGTGACGCGCGCGCCCGGGCAAAGCATCAACTAATTCACGCCGCCGCAGGCCGGTCTCGCGTTCGAGGCGTATGCTGAAACCGACGCCCGCACCCAGGCCCACCGGCCGCCCCTTCCATGACACAGCAGCAGCCTGCCCCCACTGTTTTCCTGATCGACGTCGACAACACCCTGCTCGACAACGACCGGGTCATTGCCGACCTTCGCGCGCACCTCGAGGACGCCTTCGGCGCCGACAGCGCCAGCCGCTACTGGACGGCCTTCGAGCAGTTGCGCGGCGAACTGGGCTACGTCGACTACCTGGGCGCCCTGCAGCGCTACCGCGCCGAGGAAAGCCGCCACGGCATGAGCGACTCCCGGCTGCTGCTGATGTCGAGCTTTCTCATCGACTACCCCTTCGCCGAGCGGCTCTACCCCGGCGCGCTGGAGGCCCTGAAGCACCTGCGCCGCCATGGGCCCACGGTGATCCTGTCCGACGGCGACGTGGTGTTCCAGCCGCGCAAGGTGCAGCGCTCTGGCCTGTGGGACGCCACCGAGGGCCGCGTGCTGATCTACGTGCACAAGGAGCAGATGCTCGATGCCATCGAGCAATGCCACCCGGCGAAGCACTACGTGATGATCGACGACAAGCTGCGCATCCTGTCGGCCATGAAGGCCATCTGGGGGCCGCGTCTGACGACGGTCTTCGTGAGGCAAGGGCACTATGCGCTGGACGCGCAGGCCATCGCCGCCTACGCCCCCGCCGACATCACCATCGAACGCATCGGCGACCTGATCAACTTCGACTTTCCATCGACATGAGCCAAGCCACCAACCCACTCGCGGGCCAGCCCGCCCCGCTCGACCTGCTGGTCAACGTGCCGCGACTGATCTCGGCCTACTACACCGGGCGGCCCGACCCGTCCGTGGCCAGCCAGCGCGTGGCCTTCGGCACCTCGGGGCACCGCGGCTCTTCGTTCGACGACGCCTTCAACGAATGGCACGTGCTGGCCATCAGCCAGGCCATCTGCGACTACCGCAAGCAGAAAGGCATCGACGGTCCGCTGTTCCTGGGCATCGACACGCATGCGCTGTCGACGCCGGCCTTCAACAGCGCGGTGGAGGTGCTCGTGGCCAACGGGGTCGAGCTGATGATCTCGAAGGACGACGAATACACGCCCACGCCGGCCGTGTCGCACGCGATCCTGGTCTACAACCGCGGCCGAACCACAGGCCTGGCCGACGGCATCGTCATCACGCCCTCGCACAACCCGCCCGAGAGCGGCGGCTTCAAGTACAACCCGCCCAACGGCGGCCCGGCGGGCACCGACATCACCTCGGCCGTCGAAGCGGCGGCCAACAGGATGCTGGCCAACAACCTCGAAGGCGTGAAGCGCATGCCGCTCGCGCAGGCCCTGCGCGCCTCGACCACGCACCGGCACGACTACCTGAACACCTACGTCGAGGACCTGGAGCAGGTGCTGGACATGGACGCGATCCGCGGCGTGGACATCGACCTGGGCGTCGACCCGCTGGGCGGTGCCGGCGTGCACTACTGGCCGGCGATCGCGGCGCGCTACAAGCTCTCGCGGCTCAGCGTGCTGAGCCAGGAGGTCGACCCGACCTTCCGCTTCATGTCGCTCGACTGGGACGGCCGCATCCGCATGGACCCCTCGTCGCCCGACGCCATGCACAAGCTGATTGCCCTGAAAGACCGCTTCGGCATCGCCTTCGCCTGCGACACCGACCACGACCGCCACGGCATCGTGGCGGGCAGCACGGGGCTGATGCAGCCCAACAGCTACCTCGCCGTGATGATCGATTACCTCTACACGCACCGCCCGCAATGGCCCGCCCATGCGGCCGTGGGCAAGACGGTGGTGAGCAGCCAGATGATCGACCGCGTCACCGCGCGGCTCGCGCGCAAGCTGTACGAGGTGCCGGTGGGCTTCAAGTGGTTCGTCGACGGGCTGGTCGATGCCTCGCTGGCATTCGGCGGCGAAGAAAGCGCCGGCGCGACCTTCCTGCGCCATGACGGCTCGGTGTGGACCACCGACAAGGACGGCATGGTGCCCGCCCTGCTCTCGGCCGAGATCGCCGCGCGCACCGGGCGCGACCCGGGCGAGCGCTACGCCGAGCTGACGCAGGCCCTGGGCCAGCCGGTGTCCGACCGCGTGGACGCGGCCGCCACCGTCGAGCAGAAGAAGCGGCTGTCGAGCCTGTCGCCGGAACAGATCCGCTCCACCGAACTGGCGGGCGACAAGATTGTGAACGTGCTGAGCCATGCGCCGGGCAACGGCGCGGCCATCGGTGGCGTGAAGGTGGTGACCGAGAACGGCTGGTTCGCGGCGCGGCCTTCGGGCACGGAGAACATCTACAAGATCTACGGCGAGAGCTTCAAGGGCACGGAGCACCTGGCACGCATCCTCGAAGAGGCGCAGCAGGTGGTGGACGGGGCACTCTCGGGGTCTTGATGCCATGCACACGCTGGTGCTGCGGCTGAACCCGGGTGACGACCTGCGGGCGTCGCTCGATGCGGCCTTGAAGCAAGCCAATGCACAGGCTGCGTTCGTGGTCTCTGGAATCGGCAGCCTGCGCGGGGCCAGCGTGCGCTTCGCGGGTGCCGAAACGCCGGCACGCATCGAGGGCGACCTGGAAATCCTCACGCTGGCAGGCAGCCTGTCGCCCGACGGCTCGCACATTCACATGAGCGTGTCGGATGGCGAAGGCCGGGTCTTCGGCGGGCATGCGGCGCCAGGGTGCGTGGTACGCACCACGGCCGAAATCCTTGTCGCCGTGCTGCACGACTGGCAGTTCGCGCGCACGCACGACCCGCTCACCGGGTACGCCGAACTGATGCCGCGCCACAAACCCTGAAGCGCTCGGGCTTTCAGCCTTCCAGCGCCTCCACTCGCAGCGTCACCACCGGGCCGGCCACTTCGGTCCGTGCCTGCAGCGCATGCACCGCCAGGTCGAGCGTGCCCTGCGCCACGGGGCCGGTCAGCACCAGCACCTGCGGGTCCACGCCCGGTTTCTCGGTGGCCACTGCGACCTGCCGCACCGGCACGCGCTGCTCCGCGAGGCAGGCCGTCACCGCCTGGATGTGGCTGACGGCCGTGACCGGCACGCGCAGGTAGTGCGAGGTGTGCACCGCTGCACGAGGCAGTACGGCCAGCGCGTTCGTCGCGTGCGCATGAACACCCAGGTGCGGCACGTGCTGCGTGGCGTGAACGCCGTCGAGCCGCGCCACGTCGACCAGGTCGGCGATCACGGCGGACGCGGTCTGCTCCGAGCCTGCGCCCGCGCCGTAGTACATCGTGAGGCCTGCCGCATCGCTCTTGACCATGACGGCGTTCATCGAGCCGTTCACATGCGCCATCAGGTGCTCGGCCGGCACCAGTGCAGGCTGCACGCGCAACTCCACGCCATTCGCCTGCCGGCGCGCCACGCCCAGCAGCTTGATGCGGTAGCCGAGTTGCTCGGCGCAGGCCACGTCCGCGCCCTGCAGGGACGTGATGCCTTCCACCTGTGCGTCATCGAAGCGCAGCGGCATGCCGAAGGCATTGGCGGCGAGCAGGGTCAGCTTGTGGGCGGCGTCGATGCCCTCGATGTCGAAGCTGGGGTCGGCTTCGGCGTAGCCCAGCGCCTGTGCCTGGGAGAGCGCGGCGGCGAAGTCCAGTCCTTCGTCGCGCATCTTGCTGAGAATGAAGTTGGTGGTGCCGTTGATGATGCCGGCCACCCACTCGATGCGGTTGGCGGCCAGTCCTTCGCGCAGCGCCTTGATGATGGGGATGCTCACCGCCACGGCGCCTTCGTAGGCCACGACCACGCCGTGCTCGCGCGCGGCAGCGAATATTTCCGTGCCGTGGACAGCCAGCAGCGCCTTGTTGGCCGTGACCACGTGCTTGCCTTGCGCAATGGCGGCCAGCACCCAGTCGCGTGCGGCACCGGTGCCGCCGGCCACTTCCACGACGACGTCGACATCGGGGTGCGTGGCGACCTGCATCGGGTCGGCCGTCAGCGCCACGCTGTCGCCCACGATGCCCGTCGCCCGCGCCAGGTCGCGCGCCGCGACGATCACCAGTTCGATCGGCCGGCCGGCGCGGGCCGCGATGTCGGCCCGGTTGCGCGCCAGCACGCGAAACGTGCCGGAGCCCACGGTGCCGATGCCGATCATCCCCACGCGCAGGGCACGGGTGGCCGCCCGATCGGTTTTCAGGCTGCCGGGCAGAGGCTCGAGGGATTCAACGGGATCGCGGTACATGGACATCTCCAGACGAAAAAACAAAACCCAGCTGCCAGAGCTGGGTTCATTCGTTCGGGGGGAGAGCGATACACCAGGTGGCTGCCGGAACGGCCACCTGCGCGTGTCAGGTGACCGCGGAGGTAATGGTGGTAATCATTCGAGCAACAACCATCGCCTGCGCAGAGGCAGGCGGCATCATGCGAGCCATGGAGGCTGCGGCAGATGCGGGGTTGAAGTTGTGGCTCGTCATGAAGGCCCGGAGTGTACAACAGGCTTTTGGGGCCGCCCGGCTCAGGGCGCGGCCGACAGCCGCCTTTCGAGCCACACGCTGTAGCGCGAGAGGCCGAAGCACAGCACCCAGTACACCGCCGCGACGAAGACGTAGCCCTCGAGGTAGAACGGCCGCCATGTGGGGTCGCCGCCCAGCGCCAGGCCCAGCGCGCCGGTCAGCTCGAACAAGCCGACCACGGTGACGAGCGAGGTGTCCTTCAGCGTGCCGACCACGCTGTTGGTCAAGGCGGGTACCACGAGGCGCAGCGCCTGCGGCAGCACGATGTCGCGCTGCACCGGCCAGCGGCCGAAGCCCAGCGCCATCGCCACGTCGGTCTGCCCGCGCGGCACGGCCTGCAGCCCGCCACGGATGATCTCGGCGAGGTAGGCCGCCACGAAAAGCGTGAGTCCGGCGAGCACGCGCACCAGCACGTCGGGCTGCCAGCCGGCAGGCCACAGCAGCGGGAGCAGGAACGACGCCATGAACAGCACCGAGATCAGCGGCACGCCGCGCACCAGCTCGATGTAGCTCGCGCTCAAGGTGCGCACCACCGGCCAGCCCGAACGGCGCCCCAGCGCCAGCAGCAAAGCCAGCGGAAACGCCAGCGCCAGCCCGACCACCGCCAGCCCGATGGTCAGCGGCAGGCCACCCCAGCGACTGGTGGGCACAGGGGCCAGGCCGAGCACGCCGCCACGCATCAGCCCCACGAACAGCAGCAGCGCGACAACCCACAGCGGCAGCAGCCACCAGCGCCAGCTGCGGGGCCAGGCGCTCAGCACCGTCACCGCCGACAGCACGACCACCGCGATGGCCGGACGCCATTGCTCTTCGTAGGGAAAGCGTCCGAACAGCATCGGGCGCCACTTCTCCGCCACCACGCCCCAGCAGGCGCCGTGCTGCACCGCGCGGCAGGCCTCGGCGTCGGGCCGGAACACGGCGTGCACCACACCCCATTCAATGACATGAAAGCCGACCCACGCCAGCACCGCCAGCAGCAGCACCGTGGCCAGCGCACGCAGCGGCGAACCCCACAGTTCGCTGCGCCATGCGATCGGCCCTTGCGCGACGTTCCTCATTGCCAGCCTCGCAAGGCGACGCGCGCGTTGTAGCGGTTCATGCCGAAGGAAATCAGCAGCGACAGCATCAGGTAGACGGCCATGATGATGGCGATGCACTCGAAGGCACGGCCGTTGGAGCCGATGGTGGTGTTGGTCACCGACACCAGCTCCGGATAGCCCACGGCCACCGCCAGCGACGAATTCTTGGTCAGGCTGAGCAACTGGTTGGTGAGCGACGGCACGATCACCCGCAGCGCCTGCGGCAGCACGACGATGCGCAACTGCTGCCCCGACGACAGCCCCAGCGCCTGCCCCGCCAGCACCTGCCCCTGCGACACCGACAGGATGCCCGCGCGCACGATCTCCGCCACGAACGCGGCCGAATAGAAGCTCAGGCCGGCAACGATGGTCACGTACTCCGGGCTCAGCGCCGCGCCGCCGCTCACGCCGAAGTCGCCGCGCTCGGGCCATTCGAAATGCGTGGGCCACCAGCCGCCCTCGCCCGCCACCGGCCAGGGCACGGCGAGGCCGCCTTTGCTGAGCCACACGCCCGGCAGCAGCCGAACGGGCTCGGTCGGGTCGGGCAGCAGGTTGGCCATGGCGAAGGCCAGCATCAGCAGCTGCACCAGCAGCGGCACGTTGCGCAGCAGCTCGACATACGCGGTGCAGATGCCGCGCAGCAGCACGTGAGGCGCCAGCCGGCCGATGCCGATCAGCGTGCCGAGCACGACCGAGAAAATGGCTGCGGGCACCGCCGCGCGCACGGTGTTGATCAGGCCCGCCAGGAAGGCGCGCCAGGACGGCTGGCCCGCATCGAAGTCGAGCCAGCCCTCGCTGATGGAAAAGCCCGCAGGCTCGGTCAGAAAGTCGAAGCCGGAGCGAACGCCACGCGCGCGAAGCACCTCGAGCGCATGGTGGACCACCCAGACCGCGCCGGCCACGACGGCCAGCACCAGCAGCGCCTGGACGACCCAGGCCAGCCAGGCGCCGCGGCGCGAGGCCTCAGGACTCATCGAACCGGGGGTGCGTAGATGAGGCCGCCCTTGCTCCACAGGTTGTTGGAGCCGCGCGGCAGCTTCAGCACCGACTTCGGTCCGACGTTGCGCTCGAACATTTCGCCGTAGTTGCCCACGGCCTTGATGGCGCGGAACGACCAGTCCTTGTCCAGGCCCAGCAGCTTGCCCAGGTCTTCACCGGTGCCGACCAGGCGCTGCTGCGCGGGGTCCTTGCTGTTGGCCTTGAGTTCATCGGCGTTGGCCTGCGTGACGCCGAATTCCTCGGCCTCGATCAATGCGTTGGGCACCCACTTGGCAATGGCGAACCACTCGTCGTCGCCGCGGCGCACCAGCGGTGCGAGCGGCTCCTTGGAGATCAGCTCGGGCAGGATGAGGTAGTCGTCGGGGTTGGGCGCTTCCTTGTTGCGCAGGCCGGCCAGCGCCGACGCGTCGGTCGTGAAGGCCTGGCAGCGGCCCGAGAAGAAGGCCTTGAACGAGGCCTCGAAGCTCTCGAACACGACGGTCTTCACCGGGATGTTCAGGCCGCGAAAGTAATCGGAAACGTTCTTCTCGTTGGTGGTGCCCGACTGCGTGCAGATGGTCGCGTTCTTCAGCTGCTTGGCGCTCGTCACCTTGAGCTTCTTCGGCACCAGGAAGCCCTGGCCGTCGTAGTAGGTGATGGTGGTGAAGTTGAAGCCCAGCGACGCGTCGCGCGTGAGCGTCCAGGTGGTGTTGCGCGCGAGGATGTCGATTTCGCCCGCCTGCAGGGCCGAGAAGCGCTGCTGCGAATTGAGCGGCACGAAGTCGACCTTCTTCGCATCACCGAGCACGGCCGCCGCGATGGCGCGGCAGGTGTCGACGTCGAGGCCCGACCAGTTGCCCTGCGTGTCCGGTGCGGAGAAGCCCGCCACGCCGTTGGTTACGCCGCACTTGACGGTGCCGCGCTGCTTGACGGCGTCGAGTGTCTTGCCTGCGAAGGCCGGTGCGGCAGCGGCCAGCGAGAGGACGCAGGCGGCTGCGAGCAATGCCGGGCGGAATCGATTGTTCATTGGTGTGTTCTCCTCAACAGTAAGCGAAAGGCAGTGTACGGGCCGACACCGGACTCTGCCAAAGAACTCAAGGTTGGATGCATATGCACGGCAAGAGGCTGACTGGAAGTGCCGGATGTTCACTACCATACGGCCCTCTCAACACTCTCACTGGAACCTACTCAAATGGTCAAATCCGACGACACCGGCAAGTTCATCCTGCGCGTTTCGCTAGGCGTGCTGATCCTGCTGCATGGCATTGCCAAGCTGCAGGGCGGCGTCGGCTTCATCTCCGGCATGCTGGCACAGCATGGGCTGCCGGGCGCGCTGGCCTACCTGGTCTACATCGGTGAGATCGTGGCGCCCGTGCTGCTGATCATCGGCCTCTACACGCGGCCGGCCGCCTGGATCGTGGCCATCAACATGCTGGTGGCGTTCGCGCTGGTCCACACGAAGGACCTGACCGCACTCGGCAAGCAAGGCGGCTGGGCGCTGGAACTGCAAGGCATGTTCCTGTTCGCGGCACTGGCCCTGGCGTTCATGGGCGGCGGCCGCTTCGCCCTCAGCAGCAAGTACAACTGAGCAGCGTCAATCGTCGTCGGCCGCATCGAGGCCTGGAAACAGGACCTCGGTGTAGCCGAAGCGCGAGAAATCGCGCACCCGCATCGGGTACAGCTTGCCCAGCAGGTGGTCGACTTCATGCTGCACCACGCGCGCATGGAAGCCCGTGGCAATGCGCTCGATCGGGTCGCCGTACGGATCGAACCCGGTGTAGCGGATGTTGGCGAAGCGCGGCACCACGCCGCGCAGGCCCGGCACCGAAAGACACCCTTCCCAGCCCTCTTCCTCCTCGTCGTCCAGCGCGGTGATGACGGGGTTCAGCAGCACGGTGCGGGGCACCGGCGGCGCATCGGGATAGCGGGGGTTGACGATGTCGGTGCCGAAGATCACGAGCTGCAGGTCCACGCCGATCTGTGGCGCCGCAAGGCCGGCGCCGTTGACTGCATGCATGGTTTCGAACATGTCGCGCACCAGCAGGTGCAGTTCGTCGGTGTCGAAGGCGGTGACCGGCTGCGCAATGCGCAGCAGCCGGGGATCGCCCATTTTCAGGATGTCGTGGATGGCCATGGCGGAATTATCGCGACAGCCTCAACCCCTCGTGAACCAACGGATCAGGGAGGGGTTTGGCCCTTGGAGTCCGGCGACGTCCACAGGCGCGCGTTGCCGCGCGGCTGCTGGGGAACTGCGCCGGCCACCGGGGGCCGCGGCTGCGGCGCGACGCCCGGGCGTCCACCCCCAAAGTTCGGCGGGCGCGCCACCGGAGGACCCGGTCGCACCGCCGGATAGCCCGGGCGGCCGTAGTACGGGCGCCCACCATCGTAATAAGGACGGCGATCACGCTCGTAGTAGCCGCCTCCATTGATGTAGACCGGCGCGGGTGCAACCACCACTGGCGCAGGCTCGCTGTAATAGGGGCCCGACGAATAACCGCCGCCATAGCCCGCGTTGTAGCCGCCGCCGTAATACGGATCGCCGGGAACCCCCACGCAACCGCTCAGCAGCGCAACGCCGCCAAGTGCAACGCTGGCACCAAGAACTCGGATTTTTTTCATGAGGAACTCTCCTTGTGGCCTTCAGTTATCTTTCAACGTCAGGTTGTAGACCCTGTTGACTGCGCTGCGATGAAGCGGCGTAACGGCCGGTAAAGAGGGCCTGCCGCTGCCTCATCCTTCGGGTGCTGCCGCTGGCAATCCGTTGGCAAGAATCTCCAGCATACGCGCCTCGTCGATGATCTCGACCCCGTTGTCCCGGGCCTTGTCCAGCTTGCTCCCGGCCTCTTCACCGGCCACGAGGTAATGGGTTTTCTTGCTGACGGAGCCGGACACCTTCGCGCCAGCCGCCTCCAATTTATCCTTCGCCTCGTCGCGGCTCAGCGTAGGAAGGGTACCGGTGATGACGAAGGTCAGGCCCGCCAACGGCTTCGGCGCGCGGACCGCAGGCTCGCCCTCTTCCCAGGTCAGGCCGCAGGCGCGCAACTGCTCGACCACCTCGCGGTTGTGCGGCTGGTCGAAGAAGGTGCGCAGGCTTTGCGCCACCACCGGCCCGACGTCGTTCACCTCCAGCAGTTGCTCTTCGGTCGCGTCCATGATCGCGTCGAGCTTGCCGAAGTGCTTGGCCAGATCCTTTGCGGTCGTCTCGCCCACATGACGGATGCCCAAGCCGAACAGAAAGCGCGGCAGCGTGGTCCTCTTCGACGCTTCGAGCGCGTCGACCAGGTTTTTCGCCGACTTGTCCGCCATGCGCTCCAGACCGGCCAGCGTGGTGAAGCCCAGCTTGTACAGGTCGGGCAAGGTGCGGATCAGGTTGGCATCGACCAGTTGCTCGACGAGCTTGTCGCCGAGCCCGTCGACATCGACCGCGCGCCGCGCCGCGAAATGCAGGATCGCTTCCTTGCGCTGCGCCGCGCAGAACAGGCCGCCGGTGCAGCGGTAGTCGACCTCGCCCTCCTCGCGCACGGCCTCCGAATCGCACACGGGGCACCGGTGCGGCATGGTGAACTGCGCGCCGCGCTCGCCATCGGGTTTGGCCAGGCTCTCGGGCACGACGCCGACCACTTCGGGAATCACGTCGCCGGCCCGCCGCACGATGACGGTGTCGCCCACGCGCACGTCCTTGCGGCGTGCCTCGTCCTCGTTGTGCAGCGTGGCGTTGGTCACGGTCACGCCGCCGACGAACACCGGCGCGAGCTTGGCCACCGGCGTGAGCTTGCCGGTGCGCCCGACCTGGATCTCGATGCCCAGCACCTCGGTCAGTTGCTCTTGCGCGGGGTACTTGTGGGCCACGGCCCAGCGCGGCTCGCGCGAAACGAAGCCCAGTTGCCGCTGCAGCTCGATGCTGTCGACCTTGTAGACCACGCCGTCGATGTCGTAGGGCAAGGCATCGCGCTGGCGGCCGATGTTTTCGTGGAATGCTATCAATTCAATAGCACCATTCGCACGTGCGGTCTGCGTGGCGACGGGAAAGCCCCATGCCCCGAACTGCTTGAGCCAGTCGAACTGGGTCGGATGGTCGGGCCCGCCCTCGGCCGCGGGGGTGACCTCGCCGAGGCCGTAGGCGAAGAAGCTCAAGGGCCTTTCCGCGGCGATGGCCGGATCCAGCTGACGCACCGCGCCGGCCGCCGCATTGCGCGGATTGACGAACACTTTCTCGTTCTTCTGCCCGGCCGCGATCTTCTGGCGCTGGCGCTCGTTGAGCGCATCGAAATCGGCGCGCTTCATGTAGACCTCGCCGCGCACCTCGACCACCGGCGGCGCCTTGCCGTTCAGGCGCAGCGGGATCTCGCGCACGGTGCGGATGTTCTGCGTGACCTCTTCGCCCACCTCGCCGTCACCGCGCGTGGCGGCCTGCACCAGCACGCCGTGCTCGTAGCGCAGGTTCATGGCCAGCCCGTCGAACTTCAGCTCGCAGACGTAAGACACCTGCGGCCCGTCTTCGGCCAGGCCCAGTTCCTTGCGCACACGCGCATCGAAGGCGCTCGCGCCGCCGGCCGTGATGTCGGTCTCGGTGCGGATCGACAGCATCGGCACCCGGTGGCGCACCTTTGTGAAGCCGTCGAGCACCTTGCCGCCCACGCGCTGCGTCGGCGAATCGGGCGTGCGCAGGTCGGGGTATTCGGCCTCGATGGCCTGCAGCCGCTGGAACAGCTTGTCGTACTCGGCGTCCGGCAGCTCGGGCGCGTCCAGCACGTAGTAGAGATGGCCGTGCCGGTGAAGCTGTTCGCTCAGTGCGGCGGCTTCGCGTGCCGCTTCGTCGCGCGTCGTCATGGGGTGTCTCCCGAAGGTCGGAGTTAGCTGAAGAGTCGGCGCGCCAGCGGCGATCCCGCCGCCAGGTCGCGCGCATCGAGCGTGTCGTAGAGCTGCTCGAGGTCGTTGCCGATCACGTCCATGGTCTCGTCCCGCAGCAGCTGGCCGTCGCTGTCGGTCACGACGCCGTCCATCTCGCGCGCGAGCGTGGCCGCGGCTTCGCGCATGCGGCGAAACGGCTCCTCGCCGCGGTCGACCTGAGGTACGTCCAGGCTCAGGCTGAGTTCGCGGATGGCCGACTGGGCCGGGTCGTCGGCCAGCGCGGCCTGCGTGTCGAACGCCAGGCCGAGCACGGGCGGCAGGCCGGCCTCGCCGGTCGGCAGCACCATGCGCCCCGGGATGATGCCGGCCACGAAGCCCAGGCGCGCCGCGTTCTGCTGCACATAGCCGGGGCTCCAGGCCGCATGCAGCGCGCGCAGCACGAAACCCAGCTGCGCGTCGTGCGCGCTGGCGAACTGGTCGAGCTCGCGGGCCCGCGCCACTTCGTCGAGCATCTCGGGAAATTCGGGCGCGCCGTTGACGGCGTCGGCAAAGGCCTGCGCCTTGACCACGAACTCGGAGTACTCGATCTCGTTGAGCGCACCGGTGCGGTTGGCCAGTTGCACGCCGACCTGGAAGGCGCTGTAGCGCTGCCCGGCCACGGGCGGCTCCCACTGGCCGTTGTGTTCGTTCAGGCCTTCGATGGCCACCGGCTTGCTGCCCGCGCGCCGCGTCGGCGGCATGGCGGCGATGGCGGCGTCGCCCGAGGCCAGGCCTTCGAGCGACACCGGCGCGATCACGTCGATGAGCGGGTCCAGCCCGCCGCGGCGCTCGCCGGTGGGCACGGGCACGCCGCTGGGCGCGGGCAGGTCGGGGTCGAACAAGGGCTCGTGGCGGTCGCTGCCCGCTACCTGGCTGGGGTCGACGTGCAGCATCGGCTCGATGCCGCCGGCCGAGGCAGACGCGGCCCGCTCGGCCTCGTCCAGCGCGATGTCGACCGCGTCGGGCTGGCGCGGCGCATTGCGGCGCGACATCAGGGTGTTGTAGGCCACGACGGCCGCGAGAACGAGACCGCCGAGGATGGCCAGGGCGAGAGTGAGATTGCTCATGGTTGCCGCTCTGCTCAGGCGGCGTCGACCATCGAGACCGCCGACTCCATGTCGACCGCCACGATGCGTGACACGCCCTGCTCCTGCATCGTGACCCCGATCAGTTGCTCGGCCATTTCCATGGCGATCTTGTTGTGGCTGATGAAGAGGAACTGGGTTTCGCGGCTCATGGCTGTCACGAGTTTGGCATAGCGCTCGGTGTTCGCGTCGTCCAGCGGCGCGTCCACTTCGTCGAGCAGGCAGAAAGGCGCCGGATTGAGCTGGAAGATCGCGAACACCAGCGCAATGGCCGTGAGCGCCTTCTCGCCGCCCGAGAGCAGGTGGATGGTCTGGTTCTTCTTGCCGGGCGGCTGCGCGAGCACCTGCACGCCGGCATCGAGGATTTCGTCGCCCGTCATCACGAGGCGCGCGTTGCCGCCGCCGAACAGCTCGGGGAACATCCGGCTGAAGTGCTCGTTGACGATCTTGAAGGTGCCGCCGAGCAGGTCGCGCGTTTCGGCGTCGATCTTGCGGATGGCGTCTTCGAGCGTGCCGATGGCTTCGTTCAGGTCGGCCGACTGCGCGTCCAGGAAGGTCTTGCGCTCGCTGGCAATGGCCAGTTCGTCGAGCGCGGCCAGGTTCACCGCGCCGAGCGCGACCACTTCACGGTTGAGGCGGTCGATTTCGCCTTGCAGGCCGGTCAGGCGGACCTTGTCGGTTTCGATGGAGAGCGCGACGGCTTCGAGGTCGGCGCCGGCATCGTCCAGCAGCTGCTGGTACTGCTCTACACCCAGGCGCGCGGCCTGTTCCTTCAGCTGGAACTCGGTGATGCGCTGGCGCAGCGGATCGAGTTCGCGTTCGAGCTGCAGGCGGCGCTCGTCGCTGGCGCGCAGCTTGAGCGTGAGGTCGTCGTATTGGCTGCGCGCGGCACCCAGCGCGGTTTCGCGTTCGAGCTTGAGCGACAGCGCGTCCTGCAGGCCGGCTTGCGCGGCGGCGTCGGACAGTCGGCCCAGCTCGGCGCGGGCGCGCTCGTCTTCGTCGGTGAGCGACACCACCTGCTGCGCCGCGGTTTCGATGGAGCGGTTGAGCTCCCCGCGGCGGGCTTCGAGCGTGCGCTGCGAGAAGGTTGCTTCCTGCGCCTGGCGTTCCAGGCTGCGGTGCTGCTCGCGGCTGGCGTTCAGCGCACGGCCTGCCTCGATGACGCGCTCGTCCAGCTCGGCATGGCGCTCCTGGCTGTCGGCCAGCTGCATGTCGAGTTCTTCGAAACGGCCTTCGGCGGCGATGCGCCGTTCCTGCAGTTCCTCGAGCTGCGCGTCGACCTCGCCGAGGTCGTTGGCCAGCTGTGCGCTGCGCGCGCGGGTCTGCTCGGCAAGCTGCGTCATGCGCAGCGTCTCGACCTGCAGCTCGTGCGCGCGCGACTGGGTTTCAGCGGCTTCGCGCCGCGCGGTCACCAGGCGCGAGGCGGCGTCGCCGTAGGCGGCTTCGGCGCGGACCAGCGCAGTGCGCGCCTCTTCGTTGATGAGCGTCTGGGCGCGCAGCTGGCGCTCCAGGTTTTCCATTTCCTGCTGGCGGGCCAGCAGGCCGGCCTGCTCCGAATCGGGCGCGTAGAAGTTGACGCTGTGCGCGGACACGGCATGGCCGCTCTGCACATAGATGACTTCGCCGGGCTGCAGCGTGGCGCGCTGGGCCAGCGCTTCCTCGAAGCTCGCGGCCGTGAAGCAGCCGTGCAGCCAGTCGGTCAGCAGCGCCTGCTGGCCCGCGTCGTTCAGCCGCAGCAGGCTCGACAGCCGCGGCAGCGTGGCCGGGCCCTGCGGTGCACCGGCAGCCGGCGGGCTGTAGAACGCGAGCTTGGCGGGCGGCGCGTCGTTGCCGAAGGCGCGCACCATCTCCAGGCGGCTGACCTCCAGCGCACCCAGGCGTTCGCGCAGCGCGGATTCGAGCGCGTTCTCCCAGCCCTGCTCGATGTGGATGCGGCTCCACAGGCCCTGCAGGCCCTCGAGGCCGTGCTTGGCAAGCCAGGGCGCCAGCTTGCCGTCGGTCTTGACCTTTTCCTGCAATGCGCGCAGCGCTTCCAGGCGGGCCGAGAACTCGGCATGGCGGGCGCCTTCGGTGTTGACGGCCTGCTGCTTCGTGCGGCGGTCGTCGTCGAGCTGCGGCACGGTTTCCTGCAGCTCCTGAAGGCGTCCGTCGGCTTCGCTGGCGGCCTCCTGCGCGGCGGCGTGCTGCTCCTGCATGTCGAGCAGGCGGGCCTCGTCGGGCGCGGCCAGGGCGTTCTGGTCGGCGCGCAGGCGTTCGCTGCGCTGCGTG
Organism: Variovorax pasteuri; assembly: GCF_051216435.1. NCBI lineage: Bacteria > Pseudomonadati > Pseudomonadota > Betaproteobacteria > Burkholderiales > Comamonadaceae > Variovorax > Variovorax pasteuri. The sequence goes on from NZ_JBPJZS010000008.1 coordinate 314,739, forward strand.
AGCTGGCGGCTTTGTTCCTCGATGTTGCGCTGGTCGGCGGCCAGCACCTGGATCTGCTGCTGCACCTGCGACACGGTCGTGCGCTGGGCGTTGGCCTGGTCCTGGGCACGCTGCACGGCCTCTTCGAGCTCGGGCAGGCGGGCGTCGTGCTCTTCGAGCTGCGCGGCCAGCAGGATGGCCTGCTCTTCGGCGTCCACGCCGGCACCGGCCAGTGTCTCGATCTCGGCTTCGGCCTCGTCGCGGCGGCGGCCCCATTGGCCCATCTGCTCGCGCAGTTGCACCAGGCGCTGCTCGACGCGCTGGCGGCCTTCGACCACGAAGCGGATCTCGCCCTCGAGCCGGCCGACTTCGGCGCTGGCCTCGTAGAGCTTGCCCTGCGCCTGGTTGACGCTGTCGCCCGCGCCGTAGTGGGCCTGGCGCACGGTTTCGAGTTCGGCCTCGATGCGGCGCAGATCGGCCGTGCGCGACTCGAGGTCGTTGATGGCCTTCTCTGAATCGGTTTTGATCTTGGCCTGGTCGGCGTCGCTTTCGCTGCGCTTCAGGAACCACAGCTGGTGCTGCTTCTTCGTGGCATCGCCCTGCAGCGTGTTGTAGCGCGCGGCCACCTCGGCCTGCTTCTCGAGCTTCTCGAGGTTCGCGTTCAGTTCGCGAAGAATGTCTTCGACCCGCACGAGGTTCTCGCGCGTGTCGCCCAGGCGGTTCTCGGTTTCGCGGCGGCGCTCCTTGTACTTGGAGACGCCCGCGGCTTCCTCCAGGAACAGGCGCAACTCTTCGGGCTTGGACTCGATGATCCGGCTGATCGTGCCCTGGCCGATGATGGCGTAGGCGCGCGGGCCCAGGCCGGTACCCAGGAACACGTCCTGCACGTCGCGGCGGCGCACCGGCTGGTTGTTGATGTAGTAGCTGCTCGTGCCGTCGCGCGTGAGCACGCGGCGCACCGCGATTTCGCTGAACTGGTTCCACTGGCCGCCGGCGCGGTGGCCGGCGTTGTCGAACACCAGCTCCACGCTCGAACGGCTGGCCTGCTTGCGGGTGGTCGTGCCGTTGAAGATCACGTCCTGCATCGACTCGCCACGCAGCTCCGATGCGCGCGACTCGCCGAGCACCCAGCGCACCGCATCCATGATGTTCGACTTGCCGCAACCGTTGGGCCCGACCACGCCGACCAGTTGGCCCGGTAGCAGGAAGTTGGTGGGTTCGGCGAACGACTTGAAGCCCGAGAGCTTGATGGAATTAAGACGCACGACTTGTCGGCCTGGCTTGGCTGTAGCGCCAAGGTATTGATTTGTAAGGAAAATTGCACGGGCCTGCAGCTTGCAGCAGGCCGCCGCCCCAGCCGTGGATGATAACGTCAGGGCATGAGCGATTCCCTTGTTTCCCCCCTGGCCGCAAGACGAAGCTGCCGTCCCGCAATCCTCGCAGGCATGGTGGCCGGCGCGGCCGCCCTGCTCGGTCTTGCAGGCTGCTCGGCGACGCGCGACACCGAGCGCGCCGAGCCCTACACCAACCAGGAATGGATGCAGTCCGGCGCCAACCGCATCGCCAATCTGTCGTTGCGCGACAACCTGCAGTCGGTGCGGCGCGTGCAAAGCACGCTGTACAAGCGCAACCCCCGCGAATGGCGCAAGTCGGCGCCCAGCATGGACGAAGCCGCCCAGCGCGCCTGGGACGCCGTGCTCAAGGGCCCGCCCCTGCCCGAGCTCAAGGGCGCCAGCGGCATCGACGCGATCCGCCTGGCCTTCGAAACCGGACCACAGGGCTACCAGGGCGACCGGGTCGCGGCGCTGGTGTACGGCTGGGCCACCATGCTCAAGCAGGCCAACGGCGACACCTGGGACCAGACCATGATCGACGGCGTGAATGCCGAGAACAGCTTCCGGGCCGCACGCAACTTCGAGATTTCGCTGTGGCTCATTTCCTCCAAGACCGGTCCCGACGGCCAGCCGCTGCTGCTGGCGACCGAGATCAGCGAGCGCGGCCGCAACCTCGTGGCCGACCGCGAACTGTCGAAGGTGGTGGCGCGGCTCGACCTGCTGGCCGCACAGGCCGACGAAAAGTACCGCCGCGCCGCACTCGACTTCGGGCAGAACTGGGTGATGGGCGTGGTCATGCCCTTCTTTACGCTGCTGCCGAAGTGAGCCGGGTGCGCTTCTGGAACGAAGCAGCCCTCCACGCCTCCATCCACTCGGGTTTCCGGCCGACCTGGGGTCACTTTGGGGTAGTCGACGTCGCTGAGCCGGCCTGTCTCCATCGAGCAGTGCGACCGGTCATCAACCCATCCAGCGCCAGCATGACCAGCAGCGAGGCGCCCACCAGCGGAAAGGCGAGACCCCCCAGCGCCAGCAGCGCCAACACCGCGCGCAGCGTGCGCCGGTCCGAGGGCAGCGGCGGCACGCCGAGCCCACCTGCGGGCCGTCGCTTCCACCACATGGCCGCGGCACTCACGCACAGCAGCACGATGCCGAGGCAGACCACGACCAGCAGGGCCTGGTTGGGCACGCCGAACTCCTGGCCGAGGTGAACGTTGATGCCCCATTCGAGCCACCGCGCGAGCGGGCCGTAGTCTGCGTAGCGCATGTCGATCAGCGTCTTGCCGCTGTACTGGTCGATGTGGATCACGCGTTGCTGCGCCAGGTCGCTCGGATAGGCCGATGCCGTGTAGACGCCGCTCGGCCCCTTGGGCGTGTTGACGGTGTAGCCCCGGGCGATGCCGAGCCGCTCGAAGATCCCGATCGCGGCATCGAGACCGAGGCCACCGTCGGCAGCCACGGGTCGAAGGGCCGCGCCCGGCTCTGCGTGCCCCTCATGACCCTCATGACCCTCATGACCCTCATGACCCTCGCTGCTCGAACGCGGAACCTTCGCCTGTTCTAGCGACCACGCGGTCGGTGCCCCGTCTGCCAGGCGCTGCTGCGACATCGGCACCTGCACCCGCACACCCGCCGGGTATCCGAAGTTCTGCCCATTGGCCCACTGGTTGACCTTGGCGCCCCAGAACACCGACCACGGCATGCCGGTGAACGCCAGGAACACCAGCGCGGCACCGACGAAGATGCCCGTCACCGCATGCAGGTCGCGCCAGAACATGCGTTGCCGAGGCCGCCCGCGCACCGTGACCACGCCGCCCTGCCGCCCGCGCGGCCACCAAAGGTAGATGCCGGTGGCCACCAGCAGGATCGCCCACCCGGCCGCGATCTCGATGGCGCCGCGCGCCACCGAGCCGAAGTACTTCAGGCTGTGCAGCTTGCGGATGGTCCAGGCCACGCTCCCGCCTTCGGGCAGCGTGCCCAGCACCTTCGCGCGGTACGGGTCGACGAACACGACGACCTGTTCACCGCTCGCGCTGGAGACGCCCACTTCCGCCGAGTCACCCGGCGAGGCCGCCGGCGTGTACTTGCGCAGCGTGCCGGGGTGAACCGCCAGCGCGGCCGCGACCAGCTCGCTGTGCGCCAACGCAGGCCCCTGCCCTGCCTGCACGAACTTCAGATCGTGGTGAAAGTACCCGTCGATCTGCTGCTTGAAGACGAACAGGCCGCCGGTCAGCGCCAGCCAGACCAGGAACGGCAGCACGAGCAGGCCGGCATAGAAATGCCAGCGCCACACGGCGCGGTAGAGGCTGCCGGCAACGAAGGGCGCCGTCTGGCGCGGCAAGGCTTGTGCAGTCATCAAAACCTCAGGTTCAGGCTGGCGTACACACCGCGGCCGTCGCCGGGCGAGTAGCCGGAGGAGCCGCTGTCGTACCAGGCATAGACGTACTTGCGGTTGGTCACGTTCTTCACCTGCAGGCTCACGTCCATCGTGGGAGAAACGCGGTACGTGGCGCCCAGGTTCAGCAGCGCATAGCGGCCGAAGCGGCCCAGCGTGTTGGTGCGCTCCACGTAGTAGTCGCCCTGCGCGTTGGCCCAGGCGGACAGCTTGAGCTTCTCGCTCGCCTGGTAGTCCACGCCGGCCGACACCAGGTAGTGCGGCACGTTCTCGATCTCCTTGCCGCGGGTGGCGGGTGCGCTCGGGTCCGGCGCCGTGATGCGGGCCACCTGGTGCGAATAGGCGACCCAGGCCGTGGTGCGTGCGTTCGGCCTGGCATTGAGCTGGATGTCGAAGCCCTTTCTGAGCGTCTTGCCGACATTGCCCAGGCCACCCGGGTCTGGCAGCCCGTCGACGCCCAGCACGCGCGCGACTTCGCCGGAGGCGCGCTGCTCCCAGTAGGCGACACGCCCGTCGAGCCATCGCAGCGGATTGAACTTGACGCCGGCCTCCCAGCCGTCGTTGATCGACGGTTGGAGGTTGCGCGCCTGCGTGCGGTAGGCGTCGATGCCGGTGCTGATCTGGAAGGTGCGGCCCCAGTTGGCGTAGAGGCTCGCCTGCGGATTCAGCGCATAGGCCACGCTGATCTTGGGCTGCTGGATGAGCCCGTAGTCATGCACCGGCGAGGTGGTGCGGCCGAGCCGGTCGGTGAACTGGCCGCCCACATGGTCGACCCGGAAGGCCGGCACGATCTTCAAGGCCTCGACCGGACGGATCACCGCCTGCACATAGGCCCCCTGCGTGTCGAGATCGAAATCCCAGTCGCGAAATTGCGAGGTGCGCACGCGCTCGGTGGTGCGGTAGCGTTGGCCGAGGTTGTGCTGCCACTGCGCGTCGAGCCCGCCTTCCAGCGTGAACTCGTGCGCCCAGCTGACCTGGGGCCGCCAGGTCAGCGAGGTGATCGCGCCCTGCTGCTTCTCGTCGTTGTAGCGCTCCTGCTGGGCGCTCGCCGCAGAGAAGCGCACCCAGCGCCGGTTCTCGTATTGGTTGGCATAGACCTTGGTCGACCACGACAGGGTGTTCGTCAGTTCACCGTCGAGGTGCGCACTGAGCTGCGCCGTCTCGCGCTCGCCGCGGTCGGCCGACGCGTATGCGGGCGAGTTGCGCGGCGCCCTCATGGCCTGGTCGTAGCTCAGGTAGCCGGACTCCAGCGCCTTGTTGCGGTAGGAGCGCGCGATGACACCCGCGCGCCAGCGACCGTCGTCGCTGGTGTAGAACCACTTGCCCGAGAAGGCCAGCTTCCTCGCATCGGCATGGTCGCGGTAGCCGTCCGAGTCGCGGTAGGCCAGCGAATAGTTCTGGCTCCAGTTGCCGCTCTCGATGCCCTTGGCGATCTCGACCTCCTTGGTGCCGAAGCTGCCGACGGTGAGGCTCGCGCGCCCCTGGTTGCCGCCGGTTCGCGTGATGACGTTCGCGTTGCCGGCGATGTTGTTCAGGCCATAGCGCGGGTCGTTGGTGCCGCGCACGATCTCGATGGCCTCGATGTCCTGCGGGAACACAGCGTCGAGAAACGGCATGCCGCCCGCGTTGTCGTTGCTCGGGATGCCGTCGATCAGCAGCTTGACCGCATTGACACGGCCTTCGCCGTTGAAGCCGCGAAACGAGAAACGTCCTGCATCGGTGCCTTGCTTGAACTGCGTGACCTGCACGCCCGGCGCGCGCGACAGCAGCTCCCAGCTGTAGTCGACGTGCTGGTCCTCGAGCACGCTGGCGCCCAGGATGTCGACCGAACTGAACACCTGCCGTGCGGACAACGGTCCGCTGGCCGTGGCCTGGATGTTGACGGTGCCCAGCGTCAGTGCGGAACTGTCTGTGTTCTTGTCGGTTTGCGCGGCGACGGGCGCAGCGAAGACGACCGCGATGGCCGCAGCCAGGTTTGTTTTTGTCATCGATTCTTCTGTGTCAAGAAGGAGCTCCCGACGCCTGGGCCGAAGCCAGGACATGGAACTCCTGAAGCCGGACGCACCGGTCCGGAAAAATGCAAATGGCCCGCTGGCAGGCGTCAACGCCGGCAGCGGAAGGCTTGGGACTTCAGGAGATGCGCGGAGGCGCGCGAGGCTGCGCAGTCGACCACGCGAACACGGCGCGCGGGGCTGCGAGAAAGAGTTCGGGCAGGCCGTAGTGCAAGGTGGGCACGAACAGCACCGGCGAAGTTGCGGGTGGCAGGCCGAGCTGCACCGCATGCGACGAGCAGCAGGGGCAGTGCGCCCGCGCGTGATCGTCTGTCTGCTTGCCCTTCGAAGGCTCGGCCGCAGCGCCATCGACGTGCACCAGTTGCTGGCCCAGGGCCGTGCAAACCTCGACCCAGCCCGCGCCGCCTTGCGACGGCTGGAATGCATGCGACAGCACCGGCGCGACAGAGCCCATCAGGAGCGCCAGGCAGGCGATCCACGAGATGAGTTTTCTGAAGCGTTGGCCGACGCGCATGGCCGAATTCTAGAGGCCGGAATACAACGTTGGTTCACGACAAGGCGCCATCGGCCAGATGCCTCACACATAATCGCCCCCATGCCCGCCCTGCGCCACGCCCGCCATCTCGTCCGCTTCGTGCTGGCGTGGTTCGTGTTGTCGCTGGGGGTGGCAATTGCATCGCCGGTGGTCCAACCGCAGTCGATGCAGCTCGTGTGCTCGGCGGCCGGCGCCATCAAGGTGGTCGTGCAGACCGACGACGGCGCGCGCGAACTCGGCGCCAGTCATCTGGACTGCCCGATGTGCATGCTGACCGGTGCACCGCCGCCGGCGGCGCAACCCGTCGATCTCCCGAACGTCCTGCCGCTCGGCCATGCCGTCCAGCCGATTCCGGCCGCGCGCATCGCTGCGGCCACCGCCGCGCCATTGCCTGCGCGCGGACCTCCCTCGCTCTCCTGACTCGTTTTCGGTTTCGTCGCAGCTGACGTCGCTCATGGCCATGGCCATCCGTCGCACGCTGCCACGCGCTTCCCTGCAATGAGTCGGCGCCCCTGTGGGCGCCGAAGAGAGCTTTCACATGAACAAGACCCTCCTGTCGCTCGCGCTCGGCGCGGCATTCCCCTGGCTGGCCGTGCCCGCCTTCGCGCAGGGCACCGTGCCCGCAGCCAACGCACCTGCCGACGCGGCCTCCAGTGCAACGTCCGAGAGCGCCCCCGAGCGCACCAAGTCGCTCGGCGTGGTCACCGTCACCGGCGGCCAGCCGACTTCTCTGCCCACGCAGATTCCGACCACCATCGAGGGCGTGACGCGCGAGGAAATCGAGACGCGCATCAACGCCACCGACAGCGAGGACGCGCTCAAGTACCTGCCCAGCCTGTTGGTGCGCAAGCGCTACATCGGCGACTACAACCACGCCATCCTGTCCACCCGTGCCTCGGGCACCGGCAACAGCGCGCGCTCGGCGGTGTATGCCGACGGCATCCTGCTGTCGAACTACCTGGGCAACGGCATTGCCAACGGCACCAACTTCGCGCCACGCTGGGGCCTGGTCACGCCCGAGGAAATAGAGCGCGTCGACGTGATGTACGGCCCCTTCTCTGCCGCCTACCCCGGCAACTCCGCCGGTGCGGTGGTCGACTACGTCACGCGCATGCCGACGCAACTGGAGGCGCACGTGAAGGTCGGCTACTCGTCGCAGCCCAACGACCTCTACAGCACCCGCCAGACCTTCAACAGCTGGCAGACCAGCGCATCGCTGGGCAGCAAGAGCGGCGACTGGTCGTGGTGGATCGACATCAACCGCACCGACAGCGAAGGCCAGCCGCTGACCTTCACCACCGCCACCCTGGCCTCGGGCGTGGCCAGCCGCGCGGGCACGCCGGTCTACGGCGCGCTGGGCGGGCTCAACACCACCAACACCCCCTGGTACATCCTGGGCACGGGCACGCAGTACCACACGCTGCAGGACCATGCCAAGCTCAAGCTCGCCTACGACATCTCGCCGACGGTGCGCGCGACCTACACGCTGGGCTGGTGGCAGAACACCTCGAGCGGCCAGTCCGCCAGCTATCTCACCAATGCGCAGGGGCAGCCGGTGTACAGCGGTCTCGTCAACATCGCCGGGCGCAGCTTCAACCTGTCGCCCACCGCCTTCCCGCTCACCGAGGACAGGGCCACGCACTACATGCACGGCCTCTCGGTGAAGAGCAACACACAGGGCGTGTTCGACTGGGAGCTGGCGGCCAGCCTGTACGACTACTCGAAGGACACGCAGCGCGCGCCCACCACCGCGCTGCCGCTGGCGGCCTACGGTGGCGCGGGCACGCTGCAGGACCAGGGCGGCACCGGCTGGAACACGCTCGCGGCCAAGGGCACGTGGCGCCCGCAGGGCCTGGGCGGCGCGCACATCGTCGACTTCGGCGTGGGGCGCGATGCCTACAAGCTCGGCATCGTGAAGACCAATGTGCTGGGCAACTGGCAGGACGGCGCCTCGTTCACGCCGGTGAGCAACGTCGGCGGGCGCACCGAGACCTACAGCGCGTGGGCGCAGGACGCCTGGTCGTTCGCGCCGAAATGGAAGGCCGTGCTCGGGCTTCGCTACGAGCACTGGCAGGCCAACGACGGTTTCACGGCCACGGCTGCCAGCTCGCAGGGGTACGCCTCGCGCAGCGAATCCGACGTGTCGCCCAAGGCCGCGCTGGCCTACCAGCTCACGAGCGACACCGTGCTGAAGGCCTCCGTCGGCCGGGCCGTGCGCTACCCCACGGTCGGCGAGCTGTACGGCGCGACCTCGGGCGGCGCGCTCTCGTTCATCAACGACCCCACGCTGAAGCCCGAGAAGTCGTGGACCGGCGAACTCTCGGCCGAGAAGGACCTGGGCAACGGCCTGCTGCGCGCCACGCTGTTCCACGAGACCACGAAGAACGCGCTGTACAACCAGCTCATTCCCAACGCCACCGTCTCGCGCGTGCAGAACATCGACAAGGTCCGCACCACCGGCCTGGAGGTCGCCTACACCGGGCAGAACGTCTTCATCAAGGGACTCGACCTGGGCGGCAGCCTGACCTATGCCGACTCGAAGACCGTCGCCGACGCCGCCTTCCCGGCCGCCGTGGGCAAGTGGCAGCCGCGCGTGCCGCGTTGGCGTTCGACCGCCTACGCAACGTACAAGCCCGACGCACGCTGGGCCTTCACGGTCGCCGCGCGATACAGCGGCAAGCAGTACTCGAACCTGGACAACAGCGACGTCAACGCTTTCGCCTACTTCGGCGCCAGCAAGTACTTCACGGTCGACTTCCGCGTGCGCTACCAGATCGACAAACAGTGGTCGGCCGCCTTCGGCATCGACAACGCCAACAACTACCAGTACTGGAACTTCCACCCGTACCCGCAGCGCACCTACACGGCCGAGCTGAGATTCGATCTGTGAGGTTCGCCGATGCATGCGAGCCAGCCGAGCCGCTCGGCGTTCGCCAAGGTCCGACGCGCTGCGGTGGATGCACGCGACAGCTGGGGTGCGTGAACTGGGTGGGCAGCGGCATGCGACTAAACCGCCAAAGATACAATCGACCCCGGTTATCGATGTCGCAGCAAAAGCAAAACTTTCCGCTCTTTTCCACACTTTTACGGACAACCCATGAGTTCCATCAACTTTATCGGCGGCGAAAAAGGCGGAGTCGGCAAGTCGGTCACTGCGCGCGTGCTGGCGCAGTACTTCATCGACCACAGCCGGCCGTTCGTGGGCTTCGATACCGACCGCTCGCACAGCTCGTTCACCCGCTTCTACGAAGGCTTCGCCTCCCCCGTGGTGGTCGACAGCTTCGAAGGACTCGACACCGTGGTGAACGGCTTCGAGAGCAATCCGCAGCAGAGCGTGATCGTCGATCTGGCCGCGCAAACGCTGGCGCCGCTGTCGCGCTGGATCAAGGAGTCGGACCTGTTCGACGTGTTCGCCGACATCGGCGTCACGGTCAATTTCTGGCATGTGCTGGACGACGGCAAGGACTCCACCGACCTGCTCGGCTCGCTGATCGACACCTTCGGCAACCGGCCCAACTACATCGTGGTGCAGAACTACGGGCGCGGCAGCGACTTCGGGATGCTGCTGGCGTCGCAATCGCTCTCCAAGGCGACGGCGAACGGCGCGCGGGTGATTGCGCTGCCCCGGCTGCACGACGCGAGCATGCGCAAGATCGATGCGCAGAACACGAGCTTCTGGAAGGCTGTGAACGACCGCGAAGGGGTGCATGCCCTGGGGCTGCTGGAACGTCAGCGCGTGAAGTCGTGGCTGGCGACGGCCTACGCGGCGTTCGATACCTTGCCGCTGTAGGTTCTCGAGGCCGACGCATCGCCGTCGGCCCTCAGCCCCACCCTCTCCCCAAGGGGAGAGGGGGCAAGTCAGATCATTCCGCCGTTGATGGAAATGACCTGCCCCGTGATGTAGGCCGCCTCGTCACTGGCCAGGAAAGCAGCCAGCGCCGCCACCTCCTGCGGCGTCCCTGCCCGCTTCACCGGCACCATCTGGTTGATGACCGCCGGATCGAACACGGCATCGGCCATCGGCGACGCGATGATCCCCGGCGCAATCGCATTCACCGTCACACCGCGGGAGGCCACTTCGAGCGACAGCGCCTTGGTTGCGCTGTTCAACGCCCCCTTGGCGGCCGCATAGTTCACCTGCCCCCGGTTGCCGGCAATCGCGGCCACCGAAGAAATGTTCAAAATGCGCCCCCACCGCGTGCGCATCATCGGCAGCAGCAAGGGTTGCGTGACGCGGAAGAAGCCGTTGAGCGACACGTCGATCACCTTGTGCCATTGCTCGGCGCGCATGCCCGGCAGCACCGCGTCGTCGTGCACGCCCGCGTTGTTCACGAGCACCTGCACCGGCCCGCCTTCGAGGATGCGTGCGCACGCGGCCGCGCAGGCCTCGTCGCTGCGCAGGTCGAACACATGGCATTCCGCCTTGCCGCCCGCCGCAATGATCGACGCGGCGAGTTGCTCGACCGACTCCGGCCGCGAATTGGCGTGCAGCAGCACCGTGGCGCCGTCGCGCGCCAGGCGTTCGGCCATGGCGGCACCGAGCGCACCGCTCGCGCCGGTGATCAGTGCGCGTTTTCCTTCGAGACTCATGGCGTGGGGGTGCTTTCTGTGGCCAGCGGCGTGTTGAGAACGACCACGGTGCGGCCTTCGGCCAGCATGCGGCCGTCGTCAGCCGTCACCGTGAACGCATAAAGAATCTGGCGGTCGTCGCCCGACAGGCGCTGCGCGCGCACCTGCATCGCCCCAGGCACATCGTCGAGCCGCGCCACCGCGAGCCTGACGTTGCGCGCGCTCGCCAGGAAGCCGGCCGACGGCGCACTGCCCTCGGCAGCCAGCAGCCCGCCGTGCAGCGCCATGGCTTGCGCCGCGTACTCGATGGCGTTGGGCGCGAGCAAGCCGCTCTCGGTGCGCAACGGGTTGCCGGCCTGCGCATGCGTCGTGGTGCTGCAGTGGATCGCCTCGGCGTCCCAGCTTTCGAGCCGCTCCAGCAGGCACATGCTGCCGCTGTGCGGAATGCGCTGCGCGATGCCCGCGCGGTCAAGCGTCTGCGGTGCGGTCATGCCGCGGGCGCCAGGTCGGCCACCAGCAGAACATTGGCAAACGGCGTGCCTGCGCTCATCGGAATGCTCTGCACATGAAAGCCCAGGCGCTGCAGCAGCGCCGTCCATTCGGCCAGCGGACGGCCCCAGGTCGGCGAGACCTTGTGCCCGCGGACGCGCGTGACCGTGCGGTCGACCCACTGGCTGACGGTGAAGCCACGGCGGCTCGACGCATCGCCCACGCGCAGCAGCAAGCGAGCCTGCGCGTTGCCGCCGCGCTGCAGCGCATCGCGCACGCGCAGAAGCACGCCTTCCTGAGCCTCGAGGTCGACGTAGTGCAGCACATCGAGAATGACGACCAGGTCGCACGCCGGCAACGCGGCGGAGCACATGTCGGCACAGAGCAGCTGCGGCGGAGGCTGCAGATGGCCGATGGACGCTTCGGCGCGCGCCACGTCCTTGGGCATCAGCTCGATGCCCGTGTAGTCGGCGGCAGCGGGTGTCCTGGGCCAGGACGACGGCCAGCGGCCCTGCTTCTGCATCGCGCTCATCGAGGCCAGCAGGCTGGCGAACAGGCCTTGGCCGCAGCCGATGTCGACCACACGCCGGTGCTGCGCACCGATCAGGCCGCGTTCGAGCAGGCCGCGAAACACCGGGTCACGCCCCAGCTTGCCGCGCGCGAAGTGCCAGGCGAAGCTGCCGCCCTTCTTGTAGGGGACGGTTGCGGCTTCATGCAGCTCACGCCAGGCGCTGTCGGTGGACGACGGCATCACGGCACTCATGGCTTCATTCCCTCTGTCAGGGTCACGGCGCGCAGTCCATCGGCGCGCAGGCGTTCGAGCAACAAGGGCAGTACCTCCAGCAAAACGGGTTGTCCTTCGGCCGTGCGGGCGGCATTGCCGTCGTGCAGCAACAGGATGTCGCGGGCCTGCAGATTGCGGGCGAGGCGCGCCATCACCTTGTCGGCGTCGCCTTCGCGCGTGTCGAAACCACGGCGCGTCCAGCTCACGAGCGACAGGCCCAGGCGGTGCAGCACCGGCTCGAGAAACGGATTGCGCAGGCCGGCCGGCGCGCGGAAACAGGTCGGGCGCTGGCCGGTGACGTCGCTCAGGATGTCCTGTGCGCGCGCGATCTCGGCGGCGAAACCGCGCGGCCCGAGAAATGAAAAGTTGTGCCGGTGCCGCGCCGTGTGGTTCTGGATGCTGTGGCCGCGCGCCACGATCTCGCGCGCCAGTCCGGGCTGCGCCAGCACGCGCTCGGCAATGCAGAAGAAGGTGGCGCGCTGGCCGTGCGCGTCCAGCAGGTCGAGCACGCGCGGCGTGACCTCGGGCTCCGGGCCATCGTCGATGGTGATCGCCACCTCGCGACGGGCCGCGGCCGCTTCGGGCAACCGCGTGACATTGGGCCCCAGCAGGCTGCTGCGCGGCGTCAGGCCGGCGCCGGTGATCAGCGCATGGTTCAGCACGATGGCGCCGACCGCCCACGGCAACGCGCCCGGCACCAGCACACCCGCACCGATGGCCGCCACGTGCCACGCCGCGCTGGCACGGATGGCGGGCGGCCATGGCCAGGAATCGGTGGTCGGGGCGGAGGCGGGATGCATGGGCACGGATTTTCCCATCAGCCACGCACGTCGGGCGACTTCGCCGACGGCGCGACGCTGCGCGCGAACGCGGCCGACAGCAGCAGCGCCAGCAGCGCCCCCGGCGCCACCACGCGGCCGATGGACGAGAGCGCCGGAATGTCGGAGATGGCGATCAGCCCGAACGACACCACGGTCGTCAGGTTGGCCAGCATCAGCGACGCCAGCGTGTCCTCGTCGGCCCGCCCGGTGGTGCGCAGCTGGTCGAAGAACAGCGCGTAGTTGGAGCCGACCGCCACGATCAGCAGCAGCCCCACCAGGTGCAGGATGCCGAGCGCCGACTGCAGCACGGCCATGCCGCCGAGCACCAGCACCACCGCGAACAGCAGCGGCTGGCACACGGCCAGCAGACGGCGCCACGAACGCAGGTAGATGCCCAGCAGCACCACCACCGCCAGCGCGCCCAGCAGCACTTGCACGAAAGCCTCGTGCAGGTAGCGCTGGTACAGCCCCGCCAGTTCGCGGCCGACGTCGACCACCTGCACCTCGGGCAGCCCGGTCAGCGCGGCCTCGAGCCGGCCCTGGTCGAAGGTCTTGCCGGGGTGCAGCACCACCAGCGTGCCCCAGCCGCCGCCCGGGCGCTCGTACATCAGCGTGTTCACGACCGAAGCCAGCGGCCCGCTGGACAGGTCGGCGCGCTGCACCGGCAGCAGCTTGCGCGCCGCCTCGATGTCGTCCACGAACGGCCCCAGGCGCGATGCCGGCAGCGGCATGCCCTTGGTCGCTTCGGCCAGGTTGGCGCGCAGGATCTCGCTGCTCGGCAGGCTCGCGATGCGCGCCGTTTGTGTTTCCACGCTCGGCAGTACGCGCGTGACGGTTTCGTAGCCGATGAGCTCGCCCTTGTCGACCAGCGCGTCGAGCCGCGCGGCGGCCGCTTCGGTGTGGCGCAGCGCGGACTGCTCGTCGTCGCCGTAGGCCACCACCAGCACGCCGCCGTCGCTCGCGCCGATGTCGTTGCGCAGCGTTTCGTCGAGCTGCTGGGCGGCCTTGGGCACCGGGCTCATGGCGCCCAGGTCGGCGCGCCACAAATGACCGCCCTGCCACAGCACCAGCCCCAGCGCGGCCACGCCCAACGCGGCCAGCGGCCAGCGCAGGCGCGGCAGTCCGCGCACCAGCGCGCCGGCCATCTGCGCCATGTACTTGCGCATGCCCATGCCGGTGGCACCGTCGGGCGCCAGCACCGGCAGCACATAGCGGGTGGCCAGCGCGGCGGACACCAGCCCGGCGATGGAGAACACCCCCAGCTGCGCCAGCCCCGGGAAGCCCGAGAACACCAGCGCCGCGAAGCCGCACACCGAGGTCAGCAGGCCGAGCCGCACGGTCGGCCAGTTCAGGTCGCGCCAGCGCTGCCAGCCGGTGCCGGCCACGGCGCCCGCCCCGACCTGGCGGGCCTGGATGAGGTAGTAGATGGCGTAGTCCACCGTCTCGCCGATCAGCGTGCTGCCGAAGCCCAGCGTGAGCCCGTGCACCGAGCCGAACACCAGGCTCACGCTGGCGGTGCCGATCACCACGCCCGTGGCCACCGGCAGGAAGGCGATGACCAGCGCGCGCGGCGAGGCGAACGCCAGCAGCAGCAGCCCGCCCATCACGATGCCGCCCACCACGGCGAGGTGGATGGCTTCGGTCTTGATCTTGTCGCGGCTCATCACCGAGAACACGGGCGGCCCGCTCAGCAGCAGCTTGGGCGCTGAAGCGCCCATTTCGCGCGTGGCGGCTTGGTACGCCGACTGCACGCGCGCGATGGCCACGGCCTGGGCGTCGAGGTCGCTGCCGGCCGCGCGCGTGGTGGAAATCATGAGCGCGCGGGGCGCGGTGCGCGACATCCACACCCCGTCTTCGCTGCGCGGCGCGCTGGCGGGCACCAGTTCCATGGCAATGCGCTGGGTCTCGCCCGTCGGATCGCGGTCGAGCAAGGGCTTGATCGCGTTGCCGGCCGGCGTTCCGAGCATCGACAGGGTCTCGTTGATCGCGTCGCGCAGCCCTTCGGCGGTGAACTGGCCGGGCGTGACGCCGGGCGACAGCTGGTAGCGGTGCTGCAGGACCCAGGCGCCCGCCTCGCTCCAGTCGCTCACGTCGCCGTTCTGCACCAGGTCGAACAGCTTGCTCTCGCGCATGTCCTTGCCCACCGCGCGCGACACGGCGGCGCGCTGCTCGGCGCTGCCGCCTTCGATGCCCAGCATCAGCGTGCGCGAGGCCACGCCGCTCTGCAGCTGCTCGATGAGCACGCGCTGGCGCACGTCGGGGCTCTTGGGCAGGAAGGCCGACAGGTCGGCACCGATGTGCGTGCGGGCGATGACCATCGCGCCGCACAGCAGCACCAGCAGCCATGCCAGCAGCACGACCGCCCGGCGCGACCAGCTCGGCGGGCCGTCGGTGCGAAGCGGTGTCACGGCGTGGTGCGTCCGGGTGCGCCGGACGGGGCTGCGGCGGCCGGTGCGGCGCCCGGCGTGATGTTCATCGACGAGCGGTCGCCGCCGACGAATTCCATATCCAGCCCGAGCACGTCGCTCGCGCGGCCGCTGATGCGGATGCTGCGCACCTGCGCGGCCAGCCGGCTGTCCATCGGCACGAGGTCGAGCGTCCACTTGGCAGGCGAACCCGTCACCGTGTTCTTGAAGTAGCGCTGCAGCGTGGCGCCGTCACCGGTGAGCGTGCCGCGCATGGCTTCGACCAGGCCGAGCAGCTCGGGCATGCTGTCGAGCGCCAGCGTGCGGTTGCGCCCGCCGCGCGACAGGGTCAGCGTGTTGCCCTCGACCGCCATGGTCTCGATGCGCGGGGACAGCGTGCGGCGCACCAGCTTGTCGGGCGCGTCGAAGCTCAGCGTGCCGCTGGCGTCCAGCGGGCCTTCCAGGCCGTGCACGAAGCGTTGCTCGGTGAAGCGGGCCTCCCCGCTCTTCTGCTTGGCCAGCAGGCCCATCAGTTCGGGCAGGTCGAAGGCCGCCCAGGCCGGCGCGGCGCACAGGACCAAGGCCAGCCCCAGCACGCATGCCTTGCAAAGCCGCTCAAGCCGCATCTTCAAGCCAGAAATCATGAAAGTTGAACCAGTTGTAGGGGTAGGCGCGGCAGATCGCTTCCAGGCGCGCGACATAGGCTTCGACCGCCGAACGGATGCGGCGTTCCCGCTCCGCGGCGTCCGGCACCCGCTCCGTGAAGTCGGCCAGCAGGTCGAACCGAATATCGTAGCGCGCGCCTCCGCGGTAGAGCCCGGCCATGAAGAACACCTTGCGGCGCAGCAGGGCCGCCAGCCGGAACGGCCCGTCGTTGAAGCTGGCGGGCTGCCCGAGGAACGGCAGCACGATGCTGTTGCCGCGCTGCGAGGCGGGCTGGTCTTCGCTGCCCGGCAGCGTGCGGTCGGCCAGCATGCCGCCCAGGCCACCGCCGTCAAGCCAGTCGCGCAGCGCGAGCATCGAGTGCGGCCGGCCCAGCGCGATGACGTGCGGGCGCAGCTCCGGCAGCGCAATCGCGTTGAGGATGGCGGTGATGCGCTGCGCGTTGTCCGGAAACATCAGCATCGCCAGGCGCAGGTGGTGCTGCTGCGTCTGCTGCTTGCACGCCCCCAGCACCTCGAAGCTGCCCACGTGCGCACCGAGCATGAAGGCGCCCCGCCCCGCCACGGCTTCGGCCTCGAGCGGCACGTTGCCTTCGACCGTCAGGTCGAACAGGTCCATGCGTCCGCGCAGGAAGTACACGCGGTCGAGCACGGTCGAGGCGAAGGCGTGAAGCAGGCGAAAACCGTCCGTCCAGCCGGCGTGCGGGCCGATGGCCCGAAACAGATAGCGCTTGATGTGCCGGCGCTGCGTGGGCGCGAACAGCAGGAAATAGAGCGCGATCGGGGGCAGCAGCAGGCGCGTGACGCGGCGCCCGCACACCAGCGCCATGAACACGATGAAGCGCAGCGCGACCATGTTGCTGCGTTCGGGCGCGCGGGCCCAGTCGCCGGTGTCCGGCTTGTCGTTCTTGTGTGCGCCCTGCCCCGTGCGGGCCGCCTCGTTCACGGCGCGCGACTCGACGTCGGTGTGCTTCATCACGCACAGCCTTGCACAGCCGTCCATCGGCCGGTGACAGCCACCACGCCGTCGCAACGCACGTCGAAGCGCACCCCGCGACCGGCGCCGGCTTCCGGATGCAGCTCGATGGAGAGCGTGCTGCCGGGTCGCACCGGCGAAAGGAACTTGGCCGCGGCCAGCGTGGGGTTGACGCCCAGCCGCGCCGTCAGGGCCGGTACGCGCCGCACGGCTTCCATCACCTCGGCCAAGATCAGCGCGCCCGGCAGCAGCGGCTGCCCCGGGAAATGCCCGGCAAAGACGGGGTGGTCGGCCGGCACCGCGAGGGCCATCTGCACGGGCGTGTCGTCTTCTGCGAGCTGGGCCAGCGCGAACTCGCGCAGTGCCCGCACCGTGAGCTTGCCCGTGCCTTCGCGCGGGAACGACTTGACCTGCACCACCCGGCGCGGCACGAACACGGCCTCCAGGCGCTGGCGCAGCGCGGCGATGATTTCACCGGCCGACAGCGTCGGCGCGACCACGAAGGCCACCGGTCGCACCACGCCGTCGGCCACCTCGTCGGGCAGCCAGAAGGCACCGTCGTCCACCCCGGGAATGCTGTTGAGGTGAAAGTTCAGGTGCGCCAGCGAGCTGCGGCGGCCGGCCACATGGATCAGGTCGTTGGCCCGTCCGAAGAGCCGGAAGCGGCGGTCGTCGAGCAGTTCGAGCACGTCCGCAATCGGCGTGGGCTCGGGCATGAAATCGCCGGAGAAGACGAAGCGCTCGGGCCCGCCATCCGCGGAGGGCTCCGCATGCACCTTGATCTCGCCGAAGGTTTCCCAGATTTCGCTGTCGGTCGTGCGACGGGTGGCCACCTGGCCCGACTCGGTGCTGCCGTAGATTTCGAGCAGCACGCCGCCCATGGCCTGCTCGGCCTGCAGCGCGAGCTGCGGCGACAGCGGCGCGGTGGCCGACAGGATCAGGTCGACCGGCGGCAGGTCGATGCCCGACAGCAGCAGCGTCTTCAGGTGGAACGGCGTGGTCACCAGCGCGCGGGGGCGCGGCACCGAAGCCAATGTCTGCGCCACGTCGGCGGGAAAGAACGGCCGGGCGCTTTCGAAGGCGGCGCCGCCGAG
Organism: Variovorax pasteuri; assembly: GCF_051216435.1. Lineage (NCBI taxonomy): Bacteria > Pseudomonadati > Pseudomonadota > Betaproteobacteria > Burkholderiales > Comamonadaceae > Variovorax > Variovorax pasteuri. The sequence continues at coordinate 332,791 of NZ_JBPJZS010000008.1, forward strand.
CAGGGCCAGCAGCGCGGACGATTCCAGCCCGTAGCTGTGTTGCACCGGCACCGTGGCCACCAGCGTCACGCCTTCCAGCGTGGGCCGCTCGAGCACGCGGCACAGGCGCCGGACGGCCACGGCGACGTCGCCCACCAGCGTGCGCCAGGTCTTGGCATGCGGCTGCGGCACGCCGGTGGAACCGGAGGTGAGCAGGCTGACCGCATGCATCGCGCCGTCGATGGACGGAACCGCATCGCCGGCACCGCCTTCGGGGCTGGAGCGGTCTTCGATCAGCACGCGGTGCATGCCGGGTGTTTGCAGCGTGGGGTCGTCGGCCAGCGCAAAGAGCCGAGGGCCGCCGGATTCGCGCAGCCGCGCGAGCGTGTCGGGCCGTGCGTCGGGCGGCAGAAGGCTGGCATGGCCGCGCACGAGCGCGGCGCACAGGCTCACGGCGAAAGCGTAGCGGTCGCCGCACACATTGACAGCCGGCCCCTCGTCGGGGAGCGTGGGAGCGAAACGGGCCACGTCGGCCAGGAACTGCCGCGCGCTCACGGGCACGCCGGCGCGCCAGGCCAGGGGGGCGTCGAGGTCGCGGGGCGCGAGCAGCGGCAGAAAGCCGGGTTCGGCGGTATCTGGGTTGTCGGGGTTGTCGGTCGTCACGCGGGCCACGCCTGTGTCATTGGCCGCCGGCGCTGGAGTCCACCGACGATCTGCCGTAGAACGCGCGCACGGCATCGACCAGGCGCGTGCGTTCGAATTCGGGATGAAGCCGGTAGCGCACCAGATGCTCGCCCACGAACAGCAGGCCCACCATCAAGGGGCACAACACATTCGAGAACAGCGACCAGTCGGAAAACGGCCGGGTGAGATAAAGCACGACAGACACAGCCACCACCAGCGCGAAGAACGCGGTCCAGATGCGCGTGAGCTGCGTCGTGTAGGCCAGCATGTGCCCCTTGAGCGGGTGCACGCGCTGCGCGAACTGGGTGATCAGGGGCAGGCCCCGGCCACGCAGCGTGGAGCCGAACCAGCCGCACAGCACGCTGTTGATGGCCACGTGCTGCAGCACATACAGGCGGTTGGGGTCACCGGCCTCACCCAGGAAAACGAGTGTGAAGCCGCCCGCGCCCAGCGCGGCCGCGGCGACAAAGCCCCAGCGGCCGAACCAGCTGGCGGCAAACCCCATGGCGGCCAGCCAGAGCGGGCCGAGCAACACCACCACCGCCCACGGTGCCGTGGGGTGGAACAGCGTCATCCAGTGAGAGAGGCCGGCATAAGCCACCCCTGCGACCAGCAGGAGCGCTATTCGCCATCGCGACATGGGGTTCAGGAGGCGACGCGGTGCTCGGCGACGTGGGTCGCGAGCGTGCGCAGCGACTGAAAAATCTGCTGGTTGCGTTCGTCGTCCGAACGCAGCTGGAAGCCGTAGCGGCGCGAGACTTCGAGCGCCACTTCGAGGATGTCGATCGAGTCGAGTCCCAGTCCTTCGCCGTACAGCGGGTCGGTCGGCACGATGGCCTCGGGTGCAACTTCGAGGTTCAGCGCGTTCACGAGCAACACGGCCAGCTCTTTTTCAATGGGCGACTGTTCGGAGGCATCGCCGGTGGCGGGAATGGGGGGCTGTGCAGTCGATGACAAAAAAACCTCCTGAAAACTTTTTCCTGAACTACCGTGCGGCGTGGATTATAGGAGTGCGGCTTGATTAGACTGCCCGTTTCGATACGACCCGGAGCGCCCCATGGCCGACCCTCTTCTGATCGCACGGCACGACAGCATCGAGTGTGCACTTCTTCCCGCGCTGGCCAACCGCCACGGCCTGATCACGGGCGCCACTGGCACGGGCAAGACCGTCACCCTGCAGACCATGGCCGAAAAGCTATCCGGCATCGGCGTTCCGGTGTTCATGGCCGACGTCAAGGGAGACCTCACCGGCATCAGCCAGAAGGGGGCCATCGGCGCCAAGCTGGCCGCCACGCTGAAGGAACGCGGCATCGAACTGCCCGAGCCTTCGGCCTGCCCCGTCACGCTGTGGGACGTGTTCGGCGAGCAGGGCCATCCGGTCCGGGCGACGGTTTCCGACATGGGCCCGCTGCTGCTGGGCCGCATGCTCGACGTGAACGAAACGCAGGCCGGCGTGCTGAACCTGGTGTTCAAGATCGCCGACGACAACGGCCTGCTGCTGCTGGACCTGAAGGACCTGCGCGCCATGCTGCAGTACGTGGGCGAAAACGCGAGCCAGTTCACCACCCAGTACGGCAACATCAGCGCGGCCAGCGTGGGCGCCATCCAGCGCGGCCTGCTGCAGATCGAAACCCAGGGCGGCGACAAGTTCTTCGGCGAGCCGATGCTCAACATCGCCGATTTCATGCAGACCGTGGGCGGCAAGGGGGTCATCAACATCCTCGCGGCCGACAAGCTCATGAACTCGCCGCGCCTGTACGCCACCTTCCTGCTGTGGATGCTGTCGGAGCTGTTCGAGCAGCTGCCTGAAATCGGCGACCCCGAGCAGCCCAAGCTGGCTTTCTTCTTCGACGAGGCCCACCTGCTGTTCAACGAGGCGCCCAAGGCGCTGGTGGAACGCATCGAGCTCGTGGTGCGGCTGGTGCGCTCCAAGGGCGTGGGCGTCTATTTCGTCACGCAGAACCCGCTGGACATTCCCGACTCGGTGCTGGCCCAGCTGGGCAACCGCGTGCAGCACGCGCTGCGCGCCTTCACCCCGCGCGACCAGAAGGCCGTGAAGGCGGCGGCCAGCACCATGCGGCAGAAGCCGGGCCTAGACATCGAGACGGCCATCACTGAACTCGCGGTGGGCGAGGCGCTGGTGAGCTTTTTGGACGACAAGGGCCGCCCGAGCGTGACCGAACGGGTGTTCGTGGTGCCGCCGGCGAGCCAGCTCGGCCCCATCACGCCCGACCAGCGCAAGGCGCTGATCGCCAATTCGCTGGTGGCCGGCGTGTACGAAAAGACGGTCGACCGCGAATCGGCCTACGAAAAGCTCAAGGGCCGCGCCGACAGCGCGCCCGACGCACCGCCAGCCGCCCTCCCCGGCGGCAAGCCCGCAGCGGAATCGTCGGGCTCCGGCATGGGCGGCATGCTCAATGACATGCTGTTCGGCACCACCGGGCCGCGCGGCGCGAAGCACGACGGACTGGTGCAGACCATGGCCAAGTCGGCGGTGCGCACCATGGGCACATCGGTGGGCAAGGAAATCCTGCGCGGCGTGCTGGGCGGGATCTTCGGCAGCAAGAAGCGCTGAAGGAAGAACCGGCGGACCGCTACCAGCGCAGCAACCGCGGTCCCAGCAAGGCCCCCGCCAGCACCGGCACGGCAATCCCGCTCACGTACCAGACCGCGAGGAACGGCGCGGTGAGCTCCATGCAATGCAGCGCGTAGACCGAGGCCCCCATGCCACCGGCCAACGCCCCCGCCGCGGCCCCCGCCAGCGCGGGCCGCGTGGGTGCCAGCCCCTTGAGCGCCACCATCGTGGCAGCGAACACCGGCAGCGCCATCAGCCCGATGCTCAGCGCGCAGATGCGCCATGATTGCCCCATCAGCGAGGGCATGCGCTCTTCCATCGGCACGGTGAACCACGCGATCACCGCCAGTGCCCACACACCGAGCACCGGCAGCGCGGCCCCCAGCCATGCCCGGTGGGCCTCGACGCCCGGCCGCGCGAGCCGCTGCACCGCCACGAAGCCGGCGGCGGCAATGCACAGCGGGAACAGCACCTTGACCCAGAACATCGGCCAGAACATGGCTTGGACGATGTCGCGCCGCATTCCGTATTCGGCAAACAGGATGAACAACGAGACCGGCAACCCCGCCAGCACGGCCCAGCCGATGCGCCGGCTCGCGCTGCGGCGCGGCACCGCCACATCGCCGGTGGCGAGCATCGCCACGAGGTCGTCGGTCTTCATGCGGCGCCTCCCCAGCTGTGGCCGAAGCGCGCGGCCAAGGCCTTCAGGCCCCGGTGGATGCCCACCTTCACCGCCGACTCGGACATGCCCGTCAGGCTCGCGGTCTCGGCCACCGACAGCCCCTGGATCTTCACGTGCACGATCGGCAGGCGCTGGCGCTCGGGCAGGGTGTCGAGCAGTCCGCTCAGGTCGCGCTTCGCGTCGCTGGCGTCCTCGGCCGACGCGGCGAACACCGCGAGATCGTCGTCCAGCGGGTCATGCAGGTCGTCGCGAACAGACTTGGCGCGCAGCAGGTCGATCATCTTGTAGCGCGCAATCGCGTGCACCCAGGCCGTCAGCGGCTGGTCGCTCTGGTAGGTGTGGCGCTGGTTGTGCATGGCGAGCAAACATTCCTGGACGAGGTCTTCCACTTCATCGGGCCAGCCAAAGAGGCGCTTGCCCAGAAAGGCGCGCAGGTGCGCGGCGAGTTGCTGCAGGAAGTCGCGGTAGGCCTTGGCGTCGCCGTCGAGGCCGCGAAGGAACAGGCTGCGCAGCGCCGCTTCCACGTCGCTCAAGTTCGTCCTGCTGCCTACGGTGTTTCGTGCCATCCGGTCGGCCGGTTACAGCCTCGTCGAAAAAAGATTTCGGGCCATTGTGCCGAAGCCGTCCGCTTGCAAGCACTACACGCCATCGGTACATTGTGTTTTTTGAGGGCCACCAATGTCTGCAGACAGCACAACGATCCCTTCGACGACGCCGTCGGTGCCGCTCACGCCACCGGCCGGTGCCACCTCCCTCCCCTCGGCCCCTCCCCTGCATGCCTCGTCCTCGACCGGGCACATCCGGCTGACCTCGCACGCCGGCGGCTTCGGCGCGCTGCCCATCCGCTGGGGCGCGGCCACGCCCACCGAGCGCGGACCGGTGGTCGGCACCACCACCAAGCGGGCGCACCGCAACGTGATCGGCACGCACAGCGGCTCCTACAGCGTGTACCGCGCGCTGGCCGTGGCGGCCGGGGCGCTCAAGCGCGAGCACAAGGCCGACCTCACCAACACCGCGCCCACCGACGTGATCGGCCCGTACCCGCAGTGGAGCGAGCCCGGACGCATCGTCTCGCTCGACCCCTGGGGCGCGCTGGTGGCCGACGTGTTCTCCACCGAGCTGGCGGCCGGCTACGACATCCGCCCCACCATCGCAATCACCAAGGCCCACGTGATCCTGCCCGAGGTGATCGAAGCGCTGCAGAGCGGGCGCCTGAAGGCCGACGGCCACTTCCTCACCGCCGGCGGCGCCGCGATGGTGACCAAGGCCGCCATCGAACCCGTGTGGTACCTGCCCGAGGTGGCGCGCCGCTTCGGCTGCTCCGAGAACGACCTGCGCCGCACGCTGTTCGAGGAAACCGGCGGCATGTACCCCGAGCTGGTCACGCGCTCCGACCTCGAGGTGTTCCTGCCGCCCATCGGCGGGCAGACGCTCTACATCTTCGGCAATCCGCGCGACCTGGCCAACCCGCAGGTGGAGCTCACCGCGCGCATCCACGACGAATGCAACGGCTCCGACGTGTTCGGCTCCGACATCTGCACCTGCCGGCCCTACCTCACGCATGCCATCGAGGAGTGCATCCAGGGCGCGCAGCGCGGCGGCGTGGGCCTCATCGCCTACTCGCGCAAGGAAGGCCGGGCGCTGGGCGAAGTGACCAAGTTCCTGGTCTACAACGCACGCAAGCGGCAGGTCGGCGGCGACACGGCCGACCAGTATTTCGCGCGCACCGAGTGCGTGGCCGGCGTGCAGGACATGCGCTTCCAGGAGCTGATGCCCGACGTCTTCCACTGGCTGGGCATCCAGAAAATCCATCGGCTCGTGTCGATGAGCAACATGAAGTTCGACGCGATCACCGGCTCGGGCATCGAGATCGGCGAGCGCGTGAACATTCCCGACGCGCTGATTCCGGCGGACGCCCGCGTCGAGATGGACGCCAAGATGGCCGCCGGCTATTTCACCCCCGGCCCGGTGCCGGACGCAGAAGAACTGAAAAAGGCCAAGGGCCGCGGACTCACTGAATGACCACCAGCAACAACACCGACCCCCACATGCCCGTCGACGGTTCCGGCAGCCTGCCGCCCGGCGGCGCGGGCAAGGTCGACCCCGCCACCGAATTCACCGCCGACACCAGCCACCCGGCCGGTGCGGCGAGCCTGCTGCGCACCACGGCGGCCATCCGCCAGCGTGCGGGCGCCCTGCTGGCACGCGCGCGCAACGGCGAATCGCAGTGGTTTCGCATCGGCGGCAGCGACACGCTCGAAGACACGGCGCGCACCGTCGCCGAGGTCACGCGCGAGCGCTATCCGTGGGACACCATCCCGTACCACAGCCGCTGGCGCCACTTCGAGGCCGGCAGCATCAACCGCATCGAAGAACTCGACACGCTGATGGGCGAATCCGATGCGCGCACGCGCGCTCGCGCCCACATCGACCTTGTGCTGGTCAGCGTGCTGCTCGACGCCGGCGCCGGTCCCGACTGGCACTACACCGAATCGGCCACGGGCGAACGCTTCACCCGTTCCGAAGGCCTGGGCGTGGCCAGCTACCACGCGTTCATGAGCGGCCTGTTCTCCTCGAACCCCGAGCGTCCCTACCAGGTGGACGCAGCCGGCCTGCGCGGCCTCGTGGCCGACCGGCTGGGCGACGCCTTCCAGGTCAGCGAGGCCAATCCACTGGTCGGCCTGGCAGGCCGCGCCATGCTGCTGCGCCGGCTGGGCGAGGCCATGAGCGAGCAGCCCGAGACCTTTGGCGACGACGGCCGCCCCGGCAAGCTGTTCGACGCGCTGGTGGGCCCCTACGGCCCGGCCGCGCCGCCCACGGCCGAGGTCACGGCGCACCAGATCCTGTCGCTGCTGCTGGAAACCCTCTCGCGCATCTGGCCCTCGGCCAATGCGGTGGACAGCATCGCGGCCGACGGCAGCGACAGCGCGGCGGGCATCGGCTCGGGCGACCCCGCGCTGGCGCTGGGCGACTGCTGGCGCCACAGCGCGGTGCGCGGCCCCGGCCTGACCAACGGCTGGATGCCGTTCCACAAGCTGTCGCAATGGCTCACGTATTCGCTGCTCGAACCTTTCGAATGGGCGGGCGTGAAGGTGCGCCATCTCGATGCGCTCACGGCCCTTCCCGAATACCGCAACGGCGGCCTGCTGATCGACAGCGGCGTGATCGTGCCGAAGGATCCGGCCTTTCTCACCCGTACCTGGAAAGCCAGCGACGAATTCATCGTCGAATGGCGCGCGCTGACGGTGGCGCTGCTCGACGAGGTGGCGCCGCGCGTGCGCAAGGTGCTCGACCGCACGGAAGAAGAGCTGCCGCTGGCCTGCGTGCTCGAAGGCGGCACCTGGGCCGCGGGCCGCGCACTGGCACAGCGTTTGCGTGATGGTGCTCCGCCTCTGCTGATCGAGAGCGACGGCACCGTCTTTTAGACTCCAGGGTTCTCTCACCAGCAACGCCACACACAATTCCAATGAGCAACGTCCACCTCGTCAACCATCCCCTCGTCCAGCACAAGCTCACGCTGATGCGCCGCAAGGACGCGTCGACCAACAGTTTTCGCCGGCTCCTGAACGAAATCAGCATGTTGATGGCCTACGAGGTCACGCGCGACATGCCGATGCAGGACATCGAGGTCGAGACCCCGCTCGAAACGATGCAGGCCAAGGTCATCGACGGCAAGAAGCTGGTGCTGGTGTCCATTCTTCGCGCCGGCACGGGCATCCTGGACGGCATGCTGACCGTGGTGCCCGGTGCGCGCGTGGGCCACATCGGCTTGTACCGCGACCCCAAGACGCTGACGGCCGTGGAGTACTACTTCAAGATGCCCGGCGAAATGGACAGCCGCGACGTGATCGTGGTCGACCCGATGCTGGCCACCGGCAACTCGGCCGTGGCCGCGGTCGAGCGCCTGAAGGAGCTCAACCCCAAGTCGATCAAGTTCGTCTGCCTGCTGACCTGCCCCGAGGGCGTGGCGACGATGCAGAAGGCGCACCCCGACGTGCCGATCTACACCGCCGCGATCGACCGCGAGCTGGACAGCCACGGCTACATCCTGCCGGGCCTGGGCGACGCCGGCGACCGGATCTTCGGCACGAAATAGGGCTCGCCCCCAGGCTGCGCGGCACTTCGTGTCCGCTTCGCCTTCCCCCTGCCGGGGGCGACACCTGAGGCCCGGCGAAGCCGGTTCCTCGGTGTCTCTGGAAGGGGGCCGGGGCCGGGCGCTGCGCGCCCGAGCCCAGGGCAAACGGGCATGGGGATTGCAGCGCAGGTTCTTTCAATAAACCGAGGAGAAGACCGTGACAGCACGTCGTCAATTGATCATTCGTTCCGTCGCCGTTGCCGCGGCAATCGCGGCCGGCGCGCCCGGCCTGGCGCTTGCGCAGGCCAAATTGAAGGTGGCGGCGGTGTACACCGTGCCCTTCGAACAGCAATGGGTGGGCCGCATCCACAAGGCGCTGAAGGCGGCCGAGGCGCGCGGCGAGATCGAATACAAGGCCACGGAGAACGTCAGCAACGCCGACTACGAGCGCGTGATGCGCGAGTACGCCACCGGCGGCAACCAGCTGATCCTGGGCGAGGTGTTCGGCGTGGAAGCGGCGGCGCGCAAGGTCGCGAAAGATTTCCCCAAGGTCGCCTTCCTGATGGGCTCGTCGCTCAAGCCGCAGGCACCCAACTTCAGCGTGTTCGACAACTACATCCAGGAGCCGGCCTACCTGAGCGGCATGGTGGCGGGCGGCATGACCAAGAGCAACCGCATCGGCATGGTCGGCGGCTTCCCCATTCCCGAGGTCAACCGCCTGATGAACGCGTTCATGGCCGGCGCCAAGGAAACCAACCCGAAGGTCGAGTTCAGCGTGAGCTTCATCAACAGCTGGTTCGACCCGCCCAAGGCCAAGGAAGCGGCCTTCGCCATGATCGACAAGGGCGCCGACGTGATGTACGCCGAGCGCTTCGGTGTGTCCGACGCCGCCAAGGAAAAGGGCAAGCTCGCCATCGGCAACGTGATCGACACGCAGGCCCAGTACCCCGACACGGTGGTCGCCTCGGCCCTGTGGAACTTCGAGCCCGCGGCCGACCGCGCGATCAAGCTCGTGAAGGAAGGCAAGTTCGCGGCCGAAGACTACGGCGTGTATGCGCAGATGAAGAACAAGGGCTCCGAGCTGGCGCCGCTGGGCACCTTCGAGAAAAAGGTGCCGGCCGACATCGTTGCCAAGGTGAAGGCCAAACAGGCCGACATCCTCGCCGGCAAGTTCACCGTGAAGGTGGACGACAGCCAACCCAAGTCCACCGCCAAGTAAGCGTCGCCGTGCCCATGAAACGTTCGCGATGGCAGATCGCAGGCCAAGCCGTGGCTGTCGCGGCGTTGACGATCGGGCTGGCCGCGTGTGAGCGCGAGCCGGCGGGCACGGCCGCCCCGGTGGCGGCTGCCGCACCGCCTGCGCCGGCAGCTTCGGCCTCTGCACCCGCTGCACCGGCTGCGGCAGCTGCACCGGTCGGCATTCCGGCCGCCCTGCAGGAGCGCGCCGACGCCTTGCTGGCCGCGCACCGCCAGATGGTCGTGCTGATGACCGGCGAGCGTGCGCTCGGCGCGGCCGACAAGCGCGCGGTGAGCGCGGTCGGGCAGATGCTGTTCCACGACATGCAGGAGCGCCAGCGCGCACTGATCGCACAGGCCGGCGAAATGACCGACCCCGCCACGGTGCCTGCACTGAACGCGCTGCTGGACCGCATCGAGAGCGAGCCAAGCTGGTTCGACGCGGACCGCCTGGCGTTCAAGGAGTTTCTGGGCGAGCTGAGCACGCGCTACGGCCAGGCGCAATCGCTGCCCGGCCTGAAGCTCGGCCGCCGCGCCAGCGAAGACCTGGCCGTGCTCGCCGAGATCGAGCAGGCCTACGACCGCGAACTCAAGGACGTGTTCGGCCGCTTCGCGCAACGCGGCATCGAGCCCCAACGCGAAAAATGGGCCGACTACGTGGCCAAGCTGCAGGGCCTGTATTCGCGCGACCAGATCCTCAAGGACTTCGGCACCATCGTGCCCTACACACTGCCCACAGGCGGCGCCAAGGAAAAGGAAGGCGGCGACACCCGCGAGATCTTCGGCACCTCGCTGCCGCCCAAGACCGTGGTGCTGACCTTCGACGACGGCCCGCATGCGAAGCACACCGACGAGATCCTCGAGATCCTGAAGCGCTACGACGCGCCGGCCATCTTCTTCGAGCTGGGCCAGAACCTGGGCAAGCTCGACGCGCAAGGCAAGGCGCAGCTGGGCGCCAACGGCGCGGTCGCCAGGCGCGTGCTGGCCGCGGGCCACACGCTGGCCAACCACAGCTTCAGCCACGGCATGATGGCCAAGATGAGCGATGACGCGGTGCGCACCGAGGCCACGGAAACCGAGGCGCTGCTCGACGCCACCGGCCGGCCGCAGTCCACGCTGTTCCGCTTTCCCTACGGCGCGCGCAACGAAGACAAGCTCAGCACGGTCGAGGCGCTCAAGCTGCGCTCGATGCTCTGGACCGTCGACTCGATGGACTGGGCAGACCCGGTGCCCAAGTCGATCGCCGACCGCGTGCTGGCCGAGGTCGACAAGGCCAAGCGCGGCGTGATCCTGTTCCACGACATCCAGGGCCGCACCGTGCAGGCGCTGCCCACGGTGCTCGACCAGCTGGTGGCCGACGGCTACCGCTTCGCCACCTGGCGCGACGGCAAGTTCGTCGTCAACGCGCCCAAGCGCCCGGCGCCCGACGACGGCGTGGCCGCCGCGGGCGACACGCTCTACCGCGAGAGCCATGCGCTGGTGATCGGCATCGACAAGTACGCCAAGTGGCCCGGCCTGCACCATGCGGTTCCCGACGCCAAGTCGATGGAGCAGTTGCTGGTCACGCGCTTCGGCTTCAAGCCCGAGAACGTCACGGCGCTGTACGACGGCGATGCCACGCGCGCCAACATCCTGCGCGCGCTGAACGACAAGCTCACCGACAACAAGCGCGTGAAACGCGACGACCGCGTGCTGGTGTTCTTCGCCGGCCACGGCAGCACCCGCAAGCTCGCCAGCGGGCGCGACGTGGGCTACATCGTGCCGGTCGACGCGCAGCTGGACGACCTTGCCTCCGACGCCATCTCGATGCCGCAGTTGCAGGAAGTGGCCGAGGCGCTGTCGGCCAAGCATGTGCTGTTTCTGGTGGACGCCTGCTACTCGGGGCTGGGCCTCACACGCGGGGGTGCGCCGCAGGGCAGCAAGAACTTCCTGAGCGACAACGCGCGGCGCATCGGCCGCCAGATGCTCACCGCGGGCGGCGCCGACCAGCAGGTGGCCGACGACGGCCCCGGCGGCCATTCGGTCTTCACCTGGACCATGCTGCAGGCGCTGTCGGGCAAGGCCGACCTGAACGGCGACGGCGTCATCACGGGCACCGAACTCGCGGCCTACGTGGCGCCGGCGGTGTCCGCCATCGCCCGGCAGACGCCGGCCTTCGGCAGCCTGCCGGGCTCCGAGGGCGGCGAGTTCGTGTTCGAGCTGCCCGCGGAGCGCGAAGGCCTCAGCGGCGACAGCCTGCAGCTCGACGCCGCCGCCAGCCAGGTCAACAAGCGCATCGACGAGGCCAACGAGCAGGCGGTGCATGCCGTGCAGGCCGCCAAGGCGCCGAAGGCTGGTACGGCCGGTACAGCCGGTGCAGCCACCCCGGCTGCCATCGAGGTGGTGGTGAAGAACCTGGAAGGCGCCGACGCCAAGCTCACCATGCCCGCCGCCGCGCCGGTGTCGCCCCGCGTGGCGGCCCAGCGCGCCAACGACCGGGGCCTTCAGCTGTACCGCGAGCGCCGCTACGACGAGGCCGAAGCCGCGTTCACCGAGGCGCTGAAGCTGCAGCCCAAGTTCGCCTTGGCCGCCAACAACCTCGGCTTCGTGTACTTCAAGCGCGGCAAGCCGGTGGAAGCCGCACGCTGGTTCGAGCAGGCCATCGACATGGACGGCAGCCGCGCGCTGGCCTACCTGAACCTGGGCGACGCCTACCTGCAGGCCGGCAACGACGCCAAGGCGCTGGCCGCGTACACCACCTTCGTCGGCCTGGCGCCCAAGCATCCGCGCATCGCGGCGCTGCAGGCCTGGATCGCCACGCCCGATGCCGCGCATCGCCCTCAACTTCCGCCCACGAACTCATGACGAACACTTCCTTGCTCCAGCGCCTTCGCGGTCCGTTGTCCGCCGCGTTCATCGCCGCCATGCTCACGGGCTGCGCCGGCGTCTACCGGTCCGACGTCGTCAGCATCAACAGCAGCACGCGGCTCGACGACACGCCGCGCATCGCGGTGCTCTCGGCCTTCGAGCCCGAGCTCAAGCTGCTGCTCACGCGCCTGCAAGGCCCGGTGAAGCACAGCGTGAACGGCGTTGCGTTCACCACCGGCACGCTCGAAGGCAAGCCGGTGGTGCTGTTCCTCTCGGGCATCAGCATGACGAACGCGACCATGAACACGCAGCTGGTGCTCAACCGCTTTCGCGTGACGAACATCGTGTTCAGCGGCATCGCCGGCGGCGTGAACCCGCAGCTGCATGTGGGCGACGTCACGGTGCCGGCCCAATGGGGCCAGTACCTCGAGGTGCTGATGGCGCGCGAGACCGCGCCGGGCAAGTTCAGCGCCCCGCCCTTCATCACCGACGCCACGCTGCCCAATTTCGGAATGATGTTCCCGCGCCCGGTCGAAGTGCGCTCGGCGGCCAAGCCGGACATCGTTCGCAAGTTCTGGTTCGAGGCCGACCCGAAGATGCTCGAGGTGGCGCGCAGCATCCGCAACGTCGAGCTGGCCAACTGCGGCGCCGGCAAGTGCCTGCCGCGCAAGCCCCAGCTGGTGGTGGGCGGCAACGGCGTGTCGGGCCAGGCCTTCATGGACAACAAGGCCTACCGCGAATACACCTACAAGACCTTCCAGGCCAACGTGCTCGACATGGAGACCGCGGCGGTGGGCATGGTCGCCTACAGCAACGGCGTGCCCTACATCGCCTTCCGCTCGCTCAGCGACCTTGCGGGCGGCGGCGACGGCGAGAACGAGATGGGCACCTTCATGAGCATCGCGGCGGACAACTCCGCCAAGGTCATGCTGGCCTTCCTTGCCGCCTGGAAGTGACGGCGGCGCCCCCTCGCGCCATGCGACCCGTTCGACTTGTCCTGCTTCCGGGCATGGACGGCACGGGCGATCTGTTCGAGCCGCTGAAGGCGGCCATGGGGCCGGACGCGGACATCGACGTGCTGCGCTATTCGGGCACCCAACCGCAGGGCTATGCCGAACTGGAACCGCTCGTGCGCGCGCAGTTGCCCGAAGGGCAGCCCTTCGTGCTGCTCGGCGAATCGTTCTCGGGCCCGCTGGCCATCTCGATCGCGGCCGCGCCGCCCCCGGGCCTGCGCGGCCTCGTCCTGTGCTGCAGCTTCGCCCGCAGCCCCTCGCCCGGGCTGGCGCTGCTGCGCGGCGGCCTGCTCGGGCTGACGATGAAGCTGCTGCACCTGAGCGCCATGCGCACACCCATGCGCCACATGCTGCTGCGCCGCTTCGCCGACCCGCATCTCGCCGGGCTGCTGCAAGGCTCGCTGCAGAAGGTGTCGGGCGCCGTCATGGCGCACCGCATGAAGGAAGTGCAGCGGGTGAACGTGGTCGACAAGCTGGCGAGGGTGCGCGTACCCTCGATGTACCTGCAGGCCATGCAGGACCGCATCGTTCCCGCCCAGGCGGCCCGCGTGATCCAGCGTGCACTGCCGGGTCTGCGCGTCGAGCGCTTCGAAGGTCCGCACGGCCTGCTGCAAGCCGCGCCGCTCGCCACGGCGCGGGCCATCGACAACTTTTGCCGCGAGCTCGGAGATCCCGTGCCCGCCCCTCCATGAACACCACCGTGCTCCGGCTCGCAGGCATCACCAAGCGCTTCGGCAGCCTGGTGGCCAACAACGCCATTTCCCTCGACCTGCAGGCCGGCGAGGTGCTTGCGCTGCTCGGCGAGAACGGCGCGGGCAAGTCGACGCTGATGTCGATCCTGTTCGGCCACTACGTCGCCGATGAAGGCGGCATCGAGGTCTTCGGCGCGCCCCTGCCCCCGGGCAACCCCAAGGCCGCGCTCGCCGCCGGCGTGGGCATGGTGCACCAGCACTTCACGCTGGCCGACAACCTGAGCGTGCTCGACAACGTGATGATGGGCACCGAGCCGCTGTGGCGCCCGGTGTCGCGCCGCGCGGCCGCGCGCGAGCGGCTGCTCGACGTGGCGCGGCGCTTCGGCCTGCCGGTGCAGCCCGACGCGAAGATCGGCAGCCTCTCGGTGGGCGAGCGCCAGCGGGTGGAAATACTGAAGGCGCTGTACCGCGGCGCGCGCATCCTGATCCTGGACGAACCGACCGCCGTGCTCACGCCGCAGGAGAGCGAGGCGCTGTTCGCCACGCTCGCGCAGATGGTGGCGCAGGGCCTGTCGGTCATCTTCATCAGCCACAAGCTCGGCGAAGTGCTGCGCGTATCGCACCGCGTGGCCGTGCTGCGCGGCGGCAAGCTGGTGGCGCAGGCGCGCACGGCCGACACCACGCAGGCGCAGCTGGCGCTGTGGATGGTCGGGCATGCGGTCGAGGCGCCGCAGCGGCGGCCGGCCCAGCGCGTGGGCGATGCGGTCTGCGTGCTCGACCATGTGAGCACCGCGTCGGCCAAGGATGGCGGACAAGACCGGCTTCGCGAGGTGTCGCTGACGCTGCGCGCCGGCGAAATCACCGCCATTGCGGGCGTCTCCGGCAACGGACAGGTGGCGCTGGCCGAGCTGCTGTGCGGCACGCGCCGTGCCGTGTCGGGCACCGCGCAACTGATGGGCCGTGCCCTGCCGCCCTCGCCCGCCCGGCTGGTGCAGCGCGGCGTGGCGCGCATTCCCGAAGACCGCCATGCGGTCGGCGTGGTCGGCGACTTGCCGGTGTGGGAGAACGCGGTGTCCGAGCGCCTGCGCAGCCCGGTGTTCTCGCGCTGGTCGTGGATCGTGAAGCGCGCCGCCGCCCGCCTGCATGCCCGGCGCATCGAGAAGGCGTTCGACGTGCGCGGTGCCGGCCTGATGGCGCCGGCCCGTTCGCTCTCCGGCGGAAACATGCAGAAGCTGATTCTGGGGCGCGCCCTGCTGGCGCCCGAGCAGCCCGAAGCAGCCAACGGCGGCGACAACAAGAAGTACCCCAACCGCGCGCCGCGCCTGATCGTTGCGCACCAGCCGACCTGGGGCCTGGACATCGGCGCGGTCGCCTACGTGCAGCAGCAGCTGATTGCCGCGCGCGACGCCGGCGCGGCGGTGCTGGTGATTTCCGACGACCTCGACGAAGTGCTCGCGCTCGGCGACCGCGTGGCGGTGATGCACGGCGGGCACCTGGGCGATGCACGGCCGGCCGCGGCCTGGACGCGCGAAGCCATCGGCCTGGCGATGGCCGGCGCAACGGCAACTCAACCCAAGGGAGCCGCGCCATGATGCGACTCGAACGACGCCACGAAACCTCACGCGCCGCGCTGGTGCTGGCACCCATCGGCGCGGTCGTCTTCACCATGGCGGTCAGCGCGCTGCTGGTGCTGTGGGCCGGTGCGCCGGTCGGCCGCACCTATGCGCTGCTGCTGCAGGGCGGCTTCGGCTCGGTGTTCGCGTGGAGCGAGACGCTGACGCGCGCGATTCCGCTGATCCTCACGGGGCTGGCGGCCACGGTCGCCTTCAAGGCGCGGCTCTTCAACATCGGTGCCGAAGGCCAGCTCTACGCGGGGGCGCTGGCCGCGGTCGCCGTGGGCGGCATGCACGGCGGCACGGGCTTCGAGCTGTCGCCATGGCTGCTGTTCCCGCTCATGATGCTGGCGGCAGCCGTGGCGGGCGCGCTCATGCTGCTGGGCCCGGCGCTGATGAAGAACAAGCTGGGCGTCGACGAGGTGGTGACCACGCTGCTGATCAACTTCATCGTGCTGCTGGGCGTGTCGGCGCTGCTCGACGGGCCGATGAAGGACCCGAGCGCCATGGGCTGGCCGCAGAGCGTGTCGCTGCAGCCAGACCTGGAACTGGGCAAGCTCATTGCGCAGACGCGCGTGCACACCGGGCTGCTGTGGGCCGTGTCGCTCGCGGTGATGGTGTGGGCCGTCTTCAAGTACACGGTGCTGGGTTTCGACATTCGCGCCGTCGGCGCCAACGCACGCGCCGCGGCGTTCGCGGGCGTGCCGGTGACGCGCACCGTGGTGTTGGTGGCGCTGCTCTCGGGCGCGCTGGCCGGGCTGGCGGGCGCCATCGAGGTGGCCGGCCGCACGAGCTACGTCACGCTCGACATGTCGCCGGGCTACGGCTACACCGGCATCGTCATCGCGATGCTGGCGGGCTTGCATCCGCTGGGCGTGATCGCGGCCGGCGTGTTCGTGGCGGGCGTGCTGGTCGGCGCCGACACCATGAGCCGCGCGGTCGGCGTGCCGACGTACATCGCGGACGTGATCGTGGCGGCCTCGCTGATCGCGGTGCTGGTGGCGACGCTGCTCACGCAGTACCGGGTGAGGATGAAGCAATGAGCGCAGCCTTGGCATCTTCGGCCTTGCCCCTTCCCCTTCCGGGGGAAGGCTGGGATGGGGGCATCGGCCTCCACTGCGAGCGCCGCTTGCCCCTACCCCAACCCTCCCCCAAAGGGGGAGGGAGAAACGCACCATGACCGACCTTCTCGACATCCTCGCCAACCCCGCCTTCTGGGTCGCGGTGTTGCGCATCGCCACGCCGCTCATCCTAGGCACCCTGGGCGTCTTGCTGTGCGAACGTGCGGGCGTGCTCAACCTCGGCATCGAAGGGATCATGGTCGCGGGTGCGTTCACCGGCTGGCTCGCCGTGTATGCGGGCGCGCCCCTGTGGATGGGCGTGGGCGTGGCCGCGCTCACGGGCATGGCGTTCGGCCTGCTGCACGCCTTTCTCACGGTCGGGCTCGCGCTGTCGCAGCACGTGTCGGGCCTGGGCATCACGCTGCTGGCGACGTCGCTGAGCTACTTCGGCTACCGCGTGAGCTTTCCGAAGGTGAACACGCCGCCCACCATCACGCCCTTCGCGCCGATGGACTGGCTGCCGATACCGATCCTCAACGCGCAGACCGCGCTCACGCTCTTCGCGCTGCTGCTGGTGCCGGTGGTCGGCTGGCTGCTGTACCGCACGCCGCTCGGCCTGGCGCTGCGCATGGTCGGCGAGAACCCGCAGGCGGCCGAGAGCCAGGGCGTGTCGGTGGCAGCCACGCGCACCGGCGCCATCGTGGCGGGCTCTGCGCTGATGGGCATGGCGGGCTCCTTCCTTACGCTGTCGGCCTTCAACGCCTTCTTCTTCAACATGGTGAACGGCCGCGGCTGGATCTGCGTGGCGCTGGTGGTGTTCGCCTCGTGGCGGCCGGGCAAGGCCCTGCTGGGCGCGCTGCTGTTCGCCTTCTTCGATGCGCTGCAACTGCGGCTGCAACAATCGGGCGACGCCGTGCTGCCCTACCAGCTCTACCTGATGCTGCCGTACCTGCTGTCGATCCTGGCGCTGGTGCTGGTGGCGCGCAAGGCCAGCTATCCGCAGGCGCTGATGAAGCCTTACCGCAAGGGGGAACGCTGACGATGAAGACAACCGCCACCACGCTGCTCGCCGCGCTGCTGACGCTGTGCGGCACTGGGGCCCATGCGCTGGGCAGCGACTACAGCTACGAGACCTTCAAGACGCCCGACGCCGTCAGTTGGGTGCAGCTGTGCGGCACCTGGGGCAAGGACCACCAGGGCACCTACCGCGTGGTGCATGCCGACCAGTACGCGCAGTCGTTCCTGTACGTGCAGTGGATGACGCGCGACGCCAACGGCGGCCTGCATGCCGAGCACACGGTCGCCATCGCCGAGCTCGACAACGACCATGCGGAAGTGGCGCTGTCGGAGCTGACCTGCCGCTCGACGCCGCGCGGCATCGTCGTGACGGCGAAGGCCGATTCGGGGCACGACGACAAGCTGCGGCGCGTGACGATCGAGGTGGGGCCGGCGCCTGGGCAGTACCGGTACCGGGCGCAGAGGACGCGTTGACGCGCGCTGCGTGCATGAACTGCCCGTAAGCCAAGCGCCGATCGCGGCGGAAAATACCGATCACCCCGTCCTCCAGAGACCCCCACGATGCTCGACCTCCTCATCACCAACGCCACCCTCCCCGACGGCCGCACCGGCATGTCGATTGCCGTGCAGGACGGGCGCATCGCCGAAGTGACCGAGGGCCTGGCCGCCCCGGCGCACGAAACGCTAGACGCGCAGGGCCTGCTGCTCGCGCCGCATTTCGTCGACCCGCACTTCCACATGGACGCCACGCTCAGCTACGGCCTGCCGCGCGTCAACCAGAGCGGCACGCTGCTCGAAGGCATCGCACTGTGGGGCGAGCTGAAGCCGCTGCTCACGGCCGACGCGCTCATCGAGCGTGCCCTGGCGTACTGCGACTGGGCGGTGGCCAAGGGCCTGCTGGCCGTGCGCACGCACGTGGACACCAGCGACCCGAGCCTGCTGGCGGTCGATGCGCTGCTCGAGGTCAAGCGCCAGGTGGCGCCGTACCTCGACCTGCAGCTGGTCGCGTTCCCGCAGGACGGCGTGCTGCGCTCGCCCGGTGGCGTCGAGAACATCGAGCGCGCGCTCGACCGGGGCGTGGACGTGGTCGGCGGCATTCCGCACTTCGAACGCACCATGGCCGACGGTGCCGCCAGCGTGAAGCTGCTGTGCGAAATGGCGGCCGCGCGCGGCAAGCTGGTCGACATGCACTGCGACGAATCGGACGACCCGCTCTCGCGCCACATCGAGACGCTGGCCTTCGAGGCGCAGCGCCTGGGCCTGCAGGGCCGCGTGACGGGCTCGCACTGCACCTCGATGCACTCAATGGACAACTACTACGTGAGCAAGCTGCTGCCGCTCATCGCGCAAAGCGGCGTGGCGGTCATTGCCAACCCGCTCATCAACATCACGCTGCAGGGCCGCCACGACACCTACCCCAAGCGCCGCGGCATGACGCGCGTGCCCGAGCTGATGGCCGCAGGCGTGAACGTCGCCTTCGGCCACGACTGCGTGATGGACCCCTGGTACGGCATGGGCTCCGGCGACATGCTCGAAGTGGCGCACATGGGCCTGCATGTGGCGCAGATGACCAGCCAGGCCGGCATTCGCCAGTGCTTCGAGGCCGTGACCACGAACGCGGCGCGCGCGATGCACCTGGAGGGCTACGGCATCGCGGCGGGCTGCGAGGCCAGCTTCGTGTTGCTGCAGGCGCGCGACCCGGTCGAGGCGATCCGGCTGCGCGCCACGCGGCTGAAGGTGTTCCGCAAGGGCAGGCTGCTGGCGGAAACGCCGGCGGCCACGGCGAGCCTGCACCTGGCGGGGCGCGACGCCGCAACGAGCTGGATGGCGCCGAAGCGCGCCGGCTGAACGAGGCCGTCAGCCAGGCGGCAACGGCAGCCGCAGGCGTGCATGCAGGCCCTCGCCCGGGGGTGTCTCCAGCTCGAGCCGACCGCCATGCGCCTGCGCGATGCGCTGCACGATGGCCAGGCCGAGCCCCGCACCTGCCGTCCCGCCGCGATCTGCATTGCCACGGCGGAACGCCTGCTTGAGGGCATCCGCCTCGGTCGGGTCGATGCCGTCGCCGTGGTCGGCGACTTCGACCATCGCCTCCTGCCCCGCCACGCGCGTCGACAGCGTGACCGGCGCCCGGCCGTGGCGCCAGGCGTTCTCGATCAGGTTGCCGATGGCGCGCTGCATGGCTTGCTGGCGCAGCGGCAGCGTGGGCACACCGCCCAGTTGCAGCGCCAGGGGCCGGCCATGGTCGGCGCTGGCCGCGCCCAGCGCCCGGGCCATGTCGTCGAGCGATGTCGGCACCGGGAGCTCGTCGCCATCGCCGCGCGCAAAGTCGAGGAACTGGCCGACGATGGCATCCATTTCTTCCACGCTGCGCGTCATGCTGCCCACGAGCTCGGGCTCCATGCGGTCGCGCAATATTTCCACGCCCAGGCGCAGCTTGGTGAGCGGTGTGCGCAGGTCGTGCGAGATACCGGCCAGCATCAGGGCGCGCTCGCGCTCGGTCTGGCGCAGGCTGCCGACCAATTGATTGAAGCTGCGGCTCACGGTCGCGACTTCGGTGGGGCCGTCTTCGGGCAGCGGCATGGGCTCTCGGCCCGCCGCCAGCGTCTGCGCGGCCTCCATCACGCGCACCAGCGGCCGGTTGAGCCGGCGCTGGAACCAAAGCGCGCCCGCCAGCGCGAGCAACGCGCTCCCTACCGATACCGCCACCAGCGCACCCGTGAATTCGCGCGCGGGCAAAAGGCCGGGCATCACGACCCAGTGCTCGCTGCCGTCGAGCGTGAGCCGCAGCGCCAGGCCGCCGTCGGGCTCGCGGCGCCACACGGCCTCCACGCCCTGGCTCGCGATGCGCGCCGAGACCGAGCGCACGAAGCCGCGCTCCAGCGGCGTGAGCAGCGCGCGCGGGCCGCGCGCGTTGTCGGCGCGGCCAGCCGTCGCCTGCTGGTTGAACCCCTCCACGAATGCCGGCCGCTGGGCCGGCGGCAGTGCCAGCATGCCCGCGCGGATGGCAGCCACGTTGCGCGCCACGCTCTCGGCAATCTGGTCCAGCCGTGGCTTGATGACCATTTCGCGCAACAGCAAGCCGCCGCCGATCTGGCCCAGCGCGATGAGCAGCACGAGCAGCAGCGCGTTGCGCCCGAACAGGCTGCGTGGAAAGAGCTTCATGGCACGAACAGGTAACCCACGCCCCAGACCGTGCGAATGTGGCGCGGCTGCGCGGAATCGGCCTCGATGAGCTTGCGCAGGCGCATGACCTGCACGTCGATGCTGCGGTCGGTGGCCTCGTGCTCGCGGCCGTGGGCCAGTTCGATCAGGCGCTCGCGCCCCAGCGGCCGGTTGGCGTTGAGCGCCAGCGCCTGGAGCAGCGAAAACTCACCGGTGGTCAGGGGGATGTCTTCTTTGGCGCCCTCCACCTCGCGCTCGAGGCGTCGCTCGCCAAGGTGCAGCGTGAAGGCGCCGAAGCGCACGCTCTCGTGCACCGGCGCCGGCCCGGTGTGCGCGCCCAGCATGCGCTGGCGCCGCACCAGCGCCTGGATGCGCGCCAGCAACTCGCGCGGGTTGAAGGGCTTCGGCAGGTAGTCGTCGGCGCCCATCTCGAGGCCGACGATGCGGTCGACCGGGTCGCCGCGCGCGGTCAGCATCAGGATGGGAATGGTCTCGCCCTGCGCGCGCAGCCGGCGGCACACGGCCAGGCCGTCTTCGCCGGGCATCATGACGTCGAGCACCAGCACGTCGAAGCGCTCGCGCGCGAGCAGCTTGTCGAGTGGCTGGGCGCTCTCGACGGTGCGCACGGCATAGCCCTGGTCGCCGAGGTAGCGCTGCAGCAGCGCGCGCAGGTCGGCTTCGTCGTCGGCAATCAGGATGCGGGCCAGCGCTTCGGTCATGCGGCGAATCGTAACGGCGGCCGCCCTGCCCGGTCGCGCGGGAATTCATGACAAACGATGACAGAGCCCCGGACAGGCGCTCACGGATTGTCATGAACGCACCGCGCTGCGCCATGGTTGGCTCACATCTCCCGGCCACAGTCGCTTTCACGGCTTCGCGAGGTGCGCGGCCGGCACTGCAAGGAGCCTTGACCATGAAGCGCGTTCTTTCCCTGTCCACTTCCGCCGCGCTGGCCGGCGTGCTGCTGGCGGCGGCCTTCACGGCCACCGAGGCTGGCGCGGCCAGTCGGCATGTCGTGCGGCCCAACGCCGCGGGAGGCACCACCGCCACGAACATGCGCGCGGTACGCGGGCCCGGCGCAGGCTATGCGGCCCGCGCCGGCACGACCTCGGTCAACCCCGACGGCTCGGCCAGCCACCGCAGTGGCTTCGCTGCAGCCGGCACGCGCGGCAGCGTGGAGAGCAGCGGCAGCGCGAGCCGCGACGCGTCGGGCAACGTGACCCAGAGCCGCAGCACCACCGCCACCAGCGCCGCCACCGGCAACAGCGTGCAGAGCAGCACGAGCTACAACAGCGGCACCGGCCTGACGCACAGCGCCACCTGCTACAGCGCCGCCGGCGCGGTCATCCCCTGCCGTTGATGCAAGGAAGCATGCCCATGACAACCCGCCACGTCGTGCCGCTGCTGTTCGCGGCCGTGTCCTTCGCCGCCTGCGCCCAGGCGCCCGATGCCGGCCGCGCCCAACAGATGCGCGCCGAGCTGCACAAGCGCTTCGGCGCCGCCGACACCAATGTCGATGGCCGCCTCACGCGCGACGAAGCACGCGGCAAGATGCCGTGGGTCTACCGCAACTTCGACGCCATCGACAGCGCCCGCGCGGGCAGCGTGACGATGGCGCAGATCGAGGCCTATGCCGTGACCCAGCAACGCAACAGCCGGCAGAAATAGCATGTCCTTCGACCTGATCCGCGAGTCGATGGGGCCGGACATCGCGCTGTGGCTGGGCGGCCTGCTCATCCTCGTGCTGGCCGCAGCCACGCTCGAAGGCCTGGTGCAGAGCTTCGTGCGGCGCCAGGCCTACGACTGGCGCGCCTACGCTGCCTCGCTGGCCGACGCGGTGGGCCGGCGCTCGGTCGATGCGCTGGGCCTGTCGATTGCCGCGCCAGTGCTGGCCTGGGCGCACGCGCACCGGGTCGACACCATTTCGCTGTCGACGCCCGCAGCCTTCGCACTGCTCTTCGTGGGGCAGGAGTTCTGCTACTACTGGTATCACCGCGCGGCGCACCGCGTGCGCTGGTTCTGGGCCACGCACGCGGTGCATCACTCGCCCAACGAACTCACGCTGGCCGCCGCGCTGCGCCTGGGCTGGACGGGCAAGCTCACCGGCACGGCCCTGTTCTTCGCGCCGCTGGTGTGGCTGGGCTTTGCGCCGCTGGCGGTGGTGGCCACGCTGGCGGCCAACCTGCTCTACCAGTTCTGGCTGCACGCGCCGTGGATGCCGCGCCTGGGGCCGCTCGAATGGGTGCTGAACACGCCGACGCACCACAAGGTGCATCACGCGTCGAACCCGGAGTACCTCGACCGCAACTACGGCGGCGTGTTGATCGTGTTCGACCGGATGTTCGGCACCTTCGCTGCCGAGCGCGAAGACGTGGCGCTGCGCTCCGGCCTCACCGCGCCGCTGCGCACCCACAACCCGTTGCGCATCGCCTTCCACGAATGGGCGAACCTGGGCCGCGACCTCTGGAAGGCCGACGGCTGGCGCGCGAAAATCTCCACCCTCTTCGGTCCTCCGGGAGCTTCGTCATGACACATCTGCTGCGGATCTGCGCGGCCTGGCTGGGCATGCTGGCCTTCTTTCCGGCGATGGCGCAGCAAGTTGGCGCGCCGGTCGCCCCCTCCGGCGTGCAAAGGCTTGTCGACTTGCCCTATGGCCCCGATGCACGCCAGCGCATGGACGTCTACCTGCCACCGAACGCACGCCACGCCCCGGTGCTCGTGATGGTCCACGGCGGCGCGTGGATGTTCGGCAACAAGGCAGCCGCCCCGGTGGTCGACCTGAAGATCGAGCACTGGGTGCGCGACCAGGGCTTCATCCTGGTGTCGGTGGGCTACCGCTTCGTGCCGCAGGTCGACGTGATGCAGCAGGCTCAGGACGTGGCGCGCGCGGTGGCCGCTGCGCAGGCAAGCGCGCCTTCGTGGGGTGGCGATGCGGGCCGCTTCGTGCTCATGGGCCATTCGGCCGGCGCGCACCTTGTGGCGCTGATCAGTGCATCGCCCGACATCGCGCGGCAGCAAGGCGCACGCCCGTGGCTCGGCACCGTGGCGCTCGACAGCGCTGCGCTGGACACTGCGGCACTGATGCAACGTCGCCACATGCCCTTCTACGACCGGGTGTTCGGCAACGACCCCGCCTACTGGCGTACCGTGTCGCCCACCGACGCTCTTGCGCCTGGTGCAGCACCGATGCTGCTGGTGTGCTCGACCCAGCGGCGCGACGGCTCGTGCACGCAGGCGAATCAATTCGCGACCCGGGCCGCGGCAATGGGTGGCCGCGCGGAGGTCGTGCCTGAAGACCTCTCGCACGCGCAGATCGACGCGGAACTGGGCCTGCCGGGCGCATACACGGCGGCGGTGGACGCGTTCATCCGGTCGCTGCGCAAGGCGCCGGGCGAACGCCAGGTCCTGTGAACAGGCCCTAGGCCACGCGATCCGGTTGCGGCTCGGGCGCCAGTTGCTGCGCAAGCGCCTGCAGCGCCTCGCCCACCGGCTGCTCCACCTTCAGCGTGAGCAACTCGTCGGCCCGCGTGCGCCCCAGGTTCACCACCGCCACAGGCTTGCCCGCCGCGGCCGCGGCCTGCACGAAGCGAAAGCCCGAATACACCATCAGCGACGAGCCGGCCACCAGCACCGCATCGGCTGCTTCGAGCGCCGCGAAGGCGGCCGTGACGCGCTCCTTCGGCACGTTCTCGCCGAAGAACACCACGTCGGGCTTGAGCAGGCCGCCGCAGTGGGCGCAGGCGGGCACGTCGAAAGCGGAGAAGTCGTGGCCTTCAAGGTCGGCATCGCCGTCCGGCGCGGCGCGGGCTTCGAGTGCGGCCCAGTGCGGGTTGCGCTCGCGCAGTGCCAGCTGCAGATCGGCGCGCGTGGTGCGCCGCTCGCAGCCCATGCAACGCACGGTGTCGATGCGCCCGTGGAGGTCGATGGCGCCCCGGCTGCCGGCGGCCTCGTGGAGGCCGTCGACGTTCTGTGTGAGCAGCAGGCCCACGCGCCCGGCCGCTTCGAGCTGCGCCAGCGCGCGGTGCGCCGCACCGGGTCGGGCACCGGCCATCGTCGGCCAGCCGATCAGGCTGCGCGCCCAGTAGCGGCGGCGGGTGGACTCCTCGCCCATGAACGCCTGGTAGGTGACGGGCGACGGGCGCTTCCATTCGCCCTTCACATCGCGGTAGTCGGGAATGCCCGATTCGGTGCTGCACCCCGCGCCGGTGAGCACGAAGAGCTTGCGGTGGCGGGTGGCGAAGTCGGCGAGCGCGGCGGCTGGAGCGGTCATGCGGGCAGCATAAGTCGGCGGCCTGATTCCTGCTAAGAGCCCTGTTCTTACCCGTCCGCGGAGAACGCCATGCCCCCCTTTCACCCCACGCGCCGCAGTGCGCTGCAGCTTCTGGCCGCAGCCGTCGCGTCTGCCGCACTGCCGGCTTTTGCCCAATGGCCCGACCGGGCAATCAGGATCGTCGTGACCTTTCCGCCTGGCGGCTCCAGCGACGTGCTGGCACGCGTGATGGCCGAGCAACTGACCAAGAAGCTCGGG
Organism: Variovorax pasteuri; assembly: GCF_051216435.1. Classification (NCBI taxonomy): domain Bacteria; kingdom Pseudomonadati; phylum Pseudomonadota; class Betaproteobacteria; order Burkholderiales; family Comamonadaceae; genus Variovorax; species Variovorax pasteuri. The sequence goes on from NZ_JBPJZS010000008.1 coordinate 357,955, forward strand.
CAGCCCGTGGTCGTGGACAACAAGCCCGGCGCGGGAGGCACGATCGGCGGCGCACAGGTTGCGGCGGCGCCGCCCGATGGCTACACGCTGATGCTGTCGAACACCACGCCGATCGCGCTTGGCCCCTTCACGCTCGACAAGCAGCCCTATGACCCGGTCGCGGGTTTCAGCCACGTCGCCTACCTGGGCGCCGCGCCGCTGGTGGTCATGGCGAGCAAGCCGTCCGGCCTGAAGACCTATGCGGACTTCGAGGCCATGGCGCGCAAGGAAGGCCGCATGGACTTCGGCTCGGGCGGCCCGGGCTCGATCGGACACATCCACGGCGAGCTGCTCAAGAAGACCACCGGGCTCAACATGGTGCACGTGCCCTACCGAGGCGGCGCACCCATGACCACCGACCTGATCGCCAACACCATTCCCGTCGGCATCGACGTCATCACCTCCTATGTGCCGTTCTTCAAGAGCGGCCAGCTGGTGCCGCTGGCGGTAACGGGCACGCAGCGCTCCCCGCTGATGCCGGAGGTTCCCACCATGGTCGAGCTCCACCAGCCGAAGCTGGTGCTGGAGAACTTCTTCGGCCTGTCCGGCCCTGCCCGGCTTCCACCGGACGTGGTGGCGCGGCTCAACACCGCGTGCAACGAAGTGCTGGTGATGCCCGAGATCCAGAAGAAGCTGACCGAACTGGGCATCGTGGCCCAGCCGGAAACGGTGGCCATGTTCAACCGCTTCGTGAAGGAGCAGGTGGACGTGCTGGGGCCGACGGTGAAGGGCGCGGGGATCAAGCTGTAGCGCCCGCCGCACGCCGCACGCCGCACGGCAAACGATGGGTCAGGCCTCCGGCGCGATGGCCTCGGCGTACTCGTAGAGCGCGCCCAGAATTTCCTCGCCGCGCTCGTCGGCGTTCTCTGAAAGCGCATCGACTTCGCTGAACAGCATCTCGATGGTGCGCGCACCGCCCTCGCCCTTGAAGAGTCTGGCCACGCGCAGGGCTTCCCAACGCTCGGTTTCCTCTTCGCTCAGCAGCTCGGGCCAGTTGCGCGCGCGGTAGCGGAACAGGATCTCGTCGAGCCGGCCGTCGTCGAAACCGGTGCGGTCCTTGGCAAGCTCTTCGGGCGACAGCGACCGCAGCTGGTTCAGGCGGCGGCGGTCGGCGTTGCCGACGAAGCCGCCGTAGAGGTCTTCGTCCACATCGGGCGCGGCCTCCTTCGGACGCGCGTACACCTGAGACCAGATGGCGCTCATGTCGGGCAGGTCGCGGGCGATGGCGGCGTTGCGCATGGCCGCGTCGAGGTCGATGTTCCAGCGCTCGGCCATGGCCGGCGCGAGCGTGCGCAGGTTGCCCACCACCATCGGCGACTTGTTCAGGTGAATGCCCTTCACCGGCAGGCGGACCATGCCTTCGGGCAGGTCGGCGGTGCGGGTGAACAGTCGCAGGCGCAGCGTGTCGGCGTCCAGGTCGCGCAGCTCGCTGGGGTCGTGCGCCAGGTCCCAGGCCAGCAGCTCGTTCTTGTTGGTCGGGTGGCTGGCCAGAGGCCACATCACGGCGATGCAGCCGCGCTCGACCGGGAACATGCCCGACACGTGCAGGAAGGGCTTGGCCGTTTCACGCATCGCGGGCAGGCCGAGCTCGGTGGCCACGCGGTCCTTCTTGTGAAGGCCGAAGGCAAAGTCGAACAGCTTGGGCTGCTTGTCGCGAATCAGCCGGGCCAGCGCAATGGTGGCGCGCACGTCCGACAGCGCATCGTGCGCCGACTCGTGCAGCAGGCCGTTGGCGCGCGCCAGGTCTTCGAGCTTGAAGCTGGGCTTGCCGTCTTCCTTCTTCGGCCACTCGATGCCGTCGGGGCGCAGCGCGTAGGTGAGGCGCACCACGTCGAGCAGGTCCCACCGGCCGCAGTCGTTCTGCCATTCGCGCGCATAGGGGTCGATCAGGTTGCGCCAGAACAGGAAGCGCGTGACCTCGTCGTCGAAACGTATGGTGTTGTAGCCCACGCCGATGGTGCCGGGCTGCGAGAAGGCCTGCTCGATCTGCGCGGCGAACTCGTGCTCGGGGATGCCGCGCTCCAGGCACACCTGGGGCGTGATGCCGGTGATCAGGCAGGCCTCGGGGCTGGGCAGGTAGTCCGGCGCAGGCTTGCAATAGACCATGAGCGGCTCGCCGACCTCGTTCAACTCGGCGTCGGTGCGGATGGCGGCGAACTGCGAGGGGCGGTCACGGCGCGGCACGGCGCCGAAGGTTTCGTAGTCGTGCCAGAGAAAGGTGTGGTTCATTCAGAGCAGGGGTGAAAACAAGCGCGCGACAGCATCGCCGAGGCGACGCCAGAAATTCTGTGGCCGGTGGGCGCGCACCGCGCCGGAACTGTGCAGGTCGGTCTCGAACTGCGCCGCGAGCGGTCGGGCGAGTTCTGGACCATAAACCACGGCGCAGACCTCGAAGTTGAGGCGGAAGCTGCGGTTGTCGAAATTGGCGGTGCCGATCATTGCGCAATGGTCGTCGACCACCAGGGTCTTGGAGTGCAGCATGCGCGCCTTGTACTCCCACACCTTCACGCCGGCGGCGATCAGCTCGTCGAAGTACGAGCGCGCCGCGGCGCTCACGATGGCCGAGTCGCTGCGACGCGGTACCAGCAGGCGCACATCCACCCCGCGCAGCGCCGCGCTGGTGAGCGCCATCAGCGCGGGCTCGCCCGGCACGAAGTACGGCGTGGTGAGCCAGGCGCGGGTGGTGGCCGAATGGATCGCCTCCACGTGCATGCGGTGGATGGCCTCGAGCGTGTTGTCAGGGCCGCTGGTGACGATCTGCACCGGAATGTCACCCGCCTCCAGCTGCGGCAGCATCGCAGCCATGGTGTCGTCCATGCCGCGCGGATCTTCGCCGGTGGCGTAAGTCCAGTCTTCGAGAAAGGTGGTCTGCAGCCAGCGCACCGCGCTGCCCTCGATGCGCAGGTGCACGTCGTGGTACGCGTCGGGGTTGGTGCGCTTGTCTTCCTCGTCGGTGATGTTCACGCCGCCCGTGAAGCCCACGCGGCCGTCGCAGACCACGATCTTGCGGTGGGTGCGGTAGTTGGTCACCGGGCGCAGGCGGCGGCCGATCTTGGTGTCGTGGAACAGCGCCACCTTCACGCCGGCTTCATGCAGCGGCGCCATGAACTTGCGGCCGATGCGCTTGGAGCCCAGCGCATCGATCAGCAGGCGCACCGTCACGCCCTGATTCGCGCGCTCGACCAGCAGGTCGCGCAGCGCGGTGCCGATCTTGTCCGGTTCGAAGATGTAGTACTCGAGGTGGATGTGGTTCTGCGCGGCGCGCACGGCCTCGAAGATGGCGTCGAAGGTGCGCGCACCGCCCGACAGCAGCGCCACGTCGACGGCGCTCGACACCGGCAGCCCGCAGGTCGCGGTACCCAGCCGAGCCATCTGCTGCAGGGCCGGTGGCGCGCTCTGCGCCACGTCGCGCAGGAGCGCGACATCGGCCTGGGCATAGGCGCTGGCGCGGCTGCGCAGCCGCTTGATGCGCTGCTTGCGCAGACGCTGCGGCCCGAGGAAGTAGTAGATGACGAAGCCTGCGAACGGCAGCAGCGCCAGCGACAGGATCCAGCTCATGGTGGACACCGGCGCGCGCTTCTGCATCACGATCCAGATCGACAGCACGGCGATGTAGCCGCTCCAGGCCAGGGAGAGGCCGGTTTTCCATTCGGGGCTGAGGACGGGGAGGATCAAGACAAAAGAGAGTTGAAGCGGCGGTACGGATGCACCGGCCAAAGAAAAAGGCCGGCAGCGTGATGCTACCGGCCTTTGGAGGCGGCTCCGTGGCCTCATTGGCCACGGATTGCACGGTTCATTCAACCCGTTGCAGCTTCTTCCGCTTCGGGCTTCGACTTGCCTTCCTTCTTCGACAGCGGCTGGATGTCGAGCAGCACTTCGTCCTTGTCGTCGAGGTCGACTTCGAGGCGTCCGCCGTCGGTCAGGCGGCCGAACAGCAGTTCGTCGGCCAGTGCACGACGGATCGTGTCCTGGATCAGGCGCTGCATCGGACGCGCGCCCATCAACGGGTCGAAGCCCTTCTTGGCCAGGTGCTTGCGCAGCTTGTCGCTGAACGTGACTTCCACCTTCTTCTCGCCGAGCTGGGTTTCCAGCTGCAGCAGGAACTTGTCGACCACGCGCAGGATGACGTTTTCGTCGAGCGGCTTGAAGTTGACGATGGCGTCCAGCCGGTTGCGGAATTCAGGCGAGAACAGGCGCTTGATGTCGCCCATTTCGTCGCCCGCCTGGCGCGGGTTGGTGAAGCCGATGGTCGCCTTGTTCATGGTCTCGGCACCCGCATTGGTCGTCATGATGACGATGACATTGCGGAAGTCGGCCTTGCGCCCGTTGTTGTCCGTCAGCGTGCCGTGGTCCATGACCTGCAACAGCACGTTGAAGATGTCCGGGTGCGCCTTCTCGATTTCGTCGAGCAGCAGCACAGAGTGCGGCTTCTTCGTGACGGCTTCGGTCAGCAGACCGCCCTGGTCGAAACCGACGTAGCCCGGAGGCGCGCCGATCAGGCGGCTCACCGCATGACGCTCCATGTACTCCGACATGTCGAAGCGGATCAGCTCGATGCCCATGATGTAGGCGAGCTGTTTCGCGGCTTCGGTCTTGCCGACGCCCGTGGGGCCGGAGAACAGGAACGAGCCGATCGGCTTGTCGCCCTTGCCCAGGCCCGAACGCGCCATCTTGACCGCCGAGGCGAGCACTTCGAGCGCCTTGTCCTGACCGAACACCACGCTCTTCAGGTCGCGCTCGATGGTCTGCAGCTTGCCGCGGTCGTCGTTGCTGACGTTGGCCGGGGGAATGCGCGCGATCTTCGCCACGATTTCCTCGACTTCCGTCTTGCTGATGGTCTTCTTGCGCTTGCTCGGCGGCAGGATGCGCTGGGCGGCGCCGGCTTCGTCGATGACGTCGATGGCCTTGTCGGGCAAATGACGGTCATTGATGTACTTGGCGCTGAGCTCTGCGGCAGCCTGGAGGGCCGCCACCGCGTACTTCACGCCATGGTGTTCCTCGAAGCGCGACTTCAGGCCCTTCAGGATGTCGACGGTTTCCTGCACCGTCGGCTCGACCACGTCGACCTTCTGGAAGCGACGCGACAGGGCCGCGTCCTTCTCGAAGATGCCGCGGTACTCGGTGAAGGTGGTCGCACCGATGCACTTGAGCTGGCCGCTGGAGAGCGCCGGCTTCAGCAGGTTCGACGCGTCGAGCGTGCCGCCCGAGGCTGCGCCCGCACCGATCAGGGTGTGGATTTCGTCGATGAACAGGATGGCGTTCGGCTTGTCCTTGAGCGACTTGAGCACGCCCTTCAGGCGTTGCTCGAAGTCACCGCGGTACTTGGTGCCGGCCAGCAGCGCGCCCATGTCGAGCGAGTAGACCTGCGCCTCGGCAAGGATCTCGGGCACGTCGCCCTGCGTGATGCGCCAGGCGAGGCCCTCCGCAATCGCGGTCTTGCCGACGCCGGCTTCACCCACCAGCAGCGGGTTGTTCTTGCGCCGGCGGCACAGGATCTGAATGACGCGCTCGACCTCGTATTCGCGGCCGATCAGCGGATCGATCTTGCCGTCCTTGGCGAGCTGGTTGAGGTTTTGCGTGAACTGCTCGAGCGGCGATGCCTTCTCGTTGCGTTCGCCGCCGCCCTCTTCGCCTTCGCCCTGGGGAGCTTCGCCGCTGCCCTTGACGGCCTCCGGCGGATCGCTCTTCTTGATGCCGTGGGCAATGAAGTTGACCACGTCCAGGCGGGTCACGCCCTGCTGGTGGAGGTAATACACGGCGTGCGAGTCCTTCTCACCGAAGATCGCCACCAGCACGTTGGCGCCGGTGACTTCCTTCTTGCCGTTGCCGGTGGACTGCACATGCATGATGGCGCGCTGGATCACGCGCTGGAAACCCAGCGTAGGCTGGGTGTCTACATCGTCGGTACCCGCCACTTGCGGCGTGTTGTCCTTGATGAAGTTGGTGAGCGACGCCCGAAGGTCGTCGACGTTGGCCGAGCAGGCACGCAGAACTTCCGCGGCGCTCGGGTTGTCCAGCAAAGCGAGCAGCAGGTGCTCCACGGTGATGAACTCGTGGCGCTGCTGCCGGGCCTCGACGAAGGCCATGTGCAAGCTGACTTCCAGTTCCTGGGCAATCATGTGATTTCCTTTTGCCTTGCTGTAAATAAGTTCTCAGATGGGTTGGAGCTTGCGCAATTCAACTGGTTCATGCAACCGGTTCGCTGACGCATTGCAGCGGATGCCCGGCTTGCTGGGCCGCTTCCATCACCTGGTTGACCTTGGTGGCTGCCATGTCGCGGGAATAGACCCCACAGACGCCGCGGCCATCGAGGTGGATCTTGAGCATGATCTGGGTCGCACTTTCGCGGTCCTTGCTGAAATATTCCTGCAAAACGACGATCACGAACTCCATGGGGGTGTAGTCGTCGTTCAGCATGACCACCTGGTACATCTGGGGCGGTGCAGTTTTCTGCGGCCGGCGCTCCAGGACGACCGAATCTCCGTCGTCCCCAGCGGGTTTCTGCGCCGGTGGGGTGTTGGGAGTCTTGGGAATTCTCGTTGCCATGAAAAAGATTCTATAGAGCGTGCAAGCACCGTGCCGACGCAGAGAGACTTGGTGGCGCGTATTCGACAAATCAAGGCCCTTGCGGCGTGTGCGACAACAGAAATCGCCCATAAAAAAAACCGGCGGGCCGCCGGTCTTTCATAAATTGCGCAGGACGGGCCTCTTGGGTGCCTGCAATTTTCTGCCGGGCACCCGCGTGGGCATTGGCAAATCGGGCGGCAAGGCGTCGATTTCCTCGTCGGTCAGCTCCTGCTCAGGTTCAGCCGCCGGACGTGGCAGGGGATCGTTGATTTTTTGCGGCTCGAGTGACTTGGCAAGCGAGGTCACAGGCACAGCCTGACCCGACGGCACCCGGGCGGCAGACACCGGAACCGGCGCCGTCGGAGGGCGCCGGGCCGGCGAGCCCGCCAGCAGGGCCTGCCATTCGGCCTCGCGCAGGCCGTCCTGCACGGCCTGCCAACGGTGCTGGTCGCTCACCAGCTCCTTCCATCGCTCGGTTTGCTGTCTCCCCATGAACTCGAGCTCCACACGAACCGTTTGCTGCATCCACTGAGGCACGCACAGCAAGGCCTGGTGCAGGTCCCGCTCCGCCTTTTCGCGGGCCAGCTCGAACGCGTGCCGCTGGGTCTCCAACTGCGCACGGGAACTGCGCGCACAAAGCCAGGCGCCCAGCAAAGCCCCCAGCATCCCGACGACGAAGCAGACGAAGGGCAGTCCGAGCAGGAGGGCAGTCATCGAGCCCCCTCCCCCGCGGCGTCCCATTTGCGCACGAGATCGAGCGGAATTGCGTCGGCCACCTCCGAGAAGCGTCGCCCGACCATTCGTTCGGCCTGCCCGAGCAGGACGGCGACCGGGCTGCTGGGCTCGTGGACCTCGAACCATTCGCGGGCGTCACGGATGCTGTCGCGGACATCGTCGCGCGAAAGCGCGGACGGGCTGCGCGGTCTCTCGATGCGCCTGTTGGCCTCAGCGCGTTCGGTCGGTTCGGCCTCACCCTGCGGTTCAGGCAGCTCGAACGGCGCCAGCAGGACGCACAACGCCTTCAGCGATGGCGCGTCCGGCCCCAGGTTGCTCGCTGACCACGCGGCGATCTCTCGTGCGGCCTTCGACGCCGCCGCAAGCAGACTGACGGGGGCTTCGGCATCGTCGGCGGCGGACCGACGCAAGCCATCCAGTTGCTGCGCCATCCACTCGGGGCTGGGAGAGCCGACCTGCCGAGGCACGGCGAAGGCGCGCTCGACCTCCCGCACGGTCAGGTGACGCGCCGCGTTCGCCGCCACAACGATCTCGCGCACGTCGCCCAGCAGGCCCTCGGGGTCGGCCAACGCCGCCAGGGCGTTGGCACGCACGGCCGGATCGCGCTCGCCCTCCACGACCAGTTGCGGGTGAATCGCCTCGGGCCAGGCCTGCAAGGCTTCAGCCAAGGCGGCCAGGGCGGGCGCGAGCCCTGCCGCCTGGGCGAGCCGCGTGCGAGCCCTGCAGACCCAGACGTACAGGTTGATATCACGGGTTCTCGACAGCAAGCGCCGGCAGTCCCGCTCGATGTCCGCCCAGTTCGGCGCGTCCGGCTCGCCCACGAACTCGCCATACTGGGCATCCCCGCGCGGCGACAGGCGCGAGAGCAGGACCGCGTACTCCGAGTCGTACTCTAGGCTGGGACCGCACGGATCGGCCGGGCTGAGCGGCAAGGCGACGGAAGAATTTTCGGACGGGGTGACGAGGGTCATGGATTGGCAGGAGAAAAGACGCCAGGCGCAGCGCGCGCGGCGTCGTGAGAAGAACGGGAACCGATGTACTGCTCAGGCTCGAACACCATGCCGACCGTGTTGTCGCCGGGCCCCGTCGCGCCTTCGGCCCCTCCCAGCCACGTCGACCAGCCGAGTTTTTCCTTGTCCTCGAGCCGTGCGGGCGGCGTGCTGTCGTTGTGCACGCGCAGTTCGACCTCCCACACGAATTCATAGCCGACGAAGCCCCGAACCCACTCGACGAGCAAGGGCAGATCGCGTCCCTGCGGCGTGAAGCGCAGGTACTGGTCGAGGCTCAGCGGCCCGAGCACGAGCCGGAATTTGTTCTGCCGGTCGGCCACGACCTCGCCCGCCATTGCGCCCACGCCCATGACGCTGGAGGCGCGTGCCTGCCCCAGATGGCTCCGGTCTTCGTCGTCGATGCGAATCCAGTGCAACACGAACTCCTGCAATTGCACAGGCACCGCGAAGAAGCGCGCCAGCGCGGCGGCCAGTCCGTCGGGATTCCGGGACTCCCGCGCCAAGTGCGTCGATGCCGCGAGCCGGGCGTGCGCGGGCAACACCGAGTCCCGGATCTCCAGCGGATCGTGGCCCGTCAAGCGTGCCACGTAGCGGCTGAAGACCTCGTCGCCGGCACGATCGAGGCCCGCCGCGGCCTGGCTCTGGGCCCATGCGCGGTACATGTGCGTCAGGTAGCGGTGGTGAAACAGATCGAGAAAATCGGCGAGCGTCGTGTCGTTGTGGTTCTCGCTGCGATCGCGAACGATCTCGGTGTAATGGAGCGGCAACGGCCCGTTCGGCCCCAGCATGCCAAGGCCGTACACGCGCACCATCGGAAGCAGCGGGTTGTTCCCAGAGCGGGGCGGCGCAGCGCCAGGCACGCGAGCCTGCGCCTCCCCGGGCAGCACGGCTTGCGCGATCTCGCGGGGCGCGAAGATCAATGCAGCCGTCTGGCCCAGGCGAAACGGCTCCTGCTGAGGCCGGTTCGCCAGCCCGATCGGAGGTTGCTGCACATGGGATGCCCCCAACCGGCGAAGCAAGGAGAAAAACCCGAACTTCCACGGCGCTTGGCGCAGTCGTTCGAGCATGGGCTGCAGGGCCAGTCCGGCGTCCGGCTTCACGCGGCGCCTCCCTTGTCGCTGTCGCTGCCGTGGCCGTTCGCGATGGCACGGGCCGTGCCGAGGCGGACATGGCTGTCAGGCGACAGTTGGTGGTGCTCTCTGCGTGTCAGGCTGGGCAATGCGGCCTGCGCATCGCGGGCCAGTTCGGGAGCGAACAGGCTCAGCACGTCTTCCGTGTTCGGCGCGTCGAGCAACGTGGATCGGTCGAGCGGTTCGAAGCCATCGATGATTCGGTCGATGCCCTCTCGCGGCAGCACGATGTCGCGCAGCAAGGGATAGGGTTCGGCCTGCTTGCTGAGTTCGTCCAGCGTGGGCGCGGGCTCGCCGTCGATGGCGAAGATGCCCTCCCAGTCGGTACGACCGGCAAGCTGATCAGGATCGCTGACGACGCGCACGAATTCATCGTTCAGGTCGTCGAGCAAGGACTTGGGGCCGCCAAGAGCGGTCAGCGATATTTCAGCGCGGACCGCGTGCATTGCGCGCCGCTCGGGCGGCGGCGACTCGCCCAGCAAGGCTGTCAGCACGTCTGCCGTGGAGCGAGACTGCGCACCTGCAATCCCGAGCACGGCGAAGGGATCGATGGGCGCACCCTCCTGAGCCCCCATGACGCCACTGTCTTTCGAGCGACCGGCCAGGTCGTGCCAATCGAAACTTGGCGCGGTGTGTTCAGCGGGTGTCGCGGCACTGTCCGCCTGGTCTGCGACGGTGGCAGGCTCTTGCGCGATGGACGGGTCGTTCCAAGGCTCCACCACGAAGCGCAACAGGCCCAGCTCCAGCACATCGCCTGCGGCGACGGGCACGGGGCACGCGGGCGGCACGCGCTGCCCGTTGCGCACGCACAGCAGCGTGTGGCTGTTGTTCAACAGTTGCCAGCGGCCGTGACCGCTGTCCCATTGAATGCGGCACATGTTGGCCAGGCGCCATTGGGCATCGCTGTGACGCTCACCGCTCAACGCGAGCGCGTCGCTCATTCCCGAGCCGCCCGCGGGGATGCACAGCGCGCCGCAGCGCGCTTCGCCGCCGCTGTGCGTCAGTCGAAGGCGCAGAGACGCGGGCTGCTCGCCTTCTTTCGGCGATGCATCCGCAGGACCTTCGGCGTTCATGGCACCTCGCCCCACAGTTTTTGCAGCCGGTTGGCCGCGCCCACGAAACGCCCATGGGCGTCCTGCTGCCAGAACGCACTCTCGACGCATGCACCCGACAGGCGCTGTGGCCAGTCGGCCCACGGCAGGTAGCGAACGCCATGCAGTTGGCCGCCCAGTTCGTCCTGGGGCGCAGCGCCTGCCCACTGGTCGAGCAGCCCTTGTGTGCGGCGGACTCGCACTGCGGACTCGAATTCGTCGCAGGCCGGGGTACCCGCCGCTGTCGGCGCGTGCCTCTGATCGCGCCACAACGCCTTCACCGTGCTCTCGAGCGCGGCAAGATCGGCCGGCCCTTCCGCACGCGTGTGACGCGCCACCGCGCGGGCCAGCCAGAACTGCCAGTCGCATGGTTGCCGCAGTTGGACCTCGAAGTGTTTCAGCACCCAGCGCGGATGGGCTTGCTGGTAGACCACCAAAGGATGGTGGCGCCCTACCCTGTCGAGCGATGGCGCAATCACACCCAGTACGAACCGGCGCCGCGCAAATGCCAGGGTGCCGGGCGGCAAGACAAAGGCAGCAGGCAAGGCAACGGCCTTGGCCGAGGCGTCGGCACCCGCATTCGGGGCCTGGCCGTCCAGCCAGGACGCCCATGCTTCCAGCTCACCGTGACGCATGCCACTTCGCACGAAATCCGCGTGATTCGGCAATTTGCCCCAGATGGCCGGCGGCGTGATGCCCCACACATCAAGGAGTCGCGCCCACACGGTCAGGCCGCCCTGCCGGGGCAACGGAAGCCCTTCAGCACATCGCTGCCCAGCGGATTGGGCTGGCTTGCGGCGTTGATGTCGATCAGCGCCTTGCGTCCGTCGAAGGTGTACTCCACGCTCAATCTGCCCGGCGTCGCGGTGTTCACGATGCGCCCTTTCTCGAGCAGCCGGAAGAGTGCCCACGGACCGTTGACCAGCACGGTCGAGGTCGGTCCGGAAACGCGAGGGTTGGCGGTGATCTCCGCCATGGCGCCGCCGCGGGGTCCGGGCCAGCTCACGGGAAGGGCCTGGACCGGACCATGCACGTAGCGTTGGCCCTGCCCGTCGATGTCGATGACCAGGTCGGTAATGCCCGGTTCGAGCTCGAGCACGCGCAGATCCATCTTCCAGGCGAATTTCTTTCCGCCGGCGTCGCGAAAGAACAGGTCGCGGATCTGCTGCGCCCGATAGAACGCATCGAGGTTCGGCCCGCTCTGGGCCAACAGCTTGAGCAGCTCGCCCAGCAAGGTCGGGCCGGTGGTGGCGGGCGCCGGGGCCACGCCCTGGGCAGCGCCTTCCGCACCGACCATGGCGTTGGCCGTGTTCGGGTCCTTGTAGCGCCACGGACGCACGCTGGTGTCTACATACGACGCCAGGTACTTGTTGAAGAACTCGTCGGCGGCACCGCCGGCGGAAAACACCAGGGTGAAGTCTTCGATCGAAGCGTCCTGCGCCACCGCGGCGAGCGGATAGCGGCCTTCCACGCCTCGCTTGCAAGGTTCGCTGACCTGCATGGCCATCAGGCCCATGATGCGGTCGAGCTGCAACTGGGCCTGGCTGCGCAGGATGCCTGCGGTGCCCAGCACGACCTTGTCGCCGCCACTGGTGGCCAGCGCGGTCAGCACCTCGCGAAAAGGCGCCGGGAGTTTCCCGGCCTCCAGCTTCAGGCGCGCGCCGACTTCGCTTCCGCCGGGCGGCAAGCTGCCGGCCGCAAGCGCTGTGTCCGCGACAACCAGCAAGGTGTAGAACTCGTTGACGAGACCGGAGATGGCTTCCAGCCCGGGCTTGGCACCGGCTGCACCGACGCTGCCTGCGCCGATGTCAGGTTGTCCAGTGACCACTTCCCGAAGCGCGGCGAAGCGGCTGTCGACGATCTGCTTTTCGAGCCGCTCTTCCGCGCGAATTCCGAGGTTTCTGCCCAATGCGCCCGTCTGCTTGTTGAGCTCGTCGGAGGCCTTGTCGAGAAAGCCTTTCTCCTCCTGCGCGCGAACGACCAGCGGGCGCGACAGTGTCGTCTCCCTGGCTGCCGCGCGCGCCAACCGCGCCAACGGCGAATCGGGCGCGGCGAACTGCCGCAGCACGTTCAGATCGAAGCCCAGGCTGGTGCTGGTGGCGTCGCTGGCGCTGACCGTGCGCACCGAATCAAGGAAGGTCTCCCAGTGCCGTGCGTACTCGTTCAGGTACTGACGACGGATGTCTTCGAGCAGGGGATCGTTCTGCAGCTTGCGCGCCACGTCGTCCAGCAGCGCTGCAGCCTTCTTGTCGGTGCCTCCCGCAACTCCTGGGGCTGCAGCCCCGCGCCCCATCACCCAGGCATCGTCGTCGATCGCCCGGCCGACGAACTCGGACAGGCGCTTGTCGAAGACGTCGTGATAGCCGTCGTAGGTAAAAAGGCCCGGAATGCCTTTTTCGAGCGGCAGTCCGCCGGCGCGCGAGAACACGGTGCCTGCCTGCGGCCCGACCGCGCGGATCAAGGTGAATTCCTGCGGCGCGTCTGGCAGCATGGCGGCCTTGGCGCGTTCGTAGACGCGCTGGGTCGAGGTGTTGCTGTCGAGAAAATCCTGTACGGCGCGTACCAGTACCTCGCTGGGCAGCGACGCCGACTGCACCGGGCGGTCACCTGAAAAAAGGGCTGTCACGTGGCCGACCATCGAAGCACGCCCACCGAAGGCCGCGGCGCTGTCGGCCGTCTCCCAGTCCTTGAGCACCCAGTTGCGAACGTCCCGCGCCCCACCCTTCATGTACCGCTCCCGGTCGTGCAGCAGCTTGTAGACCCGAAGCGTTTCATAGACGGTCTTGGCATCACCGTCTTTCACACCCTGCGTCAGCACGGCTTCCATGCGCTTCAGGATCGTCGGAACCAACATGTGGTCCTGCAACTGGGCGTAGGCCTCGCTCGTTGCACCCAGCACCGGAGGCACGGTGTAAAGGCCGTACAGGAAACTGCCCGGCGGGCTGTGGATGTCGAGCCCCGGGTGGGCCGGCAGTTCGCTGGCACCGTTGAGCACGTCGGGAACGCCTGCCGGCTTGAAACTGGCGTACAACGCGCGAACCTGGCCAGACAGCACGTCCGCGCGCTGACCCACGCTGTTCAGATACTGGCGGTTGTTACCGAAGCTCAGCGCCAGCGCGCCGGACAGCCAGAGAAAGATCACGACGCACAGCGCGTGCCCCGACAGGCGCAGCAGCCTGAAGCGAAACTCCCATCGCAGGTTCGGCCGCACCAGGTGCGCTTCGGGCATGATGACCTTGGTCAGCACGTCCTGGAGAAAGAAGCCCTGCTGCCCGAAGCCGGGCGTCGAGTCGGCCGCCTTGCGCTGCGGCACGCCCAGGCTGCGCTGAAGCCGCTGGAACAAGGTGTCCGGAACGGCGGGAAGGTCCAGTTCGGTTTGTGCACCGCTCGTGAAATAGACGCCGCGCAGCGTGTCGTGCAACTGCGTCCGGTCGAAGCGAGAGGCCAGGAAGATCTCGTCGAGCATCGGGACCAGCGGCTCGGTCAGGCCCGCCAGTTCCTGCGGCAAGGCGAACAGGCGCTTGCGGCGGTCAATATCGAACTCTTCGTTCAGACGGGAGCGCAATCCGGCAGCAAGCCGGCCGTGAAGCAGCGCCAGTTCCACCTCGATCTGTGAGCGCAAGGCCTCACGCCCCTGCGCAGCCGCCCGCGTGCTCTTGATGCCCGTGAAGGGCAAGGTGAAGCCCCAGGCCTGGGTGCGCCCCTCGCTGGTGAGCGATTGAAAGTACTCGCCGAATCCGCGCAACAGGTCCACCTTGGTGACGACGACATACACCGGAAAACGGATGCCCAGTTCCTCGCGCAGTTCGGCGAGCCGGTCGCGCACCCGGCCTGCATGCTCGGCACGTTCCATGACGGTCATGGTCAGGAGTTCGGAGACATCGAGCGCAACGATCACACCGTTGAGCGGGGCGCGCGGGCGGTGTTTGCGCAACAGGCCAAGAAAGCCGCGCCATTCGACCGGATCGGTGACGGGATTGCTTTCTTGCGTGGTGTAGCGGCCGGCGGTGTCGATCAGCACCGCCTCGTTCGTGAACCACCAATCCGTGTGCAACGTGCCGCCGTGGGAAGTGAGCACCATGCGCTTCGACGCAGGGCCAGCCTGACCGGCCAATGGAAACTGCAGTCCGGCATTGAGCAACGCCGTGGTTTTGCCAGCGCCAGAGCTGCCGATGATCATGTACCAGGGCAGCTCGTACAGATGCCGCTTGCCCTCGAGCCAGCGGAACAGGCCGCCGCGTGCACGCAGGCCTTTCAACTGCGCAAGAGCCCTGTTGACGGCGGAGGTGAGCGTCTTGATTTCTTCCTTCGCCGTCTCGTCCTTGCCCGAATCCCGGCCGAAGCTGAGGAACTTGGCAAGGAGATCCTGGTTGTCGCGCAAGGCTTGCCACAGGCGATAGAGCCAGTAAAGCGCGCACGACAAAAGGACCGCAAAAATGATTGACGCGCGCACCCAGACCGGTGCCAGCGGCTTGGCCGCACCGACGGCCAGCAGGGGCCCTGCGTGCCATACCAGCAGGCAGATCGCGGCGACTCCCACAAGGCTGTAGGGGCCCGAAACCAGCCAGAGGATGCCGAGCACCAGAAGCAGCACGATGAAAGTGACGCGCACCCCCACCGTCGCCAATGGACGCAATCCGTCGACGGCAAGCAAGGGCCCGATGAACCAGACCGCCAGTGCCAGCAGCACCATGGCCACGAACGCGAGCATCTGCCGCGAAAAAAGGAATGTCGCGAACTGTTTGAGGTATTGCATGAGAGCTTTCTGACCTGCCTCTAGCGCCGGGTTGCGCCTGTGACGGCAGTGGCGGCCTGGGGTACAAGCGACCCGGCGGTGCTGCCGTCGCCTTGCGTGACGACGATGTCGACCCGGCGATTCCTGGCGCGGCCGGTGGCGGTGGCGCTGTCGGAGATCGGCATCGTGTCGCCGCGCCCTTCGATCTGGAGTCGGGATGCCACCACGCCGGCGCCCTGCAGAGCGGCGGCGACGGCGGCCGCGCGCTTTTCGCTCAACACCTGGTTGTTCGGAAACTCGCGGGAGCGGATGGGCTGGTTGTCCGAATGCCCGGTGACCTTCACCGAACCCGAGACCTGATTGATTTCTTCGGCCACCTTGGCCAGCACCGGCAGGATCTTCGCGCTCACACGTGCCTGCCCCGGCACGAACATGTCGTCGCCCTTGAAGGTGACGGCGCTGCGCCTGTCGTCTTCGTCGACGCTGACCGTGCCGCGTGCAATTTCGGGTGCAAGAAGCTCCTTCAAGCGCAATGGCTTGACCGGGGGGGAAGGCGGCGGCCGCATGCGGCCAATGGCCGCAATACGCTCTTCCACGTTCGCGCCAAGTTGCAAAAGCTGGTACTTGTACCAAGCGAAAAGGCCGAACAGGATCAGTGTCAGCAGCGACGCCGTCACCCACACCGGCACGCTGCGCAAGAGCCGAAACTTGCCTGCGCCCACGCCCTTCCAGTGCGGGGACAGGTCCTGCGGAACGTCGCCCCGCGCCGTACCCAGCAGGCCGAACAACCGGTGGCGAACTGTCTCCAGCTGCCTGCGCCCGTTGGTTGCGGTGCTGAAGCGCCCCTCGAAGCCGAGGCCGAGGATCTGGTACATCAGCTCAAGCAGATCGATGTGCTCCTGCGGACTGGCTGCCAGGCGGCCGACCAGCAGGAAGAACTTGTCGCCGCCCTTGGTGTCGCCGTGAAACTTGGCAGCCAACTGCTGGTTGGCCCAGATGCCCGCCTCCGTGCCCTTGCCGCCGCCCCAATCGGTGCTGTTGGCGGCCTCGTCGAGCGCAGTGCACAAGGAATAGCTCGCCGCCACCACATGCTCGTGCTTGACGAGCGCACTGCTGCAGATCGACTGAAAGCGCGCAACTTCGCGCTCCAGCAGGCGGTGCAAGACGGTCACGCCCTCGTCGCTCAGCTGCGCGGGCATGTCGGCAAGTGCGCGCAGCAAGGGCTGTGCTGCTTCGAGCAGCGGGTTCTGGGCCGCCACGACGGTGGCCAACCGCTCTTGCGACGAGGATTCCGGAACAAGCCTCGGGCCGTCGACTCGACCGTCAGGCACGGGTGCCCCGTCCAGAGGGTCGCCATGAGGCTCGCGCCTGTCGCCGCCTCCGTGGGTATCGTCGCGTTCTTCGTTGTGGAGCATGGGTGCGTTCAAGAATGAAGAGGCTTGGCGGAATGGAAAGATGAGCCAGGCCAGGCCTTGCACTTGGCGACATCTTTCACGGATGCCGCACGCCCGTCGGGCAGTTGGACGTGTTTCTTCTGCGGGCTTGTGGTCATGGGCAACTCCGGTACGTCACTTCTCGCGCACGCCCCAGAGTTCCATGCGCAGGCCTGGAAACTCGCCCGCCACATGCAACGCGAGGCCGCCGTGCTTGACCATGTGTTCCCACAGCGGGCCACGCGGGTCGATCTGGAAATAGACGAAGCCCGCGTTGAATGGAATCTGGCGTGGCGGCACGGGCAGGGTTTGCAGCGGGATGCCCGGCAGGTGCGACCGGATGAGTTCGGCCAGCCGGTCGCTGGGCCCGACCTTGCAACGTGCAGGAAATTGGCTCGCCAGCTGATCGGGCGGAATGTGCGCAGCGATAGCAAACACCAGGCTGGAAAAGCCCTGGAGCTCCGACGGTTCGACGCTGGCAACGCGCACGCCGTTGGCGCGGTTGGCCAGCGGAATGCTCTGCGCGCTACGCACCAACACGTCGTTCAGCAGGGCCTGCGCATCACCCATCAGTTCCTTGAAGGAAAGGTACGGGTCGATGTGCTGGTAAGCCGGGTGAGCCCGGGGCCGGCGCGTGCTCGCACGCACGAAGGTGGAGAGTTCTCCGCTGAATGTGCGCAGCGCCGTGTAGACCGCTTCGGGCGAAGTTTCCCGCACACGCAACCAGTGCTCGAACAAAGGCTCGTAGCGATTGAGGATCTGCAGCAGCAGAAAGTCGGACACCTCGGCGGATTCGCTCGACTTGCCGTCGTTGCCGCTGAGACGGCCTGCCAGCGACTGGGCGCGCAGCCTGCACAGACCGTGCAAATTGGTGATCCAGTCGGTCAGCAACGGACTTGCGCCATAGCCGGAGACGGGCGGGATCAGATGCGGGTCGATCGCAACGCTGCCGTCGGACCGCAGGACCGTGACCTTTGCGAGTGGAAGTCCGATCCAGGCATCGGTGAGTTCGCGCTGCGGCAGCAGCCGCAGGCGCAGCCTGGACAGCTGGACCGTCTTGGGCCCTTGCCCGACGGAGTTGGCGTCGCGCAGTTCGGTGTCGAATACCGAAAAGCGTGCGAGCGAAGCGCTGGATGCCGCGACATCGTCGAAGGTGGTTTCCTCGCCGTTGGGCGTGCGAATGGGCACGGCGAGGTTGATGACCTGCTCCAGATGCTCCGGCAGGATGGTGAGCGGCGCAGGCGGCAGCGTCTGGCCGGGGGCATCGAAAGGCGTGCCATCGGAAAAAATACCTGCGGCGCTGCCGAGCACGAGCTTGCCCAGCGATAAGGACTCGGCGTCGATGCCGTAGTGCGTGAAGCCCCAGTAGAAGGGACCGAGCGAGCCCGCCCGCTTGTGCGCGAGATGTTCGAGGTAGCGCTCCTGCTGCTGAAACAGCTGTGGACGCAGGAAAAGACCTTCGCTCCAGGCGACTTTGTTGTACCAGCTCATGAATGGTCCGTTGTGCTTGAGAGCCCTGGGGCTCACTTGAGGGTGATGAGCTGGATGCCCTTGGGCTGCAGATCGATCTGCAGCTTGATCTTGTTGGCCGGCATGACCGATCGGTACCAGGCGACTTCGGGCGCTGGATCGATCTTCAGGACCGCGCGCCAGTCGGCTTGCGCAAGCTCCCGGTATGCAGCGCCGAAATTTGCGCACGGAGTCGTTCGACCACCGGCGGCGGGGTGTGCAGCGACATGGCCACGCGCGCACATGCGGTGTCGAGAAGGCTGATCGCCTTGTCGGGCAGTTGTCGCGCAGGGATGTAGCGGTGAGAGAGCATGACCGCAGCCCTCACCGCCTCGTCGAGCACCGTGACGCCATGATGCGCGGCAAACGTGGCAACCAGCCCGCGCACCATCTCGATGGCGACAGCTTCCTGCGGCTCAGCGACCTGCAAGGTCTGGAAGCGACGGGTCAGCGCGGGGTCCTTCTCGATGTGGCGCTTGTACTCGCTCCATGTAGTAGCGCCCACGGTGCGCAGCGTGCCGCGCGCGAGCGCGGGCTTGAGCAGGTTCGCCGCATCGCCGGTGCCGGCCGATCCGCCCGCGCCGATCAAGGTGTGCACTTCGTCGATGAAGAGAATGACCGGCTGAGCCGAGTTGGCCGCTTCGTCGAGCAACGATTTCAGGCGCGATTCGAACTCGCCCCGCATGCTGGCACCGGCCAGCAGGGCCCCGACATCGAGGCTCAGCAGGCGTGCATCGCGCAGCGTTGGCGGCACCTGGCCGCCGGCAATGGCCAAGGCCAGCCCTTCGACCACCGCTGTCTTGCCCACGCCAGCCTCCCCTGTCAGCAATGGATTGTTCTGTCGGCGGCGCAGCAGGATGTCGACCATCGTGCGAATTTCGTGCGCGCGACCGATCACCGGATCAATCTGCCCGCTGCGCGCGCGTTCGGTCAGATCGGTGCAGTACTTTTCCAAGGCAGGCGAGCCGGCCGAGGAAGCAGCCATCGCGCCACTGGCTTCCCCAGGCATCGCAGGCGTCAGTCCGGAGCCGTCATGCGGGCCTTCCTGTTCTTCGGGGGAGCCGGCGATGAGGGCACCGAGCGCGGCGGCCAACTGACTCTCGGGAATGCGCTGGAATGCAGGCGAAATGCTGAGCAGCGCGCGACGCAGCTCAGGCGTTTGCAACAACGCGGACAGCAGCCATGCGCCCCGGATGCTGCGATCGCCGAACTCGAGGCTGGACAGCACCCACGCACGCTCGATGACGGTCTCGATGTGATGGGAGAAGTCGCACAGTGCGGTGGCACCCGATGGCAATGCCGACAACGCGGCTGCGAGGTCTTTCTCGACGGCTTGCGAATCGACCTTGTAGTGGCGGCAAACGCGATGCAGATCGCTGTCGTTGAGTTGCCAGAGCTGATGAATCCAATGCGTCAGTTCGACGTACGGATTGCCTCTCAGCCTGGCGAAAGCCGTCGCGGACTCGATGCCGCGAAACAGGGTGAGGTTGAGCTTGCCGAACAGCGCTCGGCGCGCGATCGTCATGGGGTGCTTCCAGACTCGGCATGCGGCGCAACAGCCCCGCTCGACATGCCCGCCGAACCCAACACCCACACCTTTGTTTTCGCGCTCTTTTTGACCACTCCCCACTCCCTATGCTTTCTGGAATGAGCGCGATTCTGGGTGCCTTCCGGGAGTCCCGGAGACGCACAGTTTCTACCAATGGTTAACTCAGAAAAGGAGCAGATCGATCCGTGAAGTTTGTCCAGCGCCGCCGTTTTTACCTATTACTAAAGTATCGGCCGCGGGACGAGGCGGCGCCTGGTGAACAAATAAAAAGGCTCTTGAATTCCGCCTCGGAAGTTCAAGAGCCCTGGAGTCGATGTTGCAAGACATCGGCAAATGGAAAAACAACTACATGCTGTCGATCATGACTTGCCCGAAGCCCGAGCAGCTCACCTGCGTGGCGCCGTCCATCAGCCGCGCGAAGTCATAAGTGACCTTCTTGCTGGCAATCGACTTCTCCATCGCGCTGATGATCAGGTCGGCTGCTTCCTTCCAACCCATGTGCCGCAGCATCATCTCGGCGGAGAGAATTTCGGAACCGGGGTTCACATAGTCCTTGCCGGCGTACTTGGGGGCCGTGCCGTGGGTGGCCTCGAACATGGCCACGGTGTCGCTCATGTTCGCGCCAGGGGCGATACCGATGCCACCGACCTGCGCAGCCAATGCGTCGGACACGTAGTCACCGTTGAGGTTGAGCGTGGCGATCACGCTGTACTCGGCGGGGCGCAGCAAGATTTGTTGCAGGAAGGCGTCGGCGATGCTGTCCTTCAGGGTGATGTCCTTGCCTGTCTTCGGGCTCTTGAACTTCATCCACGGGCCGCCGTCGATCAGTTCGGCGCCGAACTCCTTGGCGGCCAGGTTGTAGCCCCAGTCACGAAAGCCACCTTCGGTGAACTTCATGATGTTGCCCTTGTGCACCAGGGTGACGCTGGGCTTGTCGTTGTCGATGGCGTACTGCAGCGCCTTTCGCACGAGGCGCTCGGTGCCCTCGATCGACACGGGCTTGACGCCGATGCCCGACGTGTTGGGGAAACGGATCTTCTTGACGCCCATTTCGTCCTGCAGGAACTTGATGAGCTTCTTGGCCTTGTCGCTTTCGGCTTCGAATTCGATGCCGGCATAGATGTCTTCCGAGTTCTCGCGAAAGATCACCATGTTGGTCTTGTGCGGCTCGCGCACCGGGCTGGGCACGCCGTTGAAGTACCGGATCGGGCGCAGGCACACGTAAAGGTCGAGTTCCTGGCGCAGCGCGACGTTCAGCGAGCGGATGCCGCCGCCGACGGGCGTGGTGAGCGGGCCCTTGATGGAGATGACGTAGTCCCGGACGGCGTGCAACGTTTCTTCGGGCAGCCAGACGTCGGGGCCGTAGACCTTGGTCGCCTTTTCACCGCCGTAGACCTCCATCCAGTGAATCTTTTTCTTGCCGCCGTAGGCCTTGGCCACTGCGGCGTCCACCACCTTCAGCATGACGGGGGTGATGTCCAGGCCGGTGCCATCGCCTTCGATGAAGGGAATGACCGGTTCGTCAGGCACATTGAGCGAGTTGTCTGCGTTGACCGTGATCTTCTGACCTTCGGTCGGGACCTTGATGTGCTGATAACTGGACATGAGGGGGGGATGACTCCGGGATTGACTTAATTTTGACGACTGTCAGCGAATTCAGACACGGCGTGGATTCGCTGTACAGCCCGCGAACAAATCGCTGTACATTTTAGACGCAACCCATCAGCAAGCGTTTGTCAACCGTAAGGCCATCGGCCTCGTTAGTGGCTGACCTTCTGCTCGCCGGGAGGCGTTTCCAACCAATTCTCGATAGAGGAATCATCAATGAGCAAAATTCTCGCAGTCATGATCGCCGGCCTGTTTGCCGCTGGCGCCTATGCCCAAAACCCGGCTGGTACGACGCCCGAACAAGGTAACGCCACCAACAGCAAGTCGCAGCAACGTGCCGAAGCCAAGAAGGCTTCCAAGCCTGCTGGCAAGGTTGCCGCTCCCGCTGGCGACGAAGCCAAGACCCCCGAAGGCGGCGCCATCGGTGCCGACAAGGCTGCAGCCTCCGGCGAGAAGCGTGCTGAAACCCGCGACCAGCGTCGTCGCAACAAGGACGGCAGCATCAAGCGCAAGTCGACCCAAGGCGCTACCCCCAAGTAATTGGCGGGCCGCACGAAAAAGCGCTCTTCGGAGCGCTTTTTTTTTCGTCTTGAGGACAGAAACAACTGTCAACCAGCTGAAGCAGCTTCCGTTGAATGTGTACCTTCCGCAGGAAGGGCAATCCAGATCAACGCATTTCAAAGGATTTCTTCATGAACAAGCTGCTCGCAGCCCTGGTCGCCGGTCTCTTCGCTGCCGGTGCTTTCGCCCAACAACCTGCTCCGACGACCGCCGCTCCTGCTGCCCCCAAGGTTGCCAAGCACGTGTCCGCCAAGAAGCACGTTGCGGTCAAGAAGCAGAAGGTTCGCCACGTGGCCAAGGCCCACACGGCCACCGCCAAGAAGGTGTAAGCTTTCTCGCTCACCGGCAATGCCCGCACCAGCGGGCATTTTTATTGGGTTGTTTTGATGAAGGCCGGGCTCTGATCCCGCCCTGAAAGAGTTGTCCGATGTTCCAGCGTCTCGCCGCCCTGCTCCTCGTGTCTGCGTCCTTCATGATGTCGGCGCACGCCCAGCAGCAACCCCAGACCGACCTGCCACGCACGCAGTTGTCGGTTGGCCTGTACAAGATCGATGCGCAGATCGCGCAAACGCCGCAGCAGCGTGAAATCGGCTTGATGTTCCGCAAGGAAATGCCGCAGGCCGAAGGCATGATCTTCGTGTTCGAGCAGCCCGCAACGCAGTGCTTCTGGATGCGCAACACGATCCTGCCGCTGACCGCCGCCTTCGTCGCCGACGATGGTCGCATCGTCAACCTGGTCGACATGCAGCCCATGACCGAGAACTCGCATTGCTCATTGGAGCCGGTGCGTTACGTTCTCGAGATGAACCAGGGCTGGTTCGTCAAGAAGAACATCAAGAAGGGTGCCAAACTCGGCGGCGAGTTGTTCACAGCTACCAAACGCTGAGCATCCACTGCCTGCAGCCCGCAAAAAAGCCGACCCTCGGGTCGGCTTTTTCATTGGCGACAGCCAGGATCAGCCGAAGTTCTTCGCCGCGAAGTCCCAGTTGGCCAGCTTGGCCAGGAAGGTCTCGACGAACTTCGGACGCAGGTTGCGGTAGTCGATGTAGTAGGCGTGCTCCCAGACGTCCAC
>NZ_JBPJZS010000009.1:0-275704 GCF_051216435.1 Variovorax pasteuri
TACACGCACCGCATGCCCCGAGGCGACCAGCTTCTTCACGGTCTCGGGTGTAACGGCCACTCGGGTTTCGCCAGCCAGTGTCTCGGCAGGCACGCCTATCAGCATAGAGATCTCCTCGGAGCAAGGGGGCACACGGAACGCGCGCAGAGCTTACAGCAAGATTACAGGCGCGCGGTGTCGCCGAAATGCTGTGCCGAATCGCGCTGCCAGCGCCGGTGGATGCTGCAAATCATGCTATTTAATTGATAGCAATTTCAGGGGTTCGGCAGCCCGTGTGACGGCGGCGATGCATCGCCGGATTCGAAGAACGCCAAAACGTATGGCCCCGGATTGAATGAGCCGATCCGAACCTCAATTGCAAACTCCATTTGTATTCAACTGTTGTCAAATGCTTCGAGCAGACTTTTTAAATTCTTCATTTGCGTGCAGTAGTTGCAATCCCGAAAATCTGGCTCCGTCGCAGATAGATACACTTCGAATCAAAATCGCCTGTTCATGGAGACTGGCGAAGGGAGGAAGAAGGGGGATGAAATGCGCATTGCTGTACTCGACGATGGCCCGGATCAACTCGCGCTGATTCATCAAACCATGGCAACACTCGGACACGAGTGCCATCTGTTCGCCGAAGGACGAAAACTGCTGCAGGCCTTGCGCCGGCAGACTTACGACTTTCTGATACTCGACTGGGGCCTGCCGGACATGCCCGGCCCGGACGTGGTGAAAACCATCCGCCGCGAGCTCAAGAGCCGGCTCCCCATTCTTTTCGTGACCGACCGCTGCGACGAGGCCGACATGGTCGAGGGCCTCAATGCCGGTGCAGACGATTTCATGGCCAAGCCCGTTCGCGCCGGCGAACTCGCGGCGCGCATCAATGCGCTGCTGCGCCGCTCCTATCCGGCGCGCCACGAGGCCGAGCTGGTTTTCGGCCCCTATCACTTCTATCCGCCTTCGCGCGTGCTGAAGTTCCGGGGCAAGCAGGTCGAACTGAAGAACCGCGAGTACGAACTCGCGCTGTTCCTGTTCCAGAACCTCGGCCGGCTGCTCTCCCGGGCGCACCTGCACGAGGCCGTCTGGGGGCTGGGCGTCGAGGCGCTGTCTCGCTCGCTGGACACGCATGTCTCGCGTCTGCGAACCAAGCTGGACCTGCGTCCGGCCAACGGCTTCCTTCTGCTGGCCATCTACGGCCTCGGATACCGGCTGGAAGCCGTCGACGAACACACCTTGCCGAGCATCGCACCGCGCTAGACACAGCGTCCGTTCAAGCCCCAGGGCGGCACCACGCCGCTTCCGGGGGAATCTCTCGCGCTCTACAGTCTCCAACAGTGTCTGCCTCGCGAGGCCCCGGGCTCCTGCCTGCCCCATCCCAACGGAAAGAGACGAATGAAACCCATGTTCCGGCTGCTGCTTGCCGCCACGCTGCTCTGGAGCCTGTTCGGCCCCGCAGCCGCCCAGGATGTCGAGGCCAGCGACATGGTGCGTGGTGGCATGCAGGCCATCCAGATGATCGACCAGGGCAAGGCCGGTGAACTGTGGGACGGCGCCACGCCCGCCGCCCGCAAACGCGGTACCCGCGCCGACTTCCTGAGCCAGACCGCCAAAAGCCGTGCCGCGCTCGGCGCCCCCCGGATGCGCACCTGGGTCACGATCAACCGGCAGGTCCTCACGGACCCCGATGTCGACCTGGCGGGCCAATACGTCAGCATCGAATACGAAACCCGCTTCGCCAACAAACCAGAGGGCTCGGTGCGCGAGCTCGTGAGCTTTCACCTCGACAGCGACCGCATCTGGCGCTTCAGCGGCTACGCGTTGAGATAAAACCGGGGTCATGGCCAAACCCCGCTGGAAACCCAACGTCACCGTGGCTGCGGTGATCGAACGCGACGGGCGCTTCCTGCTCGTCGAGGAGCACGCAGGCGACGGCCTCCGGCTCAACACGCCCGCCGGACATCTGGACCCGGGCGAATCGCCTGCCGAGGGCTGCGCGCGCGAGACCCTCGAAGAAACCGCCCACCACTTCACGCCGACCGCACTCGTCGGCATCTACATGGCGCGATCACGGCCGCTGGCCGAGCGCAGTGAAGACATCACCTACATGCGCTTCGCCTTCACCGGCACGCTGGGTGCGTTCGAGGAGGGCCGTGCGCTCGACGACGGCATCGTGCGCACCCTATGGATGACGCTGGACGAGATCCGCGCGAGCACGGCGCGACACCGCAGCCCGCTGCTGCTTCAGTGCATCGAGGACTACCTGGCCGGCAAACGGTATCCGCTCGACGTCGTCCAGCTCGACGCATCGGTGCGGTCCGTGCCCTGAATCAGACGGCCTTCAAACGATGACGCCGCCGCCGAGGCAGCGTTCGCCGTCATAGAGCACGGCGGACTGCCCTGGCGTCACCGCCCATTGCGGGGCGCCGAAACGCAGGCTGAATGCGGGCCCCGCACCGCCCGCCTCCCCCGCCCCCATCTCGCAGGCTGCATCCGCCTGCCGGTAACGCGCCTTCGATCCGTACTCGCCGGGCGCGGGCGCCTCGCCCGCCACCCAGCTCGCATCGTCCGCTTTCAGCGACGACGACAGCAGCCACGGATGGTCGTGCCCCTGCACCACCCACAGCGTATTTTTCTCGACGTCCTTGCGCGCCACGAACCATGGCGAATGGTCGCCCGAGCCGCGCTGCGCGCCCTTTTCCTTGACGCCGCCGATGCCCAGCCCCTGGCGCTGGCCCAGCGTGTAGAAGCTCAGCCCCTGGTGCTCGCCCAGCTTGCGGCCCCGGTCGTCCCGGATCGGGCCCGGTTCCTTGGAGATGTAGCGGTTCAGGAAGTCGCGGAACGGCCGCTCGCCGATGAAGCAGATGCCGGTCGAGTCCTTCTTCTTCGCATTGGGCAGGCCGATGTCTTCGGCGATGCGGCGCACCTCGGTCTTGTGCAACTCGCCCACCGGAAACAGCGTCTTCGACAGCTGCGCCTGGTTCAGGCGATGCAGGAAGTAGCTCTGGTCCTTCGACGGGTCCAGCCCCTTGAGCAGCTCGTGCCGGCCCGTGGCGCCGTTCTGGCGCACACGCGCGTAGTGCCCGGTGGCGATCTTCTCGGCGCCCAGGCGCATGGCGTGGTCGAGGAAGGCCTTGAACTTGATCTCGGCGTTGCACAGCACGTCGGGGTTGGGCGTGCGGCCGGCCTTGTACTCGCGCAGGAACTCGGCAAAGACGCGGTCCTTGTAGTCGGCGGCGAAGTTGACGTGTTCGATCTCGATGCCCAGCACGTCGGCCACGCTGGCGGCGTCCACGAAGTCGATGTTCGACGAGCAGTATTCGCTGTCGTCGTCGTCTTCCCAGTTCTTCATGAAGATGCCGATCACCTCGTGCCCCTGCTGCTTGAGCAGGTGCGCCGTGACCGCGGAGTCCACTCCGCCGCTCAGTCCCACCACGATCCGTTGCTTTGCCATAAGGGCGCCATTGTCCCAGCCTCGCGGTAGTGGCCCCCCGCGTGTGGGAAATCGGGAAAACCCGTGTCGCCGGCTTGTCAGGCCGGCTGCCACCGCACAAAGACCCGGCGCTACAGTGCCCTCGAAGGGCGGCACAGATCCGCCCGCGCACTTTGCAACAGCATCGCGGAGACATCACGCATGGCCACCCCCGTCCCGGTTTCACCAGTTTCACCAGCTTCGTCTGCTTCCCCCGGCGGCGACACTCCCTGGATACACGCCTACCCACCCGGCATGCGCTGGGACGCAGATCTGCCCGTCATGCCCGTGCAGCAGATGCTCGACGAGGCCGTCGCGCGCTGGCCCGACCATTCCGCGGTCGAGTTCATGGGCCAGTCCCTCAGCTACCGCGAGCTCGGCGCGGCGGTCGACCGCGCCGCCAAGGGCCTGCAGGACCTGGGTGTGAAGCCCGGCGTGCACGTGGGCCTCTACCTGCCCAACACACCGCACTACCCGATTGCCTTCTTCGCCGTGCTCAAGGCCGGCGGCACGGTGGTGAACTACTCGCCGCTCGACGCCGAGCGCGTGCTGGCCCACAAGATCGAGGACAGCCGCACCGACATCCTGGTCACGCTGGACCTGGTCAACCTGTATCCGCTGATGGCGCGGCTGCTCGACCATTCGCGCCTGAAGACGCTGGTGGTCGGCAGCCTCGGCGACTACGGCGCGGCCGGCGACAAGGTGCAGGCCCAGTTGCAGGCCGCCGGCCAGGTCGCGACCGTGCCGGTGGACGACCGCCAAGTGCGCTTCACCGACCTGCTGAAAAGCGAAGGCGCGCACCGGACGTACCCGCTCGGCGACCTGACTGAAGAAATCGTGGTGCTGCAGTACACCGGCGGCACCACCGGCCTGCCCAAGGGCGCGATGCTCACGCACGCCAACCTGACGTCGGCCTGCGCGCAGTACTTCGAGTCGACCAAGGGCGACCCGCCCATCCTCGACGAAGGCAAGGAGCGCTTCCTGGTCGTGCTGCCGCTGTTCCACATCTTTGCGCTGAGCGCCGCGATGCTGCTGGGCGTGCGCCTGGGCGCGGCGCTGGTGCTGCACACGCGCTTCGACGTCGACGCGGTGATGAACGAGCTCGCCGCCAGCAGGATCAGCGTGTTCCCCGGCGTGCCGACGATGTACACCGCCATCCTGTCGCACCCCAAGGCCAAGGAAATGGACCTGCGCTCGCTCAAGTTCTGCGGCTCGGGCGGCGCGCCGCTGCCGGTGGAAGTGGAGCAGCGCTTCTTCGAACTGACCGGCTGCCACCTCAACGAAGGCTGGGGCATGACCGAGACCTCGCCCGTGGGCACCTTCACGCCCGCGCGCGGCCTGCGCAAGGCGGGCTCGTGCGGCATGCCGCTGCCGCGGGTGCGCATCAAGCTCGTGAGCCTGGACGATCCGGCGAAAGACGTCGCCAGCTTCGGCGAGCCGGGCGAGCTGTGCATCCAGGGCCCGAACGTGATGAAGGGCTACTGGAACAACCCCAAGGCCACGGCCGAGTCGATGACCCCCGACGGCTACTTCCGCAGCGGCGACGTCGCCCGGATGGACGCCGACGGCTACCTCTACATCGTCGACCGCACCAAGGACATGCTGCTGTGCGGCGGCTACAACGTGTACCCGCGCGTGCTCGAAGAAGCGGTGTACGAGCACCCGGCGGTGGCCGAGGTCTGCGTGATCGGCATTCCCGACGCGTACCGCGGCCAGTCGCCCAAGGCCTTCGTGAAGCTGAAGGAAGGCGCACCCGAGCTGACGCTCGATGCGCTCAAGAGCTTCCTGAAGGACCGCCTGGGCAAGCACGAGATGATCGGCGCACTCGAGATTCGCGCCGAGCTGCCCAAGACGGCCGTGGGCAAGCTCTCGAAGAAGGACCTCGTGGACGAGGAAGCCCGCAAGCGGGCGTAGCCTTTACTTCGCCTGCCCGAACGCCTTGGCCAGCAGCTCGTAGGAGCGCAGCCGGGCGGCATGGTCGAACACCTGCGAGGTGATCATGAGTTCGTCGGCGCCGGTGCGCGCGACGAACGCTTCCACGCCCTGCTTCACCGTCTCGACCGAGCCCACCGCAGAGCACGACAGCACCGAGTCGAGCAGCGCGTTCTCCGACGGCCCGACCTTCTGGCGGTAGTTTTCCACCGGTGGCGGCAGGCGCCCCGGTCGGCCGCTGCGCAGGTTCACGAAGGCCTGCTGCCACGAGGTGGCGCGGAACTCGGCCTCGGCATCGGTGTCGGCCGCGAACACGTTGAAGCCCAGCATCACGTGCGGCTTGCTCAGCTGCGCCGAGGGCTTGAAGGTCTCGCGGTAGATCTGGATGGCCTGCATGAGCTGCTGCGGCGCGAAATGCGAGGCGAAGGCATAGGGCAGGCCCAGGTGCGCCGCCAGTTGCGCGCCGAAGGTGCTGGAGCCCAGGATCCACACCGGCACTTCGAGCCCCGCGCCCGGCACGGCCTTCACGGCCTGCTGCGGGTTCTTCGACATGAAGTCCATCAGCTCGACCACGTCCTGCGGGAACTGGTCGGAGTCCGACTCGAGGTTGCGGCGCAGGGCGCGTGCGGTGCGCTGGTCGGAGCCTGGGGCGCGGCCCAGCCCCAGGTCGACACGCCCCGGGTACAGCGACTCCAGGGTGCCGAACTGCTCGGCAATCACCAGCGGCGAATGGTTCGGCAGCATCACGCCGCCCGCGCCGATGCGGATGGTGGAGGTGCCCGCCCCCACGTAGGACAGCAGCACGGCCGTGGCCGCGCTCGCAATGCCCGGCATGCCGTGGTGTTCGGCCAGCCAGTAGCGCGTGTAGCCGAGCTTCTCGCCGTGCTGCGCCAGCGAGAGCGAGTTGCGGAACGACTGCGCGGCGTCGCTGCCCTCGGTGATCGGGGAAAGGTCGAGGATCGATAACGGAATCATGGGGCGATCATGGCGCGAACCGCCCGACGGCGTCACCGCAGGGGCTATTCGGTTTGGTATAGCGTGGTCACCGTCGCGAAGTCGCGCCCGTTCTGCTCCACGTTCACCTGGAACGGCACGCTCTCGCCCGGTGCGATGGCCGGCAGGTTGTCCACCAGCTTGAAGCCGGTGAGCTGCCCGTTGCGGTCGCGCAGGCTCACCCACAGGCGCACCTTGCCGACGATGGACGTGCCCGGGTTCCTCACGCTGCCTGTCACCTGCACGCTCTTGTAGCTGAAACGCTGGCTGAAGTTGAGCAGCACGCTGCCGGTCTCGGCCTTGGTGCCCGTCACCTTCACCTCCATGGGCTTGCGCGGGCCCGGTAGCGCGGCGCGGCGCATGGGCTTCCATTCGATGCGCGTCTGCGTGATGCGCTCCATGTCCTCCGGCTCCAGGAAGATCGGAAAGCGCTCGCCCGGGTACAGGTACGCCAGCCCCGTGATGTTCGTGGTGCCGTGGAACTTGTTGCCGCTGAAGCGCGAGATCACGCCCCCGGGCGCGAGCACCACGGCGTCGGCGCTGCGGTTGACCAGCTCCCCCAGGAACAGCCGCTGCTGGATGTTGTTGCGCCCGTCGACCAGCGGCAGCAGCTCGAGCTGCTTGTCGTCGAAGCGCTCGCTGTCGTCGGCCAGCAGGTCGTCGGTGCCCAGGCGCAGGTCGGGGTTGAAGCCCTCGGGGCCGCCGGCCGTGCGAATCACGCGGTCGGTGCTCAGCACCGGCCTGCGCGACCCGGAGGCCTCGAGCGTGCTGTAGCCGATGCGGTAGTCCCACGCCGCGATGGCCGCCGCGCGGCCGAAGCGCGCGATGCTCACGTCCACCGAGGTTCGCGCGCCGGGCGCCAGCTCGTTGGCCTGCCCGTAGCCGTGGCCGAAGCCGATGACCTGGCCCGCGTCGTCGTACAGCGTGGCCAGCACCTCGATGCCGCCGATGGCGGTGGCGTCCTTGCGGTCGTTGACCACGCGGCCCACCAGCCGCACGCGCTCGCCCTGCTGGACGAGCCGCGCCCGCGCGAAGGTCAGGCGCGGCCCGTGCACCGCGTCGTAGGGCTCGCTCAGCTTCTGCACGCGCAACTCCTGCCGCGTGACGTTCTTGCCGCTGGGCATGTCGATGAGCGCAGGCGCGCTCTCGCCGGGCTCCAGCACGGCGATCGGCAGGGTCTCGCTGCGCTCGTCCAGGCGGCTGTCGCCGTCGTAGTACACGGCGCGCACGCTGGCGCGCGACAGCGGCTTGCCGGTGTCGTTGCGCGCCACCACCAGCAGCTTGGGCTGCGCGGAGCTGCCGCTGCCCACGAGCACCTGGCGCGGTTCGTCGAGCTTCAGGCCGTCGGTCGGAATGGTGCGATCGACCAGGGCCGCGACGGCTGGCCGCCGGTCATCCGGCGCGTTGCGCGAACCGAAGAAGAGCAAGCCCGCAACCTGGAACAGCAGCACCGCGCCCAGCACGATGGCCACCGTGATGCCGGCCTTGCGCAGCAGCAGCTTCTGCCGCAGCGCCCCTTCGGCCGCGAGCCGGCGGCCGGCCTCGTTCTTCACCTGGTCGAGCACGCGCTCGAGCCGGTCGGACACCTTGTCCTCCACCAGCGTGACCGAGCCGCAATGCGAGCAGGTGTATTCGTTCAGGCCCGTGCGCTGGAGCAAGCTGCTGCCGCACTCGCCGCACTTGAGCGTCTGGAGGTCGATGGTCATGCGGCGCTTCTCACCAGCCGAAGGTGTCGGCGATGTCCTCGGCCGCGCCGGCGCTGCCGAGCAGCGGCGTGAGCCGCTCGATCAGGCGCGCACGATGCACGGGGTCGACCTCGCAGTCGTCCTCGTCCGTGAAGATGTCGTCGCCCGCCTCGTCCCACACCTGGCCGATGACGCCCAGGCACGCGGCCATCTCGAAGATGTCGGCAAACATCGGCCCGTTGTCTTCCCAGGCGCCCGCGCCGTGCATCGCGAACTGGATCGCGCCCGTGCGCAGGTCGAAGATGAACGGGTCGGCGCCCTGGTCGGCCACCACCAGCCAGTGGTCGGGCCAGTCGGCCAGTCGCTCGCCGGTGATGCCCTGCCAGCGATAGCCGGCCTGCAGTTGCCACAGGCGCGCGAGCGGCGGAATGCTGAAGGGGTTGCCGCTGGTCGGCACCGTGAGGCCCGCGTGCCCCACGCGCTCGTTGATCCACTCGCCGAGCGGGCCGATCTGCTCGTAGAAGGTGGCGACGGCCGGCGGCAGTTCGATGTCGCCGCGCCAATGTTCCGCGGCCGTCTGCGGTGCCAACGCCCCGTGGGGGGCCAGGGCCGCGCGGGCCTGTTCGATCGATGCCAAGGTGTGTTCTCCGTTCAGGGAATGCGGGCGGCGCGCCGGCGCGCACACGCTGTGTGTTCGAG
The DNA here is from genome assembly GCF_051216435.1 of Variovorax pasteuri. Lineage (NCBI taxonomy): Bacteria > Pseudomonadati > Pseudomonadota > Betaproteobacteria > Burkholderiales > Comamonadaceae > Variovorax > Variovorax pasteuri. The sequence continues at coordinate 8,767 of NZ_JBPJZS010000009.1, forward strand.
GGGGCGCGGTACATGCCATAGCCGCGCGCTCGCGCGGCGCGGTGTCGGCAATGGCCGCGCGCTCTCGCGGCGCGGCGTCGGCAATGGCCGCACGCTCACGCGGACGGGCCGCGCTTGCGCCATTGGCCGAGGTCGGCTTCGATGCGCTCGTCGATGTTGCCGCTCCAGTGCGCGCCGAAGCCGGCCGCGCGCAGCAGCGCCACGATGCGGTGGCCGAGCGCCACGGTGTTGGCTTCGCGCTGCTCGATCTCGGGAATCATCCCGCCGCTGAACGCCAGGTGCAGGCGGCCGGTGCGCACCGCGGTGTCCAGGTCCTGCGAGTGATAGAAGCAGCAGCCGCGAATGCCCGAGTCTTGCCGGCCCGCGGCGCGCCACTGTTCGCGCACGTCGTCATGGCCGTCGGCGAGCGTGTTGCCCGCGCGGTGCAGCGCAATGATCTTTTCGCCGCGCAGCTGCGCGAACACCGCTTCGAGCCGGTCGTACTCGGTGTGCGCGGGCCAGCCGGCTTCGTCGGTGCGCTTGGCGGCGCAGGCACGCGCGACCTCGGCCTTCACCCAGGCCCGATCTTCAGTCGTGAGGTCGTCCGGGTCGAGGTACTCGTCGGTGATCATCCATTCGACATCGGCGTCGGGATGGAAGCCGCTCCACACCAGGTCGTGGATGCGTCCGCGCGTGTCTTCGGGGGCGAGAGTGAGGGCCATGCGTGTGGGGTTGCCGCCTCGGCGGCAACGGATCATGCTTTCATGTTTGCGGGCGGGAACGCCTTTGTATTTTCGCCTACCGCCCCAGGATGGCGCAGTAATGCAAAAGCATGAAGGCCTGTGCCCCTCCCTTGTGCGTCGCGATCATGAAGGATGCGCCTCGGCAAGGCAATGCGCCCTTTGGCGAAGGCCGAGCGAACGACACCGGCGCCGCGCGACTGGCTATGCTCGGCGGCTCTTCATGCCGCAGCGCCATCCTTCCATCGACCTGGTCGCCCACCCGCACGAGCGGCACATGCGCCGCGCGCCCGGCGAGCCTCCGCGCGAAGTCGGCCTGCCGCCGCTGCAAGAGCAACTGCCCACCGAATGGACTTCCGCTGCGCCGCAGGCCACGGAGCGCGCGAAGAAGCCAGTCTCCGACTGGGTCGCCTGGCTGGTCGCGCTCGCGGTGCTGCTGTTCCTGGCGACGTTCGGCTTCCAGGCGATGACATGGGCCCTGCGCGGTGGCTGGCATTGGCTCTGGATGGCCGTCGGGCTGCCGGTGTTCGGCATTTTCTCGGTGACGAGCGTGACGATGGTCGTGGGGCGGCTGCGCGAGCGCCGGCAGATTCGCGTGGCGCTCGCGAACATGTCGCTGGAGCGGGGCGAAGGCTTTCGCGTCGGCGAGCCGCTCACCCTGCGCCTGCGTGCGACGGTGGCCGCCGCTGCCCACGACGGCGAGCGCACGGTGGCGCCGCAGCGCATCGTGATGCGCCTGATGCGGCGGTCCCTCCGCGGCGAAGCCGAAGGCGGCGGGGCGCTGGTGGACGAATGTTGCGACGAAGCCGTCGCGCATCGGGAGGATGCGCGCGAGGGTCGGCTGCTCTATGCCTGCGAACTGTGCGCGAGCCCGGCGCCAGCCGCCGATGAAGCCGATGCTGCCGGCGCGGCCGATGCCGTGCAATGGTCGGTCGAACTGCACGACCCCGCCGTGGAGGGCGGCGCGCCCTTCGTCGTCGCGGCGCTGCGGCGGCTGCCGGCGCGCTGACTCAGCGCTGCGTGCCCGAGGCGAGGGCGGCCAGCAGCACGTCGGTCGAGCGCACGCGGCCCATGCGCGGGAACACGTGCCGGTTCGCGAACTCGTGCGGCTCGGCGGCCAGCGAAGTCATCGCGTCTTCCACGAACACCAGTTCATAGCCGCGGTCGAAGGCCGCACGCGCGGTCGACTCGACGCCGAAGTTGGTCGCGATGCCGCTCATCACCAGCGTGCGGATGCCTCGGCGACGCAGTTGCTGGTCGAGGTCGGTGCCGTAGAAGGCGCCCCACTGGCGCTTGGTGATGCGCACGTCGGCGTCCTGCACCTGCAGTTCGGGCACCAGCTCCGAGAACTCGGGCGGCGGCACGGGCGAGCCTGGCGGGCGGCCGATCGAGGCGTCCGCCGGCAGGCTCAGCAGCGCCGTCACGTCCACACGCACCCACACCACCGTACCGCCCGCGGCACGCAGTTCGTCGGCGATGCGCCTGCTGCGCTGCACCACGTCGGCGGCGCTGTGCGGTGCGAGTTCGCGGCCCACGTTGCTGCGCTGCAGGTCGATGGAAATGAGGGCTGTCTGGCGGGGATTCAGGTCGAGAGGTTGCATCCGGACCATCGTAGCGGGCCCCTGTGAGCCCTTCATGAGCGGCATGCCACGCGCAAAAAAAGGCCGGGCCCCGCATTTGCGAGGCCCGGCCTTTCTTGTCCGGATCGGCGCCCGCCGAAGCGGGCCTGTGGCCGACGATTACAGCGGCAGCGCGTCGCCGTGGGCGGCAGCGCGGGCTGCGGCACGCACTGCAGCGCGGTCCACCGAGCTGGCGACGATCGGCGCGACACCGGCGGAAGCGCCTTCGGCGTACGGGTCGGCGCTATGAGCAGCGGCAACGGCTTCGGCGCGAACGACGGCGCGGTTGGCCACCGACACGACCACCGGGGCCGGGCCGGCGTTGGCACCGGTGGCATACGGGTTGGCGCTGTGGGCGGCAACCACGGCCTGGCTGGCGACGTCGGCGCGGCTGGCGGCCGAGGTCAGGGGGTGCACGCCGTTGTACGTTTCAGCGTGGGCGCCACCGGCAACGGCCAGCAGGGCGAGGGAGACGGCGGAGAGGAGCTTCGAGGCGGTCATTTGGATTTCCTTCAATTCGTTTGTTCTTGCTTGCACTTGGATGATGTCGAACCGGTCTTGGGTGGGTCACCGTCCCTCCGGGGGGCGGCCACCTCGCTCGGGGCCCTGTTCATCCAGATCAGCTGGTGGGCCGGTCTGTGAATGAATTGTGCGCTCGCATCTAAGTAAAAACCCTTATGAAACAGAACCGCGGTGTTCACACTATCGAAACAATCGTCAGCCACAGCGGGCCACGCCGGCCTTGCCGTAGAGTGACCGGATGAACGCCCAGGCCCCCGCTTCCCTGACTTCCAACCCCTGCTTTTCCTTGTGGGGCACGCCCGACACCGTCTTCGATGGTCTCGCGGGCACATGGCATCTGGAACGAACCATCGAAGGCCAGGCCTCGATGACGGGCACGGCCGTGTTCAGCCCCTCGCAGGCAGGGCTGCTGAAGTACCGCGAAGAGGGCCGCATCCGCCTGGCCGACGGCAAGGAGTTCGACGGGCACCGCGAATACCTGTTCGAGCGCGCTCCTGGCGGCTTCCTGGTTCACTTTGCCGAGAACCCGCCGCGCCTGTTCCACGCCATCGCGGTGGTGCGCGACGGCGATGCGCTCGCGGGGTCGGCCGTGCACCTGTGCACGCCCGACACCTACGACAGCAGCTACCGCTTCCTGGCGGACGGCAGCTTCGGCATCCGCCACACGGTGCGCGGCCCGCGCAAGGACTATCTGTCGGCCACCGTCTTCAGGCGGCGCAACGGGTAGCAGCCCGGACGATCAGTCGCGGTCGAGCCGCCAGCCCGGCATGCCGCGCATCACGGTCTGCACGAGCATGGCGCAGATGCCGCACTTGATCAGGTCGCCCGGAATGAAGACCAGCATGGCCAGCGCGGCCTGCGACAGCGACATGTGCGCGACCCAGGAGAGCCCGGCGATGCCGACGGCGTAGACCACCAAGATCCCGCCGACCACCGACGACAGGAAAGCCGCCGCCAGCAACGGCAGGCCCGTTGCGCCCGCCATGCGGCGCATGGCCAGGCGCATCAGCAGGCCGCAGGTGAACGCACCGAACATCCAGCCGAACAGGAAGCCCGAGGTCGGGCCCACGAAAACAGACAGCCCGCCGCGTCCGCCCGGCAGCAGCGGCAGGCCGAGCGCCACCGCCAGCAGGAACAGCGCAATGGCCAGGAACCCGCGGCGCGGCCCGAGCAAGCAGCCCGCCAGCATCACGCCCAGCGACTGCAGCGTGATCGGCACGCCGAACGGCAGGTCGATCTTCGGGATGAGGCCGAACACCGCCATCAGCGCGGCGAACAGCGCGATGTACGAGAGCGAACGGGACGAAGTGAGGGAGCCGGTGGTGGTGGTCATGACGGTCGCAATCGGTGAAAGGAAGAAAGTTCAGCGCCCGAGCCGCGCGGCCAGCGCATCGGCCACGCGTTCGGCCGTCTGCAGCGTGCGGATGGTCAGCGGCGCCAGCAGCCGCAGGCCACCGCCGTGGCCGGTGCGCGCGCGGTAGGCGTCGTCCAGGCGCTGCCACTGCACGTAGAAATTCTCGGCGAAGCGCAGCATCAGGCCAAGGCCCAGCGCGATGCGCTCGGTCGGCACACCCAGCCGCTGCATCGGATGCAGCACGGCCTCGAGCACCGCCAGCAGGTCTTCGAAGCGGGTGGTGAGCGTCAGCATCAGCGCCAGCGTGGCCGCGCTGGCCAGGCGCAGCGCGCTGGCCACGCCGAGCGGCGTGGTGCCCATGGCCCAGTGGAAGCCGACGATCATCGCCCCGGCGATGGCCACGCCCAGCAGCATGCGCACGCGGCGCCAGGCGGGCCGCCCGAGCGACGCGAAGAGGACCAGCACCGCCGCGCAGGCCATGGCCAGCACCACGGGCCGCTCCACCAGCACCAGCAGCGTGCCGCACGCCGACAGCACCGCCAGCTTGACCCACGCCGCCATCGCGTGCATCCAGGTCGGCTGGTCCGAGTAGAGGCTACGCACGGCAGGCCCGCTCCAGTGCGGCGCGCTCGCGCACGTTCTCGGCATAGGCCTCGCACACGTCCCGGCCCGGCCCGTCGGCGCGCACCCTGCCCTGCTCCAGCCACAGCACGCGCTCGAAGTCGTGCACGTGATCGAGCAGGTGCGTGGACAACACGATCTGCTGGTCCGTGGCCTCGAGTTGCGCCGAGAGCCGCGCCTGGCTCAGCAGGTCGAGGCTGGCGAAGGGCTCGTCGAGCAGCAGCGTGGCGGGCTGGCTGATCTGCAAGGCCAGCAGGCACACCTGCTGGCGCTGCCCCTGGCTCAACTCGCCGATCGCGCGGCCGGCCCAGTCCTGCAGCCCGCGCCGTGCAAGAAAGTCGCGTGCCTGCTGCCGAGCGGCCTGCCGCGTTTCACCGCGCGCCGTGAGGCTGAAGGCCAGTTCCTCGGCCACGGTGGGAAAGATGATCTGGTCGTCGGGGTTCTGGAACATCAGGCCGACGTGCTTCGACAGTTGCTTGCGGTCGGTCTGCGTGTCGCAGCCGTGCACGACCACGCGCCCCTGCTGCGGCTGGTCGAGCCCGCTGATCAGCCGGAACAGGCTGCTCTTGCCCGCGCCGTTGTCGCCGACCAGGCCGATGCGCGCCTCGTGCAGGCTGAGCGTCAGCCCCTCGAAGACGTGCTGGCTGCCGCGCACCAGCGTGACCGCCTCGAGGCGGATGCTGTGCACAGAGCGGGGTTCGGGCGGGGTGGGCTGCGGCAAGGGGCGCCCACTGTACCCGAAGCACTGCCGCAGGCCGGCAGGGGCGTTCGACGGACAACGCGGCTAGCCGTGCCTCGCGGTCATTTGACGCCGTAGCGCCGCGCCGCGCGCAGCGCCGCCAGGCTCACCAGCACGCCGAATGCCACGTAGAACGACGGTGCGATCTTGCTGCCCGTGGCCGTGATGAGCCAGGCGCTGATGAACGGCGCAAAGCCGCCGAAGATCGCCACCCCGAAGCTGTAGCTCACCGACAGCCCGGTGCCGCGCGTGGCCGCCGGAAACAGCTCGGACATCGCCGCCGAGATCGGCCCCCAGTACGCCGAGGCCACCACGCCCATGGCGGTGAGCGCCAGCATCAGCGCCGGCACCGACGGATGGTTCACCAGCAGGTAGAACAGCGGCACGATCATCACCCCCATGACCAGCGCCGCGCCGCGCATGATCGCCACGCGCCCGACCCGGTCCGACAGGCTGCCGAACAGGGGCACCAGCGCGAACTGCAGCACACCGAACCAGAAAGTGCCCGCGAAGGCCATGGTCGCCGGCAGGCCCAGCTGGCGCACCGCGAAGGTGGGCATGAACAGCCCCGTGTACGCCACGATGGTGGCCAGGATGATGAGCCCCATGGCCGTCAGCGTGCGCCCGCGCTGGTCGACCAGCGTGGTGCGCACCGGGGTGGCTTCCTGCGCCGCACGCTTGAACTCCAGGCCTTCGTCCAGATGGCGGCGGATGTAGAGGCCGGCCGGCCCGATCAGCAGGCCGAAGAAGAACGGAATGCGCCAGCCCCACGACAGCAGCTGCTCGGGCGTGAGCAGCGTGTTGAGCGCCATGCCGAAGCCCGCCGCCAGGAAGGTGGTGATGCCCTGGCTCGCGAACTGCCAGCTGGCAAAGAAGCCGCGCCGGCGCGGGTCCTGCTCGGCCAGCAGGGCGGTGGCGCTGCCGAACTCGCCGCCCGCGGCAAAGCCCTGCAGCAGCCGCGCCGCGATCACGAGCCCCGGCGCCCACAGCCCGATCTGCGCGAAGGTCGGCGACACCGCGATCAGCAGCGTGCCGCACAGCATGAGCGCCATCGACAGCGTCAGCGCGTTCTTGCGGCCCCGCGCATCGGCGTAGGCGCCGAGCACCAGCGAGCCGACCGGACGCATCACGAAGGTCACGCCGAAGGTGCCCAGCGTGATGAGCAGCGACACGCTCTCGTTCTCCGCCGGAAAGAACAGCTTGGAGATGGTCACGGCCAGGAAGCCGTAGATCACGATCTCGAACCACTCCAGCGCATTGCCGATGGAGATGGCGGTGATGACCTTCAGCGTGCTCTGCCGGACGGCAGGCTCGGCGGGGTCGGCGGGGTCGGCGGATTCGGACAGGGCGGCGTTGCGCGGGGCGAGGGTGCTCATGGTGCTGCGTGCTCCAGGGATGGTTGAACCGGACGGTCCGTGCCCGCGGCGGGCCGGACGCCGAAGTGATGCAGCACGTTGCGCAGCACCCCTTCGAAACAGGGATCGACACCGAGCACCCAGCTCGCACCGACGGCACCGGCGTTGAACACGCGGCCGCCCTGCGGGCGCTCCCAATAGATCATTTCGGCCGAGAGCCCGTCGAGCGACTCGGTCACGTTGGAGAAGTAGTCGAGGTACGCATCGAGGCGGCCGGCGTGCAGCCGGCGCCCCTGTGCGATGACCTCGATGCCGCGCTGCGCCTCGGGCAGCTGCTCGCCGGCCGGCAGCACATGCGTCATGCGGCGCAGCGTGGCCACGCTCAGGTCCCACTCGTGGCCGATGGCGCGCGGCAGGCCGCCGCCCGGCGCATGGCCGAAGGTCGCGCCGTCGGTCAGCCCCAGCGCATGCGGCTGCGTGAACAGGAAGTGCCCGGGCTGCGTCGCGTGGTACACGCCGAAGTCGCTGCCGTCGGCAAAGGCCCAGCCTGCGGTCTCCAGTCCGATGAGTTCCGCGCAGGAGCGTCCCGCTTGGCGGAACTGGCCGCCGCGCGCCCAGTCCTGCGAGTGGTACTGCTCGCCGTAGGGGCCGGCGGGCGGGCGCACCTTGGCCGCCTCCTCGCTGTCTTGGTCGTTCGCGCCGAGCACCTTGCGCTGCTCCATCACCATGCCCTCTTCGTCGTAGCTCACGCGCAGGTACATGGTGTTGCCCGAGAGCACGATGGCCGTGCCGCCGCCAACCAGGTAGTCGTCGAGCCCGTCGCACGCCGGCAGCGACCAGTACTCGCTGTGGCCGTTGATCATCACGGTCTTGTAGGCCTTCAGCAGGCCCGGATCGCGGTGCAGGTCGAGGTCGCTCACCACGTCGTAGTCGTAGCCGGCCTGCTCGAGCCACACGTGCAGGCGGCGTTCCAGCCGGGTCCACTGGCTGAAGCCCGCGTCGGCCGGGTCGTACAGCGCGTTGGGGCTGGCGTTGGGCCACGGCATGCGCAGGCCGACCTGGTAGCTCGGCTGGCCGCCGCGGTGGTAGGTGTAGCTGCTGTAGGCCGGCGCGTCGGGGTGGCTGTTCTCCAGCCCGACCGAGCGCCGCGGCCAGACCGGGTCGCTCGCCACGTTCTTCGCGAAGGGCGTGCTCGCATAGGCCAGCCAGCTGTTGGTGGCACACAGCACCAGCACCGGCGCGGGGGCCCGGTGGGCGGCGCGGCGCACGATGAAGGTGATGTCGTAGTCGGCGGGCCGGCCGTCGAGCAGGAAATGCACGCGGCCCACGTACACGCCGGACTTCGCATCCGCCGGGATGCGAAAGGCGTGGCTCTCGGGCCAGCGGCAGTCGTAGAGGTCGTCGCTCGCCAGGCGCAGGCCGTGGCCGCGGGTGGGGTCGGCCAGCGGGTCGTAGCCGTCGTCCGAAAACTCGTTCACGCACTGCGGTTCGAAGGCCGGGCCGACGATCATCCAGGTGCCGTGGTTGACGATACGACCGGTGCGCTGGTGCCCGCTGGCGTCGGCCACCGTATCGCCGCGCTCCTCGCGCAGCGGCCAGCACGCCAGCACCGTGCGCCCGCGCGGCGTGTGCAGGCCGCGGCCGGCGAAACGCGCGCGCACCTCGTCGGGCCGCAATGCGTGCGAATAGATCGCGGGCATGACGATGTCGCCCTCGAGGAACGCATCCGCCAGGCCGTCGATGCCGCTGCTTCCCAGGCGTAGCGGTGCATGGCCTGGCTGCATCGGGCCGGTCCACCGGCCTCGCGCGACCGCTTCGCCGTCGATCCACAGCACCGTCTGCTCGCCGTCCCATGAGGCAACAAGATGGTGCCAGCGCTTGGGCCGCAACGCGCCGCCCGCGAGCTGGCCTTGCGCGCGGAACGCACCGCCGTCGCCCAGATAGAACACCGCGGAGCCGGCCTCGTCGATGAAAAGTCCGTAGCCGCAGGCGCCCGGAAAGTCGTACTGGCCGATGACGCTCTGGCGCGTGCCGGTGCTCCACACCTGCACCCAGCACTCCAGCGTGAGCGCGCGCAGCGGCTGGTCCAGTCCGCGCGCCACCCGCACGTAGGAGCCAGGGTGAATCGGATGGGCACGCGCAGGCGAAGGTGCGAAGGCGTGCAGCACCGTGTCGGCCGAGCGGCCTTCGACGTCGGGGCCGAGCTGGCACACCGACAGCGTGTAGGGCACGTCGCTGCTGAGGTGAAAGCGCACTGTCTCGCCGGCGGCCACGCTCTTGCGGTCGGTGTAGCCATGCACGCCGGGCACGTGCAGGCTGCGGTGGGGCGGCAGGACCTGCGGCATCGGGGCGGACGCCATCATGCGGAGGTGGCCAGGCCCTTGGCCGCGATCTCGTTCGCCAGGTCGCGCAGCGAGCGCTCCAGCAGGTCGGCCAGCTCGTCGATCTCGGCGGGTGTGATGGTCAGCGGCGGCGTGATCATCTGGAAGTCGCCGAAGGCGCCCAGGTTGGCGCGCCGGTTGTACAGCGCGATGCCGTGCTTCAGCCCGTGCTCGGTCAGCCGCGCCGGCGCGTTGAAGCTGGCCGGCAGTTGCCGCTTCGTGGCCTTGTCGGCCACGATCTCGATGGCGGTGAAGAGCCCCTTGCCGCGCACGTCGCCCACGATGGGCGAGCGCTCGGCAACCTCGCGCAGGCGGGCCATCAGCAGCTCGCCCATGTCGCGCGCGCGGTTCACCAAGTCCTGCCCGATCACCTCGCCCACCACCGCATTGGCCACCGCGCACGACAGCGGGTTGGTGAAGTAGGTGTGTCCGTGCACGAAGCCGCCGCTGGCGGCGATGGCGTCGACGATGCGGTTGGGTGCGAGCATGGCGCCCAGCGGGGTGTAGCCCGCGGCCAGCCCCTTGGCCAGCGTGACGAGGTCGGGCCGCGCGCCGGCCCAGTGGTGCGCCGCCAGGAAGGCGCCAGTGCGCCCGGCACCGCTCATGATCTCGTCGTAGATCAGCAGCACGCCGTGGCGGTCGCAGATCTGCCGCACACGCTGGAAGTAGGCCGCGCCCGACACCACCGCGCCGGTCGACAGCCCGCCGATGGGCTCCAGGATGAAGGCCAGCACGGTGTCGGGCCCTTCGCGCACGATGGCGGCCTCGAGTTCGTCGGCGCAGGCCATGGCATGCGACTCGACGGTGTGGCCCTCTGGCACACGGTACGACAGCGGCGCGGCCACCTTCGGCATCTCGCGCACCATCGGCCCGTAGAGGGATTGCGTGTGCGCGTCGCCCGTGACGGCCAGCGCGCCCAGCGTGGAGCCGTGGTAGCTCGGGTTGCGCGAAATGACCTTGGCGCGGCGCGGCTGGCCCGTGACCACCGCGTACTGCCGCGCCAGCTTGAGGGCCGACTCGTTGGCCTCCGAGCCGCCCGAGACGAAGAAGGCGCGGTCGAAGCCCTCGCCGGCCAGCTTGCACACGCGGTCCGCCAGCTCGATGCTGTGCTCGCTCTCGAAGAAGCGCGGGTAGGCGAACGTCACCTGCGCCGCCTGCGCCTGCATCGCCGCCAGCACGCGCGGGTTGCCATGGCCGATGTTGGCGACCACCGCGCCGGCCGTCGCGTCGAGGAAGCGGCGCCCGCCCGCGTCCCACAGGTAGATGCCTTCGCCGCGCGCAATGCGCGGCGGCCGGGGCGTGCCCTTGGCGGCGTAGAAGCCGAGCACGGAGCCGCCCTTGGGCGTGTCGCCCACAGTGCGGGCGGCGTCTTCGATCGTGGCGTTCATCGATGAAATTCCATTCGCGTGTCTTGAAGGGCCCGACGATAGGCAAGGCACGCCCGAATGGGTAGACGTATGGAGCGATGAAGTGCTATACGTCTGGCGCATGAAGAACACCCACGACCGGCTCGACCTGCTCGACACCTTCATCAAGATCGGCGAAAGCGGATCGCTCAGCGGGGCGGCGCGCCTGCTCGGCACCACGCAGCCCACGGTGAGCCGCCGCCTGCTGGAGCTGGAGCGCCTGCTGGGCTGCAAGCTGGCCATTCGCAACACCGCCAACTTCTCGCTCACCGACGAGGGCCGCTCGCTGCTGGCCGAGGCGCACGACCTGACCGACCGCTGGTCCGGCCTCTCCCAGCGGCTGCAGGGCGGGCAGAGCCGGCCCGAGGGCACGCTGCGCGTGATCGGCCCGTCGGGCTACGGCACCGGCTTCCTGACCGACGCGGTGACCGACCTGCGCGCCGCGCATCCGCAGGTGCGCGTGGAGCTCACGCTGACCGACCGCGTGGTCGACCTCGCGGCCTCCGGCGCCGAATGCTGGGTGTGCGTGGGCGAGGTCCGCGACCCCGGGCTGGTGAGCCGGCCGCTGGGCCGCATGGAGCGCGTGCTGATCGCCACGCCCGCGCTGCTCAAGCGCATCGGCCCCGTCACGCTGGCCCGGCTGCCGCAGCTGCCCTGCGTGGGCCTGGTGCCGTATGTGACGGGCAACGTGCGCCTGATCGATCGCGGCGGGCGCTCGCGCATGGTGGCGCTGGACACGCCCATGCGCACCGACAGCCTGCTCGCGAGCTACCGCGCGGTGCTCAACGGCGCGGGCATCGGCGCGGCGGCACCCTGGATGTGCCACGACGACATGCAGGCCGGCCGCCTGAAGCGCGTGCTGCCGAACTGGTGGCTGGAGCCGATCGGCGTTTACGTGGCGCTGCCGCCGGGGCTGTACCGGCCGGCGCGCGTCACGGCGTTCATCGAGGCGCTGCGCTTGCGCATGCACGCGCTGCCGGGGTTCCGGCCCGCGTGACCGAAGCGACCTAAGTCAGCGCGACCACCGGGTAGCGCCGCCACCCGAGCTCCGCGTGGCGCTGCCCGTGCGCGAACAGAAAGCCCAGCACCGCTTGCGGATCGGACAGCTGTTCGGGGTGGTCCGCCTTCCACTGCTCGAACTGCTGCTTCAACGCCGGTTCGTCCTCCAGCATCTGCAGCGCGGTGTCTTCGAAGACGTAGGCGGAGAAGGCCTCCTTCTTCTCCAGCACGCTGTTGAAGAAGCCCCAGCGAAAGAAGCTGTCGTGGGCTTCGGGCTCCAGCGTCTCCACCACGTAGCGGGCGTTGGGCTGGTCCAGCGACACCCACACGTCGCCCGCGTGCGCCTGGAAGGCCTCGGTGTGCGTGGCCAGCACCACCCGGTCATGGAACATGTGGCCTTCGTAGGCGTTCGCGCGGGCGGTCACGTCCTGCACGCGATAGACCCGGACCGCGTCGAACAGCTGGTCGGCATCGAGGCGCCGCAGCGCGACGCCGTTCCACTGCAGGCGCTCGATCACTTCGCGCCAGGCCTGAGGTATCAGGTAGGCCCTGGGTGCGGCGACCACCACGTCTTCCACGCAGCGGTCGAAATGCACGATGTCTTTCTCCCACGGCTGGTTGCGGTCGTATGCCAGGCGCTGGTAGCTGCCGAGCCTGCTGGGCGTGCGAACCGCCTGGTAGCCCTTGAAGCGCAGGCTGGCCGGGCGGCTGTGGTCGTTGCGCCATGTCAGCGGCCAGCGCACCTGCCGCGCGGCGGCGGCCCGGGCATCGCGGCGCAGCGCCTGGATGCGCGCCGCATGCGCCACAGTGAACGCCAGCACCACCTCCACCAGCGTGCGCATGGCCGCCACGCGGTCGGCGTAGGGCTTGAGCATGTGGGTCTCGGGCATGAAGCCGATCGTGTGGTGCAGCGCGGCGTAGCCGGTGGAAAAGCGCGGCAGGTCGAGAAAATCCTCGATGCCGTCGTCCGGCGTCTCGCCCAGCAGGTTCACGTACGGGCAGGTGGGCCAGCCGCGCCGGTCCATGTCGCCGTAGATCGCAGGCAGCATGCGCTCGCGCAGGAAGCCGCCCAGTGCACCGCCCAGCTTGTCGGGCTGGGTCGGGATCAGCGTCATGGTGCAGGCGTAGTCGGCGCCGTTCGAGGTGTGGGTGTCGACCATCACGTCCGGGTCCCACGCGGTGAAGAAGCGGTTGAAGACCTGGGCGGCCAGGCTGTCGCACTTGATGAAGTCGCGGTTCAGGTCCAGGTGCAGGCCGTTGCCGCGAAAGCCGAAGGACTCCGGCCCGAGCTGGTTCACGCGCGAGGTGCGCTGGCGGTTCACGCAGCCGTCCACGTTGTAGACCGGGATGAACAGGAACACCGTGTCGCCCAGCGCCGCCAACCGCTCGGGCTGCGTGCAGAAGTCGCGCACCAGCGCCATGCAGGCGTCGATGCCCTCGGGCTCGCCGGGATGGATGCCGTTGTTGTTGAAGAACACGGGCCGGCCCTGCTGCCGGAGTGCCTCGCGCTCGAACACGCCGTCGGCCGTGACCACGCCGGCATGCATCGGCACGCCGGTGTCCGACACGCCGATCTGGCGCCACTGCAGCACGCCGGGAAAGCGCCCGGCCAGCTGTTCGTAGAAGGCGATGCACTCGGCCCAGGTGGCGGTCTGGTTGCCGTTGCCGATTTCGAAGGGCGTGGGGTACGAGGATGCAGCCGTCATGGCAAAGCTCCGTTCAAGCAACAACAAGGTCCAGCGGCTGCGCGGCATAGCAGTTCGTCAGCAGCTCGCGGGTGTACGGGTGCGCCACCTGGCCCGCAGTGATCTGCGCCGCGGCCAGTGTCTCCACGATCGCGCCCTGGCGCATCACGGCAACGCGGTCGCACATGTGGGCGATCACGCCCAGGTCGTGGCTCACGAACAGAAAGGTGGTGCCCAGGTCGCGGCGCACCTCCATCAACAGGTTCAGCACCTCGGCCTGGATGGAGGCGTCCAGCGCTGAGGTCGGCTCGTCGAGCAGCAGCACGTCGGGCTCCAGCACCAGGGCGCGCGCAATGGCCACGCGCTGGCGCTGCCCGCCGCTCAACTGATGCGGAAACCTGAAGCGAAAGCTCTTGCCCAGGCCGACCCGCTCGAGCGCAGACACCACGCGCTGCTCGATACGGTCGAAGCCGTGAAAGCGCATGGCTTCCGTCAGGCAACGGTCGATGGTGTGGCGCGGATGCAGGGAGCCGAACGGGTCCTGGAAGATCATCTGCACCTTCAACCGGTATTCGCGCTGCGGCGCCACGCCGGCCGCGCGCCGGTGGCCCAGCACTTCGACATCGCCCTGCCAGTCGCCGTCGAGCCCCGCGAGCACGCGCAGGATGGTCGACTTGCCGCTGCCGGAGCCACCGACCACGCCGAAGGACTCGCCCTTGAACACCTCGAACGAGGCCTGCTTCACCGCCTGATGGCGCTCGGCGCCATGGCCGTAGAACACGTCCAGCCCCTGGCAGCGGATGGCGGTTTCACTGTGCATGGCGGGCCACCGTTTCCTGGATGAGTTGCCGGTCGATGGTGGGCAACGGCTGCCCGGGGTTCCGGCCCGTGGGCATGCAGTTGAGCAGGCCGCGCGTGTACGGATGCTGCGACTGGAACAGGTCTTTCGCGGCGCACGACTCCACCACCTGCCCGCGGTACATCACCAGCACGCGGTCGCAGAAGTGCGCCACCATCTTCAGGTCGTGGCTGATCATGAGCAGGCCCATGCCGCGCTTGCGGATCTCGCGGTCCATCATCTCCAGCACCTGGCCGCGCACCATCACGTCGAGCGCGGACGTGGGTTCGTCGGCGATGAGCAGGCCGGGCTCGGCGATCATCATCGCGGCGATCATCACGCGCTGGCCGATGCCGCCCGAGAGCTGGTGCGGATAGGCGTCGCACACCCGCTCGGGGTGGTCCACACCCACGGTCTGCAGCATCTCGAGCACGCGGGCGCGCGCCTGGGCCGGCTTGAACACGCCGTGCAGCAGGCCGGCCTCGGCGATCTGTTTGCCCACGCGCAGCACCGGGTTCAGCGAGAACTTCGGGTCCTGCAGCACCATGCCGATGCGGCGCCCGCGAATGGCGCGCCAGCCCGAAGGCGTCTTCCGCACCAGGTCCACACCGTCGTACGTCATGCGGCGCGCCGTCGCCTGGCCGGGCGAACGCACCAGGCCCAGGATGGCGCGCGCCGTCATCGACTTGCCCGATCCCGACTCGCCCACGATGCCGATGCGCTCGGCGCCCATGCGCAGCGACAGCGACTTCACCACGTCGACCGGGCCGCTTGGCGTCGGGTAGCTCACCGTGAGGTCTTCGATGAGAAGCTCAGCCATTCTTCGGGTCCAGGACGTCGCGCAGGCCGTCGCCCACGAGGTTGAAGGCCAGGCTGCCCAGCAGGATCGCCACGCCCGGCACGGCCGCCACCCACCACTGGTCGAAGATGTACTGACGGCCGGTGGAGATCATGGCGCCCCACTCCGACATCGGCGGCTGCGCGCCCAGCCCCAGGAAGCCCAGGCCGGCGGCCGTCAGGATGATGCCCGCCATGTCCAGCGTGACGCGCACCACCGTCGAAGGCAGGCAGATCGGCAGCAGGTGGCCGAACAAGATGCGCGAGGTGCGCAGTCCCTGCACCCTGGCGGCCTGGATGAAGTCGCTGCCGCGCACGGTGCGGGTCTCGGTGCGCGCAATGCGCGCATAGGCCGGCCACGCGGTGATGGCAATGGCGATCACCGCATTCACGATGCCCGGCCCCAGCACGGCCACGAGCGCCAGCGCCAGCACCAGCCGCGGAAATGCCATGAAGATGTCGGTGACGCGCATCAGCACAGTGTCGATCCAGCCGCCGAAGTAGCCTGCGCACATGCCCAGCAGCAGCCCCAGCGGCGCCGACAACAACGCCACCAGCGACACGATGAGCAGCGTGGGCCGCGTGCCGTAGATGACCCGGCTGAGCAGGTCGCGCCCGAGCTGGTCGGTGCCGAGCCAGTGCGCGGCGCCCGGTGGCAGCAGCCGCTGCTGCACGTCCTGTGCATTGGGGTCGAAGGGCGCGAGCCAGGGCGCGAACACGGCCGACAGCACCATCGCCGCCAGGATCGCCAGGCCGAACACCATGGCCGGGCTGCGCACCGTGCGCAGCCCCATGCGGTACCAGCGCCCGCAGCGCGCCTGGAAGGCCGATGCGGGCGTTTCGCTCAGCCACCAATCCTGTCGAAGCATCATGACCTGGCCCTCGGGTCCATCAGGTAGCCGAACACATCGGACGCGGTGTTGAGCACCACGAAGCACAGCCCCACCAGCAACGTGCCGCCGAGCACGGCCGACACGTCGGCGCTGAACAGCGCGTTGGTCACGTACAGGCCGATGCCGGGCCAGGAGAACACCGTCTCGGTCAGCACCGCGCCTTCGAGCAGCACCGCATACGACAGCGCGATCACCGTGACCAGCGGCGCGGCCACGTTGGGCAGCACATGGCGCGCCAGCACCTGCAGCTCCGACGCGCCCTTGACGCGCGCCGTGAGCACGTATTCCTTGCCCAGCTCTTCCAGAAAGAAGGCGCGCGTCATGCGCGAGATGTAGGCCAGCGAGAAGTAACCCAGCAGCGCGGCAGGCAGCACCAGGTGCGACAGCCCGTTGCGAAAGGCCTGCGCATTGCCGGCGCGCAGCGTGTCCACCAGCACCAGGTTGCTCCAGGCGTCGACCGTGTACTGGTACACGTCGTCCAGTCGCCCCGGGCCGCCGACCCAGCCCAGCTTGGCGTAGAAGACCAGCAGGCCGACCAGCCCGAGCCAGAACACCGGCACCGAATACCCCAGCAGCCCGACCAGGCGCAGCACCTGGTCGATCCAGCGGTTGTGCTGGTGCGCCGCGAGCATGCCCAGCGGCACGCCGAACGCCACGCCCAGCACGATGCCCAGCGTGGCCAGCTCCAGCGTGGCCGGGAAGTACTGGCGCAGGTCTTCCATCACCGCGCGCCCTGTCGTGGTCGAGCGCCCCAGGTCGCCCTGCACCGCATCCGTCACGTAGCGCAAGAACTGCGTGGCGATCGGCTGGTCGAGCCCCATGCGGTGCCTGGCCTCCTGGTAGGCCTCGGGCGACGCGCGGTCGCCAACGACCTGCAGGACCGGGTCGATGGGCGCCGCCTTGCCGATCAGGAAGGTGACCAGCAGCAGCACCAGCAGCATCAGGGCGAAGGACAAGCCAGACCGCAGCAAGGCGGCCGGAGCGACGAGCTTGCGCATGGCCGTGCTATTTGCTGACGCCGTCGTACTTGATCAGGTCGGCCACGGTGCCCTGCACGTAGCCCTTGACGTTGCTGCGCAGGGCAACGCGGTTCTGTTCCTGGAAGGTGATGATGAACGGCGACTTCGCCTGCACCTCGCGCTGCAGCGCCTGGTAGGCCGCGACGCGCTTGGCCGGGTCGACTTCTTTCAGTGCCGCCATCGTCTTGGCCGAGAGCTCGGGAACGAGCCACGAGTTGCGCCACGTGGTGGTGCTCTGGTAGGCGGTGTCGCTGTTGTCCACGTTGTACGCGAAGGACTTCGCATTGGAATGCGGATCGAAGAAGTCGGGGCCCCAGTAGAGCAGGATGGCCTCGTGCTTGCGGGCGCGGTAGCGCGTGAGCACCTGGGCGCCGGTGCCGGGCAGCAGGTTGAGCTTGATGCCCGCCTTGGCCATGGTGGCCTGCATCGACTGCGCCATGTCCATGAAGCGCTGCGTGTTGATCAGGTCCATGTCGATCTCCAGGCCGTTGATGCCGGCCTTGGCGAGGATGGCCTTGGCGCGCTCCGGGTCGGCCTTGTAGGGGTTGGTGGTGAGTGCACCGGCAAAGCCCACCGGCAGGAAGGCCTGGTGCGTGCGCATCTGGCCCTTGAGCAACTGGTTCGATATGCCGTCGTAGTCCACCAGGTAGCGCATCGCCTCCCACAGCGCGGGGTTGCGCAGCTTCTCGTTCTTGAGGTTGAGCGCAATGAAGTGCACGGCGGCCGCGGGGAAGTCCTCGATGCGCACGTCGGTGCGTGCCTTCAGAGCGTCGAGCTGGTCGGCGGCGAGGTCGCGCGCGATGTCGGCGTCGCCGGACTCGATCAGCAGGCGCTGCGTAGCGGACTCGGCCACGCTCTTGATGAGCACGTTGGCTGTCCTGGGCGGGGTGGCGGCTTTCTTGTTCGCCTCGAGCAGCAGCACTTCCTTGGGCTTGTACAGCTTCAGCTTGTACGGGCCGCTACCGGCGGAATTGCGATTGAGCCACTGGTTGCCCAGGTCGCCCGCCTTCTCGTTGGACATCACCAGCTTCTCGTCGACGATGGCGCCTGGCCGCGCGGCCAGCACGCTCAGCACGTAGGCCGGGCCGAACTCCCCGCTCCAGCCCAGCACCAGCGTGTCGGCAGCGCCCTTGCGCACCATCTGCTCGACGTTGTCGGCGGTCCAGCCCAACTGGCTCAGGATGAAGGCCGGTGCCTTGTTCAGCTTCAGCACGCGCTTGAAGGAGAACACCACGTCCTCCGGGCGCACCGGGTTGCCGCTTTCGAAGGCGGCGCCCTTGCGCAGCGTGAACTCGATGCTCTTGCCGTCGGCCGCCGGCTTCCAGCTCGCCGCCAGGCCCGGCTTGAGCTGCGTCGGGTCCTTGGCGTCGTACTGCACCAGTCGCTCGTAGATGTTGGTCACCACCTCGCCGCTGGAGAACTCGAAAGCCTCGGCCGGATCGAGGCTGACGATGTCATCGATGTTCTTGACCACCACCAGCGTGTCCTTGGGCGTGGCGGCCCACGCGGACAACGACAGAAAGAGGCCTGCAACTGCCGCGCAAATTCGAGGGTTCAAGGTTCGCTCCTGGTGAGGATGAAAAAGGGGCAAGGGATGAGAAAGATGAAAACTCAGGCGGCGCGCTGCGCAACCCATTGCTCGTACAGCGCGAACCCCTCGGCGGCCGGGCCGCGGGCTTCGAGGCAGGCGTCGAGCACGGGGCCTGTGTAGGCGCCTGCGGCGTCCAGCAGGTTGAGCGTGCCCAGCATGCGCGCGCCGTCGAACACGGGGATGTTGATGACCGCGCCGAGCCCGTGCCGCACGATGGTGGGCAGGTCGGAGAAGTGCGGACCGAAGTCGCCGGGATGGCTGGCCACGAAGCACTCGCCGCGCTCCATCAGCGCGGTCCACTCCGTGCGGTCGCGCGGCTTCCTGCCATGCACCGGGTAGGCCTCGGGCTGGGTGGTGTAGATGCGCTCGACGCTGGCTTCGTCGGGCAGCACGCGGCTGACGGTGAGCAGCTTGTGGCCGACGCGCTGCTGGAGCAGGTCGCTCACAGCGGCGAAGGCGACTTCGTATTCAGGTGTACGACGGGCGTTCATGTTCACGCGACTTTCTTCCTGGAGGGAGCGGCCTTGGCCTTGGGGGATGGACTGGTCACCCGCGTCGGGGAACCATGGCTCTGCAGGTCATGCGAGGCATGGGGGTCGTCCCCGTCGGCCTTGAACAGAGGCGCGGTGCCGACCCACAGCGCCTTGGCGGGCTGGGCAAAGGGGTTCTCCCAGCAATGCGGCGTGGTGGACGGCAGGTGCACCGAGTCGCCTTCGTCCAGCTGCACCGTGCGCCCGCCGAGCGTGTAGCGCAGGCTGCCGCCGAGGATGTAGACCAGCTCTTCGCCGGGATGCGTGATGGGCGTGGACTTGTGTCTGGCAGGAATCGTCACCACCAGGGCGTTGACCACGCTGCCGGGGAACTGCCCGCTGATCCGATCAAAGGTCATGCCGCGCGACTGCAGCTGGAACGGGGAGCGAGCACTCTGCGGAAAGTGATGCCCGCCGGCATTGCGCGCCTGGAAGAAGTAATCCAGCTCCAGGCCCAGCACCTGGCCGATGCGCATCAGGGCAGTGAGCGAAGGCGATGCCAGGTTGCGCTCCAGCAGCGAGATGTAGCCGATGCTGAGCTCGCTGCGCTCGGCCACTTCCGCCAGGCTCAGGTGCAGCAGCCGACGGCGCGCCCGCAGGGCTTCCCCGATGTCGGCAAGCACCCCGGTTTCGCGGCCCGCAGGTGCGGCGTGCGTCGTCGGCGGCTCTTTGGGTGACTGCTTTTTTTTCATGCTGATGAAAAAGTCTAGCAGCTTCAGTAAAACTATTTTACTTTTTCAGTGGTTCTTTTTAGTGCGCGACGCACCGTGCAAGTGCGACGCATGAGGCATGTGCCGCTCGAGGCTCAGGGCTGGATCAACGCGGCCAGGGCGTGCGCCAGCGGCGAGGCTTCGCGCTGCAGGTGCGCGATCACGCTGCGCCGGTCGGCCTCGGTGCGCTGCTGCGACAGGAAGCGCTTGCCGGTCAGCGCATGGATCTCGATCTCGAAGCCGCCCAGCCGCTGCACTGCGTTGTCGACGAACTCGGGCGAAGCATCGCCCAGCGACCATGCATCGCCGCGAACTTCTCGAGTTTCTTCCTGCGACGCCGTGAGCGAGGCCAGGTGCGACAGCACCCACGACGGGTCGTCGATGAAGCGCAGCGTGCCCTGCGCCTGCACCGCCACGTAGTTCCAGCTCGGCGCGAGCCGCCCGCTGCGTTGCCCGTTGACGTACCAGCGCGGAGAGACGTAGGCGTTCGGCCCCTGGAAGACCACGGTCGCCGCAGTCGCGCCCATGTCATCGGCACCCGGCGGCGCGCCGGCCGGGCGCCGCGGTTCACGCCGGCGCGCGCTCCAGCTACAGTAGTCGCCCCAATCCGGTCATCCAGCCCTTCTGCCAAGCGCTCACGCGAGCCGTACAAGTGCCAGACCAGGCCGCACAACACACATTCAAGGAAACAGAGTCATGGGCGCCCAATGGAAAGCAAAACACAAGGATCTGGCGGCCAATGCCAAGGGCCGGCTGTTCGGCAAGCTCGCCAAGGAAATCATGATCGCCGCGCGCAACGGCGCCGATCCGGCCTCCAACTCTCGCCTTCGGCTGGTGGTGGAGCAGGCCCGCAAGGTGTCGATGCCCAAGGACACGCTGGACCGCGCCATCAAGAAGGGTGCGGGCCTTACCGGCGAAGCGGTGCATTTCGAGCACGTGATCTACGAGGGCTTTGCGCCGCATCGCGTGCCGCTGATGGTCGAGTGCCTGACCGACAACGTGAACCGCACCGCGCCTGAAATGCGCGTGCTGTTCCGCAAGGGCCAGCTGGGCACCTCGGGCTCGGTGTCGTGGGACTTCGACCACGTCGGCATGATCGAGGCCGAACCGGCCAGGCCCGACGCCGACCCCGAAGTGGCCGCCATCGAAGCCGGCGCGCAGGACTTCGAGCCGGCCGGCGAGGACCACCCCGCGGTGTTCCTCACGGACCCCACCGACCTCGACCTGGTGAGCCGCGCGCTCCCGGCCCAGGGCTTCACCGTGCTGTCGGCCAAGCTGGGCTACAAGCCCAAGAACCCGGTCGATCCGGCCAGCCTGAGCGCGGAAGACCTGGAAGAGGTCGAGACCTTCCTGGCGGCAATCGACGCGAACGACGACGTGCAGAACGTGTTCGTGGGCCTGGCGGGCTGAGACACCGGCTTGCGCCGCATGCTCACGGGAAAGTGCCTGTGCGGTGCCGTCCGCTACGCCGTGGCGGACGAGTTCGCCTACGCGCTGAACTGCCACTGCGCGAACTGCCGGCGCGCCACCGGCTCGGCGTTCAAGCCCTTCGCGGGCATCGAGCGCGGCAAGCTGACGATCACGCAGGGCGAAGACCGGGTCATGGTCTACGGCGAGAAGGACGCGGGCGACATCCATTGCGCGGCTTGCGGCTCGCTGCTCTATTCGGTGGTGCGCGACGGGCAGTTCGTGCACGTGACGCTGGGCACGCTGGTCGACGCGCCCGCGATCCGGCCGACGGCGCACATCTTCGTGGGCTCGAAGGCGCCGTGGTTCCCCATCACGGACGACCTGCCGCAGCACCAGGGGCACGTCGGCGAGGGCTGAACGCGCCCACCAGAATGCAAAAAGCCGGCCTCTTTCGAGGCCGGCCTTGCGTTCGGAACCGGAAAACCCGGGGCCAGAAGCTCAGAACGGAATGTCGTCGTCCATGTCGTCGAAGCCCGACGACGACTTGGCAGGGGCCTGGCGTGGTGCCGGCGCCGGAGCGCGCGGTGCGGCTGCAGGCGCACGCGGGGCATAGCCTCCGCCACCACCATTGCCGCCACCACTCGCACCGCCGCCGTTGCCGCCTTGCGAATAGCCACCACCACCGCCGCCACCTTGCGAGTAGCCGCCGTCGTCCTCGGGGCCGCCCGCCGGGCCGCCCATGCCTTGACGGCTGCCGAGCATCTGCATCTGGTCGGCGCGGATTTCGGTGGTGTACTTTTCGATGCCGTCCTTGTCGGTCCACTTGCGCGTGCGCAGGCTGCCTTCGACGTACACCTGCGAGCCCTTGCGCAGGTACTGGCCGGCAATTTCGGCCAGGCGGCCGTTGAAGACGATGCGGTGCCACTCGGTGGCTTCGCGCATTTCGCCGCTTTGCTTGTCTTTCCAGCGATCGGTGGTGGCCACTGTGACGTTCGCGACCTGGTCGCCGCTCGGGAAAGTCCGCATTTCGGGGTCGCGCCCCAGGTTGCCGACGACGATGACCTTGTTGACCGATGCCATATGCACTGCCCCTGATAAGTAGATGAAGGAGAAGGAAAAAGAACCGGAGATTGTGCCCCAAGGCCATCGGCCGCAGGCCGCCAGACCCGGCCCGAATGCACCCCAATGCGCCCGACTGCCAGAATGGACCACACCGATGAACCGCGAACCTGACTTTTTCGAGCACCTGCGCACCGAGTTGCGCGGCGGCCGCATCTGGCTCGACCGGGCCATCGTGCTGGGCTACGCCATTGCGGCCGGGCTCTTCGTGGTGGGCTTCACCTTCGCCAGCGACTGGGTCTTCGGCCAGTTCCACCGCTTCTACCGCGCCTGGCCCTGGGCGGTGCTGCTGACCACGCCGCTCATCACCGCCGGCATCGTCTGGGCCACGCTGCGGTTCTTTCCCGGCGCGGGCGGCTCCGGCATTCCGCAGATCAAGGCGGCGCTGCACCCGGACCTGCCCGAGGAACGGCGCTCCATGTTCGCCTCGCTGCGGCTCACGGTCGCCAAGATCGGCCTGGGCGTGGCCGGCTTCGCGGCCGGCCTGTCGATCGGGCGCGAGGGCCCGTCGGTGCAGGTGGCGGCCGGGGTCATGCAGCACGCGCGGCGCTGGCTGTCGCCCCACACCGCCATCGACGGCCGCGCGCTGCTGGTGGCCGGCGGGGCCGCCGGCATCGCGGCGGCGTTCAACGCGCCGCTGGCGGGCGTGGTGTTCGCCATCGAGGAGCTGTCGGGCCGGCTCGAGGCCCGCTCCAGCGGGCTGATCATCACGGCCATCGTGCTGGCGGGCCTGGTGGCGGTGTCGGCCTTCGGCAACGCCAGCTACTTCGGCGTGATCCGCGTGCAGCGGCTGGGCTGGGACGCGCTCGGCCCCGGCCTGCTGGTCACCCTGCTGAGCGGCGCGGCCGGCGGGCTGTTCGCGCGGCTTCTGATCGCCTCGCTGACCGGGGCGGCCCACGGCGCACCGGGGCGCTTGCACCGCTGGCGGGCGCGTTTTCCGGTGCGCTTCGCGGCCGCCGGCGGGCTGGCGGTGGCGGTCATCGGGCTGGTGACGGGCGGCGTCACCTTCGGCGCGGGCTCCGAGGCGGTCAAGCAGATGCTGCAGGGCCACGACGAGCTGACGCCGCTCTATACCGTGCTGAAGTTCGTCGCCACCTGGCTCACCGCCTGGTGCGGCGTGCCGGGCGGCATCTTCGCGCCGTCGCTGTCGATAGGCGCAGGCATCGGCGACGCGGTGGCCCGGCTGGCCGCCGGCGACCTGGGGCCGGCGCTCATCGCCATGGGCATGGCCGGCTTCCTGGCCGCGGTGACGCAGGCGCCGCTCACCGCCTTCATCATCGTGATGGAAATGGTGGACGGCCATTCGATGGTGCTGAGCCTGATGGCCGCGGCCATGCTGGCCAGCCTGGTGTCGCGCATGATCAGCCGCCCGCTGTACGACACGCTGGCCGAGCACATGGTCGACCGGGCCATCGGTAGCGCGGCGCCGGTGCACCCGCCCCCGCCGGACAGCCCCGCCCCCAGCCCGACAGAAGCCGCCCGCTCGCCATGAAATGCCCGGCGGACTATCATGTCCGGTTGCCCTCGGACGATCGCCCCCTTTGAATTCCAAAGCCACTGAACAAGCCGAACATCGCGCTGAACACGCCGAACGCGAGGAGCGCGAACGTGACGCCCAGCGCGAACGCGACACCTACCTCGGCGCCGTGCTCGCGCAGCAGCGCATCAGCATCCGCGGTGCGCGCACCCACAACCTGAAGAACGTCGACCTCGACATTCCGCGCAACAAGCTGGTGGTCATCACCGGGCTGTCGGGCTCGGGCAAGTCGAGCCTGGCGTTCGACACGCTGTATGCCGAAGGGCAGCGGCGCTATGTGGAGAGCCTGTCGGCCTATGCGCGGCAGTTCCTGCAGCTCATGGACAAGCCCGACGTCGACGTGATCGAGGGGCTGTCGCCCGCCATCAGCATCGAGCAGAAGGCCACCAGCCACAACCCGCGCTCCACCGTGGGCACGGTGACCGAAATTCACGACTACCTGCGCCTGCTGTATGCGCGCGCCGGCACGCCCTACTGCCCCGACCACCACCTGCCGCTGCAGGCGCAGACGGTGTCGCAGATGGTCGACGCCACGCTGGCCCTGCCCGGCGAGCCGCGCCTGATGATCCTGGCGCCCGTGGCGCGCGAGAAGAAGGGCGAGTTCCTCGAGCTGTTCACCGAGATGCAGGCCGCGGGCTACGTGCGCTTTCGCGTCGACGGGCAAACCTACGAATACAACGACCTGCCCAAGCTCAAGAAGACCGAGAAGCACGACATCGACGTGGTCATCGACCGCCTGCGCGCGCGCCCAGACATGCAGCAGCGCCTGGCCGAGAGCTTCGAGGCCGCGCTGCGCCTGGCCGAGGGCCGGGCGATCGCGCTGGAGCTGGGTGCAAGGCCGGAAGGCAGCGCCGATGGCGCTGCGGGCGCGGCCGACAAGGAGCACCTGTTCAACGCCAAGTTCGCCTGCCCGATCTGCCACTACTCGCTGTCGGAGCTGGAGCCGCGCCTGTTCTCGTTCAACTCGCCCGTGGGCGCCTGCCCCAGCTGCGACGGCCTGGGCCACCGCGAGGTGTTCGACCCGGCACGGGTGGTGGCGTTTCCGTCGCTGTCGATCGCCAGCGGCGCCATCAAGGGCTGGGACCGGCGCAACGGCTACTACTTCAGCATGATCGAGAGCGTCGCGAAGCACTACAAGTTCGACGTCGACGCGCCCTTCGAGTCATTGCCGGCCTCGGTGCAGCAGGTGCTGCTGAACGGCTCTGCCGCCGAGGAGATCAAGTTCAACTACACCATGGAGTCGGGCAACTTCGTGGGCAAGAAGCTCACGAAGAAGCACCCCTTCGAGGGGATCATCCCGAACATGGCACGGCGCTACCGCGAGACCGACTCGGTGATGGTGCGCGAAGACCTCGCGCGCTTTCGCAACCTGCAGCCCTGCCCCGATTGCGGCGGTTCCCGCCTGCGGCGCGAGGCGCGCAACGTGTTCCTGGTGGACGAATCGGCGCGTCCGGCAGAGGGTGGCGAACCACCCCGCATGGCGATCTTCGAGCTGAGTCACCTGACCCTGCGCGACTCGCTGGCCTGGTTCCAGAACCTCAAGCTGCGCGGCTCCAAGGCCGACATCGCCGACAAGGTGGTGCGCGAGATCGGCCTGCGCCTGAAGTTCCTGAACGACGTGGGCCTGAACTACCTGAGCCTGGACCGCAGCGCCGAGACGCTCTCGGGCGGCGAGGCGCAGCGCATTCGCCTGGCCTCGCAGATCGGCTCGGGCCTCACCGGCGTGATGTACGTGCTCGACGAGCCCAGCATCGGACTGCACCAGCGCGACAACGACCGGCTCATCGGCACACTGAAGCATCTGCGCGACATCGGCAACAGCGTGATCGTGGTCGAGCACGACGAGGACATGATCCACGCCGCCGACCACGTGATCGACATGGGCCCCGGCGCGGGCGTGCACGGCGGGCGCGTGATGGCGCAGGGCACCTATGCCGAGGTGTCGGCCAACCCCGAATCGCTCACCGGCCAGTACCTCTCGGGCGTGCGCAGGATCGAGGTGCCGAAACACCGCACCGCCTGGCTGCCGGTCGTGAAGAAGGCCGCCTTCAATGAAGGCAAGAAGGCCTCGCGCTTCGCGCCCAGCCCCGCGGCCGAACGGCGCGCCGCGCGCGAAGCGGCGCACCTGGCCTCGCAAAGCGACCTGCAGGAAATTCGCGTGGTCAACGCCACCGGCAACAACCTGAAGAACGTGAGCGTGGCCTTCCCGGTCGGCCTGCTGACCTGCGTGACGGGCGTGTCGGGCTCGGGCAAGTCGACGCTGGTGAACGACACCCTCTACACCGCCGTGGCGCGCACGCTGTACCGTGCGCACGAGGAGCCGGCCGCGCACGAGGCCATCGAAGGCATCGAGTACTTCGACAAGGTCATCAACGTCGACCAGAGCCCCATCGGGCGCACGCCGCGCAGCAACCCGGCCACCTACACCGGCCTGTTCACGCCCATCCGCGAGCTGATGGCCGAGACCAACACCGCGCGCGAGCGCGGCTACGGCCCGGGCCGCTTCAGCTTCAACGTGGCCGGCGGGCGCTGCGAGGCCTGCCAGGGCGACGGCGTGGTGAAGGTCGAGATGCACTTCCTGCCCGACGTGTACGTGCCCTGCGAGGTGTGCCACGGCCAGCGCTACAACCGCGAGACGCTCGAGGTGCTCTACAAGGGCAAGAACATCGCGCAGATCCTCGAGATGACGGTGGAGACCGCGCACGAGTTCCTGAAGGCCGTGCCCACCATCGAGCGCAAGCTGCGCACGCTGCTGGACGTGGGCCTGAGCTACATCAAGCTGGGCCAGTCGGCCACCACGCTGTCGGGCGGCGAGGCGCAGCGCGTGAAGCTCGCGCTGGAGCTCAGCAAGCGCGACACCGGCCGCACGCTGTACATCCTGGACGAGCCGACCACCGGCCTGCACTTCGCCGACATCGAGCTGCTGCTGAAGGTGCTGCACCAGCTGCGCGACGCGGGCAACACCATCGTGGTGATCGAGCACAACCTGGACGTCATCAAGACGGCCGACTGGCTCATCGACATGGGCCCCGAAGGCGGCGCGGGCGGAGGCACGGTGGTGGGCGAAGGCACGCCGGAAGACATTGCGGCGAACGAAGCGAGCCATACCGGGCGGTACCTCAAGCGCCTGCTGTGACCGTGCCTTCCTTCACCCCGCGCCAGCTCGTCCTTCTCGTTCTCCTGACCCTCGTGTGGGGCTTCAACTGGCCGGTGATGAAGCTCGGCGTGGCCGACTACCCGCCGCTCGGCTTTCGCGCCATCTCGATCTGGCTCGGCCTGCCCGTGCTGGGCCTCGCGCTGCTATGGATGAAGGTGCCGTTCCGCGTGCCGCGCAGCGCGTGGGCCGAGCTGGTGTGGCTGGGCGCGACCAACATGTTCATCTGGCACGCCTGCATCATCCTCGCGGTGAAGGCGCTCTCGGGCGGGCGCGCGGCGATCCTGGGCTACACGATGCCGGTGTTCTCCGCCGTCATCGGCGCGCTGCTGTTCTCGGCCGTGCTCACGCGCCGTGCGTGGCTGGGCGTGGGCGCCTGCGCGGTCGGCGTGGGGCTGCTGCTGTGGCACGAGCTCACCGACCTGTCGGGGCGGCCCGGCTATGTGGCGCTGGCGCTGGCGGCCGCCGCCACGTGGGCGCTGGGCACGCAGCAGCTGCGCCACACGCGCATCGGGCTGCCGACGCTCACGATCTCCTTCTGGATGACGGCGATGACCGCGGTGGTGATGACCGTGCTCTCGCTGCTGTTCGAGCGGAACCGGCTGGCCTGGCCGGGGAGCGTGACGTGGGGATCGATCGGCTACAACGCGGTGCTGATCTTCGGCTTTGCGCACGCCGCATGGTTCTACCTGGCGCGCGGCCTGCCGCCCATTGCCTCGACGCTGAGCGTGATGTTCATCCCCGTGCTCGGCGTGTTCAGCGGCGCGGTGTGGCTCGGCGAGGCCGTGCACTGGCAGGACGGGGTGGCGATGGTGCTGATGGTGGTGGCCATCGCCTCGGTGCTGCTGCCCTCGCGCGCCGCCGCGAAGGCCTGAGCGGGCGGATTCAGGTCGTCGTCTGCACGTGCAGGCGGCTGGTCTTGCAGCGGTGCAGCGCGCGGTAGTGCTCCAGCGGCCTTCCGTTGGCGCCGTAGGCGATCGACTCGATGCGCAACAGCGGCTCGGGTGTGGGCAGGTTCAGCAGTTCGCAGGTGGCCGCATCGGGCAGCACCGCGTCGATCCAGCGTTCGGCGCGCACCAGGCGCAGCCCGTACTGGCGGCGCAGCACGTCGTAGAGCGAGCGGTCGTCCAGCCGCGTGCGGTGCAGCCCCGGCGCCAGGTCGGCGGGCACCACGGTTTCCACCAGCAGGCGCAGCTCGCCGTCCACGCTGCGCAGGCGCTTGAGCGCCACCACCTGCGTGTCGTCGGTCAGGCCGAGCGAGGCGGCTTCCTGCTCGGTGGGCGCGCGCAGCTCCTGCGTGAGGATCTGCGTGCGCACCGAGCGGCCCTTGCGCTCCATTTCGTCGGAGAAGCCGAGCACGGTGGAGACGAAGTCTTCGTCGCGCTCGCGCGCCGACACGAAGGCGCCGCGGCCCTTGATCTTGTAGATGAGGTTGTTGCGCACCAGGTCGGCCAGGGCCTCGCGCACCACGATGCGCGAGATGCCGAACTGCTCGCCGAGCTCGGCTTCCGACGGCAGCTTGGCGCCGATGGGCAGCACGCCCTGCAGGATCTGCAGGCGAAGCGCGTCGCGGAACTGGGCCCACAGGGGAGATTCGGAGCCGCGGTCGAGCACGGTCGAAGTATCGGTCGAAGAGTTCACGTGGAGGGCTGGCCTGCGGCCTGAGGTGTCGTCAATGATGCATCGAAAGCGGTGTGCGCCCGCGCCGCCACCGGCGAAAGGCCCACGCCGTGCCGATCGCGCAACGCGGTGGCGCAGGCCTGAAGCTCGTCGTGGGCCTGCCGTGCGTCCCAGCCGAGCGCTTCGGCGGCGATGCCTGCCATCTCGGCCAGCACGGCGTCGGTGACGAGGCCGCGAATCGCCAGCAGCGTGCGGCGGATCACCAGGTCGTCCAGGTGGACCACGCCGGTTTCCAGGCACAGGTAGGAGAGTTCGGCGACCGTGTAGTCGGGCGCATGCTGCAGCGGCACGTCGCCCGAGGCCCCGAGGCGCTGCGCCAGCGGCAGCGCCTTCGAGCCGTAGCGGTGCAGCAGTGCCTGCGCCCGCGCGCGGCCCACGCCCGACGACGCCACCATGCGGTCGAGAAAGCGCGCCGTCGCGTGGGCATCGCCCGGCAGCTCCGCGCCGCCGCCGATGGGAATCAGCTCCGTGGACGCCGTGCGCGGGCGGCCCAGCTGCCGCAGCACTTCGTCGGTGGCTTCTTCCGCGAGCGCGCGGAAGGTCGTCCACTTGCCGCCGACGAGGCCGACGATCGGAATGTCGCGCGACGCGTTCGGCAGGTCGACCACCACCGAATGGTCGCGCGAGATCTGGCCGGGCTTGTCGGCGTCGGAGCGCGCGAGCGGGCGCACGCCGACGTAGGTGTAGACCACATTGCCGCGCCCGAAAGCCAGGTTCGGGAACACCTCCGCCAGCACGTCGAGCAGGTAGTCGACCTCGGCCGGCTCGGTGCCGATCTGGTCGGGGTCGTCCACCGGAATGTCGGTGGAGCCCACCAGCACGCGGTCCAGGAACGGATAGACGATGCACACGCGCCCGTCCACCGCCTCGAAGTACGCCATGCGGCCTTCGAGCGCGTCGCGCAGCGCGGGGTGGTCGAGCACCAGGTGCGAACCCTTGGTGCCCATCACCCGGGACTTGATGCGCGAGCCCGCGCCACCCAGCACCGCGGTGCTGCGGTCCAGCCACGCGCCGCTGGCGTTCACCACCGTGTCGGCCGTCACGCGCACCAGTGCGCCGGTGATCTCGTCGCGCAGCGTGAGGATGTTGCCCGCGCAGCCCATCACGCGGCAGTAGTTGGCGGCGGCCGAGCGCGGCTGGTCGCGGCAGGCGTCGCCGATGAGTTCGAGCACCAGCCACTCGGGGTGGCTGATCCACGCATCGAAGAAGGTGGCGGTCCAGCGCACCGCCGCGCGGAACAGGTTGCGGTCGGCCGGCGGCACGCGGGCGATGCGGTGGTTGGGCATCACGCGCTGGCGGCGGCCCAGCAGGTCGTACAGCCGCAGGCCCGCGGCCACGGCCAGCAGGCCGCGCGTGCGCTGCGGCGGCGTGCGGCCGAAGAACTTGAGCGCGCTGCTCATGAGGCCGCCGAAGAAGCTCGACAGCGGCACCACCGTCTTCAGCGGCTGCACCAGGTGCGGCGCGTTGCGCAGCAGCAGGTTGCGCTCGCGCGTGGCCTCGGCCACCAGCGAGAAGCTGCCGTTCTCCAGGTAGCGCAGGCCGCCGTGGATCATGCGCGACGGCGCGCTGCTGGCGCCCGCGCTGAAGTCGCCCTTGTCGACGATGAGGCAGTCCACGCGCTGCAGGCAGAGGTCGCGGAACACACCCACGCCGTTGATGCCGGCGCCGACGATCACGGTGGAGAAATGGCGGTCGGCCAGGGCAGCCGGACGCACGAAGGGCAGTTGCCAGGCGCTCATTGCGCGGCTCCGGCCAGGTGGGAAAACACAGGGGACATGGTGTCGATCAGTTCGTTGAAGCCGGCGTTGAAGTCGGCATGGGCGCGCGCCTGGGCGGCGTCGGGTTCGACCGTGTCGCAGGGCGCGAGCAAGGCGCTGCCTTGCGCGGCGCGGTCGATGCCTTGCGACATGGCGGCGTAGAGCGCCGCGCCGCGCGCGCCGGTCTCGTCGTCGGCGCAGCGTTCGACCGGACGGCCGAGGAACGAGGCCAGCAGCCGCACGAGCCGCGTGTCGCTCGCACCGCCGCCGAGCACGGTCGATGCGGACACCGGCAGGCCGCAGGCCGCAAGGCGCGCGGTGTGGCGCGCATGCAGCGCGGCGACCGCATCGACCACCGCACGCGCCATGTCGCCGCGCGTGTGATGGCTCTTGAGGCCCACGAAGCCCGCCGTCACACCCCCGCCGCCGTTCACGAACGGCAGGAAGCGCAGGCCGCCGGCGCCCAGCGGCACCGACATCGCCAGGTCGACCACCGCGCGCGCATCGGGCAGGCCCAGCACGCCGGCCAGCCATGCGATGTTGGCCATGGAGGACGGGCTGTTCTCCATGTAGAGCCGCCTGTCGGCGCGGCCGAAGTTCACGACCGCCGCGACATCGGGCTTGGGCTCGATCACCGGCCCGATCACCGCGTTGACGCACCATGTGCCGAAGACCGACACCGCGCGCCCTCTTCCCTCGGCGCAGATGGCCGTCATGGAGGCCAGCAGGTCGATGGCGCCCATCGCGACAGGAATGCCGGCCGGCAGGCCGCACAGCGCGGCTTCGGCCGGCCGCAGCGTGCCGACGACCTCGCCGCTGGTCACCAGCGGGCCGAAGGCACGCGGCCCGAGGTCGGCGATGCCGGATGCGTCGAAGGCCGCCTGCGACCAGCCGCCCGTGGCGATGGCCACCAGCCCCGCGGTGCTCGCGTCGCTCGCGTCGGTGGCAATTTCGCCTGTCAGCAGAAAACCGAGGTAGTCCTTGGCGAACAGCAGCCGGCGCACCGCGCCGCGCTGCACGGCGTCGGTGCCGAGCAGCTCCGCCGCGATCACGGTCGGTTGCCCCGGCCACGGCTGGCAGCCGACGTCCGCGAAGAGCGCCTTGCCATGGCTCGCCGCCAGGGAACGCGCACGCGCGTCGGCGCGCTGGTCGGTCGAGGCGACCGCCCTGCCGCCCACCAGTTCGTTCTTCGCGTCGAGCGCGTAGAGCCCCGCGCCGTGGCCCGTGCAGCCGATGGCGCGGACCTCGGCCACGCGGGCGCCGAGCTGGTGGGCGACGTCGCGCAGCACGTGGGTCAGGGCCGCGCGGATGGCCGTGGCGGCCACCTCGCATCCCCCGCCAGGCAGCCGGTCGTGCGGCAATTGCATTCGGGACAGGGCGACGGCCCGGCCGCTCCCGGCTTCGAGGGCCAGGGCTTTCAGGCTGCTCGACCCCATGTCGATGCCGATGAGTATGTTGGGCTTCATGTCATAACAGCTTCGGCGGAATAAAAGCGGGTTGCCAGTAGCGTTTCCCC
This sequence comes from Variovorax pasteuri, assembly GCF_051216435.1. NCBI lineage: Bacteria > Pseudomonadati > Pseudomonadota > Betaproteobacteria > Burkholderiales > Comamonadaceae > Variovorax > Variovorax pasteuri. The sequence goes on from NZ_JBPJZS010000009.1 coordinate 40,758, forward strand.
TAGTTATCGCTTCAAACTCGCTGCGCTTACATTCTACCTGTCATAACAACTGTCGTGACACAGAGGATCAAAGCGCTGCCCCGAAAGGGCAGCACCGCAAGTTGAGCCACCCAACGCGAGGAGACAAAAAATGAGGCGAAATTTCCTGAAGTCCGCAGCGGCCGCCGGCATCGGCCTGGCCGGTGCGAGCGCATTCGCGCAGCAGCAAGCCGCCGCCCCGGCAGCCGGTGCGGCAGGCGCCGGTTTGCGCGGCAACGCCAGCGACGTCTACGTGATGAACGTGATGGTGTCGGGCGTGGAGTACTGGTTTCCGGTCTACGAAATGATGAAGCAGCTCGGCCGCACGCTGGGCGTTCGCACCCGCTACACCGGCACGCCCGAGTACGACGTGAACAAGCAGCTCGCGTCCTTCGAGCAGGAGCTGGCGCGCAAGCCCGCGGGCATCCTGCTGCACCCGATGAACCCCGACCCGTTCATCGAGCCCATCAACCGCGCGGCGGCGATGGGCATTCCGGTGGTCACCTTCGCGGCCGACTCGCCCAACTCCAAGCGCACCTCGTTCATCACCTCGGACAACGACCGTGAAGGCACGCAGGCCGCCGACGCGATTGCCGCGTCGATGGGCGGCAAGGGCGAATACGCCGTGCTGGAGAACCCGGGCCAGGACAACCACGACCGCCGCATCGCCGCCTTCGTGAACCGCATGAAGACCAAGCACCCGGGCATGAAGCTGGTCGGCCGCGCCGCCAGCAACCAGGACCCGAACAAGGCCTACCAGGCGGTGCTGAGCCTGGCGCAGGCCAACCCGAACCTGGGCGCGCTGTTCATGCCCGAAGCCAACTCGGCGCTGGGCGCGGCGCAGGCCAAGGTCGAGAGCAAGAAGAACATCAAGGTGATGTGCTGCGACGTGAACGCCAAGATCCTGGACATGATCAAGTCGGGCGACGTGTTCGGCTCCATCAACCCGAACCAGGGCATGCAGGGCTACATGGGCATGATGATGCTGTTCCTGGCGAAGAACCCGGGCCTCATCGACCCGATGAACGACGCCAAGCGCAACGGCACCAACCCGATGGCCGTGCCCTTCCTGGACAACGGCCTGGCGGTGGTCAGCAAGGCCAACGCCGACGACTTCTACTGGGACAAGTACCTCGCGCGCCGCGGCACCAAGGGAATCGGCGAGTGAGCCAGGAGACCGCAATGAGCGCCACGGGCGCCTTGCTCGAACTGCGCGGCATCAGCAAGCGCTTCGGCGCTTCGCGCGCGCTCACGGGGGTGGACTTCTCGCTGCAGCGCGGCGAGATCCACGCGCTGTGCGGCGAGAACGGCGCGGGCAAGTCCACGCTGATGAACATCATCGACGGCATCCACCGGCCCGACGAAGGCGAGATCTCGCTCGACGGGCAACAGGTGGTCATCGACGGCCCGGCGCACGCCATGCGCCTGGGCATCGGCCTGGTGCACCAGGAGATCGCCCTGTGCGCCGACGCCACCGTGGCCGAGAACATCTTCATGCCTGAAATCAACGCCGGCAAGCACGCGTGGATGAACTACGCCAGCCTGAACGAGCGCGCCGCCAGGGTGCTGCAGCGGCTGGGCCAGGACGTGGACCCCGCCTGCCTGGTGAAGGACCTGAGCATCTCCACGCAGCAGCTCATCGAGATCGCCAAGGCGCTCACGCTCGACTGCAAGGTGCTCATCCTCGACGAGCCGACCGCCGCGCTCACCGACAACGAATCGGCCGCGCTCTTCAAGGTGCTGCACGACCTGAAGGACCAGGGCATCGGCATCATCTACATCAGCCACCGCATGGCCGAGATCTTTGCGCACTGCTCGCGCGTGACGGTGCTGCGCGACGGGCGCAACGTGCACAGCGGGCCGCTGGCCGAACTGAACGCGGACGGCCTGGTGCGCCGCATGGTCGGGCGCGACCTGGGCAACTACTACCCGCCGAAGCAGGACGATGCAACCCACGGCGAGCCGGTGCTCGAAGTGCGCGACATCGCCGACGGCGAGCGCGTGCACGGCATCTCGTTCACGTTGAAGCGCGGCGAGATCCTCGGCATCGCGGGCCTCATGGGCGCGGGCCGCAGCGAACTCGCCGAAACCGTGTGCGGCCTGCGCACGGCCACGCGCGGCACGGTGCGCCTGCGCGGCAAGGCATTGACGATCCGCAAGTACAGCGACGCGCTGCGCGAAGGCATCGCCTACCTCAGCGAAGACCGCAAGGCGGCGGGCGTGTACCTCGACCTGCCCATTGCGCAGAACATCGCCTCGATGGCGCTCAAGCGCGTGAGCTCGCGCTTCGGCCTGCTGCAGCGCCCGGCCGAGCACAAGCTGGCGCTGGAACTGGGCGCCAAGCTCAAGCTCAAGAGCGACGGCGTGGACATCGACGTGGCCAGCTTGTCGGGCGGCAACCAGCAGAAGGTGGCCATCGCCAAGCTGCTGGCCACGCACCCCTCGGTCCTGCTGATGGACGAGCCCACGCGCGGCGTGGACGTGGGGGCCAAGTCGGAGATCCATCACATCCTGCGCGAGCTGGCGAACCAGGGCGTGGGCGTGGTGGTGATCTCTTCGGAGCTGCCCGAGATCATCGGGCTGTGCGACCGCGCGCTGGTGATCCGCGACGGCCGGCTGGCCGGCGAGGTGCAAGACAACGACATGACGGAAGAGGCGCTGCTGCGGCTGGCCTCCGGACTTTGCGAACAGGAAACAGCATGAACTACCCGGCACAACTCGACGCGGGGGCGCCCGCGGGCCTCGCGCCACGACAGCAAGGCGGCGACCCCCTGAAGCCCGCCAACAAGCTCACCAGCATGCGCGAGATGGGCCTGCTGCTCATCATCGCGGTGCTGTGCGTGGCCATGAGCTTCGCGTCGCCCTACTTCCTGACCTGGGACAACGTGCGCGCGATGCTGCTGTCCTTCTCCATCGAGGGCATCGTGGTGGTGGGCATGACCATCCTGCTGATCGTCGGCGGCATCGACCTGTCGGTGGGCTCGGTGGTGTGCTTCGCGATGGTGGTCACGGGCAAGCTCTTCCTCATGGGGTTCGACCCGTGGACGGCGGGGCTGATCGCCATTGCGGCCAGCGCGGGCATCGGCGCGATGATCGGCGGCTGCGTCACGCGCATCGGGCTGAACCACTTCATCGCCTCGCTGGCGTTCATGGTGATCGTGCGCGGCCTGTGCCTGGCGCTCACGCAGGGCACGCCGCAGTCGCTGTTCTCGCTGCCGGCGGAGTTCAAGTTCATCGGCCAGGGCACGCTGTTCGGCATTCCGGCCGTGATCCTGATCTTCCTGGCGATCGTGGTGGTGAGCGACTTCGTGCTGCGCCGCGCCTCGCTGTTGCGCCGCGTGTTCTACACGGGCAGCAACGAGAAGGCGGCGCTGTACTCGGGCATTCGCGTGGGCCATGTGAAGTTCTGGGTCACGGTGCTGTGCTCGGCCTGCGCGGGCCTGGCCGGCGTGATCTACACGGCGCGCTTCGGCGCCGCCACCCCCACCTTCGGCGTGGGCATGGAGCTCAACGTGATCGCCGCCGCCGTCATCGGCGGGGCCAGCCTGAAGGGCGGCTCGGGCACGGTGCTGGGCGCCGTGCTGGGCCTGGCGCTGCTGTCGGTGGTGACCAGCTCGCTCATCCTGCTGGACGTGTCGCCTTACTGGCAGGACGTGATCAAGGGCCTGATCCTGCTCGCGGCCGTGACCATCGACCACCTCATGAACACGAGAAAGACCAAGCGATGAACAACGCAGCGATGAAGAAGACCACCCTGGGCCCCTCGGGCATCGAATGCTCGGCCATCGGCCTGGGCACCTGGGCCATGGGCGGCTGGATGTGGGGCGGCGGGGACAACGCGGCCGCCGTGCTGGCCATCCAGGCCTCGCTGGACGCGGGCGTGACGCTGATCGACACCGCACCGGCCTACGGGCTCGGTCGTTCGGAAAGCATCGTCGGCACGGCCTTGAAAGGCCGCCGCCAGGAGGCCGTGATCGCCACCAAGTGCGGGCTGGTGTGGCACACGCAGAAGGGAACGCACTTCTTCGAAGAAGACGGGCATCCGGTGTACCGCTACCTGGGGCGCGAATCGGTCTTCCACGAATGCGAGCAGAGCTTGAAGCGCCTGCAGACCGACTACATCGACCTGTACATCACGCACTGGCAGGACAGCACCACGCCCGTGGCCGAGACCATGGACGCGCTGCTCGAACTCAAGAAGCAGGGAAAGATCCGCGCCATCGGCGTGAGCAACGTGAGCCCCGAAACGCTCGCCGAGTACCTGCGCTACGGCCCGGTCGATGCGGCGCAGGAGCGCTACAGCCTGATCGACCGCGAGATCGAGCAGACGCTGGTGCCGCTGTGCAGCGAGCACAACGTCGCGGTGCTGGGCTACTCGTCGCTGGCGCTGGGCCTGCTCGCCGGCCCCATCGACCCCGCGCGCCAGTTCACCGGCGACGACCAGCGCGCCACCAACCCGCGCTTCAGCGCGGACAACCGCGCCAGGCTCAAGGCCTTCTTCGACGAGCTGGAGCCGCTGCGCAAGCACCTCGAATGCTCGTTCGGCCAACTGATGATCGCGTGGACGCTGGCGCGCGGCAGCGTGCAGGTGGCGCTGTGCGGCGCGCGCGTGAGCAAGCAGGCCGTGGAGAACGCGGCCGCCGGCTCGCTCGCGCTGCGCGACGACGCGCTGCAACTCATCGATGCGGCGGCGGGCAAGTACCTGCACACGCTGGCCTGATCTTCTTCACACCCCCCACACAAGGACCTTTTCGTATGTCGAAGGACAAGACCGCACGCCTGAACCGGCTGCTGACCAACGGGCGCTGCCTGGACATCGCGCTCGACCACGGCGTGTGCAACGAGCCCTCGTTCCTCAACGGCCTGGAAGACATGCCCGCCGTCGTCGACAAGCTGGTGGCCGCGCGCCCCGACGCGCTGCAGCTCAACCACGGCCAGGCCGACCTGCTGCAGGACCGCCCGGGCCGTGACAAGCCCGCGCTGGTGCAGCGCATCGACATGGGCAACCCCTACAACGCCACCGCGCACCGCGTGATGTGGGCGCTGCTGCAGAACGAGCACGACCCGGTGCTGCCCGCGGTGCAGCGCGACGCGGCCTGCGTGGTGGTGAACCTGTTCATGCTGCCGAACGAGCCCGACCTGTTCCGCCAGTGCGTGCAGAACATTTCGCGCGTGCGCGCCGACTGCGACCGCTACGGCATGCCGCTGATGATCGAGCCGCTGGTGATGCGCCCGCACAGCGAGCAAGGCGGCTACATGGTCGACGGCGACGCCGAGAAGATCGTCACGCTCGTGCGCCTGGCGCGCGAGATGGGTGCCGACATCGTCAAGGCCGACCCCACCACCGACCCCGCCGATTTCCACCGCGTGGTGCAGGCCGCGCGCTGCCCCGTGCTCGTGCGCGGCGGCGGACGCGAAGACCTGCAGCAGGTGTTCGCACGCTCGCGCGTGCTGATGGACCAGGGCGCGGTCGGCATGGTGTACGGACGCAACGTGTACCAGCATGCCAACCCGTCGGCGGTGGTGGACGCATTGATGGCCATGATCCACCGCGGCGCGAGCGCCAAGGAGGCATGGGACATCTACGAATCGGGCGGCGCGCAGAAAAAAGCAATGTGAAGTGACGACGTAGCGCCGTCGACAACGAGGAGAGGGAGAGGCTGGACGGCCGGCGGCGGACTCGCCGCCGGCCGGGTGCGCCCCTGCGCGCGCACTTTTGCGAGTGACCCAACAACCTGGAGGCGACGATGAAAATCCGGTATTACTTGATGGCGTTCCTGCTGCCATTCGTCACGCTGCTGACGCACGCGGCAATCACCGGGGTCAGTCCGATGACGACCCTGAACAACATGGCCACGGCGGTGGCCCAGGCCGTGGCCGACCCGCTCCCGGTGCAGGGGCCCGGCCTGGGCAACCTCACCTACACCTCGGCCGAACTGTTCAAGCCGGTGTCGATGATCACGAGCGCCGCGCATCCGCTCGATCCCGCGCACAGCGCCGCCTACGAGTCGCGCGAGGTGCCGGCCACGTACCCGGGCCGCAAGGACTACGGCATGAACGCGGGCATCATGATCAACGGCTACTTCCTCACCTCCTTCGCGCCGGACAGCGGCCTCGGCCCGGGCGGCTTCCTGCTGTACGACGTGTCGAACCCGCGCCAGATCCAGCTCGTCAAGAAGATCTACGAGCCCGAGGCCCGCACCAAGGAGTTTCGCGAGACCCATTCCTTCGGCACCGCGAAGATCGGCGGCAAGACGTACGTGGTGCTGCCCAGCATCAACGGCGTGGAGTTCTGGGACTTCACCGACATCAACGACATCAAGCAGGTGAAGAAGCTGGCACTGCCCGGCGTCAACGGCGGCGACTACGAAGACGTGGCCTGGCAACTGTGGTGGCAGGCGCCCTACCTGTACGTGGCCTCGGCGGGCCGCGGCATCTTCATCGTCGATGCGAGCGACCCCGCGAATGCCGTGGTCGCGAACCGCGGCACGGGCAAGCCCAACCCCGTACCCACCGGCGAGCTCGGCGGCTTTCGCATCGGCCCGATCTTCACGATGGGCAACCACATGGTGCTGACCGCGATGGAAAGCAACGGCGGTTTCGCCAGCCTGGACATCTCCGACCCGCTCAACCCCAAGGTGCTCGATGCCATCGTGGGCACCACGCCGTTCTACTACGCGACCTGCTTCGACGGCAGGAACCTGCACACCTCCGCGCGCAACAGCGGCGCCAAGATGTACAGCTACGACCTGAGCGACCGCTCGCGCTTCGTGCCCGAGGACAACCGGCTCGTCATCGACGAACAGCTGTACTGCGCCACGCAGGACAACTACGTCATTCAAGGCGCGCAGACCCGCATCCACAAGGTGGACGTGAGCAATCCGTTGAACCACGTCGAGGTGGGCCGCGGCAGCATCCTGCGCGAGGACGACCCGAACTTCTCGCACTCTGACAACGGACAGGTCGCGATGTTCGGCAACCTCGTCTTCGTGGGCAACGACCACGGCTCGGGCAGCGGCTTCATCGTGCACCAGGTCGATCCCGACACCACCAAGCCTGAAGTCAAACAGGTCTCGCCCGCCAACGGCGCGAAGCAGCAGGCGCTGACCTCGCGCATCGGCCTGGGCATGACCGACAACATCCGCCCCGAGAGCGTGAACGCCAACACCTTCATCGTGCGGCCGGTGGGCGGCAACACGCTGGCGGGCACCTACAGCGTGCAGCTGGGCATCGTGAACTTCCACCCCGAGCAGCCGCTGCAGCCGGGCACCAGCTACGAGGTGTTCCTGCCGGCCAACGGCGTGAAGGACTATGCGGGCAACGCCATCGGTGCGGACTACACCTCGGTGTTCCACACCGGCAACGCGACCGACATCAGCCTCATGCACCACTGGACGCTGGCGGGCAACCTCTCGGATCAGATCGGCGCCAACAACGGCACGCCGGTCTCGGGGGACGCCTTCGAGAGCATCGGCCTGAACTTCGCCAACCGCACCGCGGGCGTGCCGCTGAAGAACGACACGGTGGCCACCGTGCTGGGCGGCACCGCCTCGCTGAGCTTCTACATGAAGACCACGCAGGCCGGCGCCGCGAATTCGTGGACCGCACCCGGCCTCTTCGGGCGCGACCAGGTCAGCGGCACGGACGACGTGTTCTGGGGCTGGCTGGACACCGGCGGGCGCATCAAGCTGTCGGTCGGCAACGAGGCGGGCACCACCTCCGCCGCGGCGGTGAACGACGGCGCCTGGCACCACGTGGTGCTGACGCGCGACGCGGCCTCGGGCGCGCAGACGGTGTACGTCGACGGCGTGAAGACCTCGTCTGCAGGCCTCACCGGCAACAAGGGCCTGTCGAACAAGTTCCAGGTGCTGGGCCAGATCCAGGGCAACGCGGCCCTCTTCAAGGGCACGCTGGCGGAAGTGCGCGTGTACGGGCGCGTGCTGAACGACGCCGAGGTCGCCACGCTGCGCAGCCAGGCCATCATCGGCGACCCCGGCATCGGCGGCGGGCCGAAGGTGGTCAACGGGCAGCTGGTGTTCGCCCCCGCCACGCTGGGCGCCAACGGCGCGCAGTACCGCTGGAACTTCGGCAACGGCACGCAGACGGCCTTTGCGAGCCAGCCGGGCTACACCTACACCTACACGAGCCCCGGTCACTACACGGTGACGCTGACGGTGCGCGACACGGCGGGCCGCGAAAGCTACTACACGTACAACGTGACGGTGATCGCACCGGTCACCGCGCGCGCGCCCACGCACACCACCAACATCGCGGGCGACGCCAACTCGGTGTATTCGGTCAACCCCGACAGCGGCACGGTCGCCGCCATCGACGCGCAGACCCTGGCCAAGCGCTGGGAGACGCGCGTGGGCGACGAGCCGAAGACGCTGGCCGTGGGGCCCGACGGCCGCATCTGGGTGTCGGTGCACGGCGAAGACAAGCTGGTGGCGCTGAACGCGGCCGACGGCGCCGTTTCCGCCACGGTGTCGCTGGGCTACGGCAGCGGACCTTACGGCGTGATCTTCACGCCTGACGGTACCAAGGGCCTGCTCACGCTGGAGAGCAAGTCGGCGCTGATGAGCTTCGACCCCGCCAACGGCAACGCCACCGGCACCGTGCCGCTGCAGGGCGAGGTGCGCGGCATCGCGGTGAGCGCCGACTCGCAGGTGGCCTACGTGACGCGCTTCAAGTCGAAGCTCACCGGCGGCCAGCTGCACAAGGTGAACCTGCAGAGCCTGAGCGCGATAGGCACCATCGCGCTGCCGGTGGACACCACCACGGTGGACACCGAGAGCCGCGCGCGCGGCGTGGCCAACTACCTGAGCCAGGTGGTCATTTCGCCCGACGGCACGCGCGCCGTGCTGCCATCGAAGAAGGACAACATCGTGCGCGGCAAATTCCGCGACGGCACGAACCTCGTGCACGACCAGACGGTGCGCTCCATCCTGTCGCAGGTCGACCTGCAGCAGGCGACGGAAAAGTTCGACGAGCAGATCGACTTCGACGACCGCGCTCCCGCGCGCGCCGCGCTGTTCTCCCCGGCGGGCGACTACCTGTTCGTGGCGCAGATGGAGGGCAACCGCGTGGCCATCGTCGACAGCTACACGCGCTCGGTGCGCGGCGAGATCAACGCGAGCAGCGCGCCGCACGGGCTGTACCTGGACGCGGTGCGCAAGCGGCTGTTCGTCAACAACTTCCTCGCGCGCTCGGTCACGGTGCACGACGTGGCGACGGTGCTGACGTCCGAAAGCAATGCCCCGACCTTCCTGCAGACGGTGCAGACGGTGGCCACGGAGCCGATGGCCGCGGCGGCCCTGCGCGGCAAGCAGGTGTTCTACAACGCCTCCGACCGGCGCATGAGCAAGGACAACTACATCTCCTGCGCGAGCTGCCACGCGGACGGCGGCGACGACGGCATGGTGTGGGACTTCACCCAGCGCGGAGAGGGCCTGCGCCGCACCATCAGCCTGCAGGGCAAGCGCGGCACCAGCCACGGCAAGCTGCACTGGACGGCCAACTTCGACGAGGTGCAGGACTTCGAGCACGACATCCGCAACGAGTTCGGCGGCACCGGCTTCCTGAGCAACGCCGACTTCACGGCCACCTCCGACCCGCTGGGCGCACCCAAGGCCGGCAAGAACGCGCAGCTGGACGACCTGGCGGCCTACCTGGGCTCGCTGAACAAGTACCTGCGCAGCCCCGCGCGCATGTCGGACGGCAGCCTGAGCGTGGAGGCGGTGCGCGGCCAGACCGTGTTCAACACCGCGCAGTGCGCCACCTGCCACACCGGCGGCACGCTGCGCGACGGGTTGCGGCACGACGTGGGCACCATCCAGCTCTCGTCGGGCAAGGGCATCAACCAGCCGCTGGCGGGCGTGGGCTTCGACACACCGACGCTGTCGGGCACCTGGAACGCCGCATCGTTCTTCCACAACGGGCAGGCGGCCACGCTGCAGGACGTGCTGGCCGGCGGGCACGGCAATGCGTCTAGCCTGCCGCCATCAGACGTGGTGGCGTTGCGCGAGTACGTGCGCTCGCTGGACACGGCCCCGCCGTTCGTCGCGCAGCTGCGTTCGGAGCTCAGCGGCATGTGCGTGAACATCAAGGGCGGCGCGGCGGCCAGCGGTACCACCGCGGTGCAATGGCCCTGCGGCAACGCGAGCCATGAGAAGTTCACGGTGACACCGCTCATCGGCGGCTACGTGCAGTTCGTGGCCGAGCACAGCGGGCTGTGCCTGGCGCAGAACGGCACGGCCACCACCAACGCACCGGTGGTGCAGGTGGCCTGCTCGGCGGGCAACACGGCGCAGTGGAGCGTGGTCGGCGGCGCGTTGAAGAACCGGGCCTCGGGTTCGTGCCTCGACGTGCCGAACAGTTCGACCACGCAGGACACGGCGCTGATCACCTGGACCTGCAACGGCGGCAACAACCAGAACTGGGCGCAGATTCAGTAGACCGGGCTCGCCCCCAGGCCGAGCTTGGGCTCGCCCCCAGGCCGAGCTTGGGCTCGCCCCCAGGCCGAGCTTGGGCTCGCCCCCAGGCTTCGCGCACTTCGTGTCGCTGCTCCTTCCCCCTACCGGGGGCAACACCTGCGGCCCGGCGAAGCCGGTTCCGCGGTGTTCCACGACAGGCCGGCCGTTGAAACGGCCGGCTTTTTTCGTTCGCGCGGCGCCCTGCGCATGACCTCTCACGTCATGGACCGTGCGCACCCTCTCTGGAAAAGTACCTCCATCGATTCACCAACCCCCAGGAGAAAACACCATGACCGGCTTCAACATCCTTCCCCTCGCCGTCGCCTTGCTGATCGGCATCGCGGCGCTCGGCTCGTGCCTGGGCATCGGGCTGGTCGGACAGAAGTTCTTGGAGAGCACCGCGCGCCAGCCCGAGCTGGTCGACACGCTGCAGACCAAGTTCTTCCTGGTGGCGGGCGTGACCGACGGCGCCTTCATCATCGCCACGGGCATCGGCCTGTGGTTCGCCACCGCCAACCCGTTCGGCTGACCCGGTGAGGCGCCCCGCGAGGCCCCGCAAAACAGGGCCCGCGCACCAGGAAGTGACATGAACCACTGGCACCATTCGTGCTAGCACCGTTGACACCGAATTGTTTATGGTTAAAGTATTTAGCTATCAACGGTTCGATGTTGACGGTGCCGCAGGGAGCGGTGCCGATGCGTCGTTTCACCCCTTCCTCGCCGGAGAATCCATGAGCCATCTGTCCCCGAAGTCGCCCGCGCTGCCGCGCACCCTGCTCTCGCTGCTGCTGTGCGGCGCAGCCCTCGGCACCTCGATCTCGGCCATGGCCGCGCCGGTCAAGGTGGGCTTGGCCCTTGATATCTCAGGGCCATTCGCGGCACTCGGCGCCGAGGCGCGCGACGGCTTCGCGCTCGGCATCAAGCAGCTGGGCGGCAAGCTCGGCGGGCAGGACGTGGAGTTCGTGCAGGCCGACATGGCCGGCAGCCCCGACCAGGCCAAGCAGCTGGTCGACCGCATGATCCAGCGCGACAAGATCGACATCTTCAGCGGCCCCATCGGCTCCAACGTGGCGCTGGCCGTGGGCCCGACGCTGTTCGCCGCCAAGGTGCCGTACCTCTCGGCCAACGCCGGCCCCAGCCAGTTCGCGGGCGCGCAGTGCAATGCCTTCTTCTTCGGCACCGCCTACCAGAACGACCAGTTCCACGAGGCCGCCGGCAAGTTCGCACAGGACCGCGGCTTCAAGAAGACCGTGCTCATCGCCCCCAACTACCCCGCCGGCAAGGACGCGCTGGGCGGCTTCAAGCGCCAGTTCAAGGGCCAGGTGGCCGACGAGCTCTACACCAAGCTCGGCCAGATCGACTACGCCGCCGAACTCGCGCAGCTGCGCGCGGCCAAGCCCGACTCCATCTACTTCTTCCTGCCCGGCGCGATGGGCATCAACTTCATCAAGCAGTTCGTGGGCGCGGGCCTGTCGAAGGACATCACGCTGGTCACCAGCGGCTTCTCGGCCGACGAGGACGTAATCGGTGCCGTGGGCGAGCCGATGCTCGGCCTGTTCAACACCTCGCACTGGGCGCACGACCTGGACAACGCGGCCAACAAGCAGTTCGTGGCCGCCTTCCGCAAGGAATACAACGGCCGCTACCCGTCGGTGTACGCGGCGCAGGCCTATGACGCCATCCTGGCCATGGACGCGGCCGTGAAGCAATCGGGCGGCAACGCGCAGAACCGCGAAGCCGTGGTGGCGGCACTGAAGAAGGCCAACTACGCCTCCACGCGCGGCAGCTTCAAGTACGCGAACAACCACTACCCCATCGAGAACTTCTACCTTCGCGTGATCGGCAAGGACGCGCAGGGCAAGGTCACGAACAAGCTGATCAACACGGTGCTGACCAACTACGGCGACTCCTACGCCGACAAGTGCCCGCTGAAGTAAAGCTCGCCCCCAGGCTTCGCGGCACTTCGTGTCCGCTACTCCTTCCCCCTACCGGGGGCAACACCTGAGGCCCGGCGAAGCCGGTTCCTCGGTGTTCCTTGAATGAAAACGCGGGCAAACCTGTTGGTTCTTCTATGAGTGGAATTCTTGTTCTCGAGCAGCTGCTCAATGGCCTTGGCTATGGGCTGATGCTGTTCCTGCTGGCCGCGGGCCTCACGCTGGTGTTCGGCATCATGGACGTGCTGAACCTCGCGCACGGCTCGCTGTTCATGGCGGGCGCGTATGTGGCTGCCGAGGCGCACACGCGCACCGGCTCGTTCACCGCGGCCATCGTCATCGCGGTGGCGGTCACGGTGGTGGTGGCGCTGCTGCTCGAAGTGCTGCTGATGCGCCGGCTCTACACGCGCGACCATCTCGCACAGGTGCTCGCCACCTTCGGCGTGATCCTGGTGGCCGACGACATCGTCAAGATGGTGTGGGGCCCCTCGCCGGTGATGGCGCCGACGCCTGCCGCGCTCTCCGGCCCCATCGAACTCATGGACGGCCTGCCCTACCCCTCGTACCGCCTGGTCATCCTCGTGGGCGGGCTGCTGGTGGCGCTGGCGCTCTACCTGCTGGTGAATCACACGCGCATCGGCATGCGGGTGCGCGCGGGCGCGTCCGACCGGCCGATGGCCGAGCTGATGGGCGTGCGCGTGGGCCGCATCTTCAACGGCGTGTTCCTGCTCGGTGCGGCACTGGCCGCGCTGGCCGGCGCGCTGATGGGGCCCATCGTCGCGGTGCAGGTCGGCATGGGCGAGGCCATCCTGATTCCGGCGCTGGTGGTGCTGGTGATCGGCGGCATCGGTTCGGTGCGCGGGGCCTTCGTGGCCGCACTGCTCGTGGGCGTGGTCGACACCGTGGGGCGCGCCTTCGTGCCGATGCTGCTGCGCGCCACGCTGCCCCCGGCCACGGCGGCCGACCTCGGACCGCTGTTCGCCGAAGTCGCGATGTACGCGCTGATGGTGGTGGTCTTGATCTTCCGGCCCTCGGGCCTGTTCTCGGCGCGCGCATGAAGTCCTCTCTCTCATCCTCACGCTACATCGGCCTCGGGCTGCTCTTCGTGCTGCTGGCGGCGTTTCCGCTGGTGGCACCGCTGTTCGGGCTCGAGTTCTACATCGGCTTCGTGCGTCGCGTGCTCATCGTGGCGCTCGCCGCCGCGAGCCTCAACTTCATCCTCGGCTTCGGCGGCATGGTGGCGCTGGGGCATGCGGGTTTCATCGGCGTGGGTGCGTACACGGTGGTGGCGCTCAGCGATGCGGGCGTGCTGTCGGGCTGGATCCTGTGGCCGGCCGCCGCGCTGGTCGCGGGGCTGGTGGCCGCGCTGATCGGCACGGTGGCGCTGCGCACGCGCGGCGTGTACTTCATCATGACCACGCTGGCCTTCGCGCAGATGCTGTACTTCGTGGTGGTGTCGCTGCGCCGCTATGGCGGCGACGACGGCTACACGCTCATGAGCCGGCCCGTGCTGCTGCCGGGGCTGGACCTGGGCAACGAGTCGAACTTCTACTGGGTGGTGCTGGCCATCGTGGCGCTGGCACTGTGGTGGCTGCACCGCGCGACGCAGTCTCGCTTCGGCCACGCGATCATGGGCATCCGCGACAACGAGACGCGCATGCGCGCGCTGGGTTATCCGGTGTTTCGCCTGCAGCTGGTGGCCTTTGCCATCGCGGGTGCCATCGCGGGCCTGGCCGGCGCGCTGCTCGCGGGCGGCAACGGCTTCGTGAGCCCGGCGACCATGCACTGGACGCAGTCGGCCACGCTGCTGGTGATGGTGGTCATCGGCGGGCTGGGGCGCAGCTGGGGCGGGCCGGTGGGCGCGGTCGTGTGGCTGGTGCTCGAGGAATTCCTGAAACAGCAGACCGAGCACTGGCACATGCCGCTGGGCTTGCTGCTGATCGCTGTCGCGCTGTGGGCGCCCAAGGGACTGGCTGCCGTCTACAAGCGCCGCCGGCCCCTCTCCCCAGAGGGACGAGGGAGCCAGTCATGAGCCTTTTCAGAATCGAAGGGTTGGTCAAGCGCTTCGGCGGCCTGCTGGCGACCGACCATGTGAACCTCACGGTGGAGCGCGGCGAAGTGCATGCGCTCATCGGACCGAACGGCGCGGGCAAGACCACGCTGGTGAACCTGATCACCGGGCTGCTGAAGGCCGACGCCGGCCGCCTGCTGCTCGACGAGCGGGACATCACCGCGCTCAAGGACCACCAGCGCGTGGCCGCGGGCATGTCGCGCTGCTTCCAGGTGACGCGCGTGTTCCCCAAGGAAACGGTGCACGACAACCTGATGCTCGCCGCGCAGGCCCATGCGGGCAGCAGCCTGCGCTTCATGGCGCCGCGCGCGAAGGAGCGCGACCTCGTCGACCGCGCGGTGGCGCTGGCCGACCGCGTGGGCCTGGGCGGCGAACGCGAGCGCATCGCGGGCACCTTGCCGCACGGTGCGCAGCGCGCGCTCGACGTGGCGCTGGCGCTCGCCGCCGAACCCAAGCTGCTGCTGCTCGACGAGCCGATGGCCGGCATGGGCCCGGACGAATCGGCGCGCATGGTGGCGCTGATCGAATCGCTGCGCGCATCGATGGCCATCCTGCTGATCGAGCACGACATGGACGCGGTGTTCCGCCTGGCCGACCGCCTCACGGTGCTGGTGCAGGGGCGCGTGCTGATGAGCGGCACGGCGGACGAGGTGCGCGGACACCCGGATGTGCAGGCCGTCTATCTAGGCACCGAAGCGGAAGGTCATTCATGAGCGCGGAGTCCACGTTGCTGGAAGCGAAATCCATCGAAGCCGGCTACGGCGCCAGCCAGGTGCTGTTCGGCATCGACATCGACATCCGCCCCGGCGAAGTGCTGGCCCTGCTGGGCCGCAACGGCATGGGCAAGAGCACGCTGCTGAAGGTGCTGACGGGCACGCTCTCGCCAATGCGCGGCAGCGTGCACTTCGACGGCGCGGCCATCGGCGGGCACAAGCCCGACGCCATTGCGCGGCGCGGCGTGGCCATCGTGCCCGAGGGGCGGCACGTGTTCCCCAACCTCAGCGTGGAAGAGCACCTGCGCGCTTTTGCACGGCCGCGTCCGGGCAGCGCGCCGCGCTGGACGGTCGAGGCGCTGTATGGGCTGTTTCCGCGCCTGTCGGAGCGCAAGGCCAACGCGGGCAACCAGCTCTCGGGCGGCGAGCAGCAGATGCTGGCCATTGCGCGGGCACTTTCCACGCACCCTCGCCTGCTGATCCTCGACGAAGCCACCGAAGGCCTGGCCCCGGTGATCCGCGAGGAGATCTGGCACTGCATCGCCACGCTCAAGGCCGAGGGCGAAGCGATCCTGGTGGTCGACAAGTACGTGCAGCGCCTGCTGCCGCTGGCCAACCGCCACGTGATCCTGGAGCGCGGGCGCGTGGTGTGGCAGGGCGACTCGGCCGCGCTGGATGCCGATCGGTCGCTGTGGACGCGGTACCTGGGCGTCTAGGCCCCGGCAGGTGACGCGACCTGCGCGCGTCGCAGCGTGCGCAGCGCCAGCACCAGCACCCCGAACGAGCAGCACGCCACGCCCACCACCATTGGCAACGGCGTGCCGTTCGCGAACGGCGACACCAGCGCCATCGCCACCGCGCCGCCCACGAAGTTCAGCGTGCCGAGCAATGCCGATGCGGTACCGGCGCGCGCCGCATGCCCTTCCATTGCCACCACGAAGGTCGACGGCACGATCACGCCGCTGAGGCCGTAGACCCCCATCAGCAGCCCGACCAGCACACCGAGCCGGTCGACACCCGCCAGCGTCAGCACCAGCAGCAAGCCCGCCATGGCCGCCGCCGCGATGACCGCCGCGCGCAGCACCCGCCGGATGCCGAAGCGCGCCGCCAGCCAGCCGTTCATCCGCGAGACCACGATCATCGACACCGCATTCAGCGCGAACAGCACCGCATACACGCGCGGCGACACGCCGAAGTGCACGCTCATCACGAACGACGAGTTCGCCACGTAGACGAAGAAGCCCGACAGCGTGAGCGAGGCCATGAGGGCCACCGCCAGGAAGTGCCGGTCGCGCAGCAGCACGCCGTAGCCCGCCAGCGCACCGCGCAGGCTGCTGTGTGCGCGCGCCGCCGGCGGACGCGTCTCGGGCAACAGCAGCGCCACCATGGCCGCGGCCAGCACCGCGAGCGCGGCGACGACCCAGAACACCGCGCGCCAGCCGGCCGCCTCGGCCACGACGCTGCCGGCCAGCGGCGCGAGGATGGGCGACACGCTGTAGACCAGGATCAGCAGCGACATCAGCCGCGCCGCCTCGGTGCCGGTGTGCAGGTCGCGCACCACGGCGCGCGGCGTGACCATGCACGCGCAGGCCCCGAGCCCCTGCAGGAAGCGAAAGGCGATGAGCGCGCCGATGCCCGGTGCCAGCGCGCAACCGATGCTCGCGGCCACGAACACGGCCAGGCCCACATACATCGGCCGCTTGCGCCCGAACATGTCCGACAGCGGCCCGGCCACCAGCTGCCCCGCGCCGGTGGCGATGAAGAAGGCCATCAGGCTGGCCTGCACCGCATGCGCGTCGGCGCCGAGCGCGCGGCCGATGACGGGCAGCGCGGGCAGGTACATGTCGATGGCCGAGGGGCCGATCGCGGTGAGCAGGCCCAGCACGACGGCGTAGCGTGAAAGTTGAGCGTTCGAAGAGGTCATGGCTCAATGCTCGCGCTTCAGGCTGAATGATTGAATAATCAAAAGACCGTTTTTCTTATTCATCCGTACACAAACACCATGGATCCGTTGTCCGATGTGCTCTCGATGCTCACGGTGAGCAGCACGCTGTCCTCGCGCTTCGAGGCGCGCGGCCTGTGGGCCTTTCGCTATCCGCGCTACGCCTCGCACATCAAGCTGGGCTGCGTGCTCACGGGCCGGCTGCGCATGCAGATCGAGGGCGCGGACGCGTCGGTGCTGCTGGAGGCGGGCGACTTCTTCCTGCTGACCAACGGCCAGCCTTTCATGGCGTGCACCGATCCGCCGGGGCCGCTGCAGGACGGCGTCCAGGTCAGCCGCGATCACCGGGGCGCCGACGGCGTGCTGCGCTACGAGGGCCAGGGCGCTGGCGAGGGGCCGGACGGAGGGCCGGCGGTGACACTGGCCACCGGCCGCTTCACGCTGGACGGCGAAGCAGGCGAACTGCTGCTGCGCCACCTGCCGCCGCTCATCCACCTGCGCGCGAGCGACCCAGGCGCGCGCCCGCTCGTGGGCCTGCTCGACCTGCTGGGCTGGGAAACCGCCGAGCTGCGGCCGGGCGCATCGATTGCGCGCACCAACCTTGCCGCGCTGGTGCTCGTGCAGGCGCTGCGCGTGCACCTGGCGAATGCGCCGCAGCCCGAAGGCTGGCTGGGCGCGATGGCCGATGCGCGCATCGGTTGCGCGCTGTCGCGCATGCACGGCGACATCGCGCAGCCGTGGACCGTGGAGCGGCTGGCGCAATCCGCGGGCATGTCGCGCACGGCCTTCGCGGTGCGCTTCAAGGCGCTCACGGGATCGACGCCGCTGGACTACCTGGGCGGCTGGCGCATGACGGTGGCGCGCAATGCGCTGCGCCACAGCGACGAGGGCATCGCGCGCATCGCCGAGCGCATCGGCTACCAGTCGGAGACGGCGTTCAGCGCGGCGTTCAAGCGCGAGATCGGCGAGAGCCCCGGGCGCTTTCGCACGCAGGCGCGTGCGAGGCAAGGCGCCGCGGCGGCTTGAGGCCGGTCGCACTTCCAGCCGTTCGGCCGTTCGGCCGTGGGTCAGTCGGGCGTCGCGTCGAGCTGCAGCACCAGGTCCCGGCTCGCCTGGTTCATGCCGGTGACGTCCACCGTGCTGCCGTGCTTGCGCAGCCGCTCGACCACCTTCTTCAGCGCGGCCACGGCGGTCACGTCCCAGAAGTGCGCGTGCGACACGTCGATGCGCACCGGCGCGCCGTCGATCTCGCGCACGTCGAAGGCGTCCACCAGCATGTCGGACGAAGCGAAGAACACCTGGCCGGTGACGCGGTAGACGCGAACACCTTCGCTGTCGGCCTGGGCATGCACCTGCAGCAGCCGCGCCACCTTGAAGGTGAAGAACACGCCGCTCAGCATCACGCCGACCGCCACGCCCGTCGCGAGGTTGTCGGTGGCCACGGTGACGGCCACCGTCGCGAGCATCACCGCGCTCGACATGCGCGGGTGCCGCACCAGCGTGCGCATCGAGCCCCAGTCGAAGGTCGAGGCCGACACCATCACCATGATCGCCACCAGCGCCGCCACCGGCACCTGCGACACCCAGGGCTTGAGCAGCACCATCAGGATCAGCAGGAACGCGCCCGCGAACAGCGTCGAGAGGCGCCCGCGCCCGCCGTAGCGCACGTTGCTCACGGTCTGGCCGATCATTCCGCAGCCCGCGATGCCGCCGAAGAAGCTGGCCGCCACGTTGGCCACGCCCAGGCCGCTGCACTCGCGGTTCTTCGAGCTGGGGGTGTCGGTGAGTTCGTCGACCACGCTGGCGGTCATCATCGATTCGAGCAGGCCGACCATCGCGATGGCGAAGGCAGGCAGCGCAATGATGCGCAGCGTCTCGAGCGTGAGCGGCACGGCGGGCAGCGCGAAGGCCGGCAGCGCGCTCGGCAGTTGCCCGAGGTCGGCCACCGTCTTCAACGGCAGGCCCAGCCAGTGGCCCGCCAGCGTCACCACCACGATGCACACCAGCGGCGACGGCACCGCGGTGGTGAGGCGCGGCAGCAGGTAGATGACGGCCAGGCCCAGCCCCACCATGGCCCAGGTCGCGGTGTTGGCGCCGATGAAGTGCGGCATCTGCGCCGCGAAGATCAGGATGGCCAGCGCATTGACGAAGCCGGTGCGCACCGACGACGACACGAAGCGCATCAGCACGCCCAGGCGCAGCAGGCCGAACACGATCTGCATGGCGCCCGCGAGCACGCCGGCGGCCAGCAGATAAGGCAGGCCGTGCGCATGCACCAGCGGCGCGGCCACCAGGGCCACCGAGCCGGCCGCGGCCGACACCATGGCCGGCCGCCCGCCTGTGAAGGCAATGACGATGCCGATGACGAAGGAGGCGAACAGCCCGACCGCCGGATCGACGCCGGCCACGAAAGAGAAGGCGATGACTTCGGGAATGAGCGCGAAGGTGGCGACGGCGCCGGCCATCAGCTCGCGGGGAATGCTGGGGCACCACTCGGTGCGCAGGCGACTGTGTGGGGAGGTCATGAGAAAAAGGAAAGCAGCCCGCATGCCGCGGGAAAGGCGGTGCGGGACGTGGGCAGGACGCAGGGGCCGGCATTCGCGGCCCCGCGTGTGTGCGGCGGCGGCCGGAGCCGACGCGTATCACTGCACGGTCGTCAAGGAGGCGTCGGCCGCGAGCAGCCGGACTGCCGGCGGCGAATGGGAAAGCGGGGCATCCTCGAGCACATGGGGCGCGATTGTAGGGAGCGGCCTTTTCCGGCTGTCTCTTTCGCCGCCCGCCGGCGTCACACCGAGCGCGTGATCCCGCCGTCCACGCGCAGGTTCTGCCCGGTGATGTAGCCCCCGCCCTCCGACGCCAGGAAGCCGATGACGGCCGCGATCTCGCTGCTCTTGCCGTAGCGGCCCATGGGAATGCGCGCGCGGAACTCGGCCTTCTCGGGCAGGCTGTCGATGAAGCCCGGCAGCACGTTGTTCATGCGCACGTTGTGCGCGGCGTACTTGTCGGCGAACAACTTGGTGAAGGCCGCCAGGCCCGCGCGGAACACGCCCGAGGTCGGGAACACCGGGTCGGGCTCGAAGGCCGCGAAGGTCGAGATGTTGATGATGGTGCCGCCGCCCTGCTTCACCATCAGCGGCGCCACGAGCCGCGCGGGGCGCACGGCGCTCAGCAGGTAGACGTCCATGCCGCGGTGCCAGTCTTCGTCGGTGATGTCCAGGATGGGCGCGCGCGGGCCGTGGCCGGCGCTGTTGACCAGCACGTCGACGCGGCCCCATTCGTCGACCACGCGGTCCACGAGGCGCTTCAGGTCGTCGTTCGACTGGTTGGAGCCCGTCACGCCGATGCCGCCCAGCTCGGCCGCGAGCGCCTCGCCCTTGCCGGACGACGAAAGAATGGCCACGCGAAAGCCGTCGTCCGCGAGCTTGCGCGCCGCGGCGGCGCCCATGCCGCTGCCGCCGGCGGTGACGATGGCTACTTTTTTCTGTGCTTCAGAAGACATGCAGGGTTCCTTGGTTCATGCGAGAACCGCATTTGGCCAAGGAATGGGCAAGCTTGCCAGGCCGGGGCTCTTTGCCTACTCGCCGATTTCCCAGCGCGGCTTCACGGCGAATGGCTCCGCGCCCTGCAGTTGAAAGCGCGCCAGTTCCTCTTCGCGCTGCGCTTGCGAGATCAGCGAGGGCACCTGCTCGGGCTGGGCACGCGGCCCTGTCTTGAAGGGCCGCGACTCGACCGGCAGGCGGCTCAGGGCCTGCAGCCATGCGGCCGTTTCTGCGTCCATGAACGCTGCGACCGACGCCACGTCGTCGCTGATGCGCGCCGCCATTTCCTCTTCCGACAGATCGTCGTCTTCGAGGTGGCTCAGGTCCGCGAAGCTCTCCAGGAACTTCGCGCAGACGAAGTCCGTGAACGAGCCGTGGTCCGTGCGGCTTTCCTCGGCGTCATGCCACACGAAGGCCACGCCGACCGCTTCCCCCGCGTCACCCGCCAGCGGCACCAGGCAGTACGCATCGCCCCCACCCGATTGCGCGAAGGGCAGCAAGCGCCGGCCGCCCTGCCACTTCGCGTCCAGCCACGCGTCGAGGACGCTGGCAGCCTCTGCGGCGCTCAGCCATTCGAAGTCGTAGGTGCTGCCCAGCGCCTGCGGTGCGTTCGCAATGAGCTGACGCAGCAACGCCGGCAACGCGATGCCGGTGCGCACCGACAGGTCGTCGAAGGTCATCGCGCTCAGGCCGGCGGCAGGGTCGCGCGCATCGACGGGCGCTGGTTGAAGGCATCGAACCACTTCGCGCTGTTCGGCGCATCGGCGCGCCAGTCGACCGTGGGAAAGCGGAAGTCCATGTAGCCCAGCGCGCAGGCGAAGGCGATGGTGCCGATGTCGACGCGCTCGCCGAACGACGGCGCGGCCGTTTCCAGCCATTCGAGGCCGGTGCGTACCTTGGCGAGCTGGCCGTCGGTCCAGTCGGCCCAGCGCAATGCCTCGGGCCGCAGCACGTTCTCGTAGCGCGCGAGCAATGCCGCACCGGTCATGCCGTCGGCCAGCGCCAGCTCGGTCAGGCGCGCCCAGCGGTCCGCGCCTTCGGCCGGGAACAGGTGGCCCGACTGCGTGGCGTTCAGGTACTCGCAGATCACGCGGCTGTCGAACAGCACCTGGCCGTCGTCGGTGATGAAGGTCGGCACCTGGCCCAGCGGGTTCTTCGGAATGATGGTGGCGTCGCGCACCACCGGGCCGGCGGCGCTGGGCAGCTTCTCGATGCGATCGGCCATGCCGAGCTCGTGGGCCACGACCATGCATTTGCGCACGAAGGGGGAAGCGGGGGAGAAGAAGATTTGCATGATGAAGTGATGTCTTTCAGGCGCGATGTCAGGTGCAATGCCGGGCGAGTCTCAAACGTGTTCCGTGGCACCGTGCGCCAGGTGCATCCCGGCGACCCAGCCGAAGGTTAGCGCAGGGCCGAGCGTGATGCCCGGCGCAGGATACTCACCGCCCATGACCGAGTGCATGTCGTTGCCGGCCACGTACAGGCCGGCGATGGGCGCGCCCTGTGCATCGAGCGCGCGGGCATTGGTGTCGGTGCGAATGCCGAGCGCCGTGCCGATGTCGCCGGGGTACACCTTCACGCCGTAGAACGGCCCCTGCTGCACCGGCGCGAGGCAGGCGTTGGGCTGGTGGTCGGGGTCGCCGAGGTAGCG
Source organism: Variovorax pasteuri (assembly GCF_051216435.1). Lineage (NCBI taxonomy): Bacteria > Pseudomonadati > Pseudomonadota > Betaproteobacteria > Burkholderiales > Comamonadaceae > Variovorax > Variovorax pasteuri. Next base: position 63,098 of record NZ_JBPJZS010000009.1, read on the forward strand.
GTTGTAGGCATTGCCGCCCTTGTCGAATGCGGGGTCCTGCCCCTGCGCGGCGAGCGGGTTGTAGCGTGCGACCGTGCGCGCCAGGCCGGCCGGGTCCACCCCCGCCTGCTTCGCCAGCTCTTCCAGCGTGCCGGCGCGGTACAGGTAGCCGGCACGCACCAGGTGCTCGCGCGGGCGGCCGCCCGGCAGCGCAAGGCCCAGGCCCCACTTCTCCATGAAGGCGCTGTCGCACACCAGCAGCGCGGGCACGGCCATGGCCTTGTCGTTCGCGCGGTACATGCCGCGCACGAACTCGTGGTACGAGGTCGACTCGTTGACGAAGCGTTCGCCCCGCACATCGACCGCAATCAGGCCGGGCTTGGCGCGGTCCCACACCAGGTGCGGATAGCGCAGCACGCTGCCGTCGGGCCGCGTGAGCATCGACACCGGCGCCCACAGCGCGGGTCCGGTGTGGCCCGTGCCGAGCACGCCGCCCGCCTGCCGCGCCATCGCGATGCCTTCGCCGGCATTGTCTTGCGGCGACATCGAGTACGGCCCGGTCGGCGCGGGATAGTGCTGGCCGCGCATGGCCGCGTTCCACGGAAAACCACCGGTGGCAATGACCACGCCGCGCCGCGCGTGCACCGTGATCTCCTTGCCGTCACGGCGCAGGTGCACGCCAGTGACCGCGCCGCTCGCATCCTTCTCCAGGCCGAGCGCCGGCGTGTCGAGCCAGAACGGAATGTTCTTTTGCAGCACGCTGTGAAAGAGGCGCGCTGCCAGCGCATTGCCCAGCAGCAGCCGCGTGCCGCGGTGGTGGCCGCGCAGCCGGTCGCCGCCGTAGCGCAGCACCATCTTCACGCCGTGCTTCCACGAGGCGAACGAGCGCCACACGCCGAGCAGGTGCTTCACGTCGGTCATGTTCACCATCATCCCGCCGAGCACGCAGAACTCGGGCAGCGGGTCGCGCAAGGTCTTGAAGTGCGCGCCGAGCAACCGGCCGTCGAACTCGATGGGGTCGAGCGAGCGGCCGCCCATCGCGGCGCCTTCGCGGTCGGGGTAGTAGTCGGGCGAGTAGGTGCGCGCGGCGAGCTTCACCTCCGTGCGTTCGCGCAGGTAGCGCAGCGCGAGCGGGCCCGCGTCGAGGAAGGCGTGGCGCAGCTCCTCGTCGCCGGCCGCGCCCACGGTGTTCTGCAGGTAGGTCCAGGCCTTGCCGCGCGTGTCGGGGTGGCCGGCGGCCTCGGCCTGGTCGTTGAGCGGTATCCACACGGCGCCGCCCGAGATGGCGGTGGAGCCGCCGATGCGGTCGGTCTTCTCGACGACCAGCACGTCGAGCCCTTCGAGCTTTGCGGTGAGCGCGGCACTGAGCCCGCCCGCGCCGCTGCCGATGACGACGACGTCGTACGTCGTCTGTTCCGGTGACTTCGCCATCACGACCCCGAGCCTCCGAGCGACTTGCCGCCGTCGACGAACAGCACCTGCCCGGTGACGAAGCAGGTCGCGGGCGAGGCGAAGAACACCACGGCGTTGGCGATGTCCTCCGGCGTGCCGGCCGCGCCCGTGGGCTGCAACGCCAGCTGTGCGGCCAGCCGCTCGGGCGACAGCGCGCGCAGCAGCGGCGTGTCGATGAGCCCGGGCGCGATGGCGTTGACCATGATGCCGCGCGCCGCCAGTTCCATCGCGCTGGCGCGCGTGTAGCCCACCAGCGCGGCCTTCGAGGCCACGTAGTGCGCGTGGTTCTTCGCGCCCAGGTAGGCGCGCGACGCAATGTTGACGATGCGCGCACCGTGGGCCATCTTGCGCGCGGCCTCCTGCGTGAGCGTGGCCACGGCCAGGAGGTTCACTTCGTACATGCGGCGGAAGTCGGCCGAGGTCACGTCAAGGAAGGCGCGCTCGTCGAAGATGCCCGCGTTGTTGACCAGCGCGGTGAGCGGCGGCAATTGCTGCACCATCGCGCGCACGGCCGCCTCGTCGGTGAGGTCGATGGCGCGGCACGCCACGTCGAGGCCGGCGGCGCGCAGCGCCTGCGTCTCGCGCTCGGCGAGTTCGCCGTTGTAGTCGGCCATCACCACGCGCCAGCCGTCGCGCGCCATGCGCTCGACGATGGCGCGGCCCATGCCGCTGGCGCCGCCCGTGACCAGGACCAGGCGTTTGTCTTCACTGCTGTTGTTCATGTTTTTTTCCGGGGTGCGGCGGCGCTCAGACCGCCAGGTAGCCGCCGTCGACCGGCAGCACCACGCCATTGACGTAGCTCGCCATCGAGGAGGCAAGAAAGACGACCGGCCCAGCAATTTCGTCGGCCTCGCCGTGGCGCTTGATGGGCACGCGGCTCATGTACCAGTCGGTGCCATGCTCGGTCTCGCGCTGGCCCGCGGTCATGTCGGTGACCATGAGGCCCGGCGCCACCGCGTTCACGCGCACGCCGTACGGGGCGAGGTCGCGCGCCAGCACCTGCGTGAGCGAGCGCACGCCGCCCTTGGCCACCACGTAGCCGGCCGACGAGATGCCCGCACCGAAGGCCACGATGGACGACAGGTTGACGATGTTGCCGTGCGTGCGCTTGAGCGCGGGCACGAAAGACTGCGTCACGTTAAACACGCCCTGCAGGTTGACCGACATCACGCGGTCCCAGGCCTCGCGCGCGCCGGGCTCGTCGAACTTCGAGCGCGCGGAAATGCCGGCGTTGTTCACCAGGATGTCGATGTCGCCGTGCGACGCCGCCACGCGCGCGGCGAGCGCATCGACCGCCGCCGCGTCGCTCACGTCGGCGCTCTCGGCGTCGGCGCGGCCACCGGCTTCGCGGATCGATGCGGCCACCTGCTGCGCCACGTCGAGGTCGCGGTCCACCACCAGCACGTGCGCGCCTTCGGCCGCCATGCGGCGCGCAATGGCCTCGCCCAGGCCGCGCGCGGCGCCGGTGACGAGCGAGAGTTTGTCTTCGAGAAGCATGAACTTTCCTTCGGAGGGGTCGGCGTCAGACGCCGAGGTAGGCGCGGCGCACCGCTTCGTCATTGGCAAGCTGTGCGGCAGGGCCATGCAGCGAGATCTCGCCGTTCTCCAGGATGTAGCCGTAGCTGGCCACCGCCAGCGCAAGCTGCACGTTCTGCTCGACCAGCAGGATGGTGAGCCTCTGCTCGCGGTGCAGCCGCTCGATGATCTCGAACATCTGCTCCACCAGCAGCGGCGACAGGCCCATCGACGGTTCGTCGAACAGCATCACGCGCGGGCGCGCCATCACCGCACGGCCGATGGCCAGCATCTGCTGCTCGCCGCCCGAGAGCGTGGCGGCCATCTGGTGCTGGCGCTCCTTCAGGCGCGGGAACATGGCGTACACCGCCTCGAGGTCGTTGCGGATGCCCGCGCGGTCGCGCCGCAGGTAGGCGCCCAGGTCGAGGTTCTCGCGCACGCTCATGTCGCGAAACACCTGGCGGCCTTCGGGCACCTGCACGATGCCGCGCGCGACGAGCGCATCGGAGCCGAGCCGGTCGATGCGCTCGCCGTCCAGCCGCACCTCGCCCTCGGTGCAGTCCACCAGGTTGGAGATGCAGTTCAGCGTGGTGGTCTTGCCCGCGCCGTTGCTGCCGAGCAGCGCGACGATCTCGCCCTCGGGCACGTCCACCGACACGTTGCACAGCGCCTGGATGCGGCCGTACGCGGCCGAGATGGCGCGCAGGGACAACAGTGCTTCAGCCATGCGCGGCCTCCTTTGCTTTTTCCTTGCCGAGGTAGGCCTCAATGACGCGCGCATTGCTGCCGATCTCCGCGGGCGTGCCCTCGGCGATCTTCTCGCCGAAGGCCATCACGGTGATGCGGTCCGAGATGGACATCACCAGCTGCATCACATGCTCCACCAGCAGCACGGTGATGCCGTCGCGTGCCACCAGCTCCTTGAGCAGCCGGTCCAGGCTTTCGATCTCGCGGTTGCGCAGGCCTGCGGCCGGCTCGTCGAGCAGCAGCAGCTTCGGCTTGATGGCCAGCGCGCGCGCCAGCTCCAGCAGCTTCTGGCGGCCGAAGTCGAGGTCGCGCGCCGGCTGGTGGCGCTCGCCGGCCAGGCCCACGCGCTCCAGCAGGTGCATGGCGAAGTCTTCGGTCTCGCGGTCGGGGCGGCGCAGCAGGCGGCCGAGCGTGTTCGCGCCGCGGGCGTGCGTGCCGAGCAGCACGTTCTCCAGCACCGAGAGTTCGGCGAACAGTTCGAGGTTCTGGAAGGTGCGCGCGATGCCCAGCGAGGCCATGCGGTGCGGCGACACGCGCGTGAGCTCGCGGCCCTCGAAGCTCACGCTGCCGCTGCTCGGCGTGTAGAAGCGCGAGATGCAGTTGAAGGTGGTCGACTTGCCCGCGCCGTTCGGCCCGATGAGCGCGTGGATGCGCCCCTGTTCCACCTGGAACGAGAGGCCGTTCACGGCCTTCAGGCCGCCGAACACCACGCTGATGTCGCGCACGTCGAGGAATGCTGTCGTGTTCATTGAATAACCTCCGCGCTGCGCGCTACGGTGCGAGCTTGCTCGGGGCGGCCCAGCGCGGCGCTCATGCGTGCTTCTCCGTTGCGTTCACGGAGGTCGCGCGCTGCGACTTGCGGCGCGCCACGAACAGCGAGGCCATGCCCTTGGGCAGGAACATCATGAAGAGCATGAGGATGCCGCCGTAGATGATTTCCTGGTACGACGGGGCCTGGCGCAGCAGCTCCGACGCCAGGCCGAACACGATGGCGCCCGCCACCGCGCCGCGCACCGAACCCAGGCCGCCCACCACCACCATCGTGAGGATCAGGATGGTGGTCTGGAAGCCCAGGCTCTCGGGGTGGATGAACGAGGTGAACAGCGTGTACATGCCGCCCGCCACGCCCGCGAAGGCCGCCGACAGCACGAAGGCCGTGACCTTCACCGCGCGCGTGTTCACGCCCATGGCCACGGCCGCCACGTCGCTCTCGCGCACCGCGCGGAACGACGAGCCCAGCCGCGAGCGCGCCAGCGCGACGGTGAGCCACAGCATCAGCGCCGCGATGGTCACCACGAAGGGGTAGGCCTGCAGGTCGTTCATGAGCTGGTAGCCGCCGAGCGAGGCCGGCTTCATCTGCAAGCCGTTGGAGCCGTTGGTCACGGACTCCCAGTTCAGGAACACCCACTGCATCGCCTCGCCGAAGGCGAAAGTGGCCAGCGCCAGGTAGATGTCGCGCATGCGCAGCGCCAGCAGCCCGATGACCCAGCCCAGCCCCGCCGACAGCACCGCACCCGCAAGGATCGACACGAAGAACGGCGGCTGCCAATGGTTGTTGATGAGCCCGGCCGTGTAGATGCCGATGCCGAAGAAGGCCGCGTGCGACAGCGCGAACTGCCCCGTCTCGCCGATCACCAGGTGCATGCCCAGCGCCAGCACCGAGAACACCATCAGCAGGTTGACCACGTACAGCACGTAGCCGCTGGTGGTGAAGGGCAGCACGGCGAGCACCACGGCCATGCCGAGCAGCACGCCGCGGTCCCACCACGGGGACGAAACTGTGGACGCGCTCATACCTTCTTCACCTGCGGCTTGCCGCCCAGCAGCCCTTGCGGACGCACCAGCAGCACCACCATGATCGCCACGAAGGGCGCCACCACGATGGCATTGGACGAAATGAAAAGCCCCACCAGGTTCTCGACGACGCCGATGATGAAACCGCCGACCACCGCGCCCGGCAGGCTGGTGAAGCCGCCGACGATGGCCGCCGCGTAGGCCAGGATGGCGATGTGGCCGATGTCGGGCGTGATGAGGATCTTCGGCGTGATGAGCAGCGCCGAGATGGCCGAGATGACGCCCGTGAGCGCCCAGATCTTCATGCGGATGGAGCCCAGCTTCACGCCCACGATCTGCGCGCCGCGCGGGTTCATGCCCACCGCGCGCATGGCCTGGCCGGTGCGGGTGCGCGTGAACATCAGGTACAGCAGCACCATCACCACCACGGCCGAGCCGAAGATGGCCAGGTCGAGCAGCGTGAGCGAGGCCTGCCCGATCATGATCGGGTCCTGCGGCACCAGCGAGGGCAGCGAGCGCGGCGTGTCGCCCAGGCCGGTCTTGCGCACCAGGCCCTTGAGCAGGTACGCGAAGCCGAGGGTGGCAATGACGAGCTGCACGCCCACGCCGCGCGAGGCGGTCACGCGCTGCATCACCACGCGCTGGAACGCCGCGGCGAGCAAGGCGGTGACCACGATGCTCGCGAGCACCGCGGCCCAGTAGGGCCAGCCCCACACCACCAGCGGGAACAGCGCGGCGTACCCGCCGGCCATGAAGATTTCGCCCTGCGAGAAGTTCGGCACGTCGGTGGTCTTGAAGACCATGACGATCGCCACCGCGAGCAGCGCGTAGACGCTGCCGGTCACGATGCCGGACAGCACGCCCTGCTGCAGGAAAAGCCAGATGTCGGAGAGGCTCATGGGATCGCCGCCGCCCTCAGGGCTTGTACTTCCACACGCTCTTGTAGCTGCCGGGCACCAGCGCCATGTTGCTGCCGTCGAACTTGATGTAGATGGCCGCCTCCTGCGCGGCACGGTCGTCGGGGCCGAACTCGATCGGGCCGGCCATCACGCCGGAGTCGAACTTCATGGTCGACAGCGCGGTGAGCACCTTCTCGCGCGTGGGGTTCGGGCCGGCCGCCTTCAGGGCGTTGACCACCGCCATCGCGGGCGGGATGCCGTAGGGCATGTAGGCCTGCGGATGGCCGGGCTTGGACGCCAGGTCGGGGTAGGCGGCCTTGTACATGTCGTACACCCACTTCAGCTTGGGACCGCCGGGCACGTCGGCCAGCACTTCCTGGATGTAGACGTTCTTGAACGCGTCCTTGTTGCCAACGTTCTCCACCAGCTGCTTCAGGTCGGCGGTCGAGTTCACGGCCAGCACGATGGGCTTGTTGAAGCCGAGCTCGAAGGCGCGCTTGACGATCAGGCTCACGGGCCGCGCATAGGTGGTGAGCAGCAGCACGTCGGGGTTGGCGGCCTTGATCTTCAGCATGGGCGCGGTGACGTCGGTGATGTTCGGGTTGACCGACTGCACCTGCAGGTCGACGCCGCCGAGCGCCTTGGCCTGCGCCTGGGCCGACTCGAGGTTCCAGCCGCCGTAGGCGTCGTCGTGGTTGATGTAGCCGATCTTCTTCGCCTTGAGCTGCTCGCTCGCGAACTGCACCATCGAGCCGCCCACGGCGTGCTGCGAGATGGAGAACGCGCCGTAGATGTACTTCGACGGCGGATACAGCGCGCCGTCGCCCGAGGCGTTGAGCATCACCAGCGGAATCTTCGCGCGCTCCACGTACTCGCGCGCGCCCACCACGGCGGCCGAGCAGGAGCCGCCGTTGAGCAGGAACACCTGGTCCTGCTCGGTGAGCTTCTTCACCGCGGCCAGCAGGTCGTTGGCGTTGCAGCGGTCGTCTTCCACCACCAGCTCGATCTTGCGGCCGTTCACGCCGCCTTCCTTGTTGATCTTGTCGTAGTACATCTTCGCGGCGTTGATCACGTCGAAGCCGTAGTTCATCGACGCGCCCGACATCGGCGAGAACATGCCGATCTTGATGGTCTTGTCGGTGAGGCCGGGTTCGGCCTGCGCGGCGGCGCCGCCCGCGAAGGCGCACAGCGCGAGGGGCGCCAGGGCCGAAATCAGGAAGTTCTTTTTCATGGGCTGTCTCCGTTGGAATGGGTGAGTGAAAGAAAACCCGCGCGCCTACTGCATGCGGTAGCCGCCGTTGACGTCGATCACGTTGCCGGTGATGTACGCCGCCTGCTCCGAGGCCAGGTAGTCGACCGCGCCCGCCACGTCGTCCACCGTGCCGATGCGCCCGAGCGGAATTTTGGCGGCGGCGGCCGTGAGCGCGCCGCTGCTCTGCACGGTGCCGCGCAGCATGTCGGTGTCGATCAGGCCGGGGGCCACCGAATTGCAGGTGACGCCCAGGTGCGCCGATTCGCGCGCCATGGCCTTGGTGAGGCCGAGCACCGCCGACTTGGCGCCGATGTAGGTCGCGCTCGCGCGGTAGCCGCCGAGCTGCGCCGCCACCGAGCCGAAGGTGACGATGCGCCCGTGCGCCACGGGCGCCGCCTCGCGGCGGCGCAGGTAGGCGCGCCCGCACAGGAACACGCTGCGCGCGTTGACGGCGAAGGTGCGCTCCCAGTTCTCCAGCGTGGTGTCCTTGATGGGCGAGCGCTCGCCGCCGGGCTGCAGCAGCACGCCGGCCACGCAGATGAGCGCGGCGACCGGGCCGAGCCTGGCCTCGATGTCGTCGAACGCGGCTTCGACCGCGGCCTCTTCGCTCACGTCGAACTGGCGGAAGTGGTGGCCCTCGCCCAGCGACTGCGCCACGGCGCGCGCGTTGTCGCCGTCGATGTCGGCCACGACGATGCGGTAGCCGCTGGCCGCGAGGCGGCGGCACACGGCCTCGCCGATGCCGCGGCCGCCGCCGGTCACGAGGGCCAGCCGGCCGTGGGGTTGTGCATGATGGTCCGCCATGGGCTTCAAGGTCTCCGGGCCGCCTGCGGGGCGGCTTGAAAGTTGATCGAGGGTCGCATTGTGTATACATGAACACATCCATGCGCCCTCGTTTTCCCTAACAAGTCGAGCTATCGTCCCAATTTAAGGGCATCATGTATACCTGACATGGACACACTCTCCCAACAAGTCACTGAGACGCTGCGCACCTGGATCCTTCACGGACGGCTCGCGCCGGGCATGCGCGTGGAGGAAGTGCCGATCGCGGAAAGCCTCAAGGTGTCGCGCACGCCGGTGCGCGCCGCGCTGGCCGCGCTGGCGATGGAAGGGCTGATCGACCACCAGCCGAAGAAGGGCTACCTGGTGCGCTCGTTCGCGCTGGAGGACATCCTGGCGGCCTACGAGGTGCGCTCGGTGCTGGAGGGGCTGGCCTGCCGGCGCTTCGCCGCACTGGGGGTGGACGACGCCACCGCCGCGCTGCTGCGCGAGTGCCTGCGCGAAGGCGACGAAATACTGGCGAAGGGCCGGTTGCTGCTGGACGACCTGGCGCCCTACCAGCAGATGAACGTGAAGCTGCACAACACGCTGATGCACGGCGCGCGCAACCCGTGGGTGATGCGCTTCGGCGCGCAGGCGCAGGCGGTGCCGTTCGCGTCGGACCGGATCATGCTGTGGAACGACCACGGCGTGATCCTGCGTTCGCACGACGACCACCACCGCATCGTGCAGGCCGTGATTTCAGGCGATGCCGCGCGCGCCGAGCAGCTGATGCGCGAGCACGTGTACTACGCGGGCATCCTGCTGCGCGACAACTACCAGCGTCTGCTGGACGAACGCAGCCGCGAAGGGCTGCCGCCCACGCTCATGACCGAACCTGCCGAGCCGCCGGCTTCCTGATGCGCAGCATGCCCTCTTGCGCGGCCGAGGCCACCAGCCGGCCGTCGCGCGAATAAAGGCTGCCGCGGCACAGGCCGCGCGCGCCGCCCGCGCTGGGCGAGTCGAGCACGTACAGCAGCCAGTCGTCCATGCGGAAATCGCGGTGGAACCACATGGCATGGTCGAGGCTGGCGGGGCGCACCTGGCCGCTCATGAAGCTCAGGCCGTGCGGCAGCATGGCGGCGCGCAGCAGGCCGTGGTCGGACGCATAGGCCAACAGCGCGCGGTGCACCATCGGGTCGTCGGGCAGCGGCGCGACGGCGCGCATCCAGATGGCGCTTTGGGCCGAGGTCGGGCGCACCTCGGGAGCGATCAGGTCTTCGGGGTCGACGCGGCGGTACTCGATGCCGTGCGGCTGCGTCGCCTTGGCACGCCAGGGCTCGGGCAGCCGGTCGCCCAGGGCGATGCGCTGGTCGAGCTCGCTCACGAGGCCTTCGGGGCCGCCCAGCTCGGGCATGTCGAACTGGTGCTCGACGCCGTCGTCCACGGTCTGGAACGAGGCCGACATCTCGAAAATGATGCGCTCCTGCTGGCGCGCCACCACATGGCGGGTGGTGAAGCTGCGCCCGTCGCGCACGCGGTCGACGCTGTATTCGATGGGCGCATGCTCACCCGGCAGCAGGAAGTAGGCGTGCATCGAGTGCACCGGGCGGTCGGCGCCGACCGTGAGGCTGGCGGCCATCAGCGACTGGCCGAGCACCTGGCCGCCGAACACGGCGGGGGTGCCGATGTCCTCGCTCTGCGCCAGGAAGCGGTCGCCGCCCAGGGGCTCGAGCTGCATGAGCGAGACGAGTTCGTTGACGAGGCGGGCGGCGGTGGCGGGGTCGATGATCATCGGGAAGGAGCAGTCAGGGGCTGGCAAGAAGGCAAGCTCCAACCATAGCAAAGGCCGGGCCCGCAGGCTGTCGCGGCCCGGTCAGCACGCATTGCCGGCGCGGCTACCGGTACAGGCAAAAGCCCATGACGCGGGCGCTGCAGGTGAAATCGGTGCCGCCCTGGACCACGCGCACGGGCACGCCGCCCAGCAGCATCGAGCCGTCGTCGGCGTACACCAGCGGCGTGGGCGCGGCCTTGGTGAAGGCGCCGCTGAGCGTTTCCTGCTCGACGTAGGCAAGGTACTGGCGCTTGGAAAAGTCGACCTTGTCGGCCGACTTCAGCGGCGCCGCTTCGTAGCGCCTGCCGTAGACGGTGCCGAAGTAGCGCAGCGCCGGACCGGTGCGGTCGCCGTATTTCACGTCCGCCTTGGCAAAGCCGGTCTGGACCAGAAAGGTGCGGTCTTCGGGCGTCAGGTCGGCGTCGAACGCCATCAGCACGTACTGGCCTTCGAAGCTCTGGTTGCGCGCCACCTTGAACTCGCCGATCAGGGCGGGCACGACCTTGGCGCGGCCGTCCCAGCGCAGCAGCGCCGCCACGGAGGGGTCGCCGTCGAACACGTAGTGGTACTTCTCGCCGGCGATGGCGACCTTGCGGCCGTCCTTGGCCGCCACGAAGCTCAGGATGCGGTCCTTGCCATGGACCGGGTCGCCTTCGGGGGTGCTGGCGCAGCCCATCTGCAACAGGCCGAGGGTGGCGCAGGACAGCGCCAGGAGAATGCGACGCGCGGTGGTCGGCAACGACAGGAAGTGCACTTTTCGTCCGGGGTTCGAGTTCATCAAGCCCCGGACTCTAGCGTCATCCCGCCGTGTTCGCCGCGCTCAGCGGTCGAGGTCGGCGCCGTCGGCGAGCAGCTTCTTCTGCAGCGCCGCCACGTCGACCGCGGCAAAGGCCGCGCTGCCCAGCGACGCCGCCGCCGTGCCCGCGGCCTGCCCCATGACGAAGCAGCCGCCGCTCGCACGCGCGGCCGACTGGCCTTCGTGCGTCATCGACGCGCAGCGCCCGGCCACCAGCAGGTTGTCGAGCGCCTGCGGCACCAGCATGCGCCACGGCAGGTGGTTGTAGGCGTTGTCTTCGTCGCGCGGGAAGGCCCATTCGATGCGGCCGTCGGCATGCATTTCCATCGGCCAGGCGTTCAGGCCGATGTTGTCGTCGAACCTGGCCGAGCCCAGGATGTCCTCGCGCTGCAGCGCATACAGCCCCTGGATGCGCCGCGTCTCGCGAATGCCCACCTGCGGCGCGATCTCCACGATGGCCGACTGCCCGAAGCCCGGCACCTCGGCCTTCAGGAACCTGAAGTACTCGGTGATCTGGCGGCGGCCCTCGAGCTCGCCGTCGGTGAGCTCCTGCGCGTCCACGCCGTTCATCGCGCGGCCCTGGGCGTTGCGGATCTGCGTGACGTTGGCGCGCCACTCGCGCGGGTCCTTGTTGGGCCGCAGGATGGCGCCTTCGCGCGGGAACTTGTAGACGCCGGGCTTTTGCGCCTCGGCACGCGCCATGAAGTCGTTGATGGCCTTGAACTCGCCCACCGCTTCCAGCGCGGCCGGCGCATCGACCTGGCCGATGCGGAACATGGTGGTCGGGAACAGCCCGCTGCCGTGGCCGTCGCCCACCTCGAAGGGCACGCCCGCGAAGGCGGCCACGTCGGCGTCGCCGCTGGCGTCGACGAAGGCGTTGGCGCGGATGGCCTGGCGGCCCGACTTGGTCTCCACCACCAGCGCCGCGATGCGGCTGCCGTCGCGGATCACCGCGGCCGCATAGGCATGGAACAGCAGCTTCACGCCCGCCGCTTCGAGCAATTGGTCGGCCGCCAGCTTGTACGCCGAGGTGTCGTACGAGCGCACGCAGATGCGCCCGCCCATGCCGTTCTGCGGATCGTTCATGCCGTTGAGCGCGGCGATCCGCTCGATCAGCTGGTCGACCACGCCGTGCACCAGCTGCGTCATCTCGCCCTTGCGCTTGCCGTACAGGCCCGCGAAGTTGGTGACGCCGCCCGCGGTGCCCATGCCGCCGAGGAAGCCGTAGCGCTCCACCAGCAGCGTGCTGGCGCCGTGGCGCGCCGCGCTCACGGCCGCGGCGATGCCGGCGGGGCCGCCGCCGACCACGACCACGTCGTACTCGCCGAACACCGGCAGCTCGCGTGCCGGTTCATGCAGGGTATGGGTGCTCATCACTGCAACTTGATGCCGCGGGCCGAGATGATCTTGCTCATGATGGCCGCCTCTTCGGTCACGCGCGTGCGCATGCCGTCCGGCGAGGTGCCCACGGCCTGCCAGCCTTGCTCGAAGAGCTTGCGGCGCACATCCGGGTCCTTCATGACGACTTCGAGTTCGCGGCTGATGCGCGCCTGCGCGGCCTTCGACAGGTTGGCCGGGCCCAGCAGCGCCACCCACACCTCGAGGTTGAAGTCCTTCACGCCGGCGTCGGCCAGCGGCGGAATCTCGGGCACCAGCGCGCTGCGCCCGCCGGTCAGGCCGATGGCCTTGAGCTTGCCGGCCCGGATCTGCGGCATGGCCACGCCCGGGGGAATCAGGCCCATCTGCACCTGGTCGCCCAGCATGGCGGTGATGACCTGCGGGTTGCCCTGGTAGGGCACGTGCTCGGGCTTGAAGCCGGGCACGCGGGTCTTGAGCAGTTCCATGCCCAGGTGGCCGACCGAGCCGATGCCCACCGAGCCGTAGTTCCACTTGTCGCCGGCCTTGCGGCCCGCGTCGAAGAAGGCGGTGCCCGAGGGCAGGTTGTTCTGCGCCACCAGCACCAGCGGCGCGGTCGCGATCAGCGACAGGTAGGTGAAGTCCTTGACCGGGTCGTACGGCAGCTTGGCGTACAGCATCTTCGACGAGGTGAGGTTGCCGTTGATGACGATGCCCAGCGTGTGGTCGTCGGTGGCCTTGGCCACCTGGTCGGCCGCGATGTTGCCCGAGGCGCCGGCCTTGTTGTCCACCACGATCGGCTGGCCCAGCGCCTTGGACAGCGGCTCGGCGATGGTGCGCGCCGCGATGTCGGGGGTGGAGCCGCCCGGGAAGCCCACCAGCAGGCGGATCGGCTTGGTCGGCCAGGCGGCGTTCTGCGCGCTGGCGGTCAGCGGCAACGCGGCGGCGGCGGCCAGGCCGCAGGCAATCAGGAGGGCTCTCTTGGTGGCGTGCATGGAAATGTGAAGAATTGTCAAAAAACAAGGAGGGCCAGCTTAACTGCCGAGCGGAAGGCTGGGCAAGGCGCGGCCCGCGCTATTCGAGGCTGATGTTGCCCCTGCGCACCAGCTCGCCGTACACCTTCGACTTGGCCTCCGCATTGCGCTCGATCTCCTCGGGCGACCACGCCAGCGGCTCGAAGGCGAAGGTGTCGAAGCGGGCGCGAATTTCGGGGTCGGCGATGACCTTGGCCACGTCGGCGTTGATCTTCGCCTTGACGGCCGCCGGCACGCCCTTGGGCGCGAGCAGCGACACGAAGGAATTGACCTCCAGCGAGGCCGGGCCACCGGCCTCGGCCATGGTGGGCACGTCGGGCATCTGCGGAATGCGCCTGGCCGCGGCCACCGCGATGTAACGCAGCTTGCCGGCCTTGTAGATGCCCTGGCTCGACGGAATGCTGGCGAAGGCCCATGGCACCTCGCCGGCGCCCACGTTGGCATACAGCTGCGACACCTCGCGGTAGGGCGCGTGGCGCATGCGGATGCCGGTGAGCGCCTCGAGCTGCTGCGCGCCCAGGTGGCCCGGGCTGCCGACACCCCACGAGCCGTAGACCACGCCGTCGGGGTCGGCCTTGGCCGCGGCGATCAGGTCGCCCATGGTCTTCCACTTCGAGTCGCTGCCCACCGCCACGAAGAAGGGCGTGCGAAACAGCGAGGCCACCGGGTCGAAGTGCTGCAGCGTCACGAAGTTCTTCGACTTGTACAGGTGCGGCAGCGCGGCAATGTGCTCGCTGTCGAGCTGCAGCAGCGTGTAGCCGTCGGGCGCGGCGCGCCGGGCCTGGTCGATGGCGATGAAGCCGCCGCCGCCGGGCTTGTTGTCGATCAGCACGCGCTGGTTCCACAGGCGCGAGAGCTTGTCGGAGACCAGGCGAAGCACCGCGTCGGGGCCGCTGCCTGCCGCGAACGGGGTGACCAGGGTCACGGGCTTGTTGGGATAGTCGCCGGCCTGGGCCAGCGCCCCGGTGGCCGCCGTCAGGGCAAGGACGCCTGCCAGCAGTGCGCGCGAGAAATTCATGTCTTTTGTCTCCTGGGCGTGACCTTGGTGGCCGCCTCGATGGTTGTGGATGATGAAAGAAACAGGTGTCAGTGCGGCGAAAGCGCGGCGGCCGCCTCGGTCCTTGCCGAAGCCCGCGCGTGCAGTGCCTCGGGTGCATCGTCCAGGCACTGCTCGGGCCGCCAGGCGTAGAGCCACTCGACCGCATCGTAGAAGCGTTCCGGCGAGCGGCCGACCCACAGGCTGTTGCGCACCAGGCGCTCCACGCCCTTGGCGTGGTACAGGCGCCCCATCTCGCGCACCGACAGCACCACGCGCGCGGTGCGGGCGACACGCGCCGCCTCGTACAGCCTGAACGCGGCGGGCATGTCGAAATCGCAGGCCTTCACGGCCTCGCCGAGCGTCACCGCGTCTTCGAGCGCCATGCACGCGCCCTGCGCGAGGTACTGCATCATGGGATGCGCCGCGTCGCCCAGCAGCGTGGCCGCACCCTCGCTCCAGCGAGCGACCGGGTCGCGGTCGGCGGTGCTCCAGCGGCGCCACGAGGTCGGGCGGTCGAGCAGCTGGCGCGGGCGCGCATGCACGCCCTCGAAGTACGAGAGCACTTCTTCCTTGCTGCCGTCGCTCACGCCCCACTCTTCCTTCTCGCGGCTGTGGAAGGTGACGACCAGGTTGTATTGCTCGCCGTGGCGCAGCGGGTAGTGCACCAGGTGGCAGTCGGGGCCGGCCCAGACCACGGGCGCGTTCCAGCGCAGGTCGGCAGGCATGTCGGCCGCGGGCACCACGGCGCGGTAGACCACGTGGCCCGACACGCGCGGCGCGTCGCCGATGAGCGCGTGGCGCACCACCGACTTCACGCCGTCGCAGCCGACGATGGCGTCCGCCTTGAAGCGGCGGCCGTCGCGGGTGACGGCGGTCACGCCCTGGCCGCCGATGTCGACGGCCTCGACCTGCGCCGAGGTGTGGAAGCGGATCAGCGGATGCTGCTTCACCGCCTCGTGAATGGCGCCGTGCAGGTCGGCGCGGTGGCTCACCGCGTACGGGTTGCGAAAGCGCGCGCGGAAGGCTTCGCCGACCGGCACCGAGGCCACCTCGCCGCAATCGACCGCGTCCATCATCACGAGCCGGTCGGTGAACACCGAGCCCCGGCGCACCGCCTCGCCCACGCCCAGCGCGTCGAGCGCGGCGAAGGCGTTGGGGCCCAGCTGCAGGCCGGCGCCGATCTCGCCGATGGCGGCGCTCTGCTCCAGCAGGTCGACGGCCACGCCGATGCGCGCGAGCGCCAGCGCGGCGGCCATGCCGCCGATGCCGCCGCCGACCAGCAGCACGGTGGGAGGGTTCTTGGGGGCGGATGCGGTCATGGGGCGGCCTGTGCTTTCTCGTTCGGACTCAGTCGATGCGAACCGTCAGCGACGGCAGGCGCTCGATGCTCACCTTGATCGTCTGGCCGGGCTTGACCGCGCCCACGCCTTCGGGCGTGCCGGTGAAGATCAGGTCGCCGGGCTGCAGCGTGAACAGCGTCGACAGGTTGGCGATGACTTCGTTCACCGACCAGATCAGGTGCGTGATGTCGCTGTTCTGGCGCACCTGGCCGTCGACTTCCAGCGTGATGCTGCCGGCGTTGATCTCGCCCACGTCGGCCAGCGTGCGCAGCGGCGCGATGGGCGCGGAGAAGTCGAAGGCCTTGCCGATTTCCCACGGGCGGCCCTGCTCGCGCATCTTCATCTGCAGGTCGCGGCGCGTCATGTCCAGGCCCACCGCGTAGCTGTGGATGTGGCTGGCGGCCTGGTCGATGGCAATGTCCTTGCCGCCCTTGCCGATGGCCACCACCAGCTCGGCTTCGTAGTGGTAGTTGCTGGTCTGCGTCGGGTACGGAATGCGGCCGGTCGCGCCTTCGGCGACGGGCACCACCGACGCGTCGTCGTTGGGCTTGCAGAAGAAGAACGGCGGTTCGCGGTCCGGGTCGAAGCCCATCTCGCGGGCGTGCGCCGCGTAGTTGCGGCCGACGCAGTAGACACGGCGCACGGGGAACAGCTTGTCGGAATCCACGATGGGTAGGCCGACGATGGTAGGAGGCGTGAAAACGAATGACATGGGAGGTTCCTGCCGCGCATGGCGGCAAACGGTCAAGGAGAAAACAAGAATGAGCGCCGGGCTTCAGGCGTCTTCGAGGAAGGCTTCGCGCAGGATGCCCATGGCCTGCTGCACGGGGCGGTCGGAGAAACTGAAAAGCACGGTGTCTTCGTTCGGAGACAACAGCCGCAGCGGTGCCCAGGACGGCACCACGAAGGTGTCGCGCGGACCGAAGTCGAAGCGCTGGCCGGCAATCTCGGCCGTGCCGTGGCCTTCGACCACGCTGTACACGGCGCCGTCGGTCGCGCGGTGCGTCTTGCCCGCGAAGCCTTGGGGCAGCAGCTGCAGGTTGGTCGAGATGGTCGGCATCGGCGAGCCGCCCGTCAGCGGGTTGATGTAGCGCAGCTTGTGGCCCAGCCAGGCGTCGGGCGCCTCCTGCTTTTGCAGTTGGGCCAGCGCCTCGCGGCTGCGCGCATAGGGGTAGTTGAAGATCGGCGAGGTGGCAGACACATGGTCGTGACGCACCGGCACCATGTTGTGGCCGAAGCGCGCCAGGCTGTGGCCTTCGGGGCGCGACACATGCTGCACCTTGGCGTCGTCGTTCTCGGCGAAGCCGGCGTCGAAGAAGCGCAGCATCGGAATGTCCAGCCCGTCGAGCCACACCACCGGCTCGCTCACGCCTTCGATGCCCTCGTTGCCATGGTCGTGCCAGGCCCACGAGGGCGTGATGATGAAGTCGCCCGGGTACATGGTGGTGCGCTCGCCGCCCACCGTGGTGTACGCGCCCTTGCCGTCGACGATGAAGCGCAGCGCCGACTGCACATGGCGGTGCGAAGGCGCCACCTCGCCCGGCATGATGAGCTGCAGGCCGGCATAGATCGACTGCGTGATCGACGAGTTGCCCGGCAGCGCCGGGTTCTCCAGCACCAGCACGCGGCGCACGGCTTCTTCGGCGGTGATGAGGTCGGCCGACGCCATCAGCAGCGGGCGGATCTCGTCGTAGCGCCACAGGGCGGGCACGCAGGGCGTCTGCGGCTCGCGCGGCACCAGGGCATGCAGCGATTCCCACAGCGGCGTGAGGTTCAGGGGGCGGATGCGGGCGTAGTAGTCGCTGCGCTCGGCCGCATTGGATGGCGCGGTTTTCATGGGCGTGGGTGTCTCCGTTGCGGGCATTGTTGAGCGGCACCACTATTTCCTCAAGACCGGCGGCCAATACACGGAATTCGAAATTTCGATAATGGTGCTTTTCGCAGCTTTCGCATTCCAACCGGCGCCAGAGGAAACCTGTCCATGTCCAAGCTCGATCTCGAATGGCTCGCCGTGTTCGACGAGGTCTACAAGACCGGCAACGTGTCCAAGGCGGCCGAGCGGCTGGGCATGGCGCAGGCGGCGGCGAGCACCGCGCTGAACAAGCTGCGCGCGCACTTCGACGACCGCCTGTTCACCCGCACCGCGCAGGGCATGCAGCCCACGCCGCACGCCGAGCGCATCTACCCGAACCTGCGCGAGGCGCTGGCCCAGCTGGCGCAGGCCCAGGGCAACCGCAGCAGCTTCGA
The DNA here is from genome assembly GCF_051216435.1 of Variovorax pasteuri. Taxonomy (NCBI): domain Bacteria; kingdom Pseudomonadati; phylum Pseudomonadota; class Betaproteobacteria; order Burkholderiales; family Comamonadaceae; genus Variovorax; species Variovorax pasteuri. The sequence goes on from NZ_JBPJZS010000009.1 coordinate 81,141, forward strand.
GCCCGCCCAGGCGCAGCGGCGCTTTCGCATCTGCATGACCGACATCAGCGAGGTGGTGCTGCTGCCTGGCCTGCTCGACCACCTGCGCCGCGCGGCGCCGGGCGTGCACATCGAGACCGAGATCATCTCCACGATCAGCGGGCGCCGCCTGCAGGACGGCGAGGTCGACCTGGCCGTGGGCTTCATGCCGCAGCTGGACGCGGGCTTCTACCAGCAGACGCTGTTCATGCAGAACTTCGTGTGCCTGGCGGCGCGCAACCACCCGCGCATCGGCGCCAAGCTCACGCGCAAGCGCTTCGAGGCCGAGGCGCACGCGGTGGTGTCCACGTCGGGCACCGGACATGCCATCGTCGACACGACCATCGCCCGGCTGGGGCTCCAGCGCGACGTGGTGGTGCGGCTGTCGAGCTTCCTGAGCGTGGCGCGCATCGTGGCGCACACCGAGCTGATCGTGGTGGTGCCGCGCATCCTGGGCCAGGTGCTGGTCACGCAGGAGCCGGTGAAGCTGCTGGAGCCGCCCTTCGCCCTGCCCGCCTACGCCGTCAAGCAGCACTGGCACGAGCGCTTCCATGCCGACCCGGGCAACGCCTGGCTGCGGCGCACGCTGGCCCAGCTGTTCAGCGGCAGCTGAGCGCGCATGCCGGAGCGACAGGCGGCGTCCTCGGGTATTCGGGCGCTCGCATAATCGCGGCTCCCGAACCCACAGCCCTACGAAAAAGGCGGCCCCCATGTCCTCGATCACCCTGCGGTTCCTCGCAGAACCCAGCACCGTCAACTTCGGCGGCAAGGTCCACGGCGGCACGGTCATGAAGTGGATCGACGAGGCCGGCTACGCCTGCGCGACCAGCTGGGCCAAGCGCTACTGCGTCACCGCCTTCATCGGCAGCATCCGCTTTCACCGCCCGATCATGATCGGCGACCTCGTCGAGGTGGAAGCCCGCCTGGCCTACACCGGCACCACCAGCATGAACATCTCGGTCGAGGTGCGCAGCGGCGACATGAAGGGCGGCGTGATGGAAAAGACCACCGAATGCCTGGTCGTGTTCGTGTCGGTCGACTCGCACGGCCGGCCGCTGCCGGTCGAGGCCTTCGCGCCGGGAACGCCCGGCGAAATGGCGCTGGCCGAGCGCGCCAAGGCCCACCTGGACGCCAGCCGCGCGGCAGGCGCCACGCCCTGAGGGTGCCCGGCTAGGCGGAAAGCTCTAACGGCGAGGGGCGCGGGCGGCTAGAGTCCTGCGACCCGACCCCTTTCAAGGAATTTCTCGCATGGCCACCTCCGGCAACCACGACGACAGCAGCGACAACGGCAAATCCTCCGACCGCATCAAGGACTCGGCCCAGCAGATCTGGCTGGCCGGGCTCGGCGCCTTCGCCAAGATGCAGCAGGAAGGCAGCAAGGCTTTCGAGGCGCTGGTCAAGGACGGCGCCGGCATGCAGAAGAAGACCCAGCAGGCCGCCGAGGAAACCCTGAGCCAGGCGCAGACCCGCATGGCCGGCTTCGCCAGCGAGTTCGGCACCAAGGCCGCCGGCCAGTGGGGCAAGCTGGAGAACATCTTCGAAGAGCGCGTGGCGCGCGCGCTCGAAAAGCTCGGCACGCCCACGGCCGCCGACATGGCCGCGCTGCAGGCACGCGTCGACGCGCTCGAGGCGCAACTGAAGAAGCAGCACGTCGGCGCGCCCAAGGAAGCCGCCCCGGCGCGCGCCAGCCGCAGCGCCGCGCGCAAGACGGCGGCCCCCGCCGCCAAGAAGACCACCTTGCGCCGCAGCAACGCCGGCTGACCCCGCGCAGGCCGAACGCGGCCTGCCCGTATTGCGGCACTGCACCAAAAATCAGTCCCGCGAAACATGTCCTGCGCCATTCATGGCGCGGTGCACATACGCTAGAGTGTCCCCAACAGACCACGAGACAAACGGGGGCACCGACATGGCAAAGAAGGCGCCACGACGCACGGCGCAACGCATCCTCGAAGCCGCATTGGACCTGTTCAACCGCTTCGGGGAGCCGAACGTCTCGACCACCCTGGTGGCGGGCGAACTCAACATCAGCCCGGGCAACCTGTACTACCACTACCCGGCCAAGGAAGAGCTGATCAACAAGCTCTACGACGGCTACGAGGCCGAGCTCAACGAGCTGCTGCATGCCAGCGAGGGCGTGCACGACGTGGAGGACGCCTGGTTCTTCATGCACACGCTGTTCGAGCTGATCTGGCGCTACCGCTTCCTGTACCGCGACCTGAACGACCTGCTCAGCAAGAACCGGCACCTGGAAACGCAGTTCCAGCTGGTGCTGAAGCACAAGGCGCGCGCCATTCGCCAGCTGATTGCCGGACTGAGCCGCGCCGGCCACCTGGAGATCGACGCGCACGAGGTCGACACGCTCGCGCAGAGCATGGTCGTCGTGCTGACCTACTGGCTGAGCTACGAGTACGTGCGCAACCCGCGCGAGGCGCTGGAGCCCTCGCATGCGCAGGGCGCGCTGATGCGCGGCGCCCATCACGCGCTGCACCAGCTCGCGCCGTACCTCGAGCGGGAGCAGCGGCGACATCTGCTGACACTCAGCCATGCCTACAACGGCGAAGATGCCCCACAGCGCGGCAGCAACGCGACACCTTCTGTCGACATGGCGGTCTAGACACATGCCCCACCCCGACTTCCAACCCCTCTCGCTGATGTCCGCCCACCCGGCGGCCGCGAACGCCGACCCGTGGAAGCCGCTTCCCTGGGCCGACGTGCCGCGCTACGACGCGCGCAGCGTGGCCTCGCACTGGCCACGCCTGCATGCCGGCCATGAGCTGCCGGTGCCGGACGAGCGCTCGCCGCTGGCCGACGGCTGGGCGCTGTACCACAGCGGTGAGTTCGAGCGTGCCGCCACGCTGGGCCTGCTTCACGGGGCCGAAGGCCTGGCGCTGGCCAACCAGGCCACCGCCATCTACGCCAACTACCTGGAGCCGCGCGAGGCCGTGCGGCTCGCCATGTTCCGCCAGGTGATCGAGCGCGCCGGCGCGCAGGCCGCGGCCGAGCCCGACAACTGCCAGGCGCTGTACTGGCAGGCCTATGCGCTGGGCCGCTACAGCCAGGGCATCAGCGTGGCGCGCGCGCTGGCGCAGGGGCTGGGCAGCAGGCTCAAGGGCACGCTGGAACGCGTGATCGAGCTGCAGCCCCGGCATGCCGATGCGCACCTGGCGCTGGCGTCGTTCCACGCCGAAGTGATCGACAAGGTGGGTGCGCTGGTCGGGCGCATGACCTATGGCGTGCGGGCGGAAACGTCGATGGCGCTGTTCGAACGCGGGCTCGAGCTGCACCCGCATTCCGCCGCCGGGAAGATGGAGTACGCGCGCGCGCTGCTGATGCTGCACGGAGACTCGCGCATGGGCGAAGCCACCGAGCTGTACGAGCAGGCAGCGGCGCTGAAGCCGGCCGACGCGCGCGAACGGTTCGATGTGGAACTGGCGCGTGCGGGCCTGAAAGACTGAGCCGGTACCCATGGGTACCGCGCAATTTAAGATGTGCGTTTCCAGCTTTTCAAACCGACCGACATGTCCGATCTCCATGCCCAGTTCGAAGCCGCACAGGCCAACTCCAAACTGCTCGCCGAGCGCCCCGACAACCCCACGCTGCTGAAGATCTACGGCCTCTTCAAGCAGGCCACCGAAGGCGACAACACCGCCAAGAAACCCAGCTTCAGCGACATCGTGGCCCGCGCCAAGTGGGATGCGTGGACCGCGCAGAAGGGTGCGAGCGCGGACGAGGCCAAGCAGAAATACATCGACCTGATCGAGTCGCTGCGGGGCTGATCGGCACCCGCTTCAACCCACGATCCCGCGTTCATGCAGCGCGGCGATCTGCTCGGCGCTCAACCCGATTTCCTTCAGCACCGCATCGGTGTCCGCGCCCAGCGCCGGCGCGTTGTGCCGGTGGCTGGCCGGCGTGAGCGACAGCTTGGGCACGAAGCCGGGCACGGCGAGCGCGCTGCCGTCGGGCATGCGCACCTGCTGCAGCATGCCGCGCGCGGCATAGTGCGGGTCGGCCGCGATGTCGGCGATGGTGTAGATGCGCCCCGCCGGCACGTGCGCCGCGTCGAGCGCGGCCAGCACCTCGTCGACCGTGCGCTGCGCGGCCCAGTCGCCGATGGCGGCGTCCAGCATCTGCACCTGGGCCACCCGCCCTGCGTTGCCCGCCAGCGCCGCGTCGGCCGCGAGATCGGGCCGGCCGATGCATGCCATCAGGCGGCGAAAGATGCTGTCGCCGTTGCCCGCGACGATCGCGTAGCCGCCGTCCTTGCAGCGGTACGCGTTGGTCGGTGCGATGCCCGGCAACGCGCTGCCGGCCGCCTGGCGCACCGCACCGAAGGCGCCGTACTCGGGCAGCAGGCTTTCCATGCAGTTGAAGACCGCCTCGTACAGCGCCACGTCGATCACCTGGCCGATGCCCTTCGGGTGGGCGGCGCTCACCGTGGCATGCCGGTGCTGCATGGCCAAGAGCACGCCGATCACGCCGTGCAGCGACGCGAGCGTGTCGCCGATCGACACGCCCACGCGCACCGGCACGCGGCCCGGCTCGCCCGTGAGGTGGCGCAGCCCGCCCATGGCCTCGGCCACCACGCCGAAGCCGGGCCGGTCGCGGTAGGGGCCGCTCTGGCCGTAGCCGCTGATGCGCAGCATCACGAGCGCGGGGTTGGCCGCCAGCAGCTGGTCGGGGCCCAGGCCCCAGCCTTCCATGGCGCCGGGGCGAAAGTTCTCGATCAGCACGTCGGCCTCGGCCGCCAGTTGCCGCACGATCGCTTGAGCCTCGGCCTCGCGCAGGTCGAGCGCCAGCGAACGCTTGTTGCGCGACTGCACCTGCCACCACACCGAGGTGCCGTCCTTCAGCAGCCGCCAGGTGCGCAGCGGGTCGCCCGCGCCGGGCGGCTCGATCTTGATGACCTCGGCGCCGAAGTCGGCCAGCGTGCGCGCCGCGAAAGGCCCGGCGATGAGCTGCCCGAGCTCGATGACCTTGAGGCCGGCCAGCGGGCCGGCCGCCGGTGGAGAAGAGGTTGTCGTCGTCATGGCGCCAGAGTGTGCCGTGTCGCTGGCAAACTGGCTGGATTCCAACCCGGGGCTGCACCGGCCGCAACCCCGATTCCAAGAGACAAAACACCATGAAATACGTGATCGGCGTCGACATCGGCACGCAGAGCACCAAATGCCTGCTGGTCGGCATCGACGGCAAGGTGCATTCGCAACGCAGCGTGGCCTACCAGCCCGAGACGCCCAAGCCGCTGTGGGCGCAGCAGGACTGCGCGGTGTGGTTCGACGCGGTGTGCGAAAGCGTGCGCGCCTGCGTGGCAGCCAGCGGCCTGGCGCCCGCGGACATTGCGGCAATGTGCGTGAGCAGCCTGTACGGCGGCGCGGGCATCCCGGTCGATGCAGCGATGCAGCCGCTGCACCCCTGCCTGATCTGGATGGACCGCCGCGCCACTGCCGAGGTCGCGTGGGTGAACGCGAACGTGGACGTGCCGCGGCTCGAGGCCATCACCGGCAACGGCGTGGACAGCTACCACGGCTTCACCAAGATCCTGTGGGTCCGCGAGCACCTGCCGCAGGTGTGGGAGGCCACGCGCTACTTCCTGCCGCCCAACAGCTACATCAACTGGCGGCTGACGGGCGAACTCGCGGTGGACCACAGCTCGGCCGGCAACATCGGCGGCGTGTACGACGCCGAGCGCCGGCAGTGGTCCGAAGAGGCGATGCGCATGCTCGGCATTCCGGCGCACCTGATGCCGCCGCGCCTTGTGGAATCGAGCGACGTGGTCGGCGGGCTGAGCGCCGGGTGGGCGGCGAAGCTGGGCCTGGCCGAAGGCATGCCGCTGATGGCGGGCGGGGTCGATGCGGCCGTGGCCACCTTCTGCGCGGGCGTGACCGGCAGCGGCGACCATGTCGCGATGATCGGCACCAGCATGTGCTGGGGCTTCGTGAGCCCTACGGTCGATGCGCGGCACAAGCTCATCACCATGCCGCACGTGTACCGCGGCGCGGACCGCAGCTATGTGTTCGGCGGCGCGATCACGGCGGGCGCGGCCGTCACCTGGTTCCGCGAAGCGTTCTGCCAGGCCGAGGTGGCCGAGGCCGCGCGCACCGGAGCGGACGCGCACGCGCTGATCGAGCGCAAGGCCGTCGACGTGCCGCCCGGCGCCGAAGGCCTCGTCTTCCTCCCGTACCTGATGGGCGAGCGCAGCCCCATCTGGGACGCACAGGCCAAGGGCGCGTTCATCGGCCTGTCGCTCGCGCACAGCCGCGCGCACCTGTACCGCGCGGTGCTCGAAGGTGTGAGCTTCGCGTTGCAGCACAACATCGAGGCGGGGCGACGCAGCGGCCAGCCGCTGGACGACCGCCTGATCGTGGTCGGCGGTGCGGCGCACTCCGACCTGTGGATGCAGATCGTGGCGGACGTCACGGGCTACCTGGTGTTCACCATCGAGGAAGAAGTCGAGGCTGCATTGGGCGCGGCGATGCTCGCGGCGCTGGGTGCGGGGCTGGTCGATGCGGCGACGGCCGAGCGCGGCTGGGTCACGCTGGTGGAGCGCGCAAGGCCCCGGCCCGAGGCGCAGGCGGTGTACCGCGAACGCTTCGATATCTACAAGTCGCTCTACCCGGCGTTGCGCGATGCGATGCACCGGCTGACCTGAAGCCTGGCGCCGCTCGGCGCCTCAGGCGAGGCGGGTACCGCCGCCGGGCGCGCCAAGCATCGCGTCGAGGTTGCGCGTGATCTTCTGCTCGATCATTTCGCTGAAGCTGCTGAACAGGAATCCCAGCGTCGCGTCCAGCGTGAAGGTGCTGGCCGTCACCTCGACGGTGCCGTCGATGCCGGCGCGGGTGAAGGTCGCCACGTCGCGGTCGTCGCCCTGGGTGTAGACGCATTCGAGGCCGAACTCCTGCTCGGCCTGCTCGATCCATCGGTGTGCGACGGCGCGCGCGCCGGCGATGCCCAGCGTGTGGTTGCGTTCGATATGGATGTCAGGCACCGTGATCTTCCTTGTTGTCTTTGTGGGGGCTGGAGCGGGTTTGCAGGATGCCGGTGGCCGCTTGCAGCGCGCCGCGGCGTTCCTCGGCGGTCGGCAGCGCGGCGATGCGCTTGACCTCAGTGTAGAAGCGCGGCCAGTCGCGGCCTTCGCGATCGAAGAGTTTCTCGAAGCTGGGCACCAGGTCGTCGTACGCGCCCTGCGCGCCGAAGGCCGCATTGTTGGCACGCGCCACCCAGCCGTCGTAGGCATTCTGGCGCGGGCCGGTCCAGCCCGCTTTCAGCTTCTCGTAGCGCGCGCGAAAGTCGGCCATGGCGGCCTGCTTCATCGCTTCGACCCGGGCCCAGTCGCCGGCCTTGGCTTCGGACGATTCGTAGACCTGGGTCAGTGCGCGGCGGGTGTCGAGCGCCAGCGCGCGAAAACCCTGGCGCTGCGCGTCGAACTGCGTGTACTCCCCGCGCGCCGCCTCGCCGGCCTCGCGCTGCAGCCACATCGCGCCGCCGATGCGCTCGACCGACGTGGCGTACGACTCGTTGAACACCGTGTCGCCGGGCACATAGAGCACCTGGTGCGCAAGTTCGTGGAACACGATGCGCGCAAGCTCGCCTTCGGGGTAGCCGATGAAGGTGGACAACAGCGGATCGCCGCCGGCCCAGTTCATCCAGCCGAGCGTGGAGTACGCTGGCACGGGGTACACGGCGACTTCCAGGTCGAGCTTCTTCTGCGCCTCGGCTTCGGCCTTGGCCGCGTCCTCGCTGTAGTAGCCGCGGTAGCCCACGCAGCCCGCCACCGGAAAGCACCAGCTCTTGAGCGTGAGCGAATACGGCGGCGCGGCCACCACGTTCCATACGGCGGCGGCGCGGTGCAGGTCGGCATAAGACTTGTAGCTGGGGTTGTCGGGCAGCCCAAGCTCGCGGGACGCGAAGCGGCGGATGCGCTGCGTGAGTTCGAGCTTGGCCTTCAGCGGGGCGGACACGGCCGGGTCGGCCAGCCACTCGGGCACGGGCTTGGCCGCCCGCATGATGCCGATGTGGCCGCTGGCCGATTGCCAGTAGTAACCGAGGTCGGCGCAGCCGGTCAGCAGCAGCGAGCCGGCCAGCGCGAGCGCTGAAAGCAGCTTCACGCCCGCTCGACCTCGACCAGGCAGTCGTAGAACGTGGGGCCGCGGCCGATGTCGGTCAGGCGCTGGCTGGTCAGCTCGTTCACGTTGGTGCCGTCCATGCCCAGCTTGCGCCACCAGATGCCCATGCCGTGCACCACGCCCTGTCGCGCGCGGCGCGACACCTCGGCACGGCAGCGGTGCTCGCCGCGCTGGTTGAACACGCGGACCGTCGCGCCGTTTTCGATGCCGCGCGCGGCGGCGTCGTCCGCGTGGATTTCCAGCAGCGGCTCGACCTCGATGGCGCGCAGGCTGGTCACGTTGACGAAGGTCGAATTGAGGAAGTTGCGCGCCGGCGGCGAGATCATGGCCAGCGGGAACTCCTTCGAGCTGCCGGCCGGCTCCCAGTTGGGCACGTGATCGGGCACGGGGTTCATGCCCATGGCTTCCAGCCGGGCGCTGAAGAACTCGCAGCGGCCCGAGGGCGTGGGGAACTTGCCTTCGGCGAACGGCGCCTCGGGCAGCTTCACACTGGTGAAGCCCTGTTCCAGCAGTTGGGGGAAGTCGATGGCGTTCTCGGCGAAGGCGGTGCGGCACAGCGTCTCGTCGGAGTCCGAGAAGCAGGGCTCGGTGAAGCCCATGCGGCGCGCCAGCTCGCGGAACACCCAGGCGTTGCTGCGTGCCTCGCCGCGCGGCGCCACGGCCGGGCGGTTCAGCAGCACGTCGGTGTGGCCGTAGCTGCAGTGGATGTCCCAGTGCTCCAGCTGCGTGGTGGCGGGCAGCAGGTAATCGGCGTAGTCGGCGGTGTCGGTGCGGAACTGCTCCAGCACCACGGTGAACAGGTCTTCGCGCGCAAAGCCCGCCGCCACCTTGGCCGACTCGGGCGCCACCGCCACCGGGTTGCTGTTGTAGACCACGATGGCCTTCACGGGGCGGACGGTGTCCAGCAGCGCGTCGCCGATGGTGCTCATGTTGATGGTGCGCGGCCGGCGGCCGGCCAGCAGGTCGGGGCGCTGCAGCGCGGCACGGTCGACCGGATAGTGGCCGGAGCTGCTCAGCAGCAGGCCGCCCGCGCGGTCGCGCCAGGCGCCCACCAGCGCCGGCAGGCAGGCGATGGCGCGGGCCGCGTTGCCGCCGCCCCGCACGCGCTGCATGCCGTAGTTCAGGCGGATGGCGGCCGATTTCGTGGTGCCGTAGGCCTTGGCCAGCGACACGATCTGCGCTTCGGGAATGCCGCAGACCTCGGCCGCGCGCGACGGCGGCCATTGCAGCGCGCGCTCGCGCAGCTCCTCCCAGCCCAGCGTGTGGTCGGCGATGTAGTCGTGGTCGAGCCAGTCGTGCACGATGAGTTCGTGCATCAGCGCCAGCGCCAGGGCGGCGTCGGTGCCGGGCAGCAGCGCGACGTGCTCGTCGCACTTGTCGGCGGTTTCGGTCTTGCGCGGGTCGATGCACACCACCCGCGCGCCGGCGCGCTTGGCCACCTGCACGTGGCGCCAGAAATGCAGGTTGCTGGCGATGGAGTTGCTGCCCCAGATCAGGATGAGCTTCGCCTCGGCGAAGAACTCGATGCGCATGCCGACCTTGGCGCCCAGGGTGTAGACCATGGCCTCGCCGCCCGCCATGGAGCAGATGGTGCGGTCCAGCAGGCTGGCACCCAGCTTGTGGAAAAAACGCCGATCCATCGACTCGCCCTGCACCAGGCCCATGGTGCCCGCATAGCTGTAGGGGAGAATGTCTTCGGGTTTTCCCTGTAATACTTCAAGATGCGCGGCGATGTCGTCGAGCGCTTCATCCCAGCTCACCGGCTCGAACTGGCCGCTGCCCTTGGGACCGACGCGCTTGAGCGGCTGAACCAGCCGTTCGGCATGGTCGTTGCGCTCGATGTAGCGCGACACCTTGGTGCACAGGACGCCGCCGGTGTGCGAATGCGCGGCATTGCCCTGCAGCTTCACGGCCACGCCGTCCTTGACGGTGGTGACGAGCGCGCAGGTGTCCGGACAGTCATGGGGGCAGGCGCCCAGGACGGTGGACACAGCGGTGGGCGGGGGTGCTTCTTCGAGCAGAGAATCCGGTGCGTGGGGCATCGGGCAAGTCTAATTTGTGCGCGAGTCAAAGCGCGGGAGGGGGTTTTGAGCATGGTGATGAATCGACGACGTTTTTCTTTGGCCGCAGGCGCGGCCGCCACGCTGGGCAGCTTCGGCATCGCCCGGGCGCAGGGCGAGGCACCGCTGGTGCTGGGGCAATCGGCGCCGTTCACCGGCCCGGCGGCGCAACTGGGCATCCAGTTCCACCAGGGCGCCAAGGTGTTCCTGGACGCCTACAACGCCCAGCCGGGCCGCCGCAACGTGGTGATCAAGAACCTGGACGACGGCTACGAGCCCGACCGTTGCGCCGCCAACACGCAGAAGCTGATCGACGAGGACGTGTTCGCGCTGTTCGGCTACATCGGCACGCCGACCAGCCTGGCGGCGATGCCGCTGGCGGTCAAGGACAAGGTGCCGTTCATCGCGCCACTCACCGGTGCCATGTCGCTGCGCGAGCCGTTTCAAAAGAACGTGTTCCACCTGCGCGCCTCGTACAACGACGAGACGGCGCTGATGGTGAAGCAGCTGACGCACCTGGGCCAGAAGAAGATCGCGGTGTTCTATCAGAACGACGCCTACGGCAAGGCCGGGCTCGACGGCGTGACGCTGGCGCTCGAGCAGCAGCAGCTCAAGCCTGTGGCGCTGGCCACGGTGCAGCGCAACTCGAACGACGTGGCCGCGGCGGTGAAGACCCTCGTGGCCGCCCGGCCGGACGCGGTGGTGCAAGTCGGCGCCTACAAGGCTTGCGCGGCGTTCATCCGCGAGGCGCGCAAGGCGGGTTACGGCGGCACGTTCTTCAACGTGTCCTTCGTCGGCACGCAGGCGCTGGCCGACGAACTGGGCAAGGAGGCCGCGGGCGTGATGGTCACGCAGGTGGTGCCCTCGCCCTACAACCCGGCCAACACCCTGGCGCGCGAGTTCGCGGACGCCGTGCGCAAGGCCGGCAACGGTGCCAGCGCCAACTTCTCGAGCATGGAAGGCTACCTGGCCGCGAAGGTGCTGACCGAGGGGCTGCGCAGGGCGCCGGGCAAGCCGACGCGCGACAGCCTCGTGGCCGGGCTCGAAAGCATCGACCGCCAGCAGTTCGGCGGGTTCGAGGTGTCGTTCTCCGCGAAGAACCACGTGGCCTCGAAGTTCGTCGAGCTTTCGATGCTGACGGGCGACGGGCGGGTCAGGACCTGAGCCCGTCCACGGCCTGGAACATGGCCTGGCGGGCCTGGCTGACGATCTGCCCGCGCCAGGCGTCGGTGTCCGTGTAGAACGCCTCCACCATCCGCGCCCGGATGCCGTCGGCCAGGTCGGCCGGCGCTTCCGGATGCTTGTGCAGCCAATGGTCGGCGCGCAAGGCGCCGGTCACTTCGAGGATCGGCAGCGTGCCGTATTCCAGCGCGATGCCGGTGTACTCGGCCTGCGGGCACTCTTCGTACACCGAGTCCCACATGAGCCCGCGCAACAGCGCCGAAGTGGAGGAACCGTCGTAGATCGAAGTGACAGGCGCGGCCGGCGTGCCCCACCAGGCGTTGGCGCGCGCGTAGGCGGCCTTGTCGTCCTTGCCGGCGTAGATGCGCTCGCCCAGGCCGCTGGGGCCCAGGCCCGTGTGCAGGTCGATCCACGCCAGGCGTTTCGCGCGGCCCGCGTGGGTGCCCAGCACCTTGCGAATCGTCCTGTTGCTCCAGGTCGGCGCCTTGCCGCCGAAGAACAGGCCGTCGTCGAACTGGTACTGCCCGCTGGTCACGGCCGCCTGGTAGGCCGTGGTGCCGTGCTTGTCGATCCACTTGGCCACCGCCGCCTGGTTCTCGGGCGTGGGCGGCCAGGTGGCGGGCAGCAGCAGCTCGTGCAGCCTGGCGTAGGGCTCGTTCACCGGCACCGGCTTCGAGAAGTCGATGAAGTTGCGGTTCAGGTCGACGTTCTCGTGCGTCACGCGCCGGCCGTGCGAAAAGCCGTGCGGGTTGAGCGCGTGCACGTACAGCACCGCCACGCCCTGCGCCCTGGCCTTCTCGCGCCACTCGGCGTCGTGCAGCGCGAACACCTGCACGCCGCTGCCGCAATGGCCTTCGACGCCATGGCAGGCGCTGGTGACGATGAGCATGTGCTCGGCGTCGGCGTTGCCGTCCAGCGCCACGTCCATCGACAGTTCCTCGCCGTCGCGGCCCTTCAGCGGGTGCGCGTGCGGCTCGACCGTCAGGCCCGCGCTCACGCAGGCCTGCAGGAACTTCTGGCGCGCCTGGGCGTAGCGCGGCGAAAAAGCTTCGGCAATGCCGATCATGCGGCGGCGCCGCCGGGCTTGAGGAACTGCTCGGCCAGTTGCACCCAGCAGGTCGCGCCCAGCGGAATCAGGTCGTCGTTGAAGTCGTAGCTTGCGTTGTGCAGCGTGCACGGGCCTTCGCCGTGGTGCACGTCGCGGTGCGCGCCGTCGCCGTTGCCGATGAAGGCATAGGCACCGGGCTTGGCCTGCAGCATGAAGGCGAAGTCTTCCGACGTCATGGCCGCCTCCTGGCGCAGCACGTTGTCGGGGCCGACGATCTCGCCCATCACGCGGCGGGCGAAGTCGGCTTCGGCCTCGGTGTTGATGGTGGGCGGGTAGTAGCGCTCGAAGCGGAAGTCGCAGGTGGCGTCGTGCGCCGCGCAGATGTGCTTGGCGATCTGCTCCATCTTGGCCTCGATCATGTCGAGCACTTCCAGCGAGAAGGTGCGCACCGTGCCCGACAGCTCGCAGTTGTCGGGAATCACGTTGTTGGTTTCGCCCGCGTGGATGGTGGTGACCGAGATCACGGCCGAATCGGTCGGCTTCATCTTGCGCGTGAGGATGGTCTGGAAGGCCTGCACGATCTCGCAGGCGATCGGCACCGGGTCGATGCCGGTCTGCGGCAGCGCGGCGTGGCCGCCCTTGCCGATCACGTTGACGTGGAACTTGTTGCCCGACGCCATCACCGGGCCGGGGCTCACGGCGAACTGGCCGGCCTTCATGCCGGGCCAGTTGTGCATGCCGAACACGGCGTCCATGGGGAACTGCTCGAACAGCCCTTCCTTGATCATCTCGCGCGCGCCGCCGCCGCCCTCTTCCGCGGGCTGGAAGATCAGGTAGACGGTACCGTCGAAATTGCGGTTCTTGGCCAGGTGCTGCGCGGCCGCCAGCAGCATCGCCGTGTGGCCGTCGTGACCGCAGGCGTGCATCTTGCCGTGGTGCTGGCTGGCATGGGCGAAGGTGTTGAGTTCGGTGACGGGCAGCGCGTCCATGTCGGCGCGCAGGCCGATGGCGCGGTTGCCGGTGCCGTTCTTGATGATGCCCACCACGCCGGTGGTGCCCAGCCCGCGGTGAATGGGAATGCCCCATTCGGTGAGCTTGCCTGCCACCACGTCGGCGGTGCGGACTTCTTCGAAGCAGAGTTCGGGATGGGCGTGGAGGTCACGTCGGACGGCGGCGATGCCGGCCGCCTGCGTGACGAGCGAATCGATGAGTTTCATGTTTCACAGTCTAGGCTTTGCGACAACACCCGCAAAGACCGTGCCGGGCAAACCCTCAGGCTGCGCTCAACGATCCGCTCGACGCAAGGCTCAGCGCCCGATGCTCTTCAGGTAGTCCGCGCGCGCGGCCAGGGCGGTGTCGGTGAAGTCGGTGAACACGCCGTCCACGCCCAGCTTGTAGTACACGCCGTATTCGTTCTTGCCGTCCTTGTTGTAGTCCGACGGCAGGCGGCGCGACTCGTTGCGGAAGGTGAAGGGGTGCACGAACAGGCCGGCCTTGTGGGCGTCGGCGATCAGCGTGGTGGGCGCCATCGAGGTGGCGTCGGCGTCGTTGATCTTGCCGTCCTTGTTCACGTCCACCGGCTTGCCGTCGGCGCCGATGGTGCCCTTGATGCTCACGATGTAGCGCTTCCACGGACCGATGCCGTCGGCGTAGGTCTTGATTTCGGCCAGGCCGGCGGGCGTGACCATGGCGTCGAAGTTGCGCTTGTCGCCAGCCTTGGTCCAGTCGTAGGGGCGGTCGCTGGGCACGGCGAAGGTCACGGCACCGGTGCGCAGGTCGACGCTGTCGCCGTCGATCAGCTGGATGATCTTCGTGTTCAGGCCCTTGCTCTTCATGTACTTCAGGCTGCCCGGCTCGAAGGACTGCACGTAGATGGGCGCGGTCTTGTTGTTCCAGCCGGCGGCCGTGATGGCGGCGATCATCTTGTCTTCCAGCGGCAGGCCGAGTTCGCGGAAGTAGGTCGGGTTCTTCGACTCGGGGTAGATGGCGATGGTGCGGCCGGTTTCCCTGGTCTTGGCCTTGGCGAAATCGATGATTTCCTGGAAGGTCACGACCTTGAACTTGCCGTTGAACTCCTGCGGCCGCTCGGCATCGGTGGAGATGCCGCCCAGGGTCTTGATCTCGGCCAGCGTGAAGTCGTTGCTGAACCAGCCGGTCTGGGTTTCGCCGTCGACCTTGATGGTCTTCTTGCGCGAGGCGAAGCGCGGGTGCTTGGCCACGTCGGTGCTGATGGCCAGGTTGGGGTCGTGGCGGGCGATGAGCACGCCGTCCTTGGTGGAGACCAGGTCCATCTCGATCACGTCGGCGCCCAGCTCGATGGCGCGCGAATAGGCTTCCAGCGTTTCTTCAGGCAGGTAGCCCGAGGCGCCACGGTGTGCAATGACCAGCGGCGGGTTGCCGTCGAGCGTCAGCAGCTTGTTGGCGGAACCGGAATTGCCGGTGGTGCCGCAGGCGGCAACGCACAGGGCGGCGGTCGCGGTCAGGGCGAGCTGAAGGGTGCGCATGGATTTTTCTCCGTCCAAAAGAGGCGCAGCGTACCCGCTTCGCGTGACAGCATCGACCCCTCCCGGCGCGGCGCGCCGACTTCCGGGAGAATGTGTTGCATGCTCCATACGCTTTCCCCCCAAAGCCTTCTGCTGGCCCAGACGCTGGTTCGCATGAACACCGTCAGCGCCAACAGCAACCTCCAATTGATCGACTTCGCCCAGAGCCATCTGGCCGCCCTGGGCGTGAAGAGCCGCATCACCTACAACGCCGAACGCACCAAGGCCAACCTGTTCGCCACGCTGGGCGAAGGCAAGCCGGCTGGCGTGATCGTCTCGGGCCACACCGACACGGTGCCCTGGGACGGCCAGGACTGGAGCGTCGACCCGCTCTCCGCCGTGGTGCAGAACGAGCGCCTCTACGGCCGCGGCTCGGCCGACATGAAGAGCTTCATCGCCATTGCGCTGGCCAATGCCCACCGCTTCCTGGAAAGCGACTCGCCCTTCGCGGTGCACTTCGCGTTCAGCTACGAGGAAGAGATCGGCTGCTTCGGCGTGAAGGAGCTCATTGCCGACATGCGCGACGCGGGCATCAGGCCGCTGGCCTGCATCGTGGGCGAGCCCACCAGCATGGTGCCGGCCATCGCCCACAAGGGCGTGTACCGCTACAAGTGCTGCGTGCGCGGCAAGGAGGCGCATTCGTCGCTCACGCCCAAGTCGGTGAATGCCATCGAGATGGCCGCCCGCGTGATCGGCAAGGTGCGCGACATGGCCGAGGACTTCGAGCGCAGCGAGCCGCGCTACGAGGGCTTCGACGTGCCCTTCAGCACCGCGAGCGTGGGCCAGTTCCACGGCGGCATCGCCGACAACGTGGTGCCGCGCGACGCCGAATTCCGCTATGAATTCCGCGACCTGCCCACCGCCGACGCCAGGCGCATGCAGGCCGACGTGGTGGCCTACGCCGGCGGCCTGGAGCCTTCGATGAAGAAGGTGGCCAAGGACGCCGGCTTCCAGTTCGAGACCATCTGCGAAATTCCGAGCTTCCTGGGCTCGGCCAGCGACCCCATCACCCTGCTGGCCCAGCGCCTGGCGGGCGAGGACCGCACCACGCTGGTGGCTTTCGGCACCGAAGCGGGCCTGTTCAAGAACGCCGGCATCCCCACCGTGGTGTGCGGCCCCGGCAGCATCGAGCAGGCGCACCAGCCCGACGAGTTCGTGAGCCTGGAGCAGCTGGCGCGCTGCGAGCTGTTCATGGAACGGCTGGCCACCTCGCCCACCATCGGCTGATATTGGCTGACACCGGCGACAGTGGCGCAGGCGACGCGCTGCGGCGCATGAAGCGCGTCGCGCTCGGCCTGCTGTGCGGTGCCGCGCTGCTCTATGCGGTGGCCAGCGTGCTGCATGCGCAGCACCCGGCCTGGGTGTCCCCGGGCTATGTGGCGGCCTTCGCCGAGGCCGCGATGGTCGGCGCCATTGCCGACTGGTTCGCGGTGGTGGCGCTGTTTCGCCATCCGCTGGGCCTGAAGATTCCGCACACGGCCATCATCCCCAGCAACAAGGACCGCATCGGCGCCAAGCTCGCGGGCTTCATCTGCGACAACTTCCTGAGCACCGCGCAGGTGCTGGGCAAGGTGCGCCAGTTCGACGCGGCCGGGCGCATCGCCGACTGGCTGGCCCGCCCGGCCAGCGGAGAGAAGCTGGGCGAATGGGGCGTGGCCGCCGCGCGCTACGGCCTGACGGCCTTCGACGACGAACGGGTGCGCGCCTTCATGGGCCGCGCCGCGGCGGCGGGCCTGGAGAAGATCGACCTCTCGCGCCTGACCGGCCAAGCGCTGGATGCGCTCACGGCCGGCGGGCGCCACCAGGCGCTGCTCGACGACGTGCTGCAGCAGGTGGCCGGCCTGCTCGAGGGCGACGAACTGCAGGCGCACATCACCGAGGCCATCGCGCGCGAGATCAAGACGCTGCGCTACGTGGGCCTGGACCAGGTGGCGGCCAAGCTGGCCACGCGCAAGATCGTGGCGGCCGTGGCGCACACCCTCGGCGAGCTGGCGGCCGAGCCCGACCACCCGATGCGCAAGCGCTTCGACCACTTCGTCGACGACTTCGTGGTGCGCCTGAAGCTGGACCCCGAATTCCAGCGGCGCGGCGAGCAGATTCGCGCCGAGCTCATCGCGCACCCTGCCCTGGGCGACTACCTGCACGGCCTCTGGGGCGAGCTGCTGGCGTGGCTGCACGACGACCTGGGCCGCCACGACTCGACCATCCGCCAGCGCATCGCGTCGATGGCCGGCGCGCTGGGCACGCGGCTGCAGGGCGACGAGGCCATTCGCCGCTGGATCAACGAGCAGATCGAGGCCGCCGCGCCGCTGGCCATCGAGCGCTACCGAGAGGACATCCGCCGCTACATCGAGGAGCGCGTGGGCGAGTGGAACGCGCAGGAAATGACCGTCGAACTCGAGCGCCACATCGGGCGCGACCTGCAGTTCATCCGCATCAACGGCACGCTGGTGGGCGGGCTGGTGGGGCTGCTGATCCACACGGTCACGCAGCTGCTGCGCGGCTGAGCGCGATTCCCCCGGGCGGGTAAGCCCCAGCGGACGAAAGTCCGCACCGTGTCCCCGGAGAGACTCCGCGGCCCCGGCGGCCTCCTAGACTGCTCGCGCCATCACAAGAGGAGACAAACCCATGCCCCGTCGTTCGTCCGGCGTTTTTCGCGCCGCCGCGCTGGCCGCCACCTTGGCCCTGCTGGGCGCCTGCAGCACGCTGGCCCCGCCTTCCTTCACCTCGTCCGCCGAGCCGCTCACCACCCGGCCTGCACGGCCCGTGTCGTGGGCCGCACCCGAAGCGCTGGTCGCGCCTTCCGCCTTCGCCGGCGTGCACGGCCTGGCCATCGACGCCAAGGGCCGCCTGCTGGCGGGCTCGGTGCTGGGCAACATGCTGTGGGAGGTCGACCGCACCACCGGCGCGGCCAAGGTGCTGGTCGACGCGCCCGAAGGCCAGGCCGACGACATCGCGGTGGGCCCCCGGGGCGAGCTGGCCTGGACCAACTACCTCATGGGCATGCTGCGCTACCGCGAGAACGACACCGCCGCGCTGCAGGTGCTCGCCAAGGACCTGCCCGGCCTGAACTCGCTGGACTTCGACCGCCGCAGCGGCAAGCTCTATGCCTCGCAGGTGTTCCTGGGCGACGCGCTCTGGGAAATCGACCGCACGGGCCAGAAGCCGCCACGGCTCATCAAGAAGGACATGGGCGGCTTCAACGGCTTCGAGGTCGGGCCCGACGGCCTGCTCTACGGGCCGCTGTGGTTCAAGGGGCAGGTCGTGAAGATAGACCCCGCGAACGGCGACATGACCGTGATTGCCGACGGCTTCAAGATCCCGGCCGCCGCCAACCTGGACGGCAAGGGCAACCTCTGGGTGGCCGATGCGCGCAGCGGCGAGCTGGTGCGGGTCGATCTTGCAAGCGGCAAGAAGACTGTCGCCAGGCAACTGCGGCCTTCGCTGGACAACCTCGCCATTGCACCGGACGGCACGATCTACGTGTCGAACATGGCCAACAACGAGGTGCTGGCCTTCAACCCCGCCACCGGGGACCTGCGCACGCTCACCAGCGGCAAGGTGGCGGTGCCGGCCGGCATGAAGATCGACGGCAACGACCTGTGGGTGGCCGACGTGTTCGGCTTCCGACAGGTCGACGTGCGCACGGGCGAGGTGCGCGACGTGTTCCGCATGCAGCGCGAGCCCGAGCTCGACTACCCGTTCGCGGTCGGCCTGTCGCCCAGGCTGTTCGCGCTGACCTCGTGGTTCACCGGCACGGTGCAGCTGGTGGACCGCCAGACGCTGAAGACCGTGGAAACCATCCACGGCCTGAAGGCGCCGTTCGACGCCATTCCCATGCCCGACGGCAGCGTGATCTACGCCGAAATCGCCACCGGCAGCATCACGCGCGCCAGCGGGCCGAAGTTCGCCCGGAAGTCGGTCATTGCCAGCGGCCTGAACGGGCCGGTGCAGATGGTCATCGGGCAGGACGGCGCGCTCTACGTGACCGAGGCGGCCGGCAAGCTGCTGCGCATTCCGCTGGACGCCAGCGCGCCGCTGCGCACCGTGGCCGACGGGCTGGCGCTGCCCGAAGGCGTGGCGCAAACGCCCTGGGGCAGCTTCATCGTGGCCGAGAGCGCGGCGCGCCGGCTGGTGGAGATCGACCCGGCCGACGGCAGCCGCCGCACCGTGGCCGAGAACCTGCCGATCGGCCTCGCGCCCGGCCCCGGGCTGCCGCCGCCGTACGTGGTGACCGGCGTGGCCGTGGGGCGCGACGGCACCATCTACATGGCGGCCGACCGCAACAATGCGATCTATCGGATTCGCGCCGTAAGGTAGCGTAACAAGAAGTGTAATTACCCGTTTACTTTTTAAAACAAACATTACAAACTGACCGGGACGTCTCGCGGCGTCCCGGTCCCATTCCGCTTTCGGGGGTTCGCGAGCCGTCCTTTCTTTCATCGAAAGGAACACGCATGACTCCGCTCGTCGCAGGCCAGCTGCTATTGCCCGAATATTCCCTGGGCATGGTGGCGCTCTCCTTCTTCATCTCGTTCGCCGGCTCGCTGGTGGCGCTCATATGCGCCGGGCGCATGGTCGGCGCGGACGGCAGGCCCGACCTTGCCGTCGTGGCCTGCGCCGCGGTGGCGCTGGGCGGCATCGGCATCTGGTCGATGCACTTCATCGGCATGCTGGCGTACCGGCTGCCGGTGGCCATTTCGTACAACGTGCCGCTCACGGCGGTGTCGCTGGTGGCGGCCGTGCTCATCTCCGGCATTGCGCTGTACATGGCCGGCGGCCGGCACCGGTTCAGCAAGTCGGGCTGGCTGGGCGGCAGCCTGCTCGCCGGGGCCGGCGCGTGCGTGATGCACTACATGGGCATGTTCGCAATGAACATGCGCGCCGAGATGGACTTCGACGTGGCGTGGGTCGCGCTGTCGGTGGTCATTGCCGTCAGCGCCGCCGCTGCCGCGCTGTGGCTGGCGTTCAACCTGCGCAAGTTCTCCCACAAGGCGGCGGCCGCCGCCGTGATGGGCGTGGCCGTGTGCACCATGCACTACGTGGGCATGAGTGCCGCCCGCATGGTCTGCACCGCCGCCGCGCCGGTCGACGCGCTGGCCATCGGCGGCAGTTCGATGGGCCTCATCGTGTTCGGCACGGCCGGCGCGGTGCTGATCTTCATCTACTGGGTGGTCACCGGCAGCAGCCTCGACACGACACCGGCGGCCGGCGTGCGGCGGCCCACGGCCCACTGACGCACCGGCGCCCTGGAGCGCCCACCAGCTAGTTGGCGCAAGCAGGGGCAGCGGGCCCCTCCTAAAGTCCGTACAGAGCGACAACAACGATCCGTACAGACCCCATGCCCGTCATCGAATCCCGGCTGCACGCGGCCAGCGACACCTTTCAGGCCAACCGCACCGGCATGCTCGCGCTGCTCGGCGAGGTGCGCGCGCACGAGGCCCGCGCCGCGGCGGCGTCCGGCGCATCGGCCGAGCGCTTTGCCAAGCGCGGCCAGTTGCTGCCGCGCGAGCGCATCGCGCTGCTGCTGGACACCGGCGCGCCCTTTCTCCCGCTGGCCTCGCTCGCCGGGCTGGGCCAGGACAACCCCGACCTGTCCAAGAGCGTGCCCGGCGGCGGCGTGATCGCAGGCATCGGCCGGGTGTCGGGCGTGCGCTGCATGGTGAGCGCGTCCGACTCGGGCATCGACGCCGGCGCGCTGCAGCCCATGGGCCTGGACAAGCAGCTGCGCGTGCAGGAGATCGCGCTCGAAAACAAGCTGCCCTACGTGCAGCTGGTGGAAAGCGCGGGCGCCAACCTCATGCAATACCGCGTGCAGGACTTCGTGCGCGGCGGCGGCATCTTTCGCAACCTGGCGCGCCTGTCGGCCGCCGGGCTGCCGGTGGTGACGGTGACGCACGGCTCATCGACCGCGGGGGGGGCCTACCAGACCGGCCTGTCCGACTACATCGTCATGGTGCGCGACCGCACGCGGGCCTTTCTGGCCGGGCCGCCGCTGCTGAAGGCCGCCACCGGCGAGATCGCGACCGAAGAAGAACTGGGCGGCGCGGTGATGCACACGCACATCTCCGGGCTGGGCGACTACCTGGCCGAAGACGACCGAGACGCCATCCGCATCGCGCGCTCCATCCTCGGCGGCATCGACTGGGCGCGCGAAGACAAGCCGCGCCCCTTCGCGCCGCCGCGCCACGACGCCGACGATCTGCTGGGCCTCATGCCCAGCGACGGCCGGCGGCCGGTGGACATGCGCGAGGTCATCGCGCGCATCGCCGACGGCTCCGAGTTCCTCGAGTTCAGCGAACACTACGGCAGCGCCACCGTCTGCGGCCACATCCGGCTCGAAGGGCACGCGGTGGGCCTCATCACCAACAACGGCCCCATCGACTCCGACGGCGCGACCAAGGCCACGCACTTCATCCAGGCCTGCTGCCAGTCGCGCACGCCCATCGTCTACCTGCAGAACATCACCGGCTACATGGTGGGCCGCGCGCACGAGGAGGCCGGCATCATCAAGCACGGCGCCAAGATGATCCAGGCCGTGACCAGCGCCACGGTGCCGCAGATCACGCTGCACTGCGGCGCCTCCTACGGGGCGGGCAACTACGGCATGTGCGGGCGCGGCTTTG
Organism: Variovorax pasteuri; assembly: GCF_051216435.1. NCBI lineage: Bacteria > Pseudomonadati > Pseudomonadota > Betaproteobacteria > Burkholderiales > Comamonadaceae > Variovorax > Variovorax pasteuri. The sequence continues at coordinate 102,738 of NZ_JBPJZS010000009.1, forward strand.
CGCCGCGCTTCTGCTTCAGCTGGCCCAACGCGCGCACCGCGGTGATGGGCGGCGAGCAGGCCGCCAGGACCATGGCCATCGTGATGGAGGCCGGCATGGCACGCAAAGGCGCGGTCGACCACGCGAAGATCGACGCCATGCAGCAGCAGATCGTCGAGCGCTTCGACCGGCAGATGAGCGTGTTCACCACCAGCGCGCTGCTGCTGGACGACGGCGTGATCGACCCGCGCGACACGCGTGCCGTGCTGGCCGAGGTGCTGTCGGTCTGCCGCGATGCCGATGCGCGCGTGCCGCAAGCCATGCAGTTTTCGGTGGCGCGGCCATGAGCGAAGCGCCGGGCCGCCCCAGGCAAGCTCGCACCGCAGCGCGCAGCACGGAGGTTTTTCAGTGAGTGCCTTTCACAAGATCCTGATTGCGAACCGCGGAGAAATCGCAGTTCGCGTGATGCGCACGGCGCGCGCGATGGGCTACCGCACCGTGGCCGTGTATTCCAGCGCGGACGCCGACGCCGAACACGTGCGCCAGGCCGACCAGGCCGTGTGGATCGGCGAGTCGCTGCCCGCGCAGAGCTACCTGAACATCGCCGCCGTCGTCGGGGCCGCACGCACCAGCGGCGCGGACGCGGTGCACCCGGGCTACGGCTTCCTCGCGGAGAACGCCGAGTTCGCGCAGGCCTGCCGCGACGCGGGCCTGGTCTTCATCGGACCGTCGCCCGAGGCGATTCGCGCCATGGGCGACAAGGCCGGCGCCAAGCGCCTGATGCAGGCCGCGGGCGTGCCGTGCATTCCGGGCTACCAGGGAGACGACCAGGGCACGGAGCGGCTGGCCGCCGAAGCCGCGCGCATCGGCTGGCCCGTGATGATCAAGGCCACGGCCGGCGGCGGTGGGCGCGGCATGCGGCTCGTGGCATCTGCCGCGCAGTTCGACGAACTGCTGCGCAGCGCGCAGTCGGAAGCGCTCAACGCCTTCGGCGACGCGACCGTCATCCTGGAGCGCGCCATCGTCGCGCCGCGTCACATCGAGATCCAGGTGTTCGCCGACCGGCACGGCCACGCCATTCACCTGGGCGAGCGCGACTGCTCGGTGCAGCGCAGGCACCAGAAGGTGATCGAGGAAGCGCCCTCGCCCGCGGTGTCCGAGGCCTTGCGCGAGCGCATGGGTGCCACGGCCGTGGCGGCGGCGAAGGCCATTGCCTACGAAGGCGCGGGCACGCTTGAATTCTTGCTCGATGCCGAAGGCCAGTACTGGTTCATGGAAATGAACACGCGGCTGCAGGTGGAGCACCCGGTGACCGAGGCCGTGACCGGGCTCGACCTGGTCGAGTTGCAGTTGCGCGTGGCCGCCGGCGAACCGCTGCCACTGGCGCAGCAGGACGTGCGCATCACCGGCCAGGCGATCGAAGTGCGCCTGTGCGCCGAAGACCCGAACCAGGGCTTCATGCCGCAGAGCGGCACGCTCGCGGCGTGGCGGCCTTCGCCCGCGCTGCGCACGGAACACGCGCTGCGCGACGGCGCGGCCGTGCCGCCCTTCTACGACTCGATGATCGCCAAGCTGGTGGCGCACGGCCGCACGCGCGAGGAAGCCAGGCACCGGCTCATTGCGGGCCTGCAGGACACGGTGGCGCTCGGCATCGCGACCAACCAGCCACTGCTGCAGCGCGCGCTGTCGCACGAAGTGTTCGCCAGCGGCGCGGCGACGACGGCCTTCATTGCAGATCACTCGCGCGCGTTGCTCGCGCCCGATGCCCCGGCCGACACGCAGGCCGCGCTGCTCGCGGCCCTGCTGTTGCAACTCGGCGAGCGCGGCTGGCCGTCGCCGCTGGCGCACACGCTGCCCAATGCCTTGCGCTTTGCGCTCGACGGCGCGGTGCACACGGCCCGAGTGACGCCGCGCGGCAAGGGCGCCTTCGATGTGGTGCTGGACGACCAGGCGCCCGCGCAGATCGCGCTGGTGGCCTTGCAGGACGACGGCACGCTGCGCTTTTCGTGCGGCGGACTGGCCGAGCAGGCGCTGGTGGTGCGCGAGGCCGGCCGCGTCTTCTTCCATTTCCGTGGCCGCGCGTTCCGGCTCGACAACCTCACGCACGTGGCCGTGGCACGCGCCGCAGATGCCGGCCGCGACGGCCTGCTGCGCGCTTCCATGAACGGCCGCGTCATCGCGCTGCTGGTGGCCGAAGGCGATGCGGTCGCCGCGGGCCAGCCGCTCGTCACGCTGGAGGCGATGAAGATGGAGCACGTGCACTGCGCACCGCGCGCCGGACGCGTCGCGCTGCACGTCGCGGTCGGCGCGCAGGTGGCCGCGCGGCATGTGGTGGCCGAGGTCGTCGGCGCATGACGCACCGCAAGACAAGTTTCCGAAAGTCCTTCGCATGAACGCCTCTTCTTCCCGCTACCGCTCCGTCTTCACCCCCGGCCTGTTCGACGGGCAGGTCATCGTCGTCACCGGCGGCGGCTCCGGCATCGGCCGCTGCACCGCGCACGAACTCGCGGCGCTGGGCGCGCACGTGGTGCTGGTGGGCCGCAAACAGGAAAAACTCGACGCGGTGAGAGCCGAGATCGAGGCCGCCGGCGGCCATGCCAGCACGCAGGCCTTCGACATCCGCCAGGAAGACGCGGTGCGCGCGGCCATCGGCGCCGTCGTCGCCGCGCAGGGCCGCATCGACGGGCTCGTCAACAACGCGGGCGGCCAGTACATCACGCCGCTGGCCGCCATCTCGGCCAAGGGCTGGGAGGCGGTGATCCACACCAACCTCACGGGCGGCTTCCTGGTGGCCCGCGAGTGCTATGTGCAAAGCATGCAGGCGCACGGCGGCGCCATCGTCAACATCGTGGCCGACATCTGGGGCTCCATGCCAAACATGGGCCACAGCGGCGCGGCGCGCGCCGGCATGGTGAGCTTCACCGAGACGGCCGCCGCCGAATGGGCCGTGAGCGGCGTGCGCGTGAACGCGGTGGCGCCGGGCTATATCGCATCGAGCGGCATGGACCACTACCCGCCCGAGGCCGGCGACATGCTGCGCGCCATGCGCAAGACCCTGCCCGCGGGCCGCTTCGGCACCGAGGCCGAGACCTCCGCCGCCATCGCCTTCCTGCTGTGCCCCGCGGCCAGCTTCATCAGCGGCACCGTGCTGCGCGTGGACGGCGCGCGGCCGCAGGTGCGCATGGGCTGGCCGATGGAACTACCCGATGCCCAGGCGCGGCAGCGCGGCGCGGTGAAGCCCTTCGACGGCTTCCACCTGGCGCAGACGCCGCGTGTGTTCCAGGACGCGCAGGACAAGTGAAGAAAGAACGAACGGAGACAACCCCATGCAGTACACGCACGAGCACCTCGAGATCCAGAAGACCCTGCGCCGCTTCATCGACGAAGAGATCAATCCGCACGTGGACGAATGGGAAGCCGCCGAAATATTCCCCGCGCACGAGGTCTTCAAGAAGCTCGGCAACCTGGGCCTGCTGGGCCTGAACAAGCCCGAGGCCTTCGGCGGCGGCGGGCTCGACTACTCGTACGCCATGGCCATGGCAGAGGCGCTCGGCCACGTCAGCTGCGGCGGCGTGCCCATGGCCATCGGCGTGCAGACCGACATGTGCACGCCCGCGCTCGCGCGCTTCGGCAGCGACGAACTGCGCCGCGAGTTCCTGGCGCCCGCCATCGCGGGCGACATGGTCGGCTGCATCGGCGTGAGCGAGCCCGGCGCGGGCAGCGACGTGGCGGGCCTGAAGAGCCATGCGCGCAAGGACGGCGACGACTACCTCATCAGCGGCCAGAAGATGTGGATCACCAACAGCCTGCAGGCCGACTGGATGTGCATGCTGGTCAACACCGGCGACGGACCGGTGCACCGCAACAAGTCGCTCGTCATGGTGCCGATGGACAGCCCCGGCATCGAGAAGGCGAAGAAGATCCGCAAGATCGGCATGAACTCGAGCGACACCGGGCTCATCTACTTCGACAACGTGCGCGTGCCGCAGCGCTACCGCGTCGGCGAGGAGGGCCAGGGCTTCATCTACCAGATGCAGCAGTTCCAGGAAGAGCGGCTGTGGGCCGCGGCGAGCTCGCTCGAAGCGATGGAAGACTGCATCGCCCAGACCATCGAATGGGCGCAGCAGCGCCAGATGTTCGGCGGCACGCTGGCCGACCAGCAGTGGGTGCAGTTCAAGCTGGCCGAGCTGAAGACCGAAGTCGAAGCCCTGCGTGCCCTCGCCTACCGCGCCTGCGACCTGCATGTGCAGGGCGAGGACGTGCTGGAGCTCGCCTCGATGGCCAAGCTCAAGACCGGGCGCCTCACGCGGCAGGTGGCCGACACCTGCCTGCAGTTCTGGGGCGGCATGGGCTTCACCCTGGAAAACCGCGTGTCGCGCCTGTACCGCGACGGGCGGCTGGGCTCCATCGGCGGCGGCGCGGACGAGGTGATGCTGGGCATCCTCGCAAAGACCATGGGCATCGCCAAGCGGGCGCCGCGCGTTTGAAGACGCGGCCATGAACGCCGAACTGCAAGCCGACCGCGCCGCGCTCGCCGACACGGTGCGGCGTTTCGCCGAAACCGAGATCGCGCCGCACGTGCAGGCATGGGACGACGCGGGCGAGTTTCCGCGCGCGCTCTACACGCGCGCCGCCGAGCTCGGCTTGCTGGGCCTGAGCTATCCCGAGGAACTGGGCGGCACGCCCGCCTCGTATTCGCTGAAGCTGCCTGCATGGATCGCGCTCGCGCGCCATGGACGCAGCGGCGGTGTGCTCGCCAGCCTGTTCTCGCACAACATCGGCCTGCCGCCCGTGGTGCTGCACGGCAGCGAGGCGGTGCGCCGGGAGGTGGTGCCGCCGGTGCTGCGCGGCGAGAAGATCGCGGCCTTGGCCATCACCGAGCCCGGCGGCGGCTCCGACGTGGCGGCGCTGCGCACCACCGCACGGCGCGAGGGCAACGACTACGTCGTGAACGGCGAGAAGACCTTCATCACCTCGGGCATGCGCGCCGACTGGATCACCGTGGCCGTGCGCACCGGCGAAGGCCGCGGCGCGGGCGGCATCTCGATGCTGCTGGTGCCGGGCGACACGCCGGGCCTCTCGCGCACGCGCCTGGCGAAGATGGGCTGGCTGTGCTCCGACACCGCCACGCTGCACTTCGACAACGTGCGCGTGCCGGCGCGCTACCTGCTGGGGGACGAAGGCGCGGGCTTCCGCATGGTCATGGGCAACTTCAACGGCGAGCGCATCGGGCTGGCCGCCGGGGCGCTCGGCTTCGCGCAGGCCTGCCTCGACGAAGCACTGGCCTGGTCGCGTGAGCGCAAGACCTTCGGCACCGCGCTCATCGAACACCAGGCCGTGCGCCACAAGCTGGTGGACATGCAGATGCGCATCGCCTCCACCGAAGCATGGATCGAGGCCGTGTCGGCCGAGGGCGATGCGCTCGAGGCGGCCGGCCGCTTCAATGCGCCCGAGTGGGTGGCGCAGATCTGCATGCTGAAGAACCACGCGACGCAGACCATGCAGTTCTGCGCCGACCAGGCGGTGCAGATCCTGGGCGGCATGGGCTTCATGCGCGGCACCGTCAGCGAGCGCATCTACCGCGAGGTGAAGGTCATGATGATCGGCGGCGGGGCGGAGGAGATCATGAAGGAGCTGGCGGCCAGGCAGATGGGCTGGTGAGCGGCCAGGCCGGGCGCACCGCAGACCGATCGCACGCCAGCGGAAAACTGTTCTTCACCGGCGAGGCTGCCGGTGCATGGCGTTCTGCGCCGCGCCTGCTTAGCATCGAGCGGCCACCCACAGCAGGAGCCCCGTGTGATCTTCGTCTTCCATCTTCTCGACAAACCCGGTTCGGCCGCGTTGCGCACCGCGGTGCGCCCGGAGCACAAGGCCTACCTGGCGCAGGTGGCCGACCGCATGGCCTTCGCCGGCCCGCTGCTGGCCGACGACGGAAAGACGATGGTGGGCAGCCTGCTGGCCATCGAATTCGTCAGCCGCGCGGCTGCCGAGCAATGGCAGGCGAACGAGCCTTTCACGCGCGCCGGGCTCTATGCCAGCAATTCGAGCTCGGTCCTGGCCTTCACCAACCTGTGGCCGCAGAAGGCCGGCTTTGCGCCGGCCGAATGAGCGAGCGCGCTGCCTCCATGGTCAAGCACATCGTGATGTGGAACCTGCGCGGCGACACGCCGGAAGAAAAGGCGCAGGCCTGCCAGCTGCTCAAGCGCAAGTTCGAGTCGCTGCGCGGGCAGGTGCCGGGCCTGCGGCACCTGGAAGTGGGCGTCGATTCAAGCGGCGTGGGCTACGCCTGCGACGTGGTGCTCTACAGCGAGTTCGACAGCCAGGCCGCGCTCGACGGCTACGCCACGCACCCCGCGCACCTGCGCATTCGCGAAGAGCTGGGCGAGCTGCGCATTGCGCGGCACCAGGTGGACTACACGGCAGGTTGATCCGAGGCGGGTCGACCGGCGCCGGAGCGCGCCTGCGCCACGCAGAAGCTGCGCACCAGTTGCAGCGCTGGCGCCTCGGTGCGGCCTTCGAGCGTGACGAAAGCGAACTGCGCGCTCAGCCCCGCCGCGGGATGCACCTTCAACTCGGCCAGCTCGCCGCTGTCCTGCAGCGCACGCGTGGCCGCCAGTACGCCCAGCAAGATGGCGTCGGTGTTGCGCACAGCGCCGATCAGCGCGCCGATGTCTTCCGATGACACGTGCAGCCAGCGCTGCGGGCTGGCGTCGCTGCCGTAGCGCGCCACCAGCGTGCGTGCCACGTCGTCGCTGACCATCGTCGAGATCACCGGGTAGCGCGTGAGCGCGTCGAAGCGCACGGGCTTGCGGCGACCCTGCTCGAGCAGCGGATGGTCGCGCCGGCAGACGAAGCCCGAACGCATGGTCGGAAGCACCTCGATGTGCAGGTCTTCGCGCGGCGGCACCGCACGGTAGGTGAGCACCAGCGCGTCGAGCGTGCGCGCACGCAGCGCCGCCAGCTGAAGCTCAGGGCTGCCGCCGTGCAGCTGCAGGCCCACGCGTGGATGGTTGCGCAGCATCTCGATCAGCAAGGGCCCCGAGAACAACGCGCCGGGCGCCGCGCCGAGCCCCAGCCTCACCGAGCCCGCCTGTCCGTCGGCCAGCAGCGCGGCGGCGCGCTTGAGTTCGTGCGCTTCCGTGGAGATGCGCTTGGCGCGCGCCAGCACCATCGCGCCGAAGGGTGTGAGCTCGTTGCGCTTGCCAATGCGGTCAACGAGCTGCATGCCCAGTTCCTGCTCGAGCATCTGAATGCTTCGGCTGAGCGCCGGCTGCGTGAGGTGCACCTTCTCTGAAGCACGGCTGAAGGAGCCGGTTTCCGCGAGCGCGAGCAGATGGTCGAGTTGCTGGAGGTTCATGGCGGGCGGCGAGTTGTCGTATGCATGAGTAGTGCGCATGGTAATGACAAAAACAATGCATTGGACGGATGAAAGAACGATTCCTAGCATCCAGCGCATACCACTCAAGACCCAGGAATTCCCCATGAAACGGTTCGCTCGATGGCTCTGCGCGCTCGCTTTTCTAGGCTGCGCAACGACAGGGACGGCGCAGGCGCAGACGGCCACCTTCCCCTCGAAGGTGGTCACGCTGTTGGTTCCCTACCCGGCCGGCGCGGCCAGCGACTTCACAGCGCGGGCGCTGAGCGAGCCCCTCGCCAAGGCGCTCGGCGGCCCGGTGATCGTGGAGAACATCGGCGGCGCGACCGGCGCCATCGCCGCGGCCAAGGTGCTCGCCGCGCCGGCCGACGGCCACTACCTGTTCCAGGGCTCGCCCAACGAACTGATCCTGTCGGGGCTGGTGAACAGGAGCACGCGCTACAAGCCCGAAGACTTCCAGTGGATCGCGCCGGTGGCGACCTCGCCGCTGGTGCTGGTGGTCAACAGCAAGCTGCCGGTGCACACGCTCGACGAGTTCGTGGCGCTGGCGCGCACCCGCAAAGACGCCCCCTTGAGCTACGGCACGCCGGGCGCGGGCACGCTGTACCACCTGCTGGGCGAGCTCTTCACCAAGCGCACTGGCGCGGCACTCACGCACGTGCCCTACAAAGGCGGCGCGCCGATCATCCAGGACTTGCTCGGCGGGCAGATCGACTTCGCGTTCATGCCCTACCAGGCCTTCTATGTGGACTACGTGAACCAGGGCCGCCTGCGCCTCGTCGGCTCGCTCTCGCCGGGCAAGCGCCTGCCCGCGCCCTTCGACACGCTGCAGACCAGCGCGCAGAGCAAGGAGATGAAGGAGTTCGACTTCGGCATCTGGACCTCGTACATGGTGCGCAAGGGCACGCCACAGCCAGTGGCCGAGCGGCTGAACGCCGCGATTGCAGCAGCGCTGAAGAACCCGCATGCGCGCGCGCAGCTGGAGTCGCAGGCCAAGACGGTCTTCGAGCCGATGAGCCTGGAGGTGGGCGAAAAGTTCTACGCGAACGAGGCCGCGCGCTACCGCGAGCTGGTCAAGACCATCGGCTACGAGTCGCCCTGACGCCGGTTCGCTTCCTTCCATTTCCATTCGATTCCGTTCGAGGAGACGCATTCATGAAGACTGGACACATCCATGGCATGGCGCTCGCGCTCGCGCTGTCGCTCTCCGCTTGCGGCGGTGGAGGCGGGGGCACCACGGGGTTCGGCGGCCTTGCGCTGCCGCCACCCGCGGCACCGGCGCCCGCCCCGGCAGCGGCGCCACCACCCGCGCAGGACCTCACGCTCGCCATGACCACCGAAGGCCAGGTCGCGGGCACGGCCGGCGCCGATGCGGTGTCCTTCCTCGGCATTCCCTACGCGCAGGCACCGGTGGGCGCGTTGCGCTGGGCGCCACCGCGGCCGCCGGCCGCGCATGCCGACACGCTGCTCGCCAAGACCTTCGGCAACGCCTGCCCGCAGGCGTCAGGCGCGGTGTCGTCGCCGATTGCCGAAGACTGCCTCTACCTGAACGTGTGGAAGCCCGCGGGCACCAAGCCCAACGACAAGCTGCCGGTGCTCTTCTACATCCACGGTGGCGCCTTCACGCTGGGCTCGGGCGAGATGGGCCCGAGCCCGCTGGCCAGCCGCGGCGTGATCGTTGTCAGCCTGAACTACCGACTGGGCGCGCTCGGCTACCTCGCCAACCAGGCACTGCGCGCGGCCAACAAGGACGGCAGTCTCGGCAACTTCGCGGTGATGGACCAACTGGCCGCGCTCGGCTGGGTGCAGAAGAACATCGCGGCCTTCGGCGGCGACGCGGGCAACGTCACGCTGTGGGGCACCTCGGCGGGCGCGACGCAGAGCTTCTCGCTGCTGCAGTCGCCCAAGGCCAGGGGGCTGTTCCAGCGCGCGGTGATGCAGAGCGGCGGCTCGGCCGAGTACTCGAACCCGAGCATGGACACCTCGCTGGCCGTCGGCGACACGGCGGTGAAGAACCTCGGCTGCAGCACCGCAACCGACGTGGTCGCTTGCCTGCGCGCGCTGCCCGTGTCGGCGCTGCTAGGCCAGGGCGGGCTCAAGTGGCGGCCCACGGTGGACGCACAAATCATCACGCAGGTGCCCGCGCGCGCCTTCCAGAGCGGCAACTTCAACCAGGTGCCCGTGATGATCGGCGGCGTGTACGACGAGGGCACGCTGTTCGTCGACACGCAGCTGAGCACCGACAACTACCCGCTGTACCTGCGCGGCCTTGCACCGGCAGGCTACGACACCACGGCCATCGAGGCCGCGTACCCGGTTGGCAACTACGCGGTGCCCGCGCAGGGCTTCGCGCGGGCCATGGGCGACGCGCTGTACGCGTGCGGCAACAGCGCCCGGCGCGATGCGCTGTCGGCCTGGGTGCCGGTGTACGGCTGGGAACTGAACGACCCGCAGCTCTCGTTTCCGCCAAGCCCCAAGCGCTTCTACTACGGCACCGCGCACGGCATGGACAGCTACTACTTCACCGGCACGGTCGATGCGCTGCCCAGCTACCCGTACTTCGACCCCGGCAGCGCCACGCCCGACGCGGCCACCACGGCGCAGCGCAAGGCGTTGTCGGCGCAGATGGTTGCGTACCTGCTCAACTTCGCGAAGAACGGCGACCCGAACGGCGACGGGCGCAACGTCGCCTCGCGCTGGCCGCGCTTCACGGGGCCGTCGGACCGCGCGCTGATCGACTTCAGCTACCCCGCCGTCAAGACCTCGAGCAACGCCTTCGAGCACACGCACAAGTGCGACACGCTGTGGGGACCCGCCGTGTTCCCGCCGCTGTACTGACCCACGAACCCGAACAGATTTCTTCATGAACGAGCAGCACGTCATCGACTACCTCCACGCCCGGCAACCCAAGATCGTGGACTGGCTCAAAGCCTTCCTGCGCATTCCGAGCGTGAGCGCCGACCCGGCCTTCGCGCAGGGCATGCACGACGCGCGGCGCTTTCTCGTCGAGCGGCTGGAAAACATCGGCCTGGCCAACGTGCGGCTGCTCGACGGCGGCGGCGAACCCGCCGTGTATGGCGAATGGAACGGCGCGCCGGGCAAGCCCACGCTGATGGTCTACGGCCACTACGACGTGCAGCCCGTCGACCCCATCGAACAGTGGCGCACGTCGCCCTTCGAGCCGACGGAGGTGGACGGCCGGCTCTACGGGCGCGGCACGTCCGACGTGAAGGGCTCGACCACCATCGCGCTGGAAGTGATCGCCGCGTTCCTCGCGGTGCAGGGCGCATGCCCGGTGAACATCAAGGTGTTCCTGGAGGGCGAGGAAGAGACAGGCAGCCCGTCGCTTCGGCCCCTCATCGAGCGGCATCGGCAGTTGCTGCAAGCTGACGCGGTGCTGTCGGCGGACGGCGGGCGCGCGAGCGCCGAGGTGCCCACCATCAACACAGGCGCACGCGGCAATGCGCAACTCGAGGTGCGGCTGCGCACCGCGCACAAGGACCTGCACTCGGGCCGCTATGGCGGCAGCGTGCGCAACGCGCTGCATGAGATGGCGCGGCTGGTCGCCTCGCTGCACCATGCGGACGGCAGCGTGGCGGTCGATGGCTTCCACGACGGCGCCTTGCCGCCGACCGAGCGCCAGCGCGCCGACACCGCGGCGTTTCCGTACGACGAGGCGGCGTTCTTCTCGGACGTCGGCGGCAGCTCGCATGGCGAGCCGGGCTACACGGCGCGTGAACGCGTCACGCTGCGGCCTGCGCTGGACATCAACGGCCTGTGGGGCGGTTACACCGGCGACGGCGGCAAGACCATCGTGCCCTGCGAGGCGCAGGCCAAGCTGACGACGCGCGTGGTCGTGGGGCAGGACCCGGCCGGCATGATCCGCGCGGTGCTGCACCACCTGCAACGGCATTGCCCCGCGGGCTGCACGCTCGACGTGGTGGCGATGAACGATGGGTCGCCCGCATCGACGCTCGCCGCGGGCCATCCGCTGGTGCGCGCGGCCGAGGCGGTGCTCGAATGCGAGACCGGACGCCGGCCCATTCACGTGCGCCTGGGCGCGAGCGTACCGGTGACGGCGATCTTCAAAGAGATGCTGGGCATCGACACGTTGATGTTCGGCTTCAACCTGCCAGACGAAGACGTGCACGCGCCGAACGAGTTCTTCAGGTTGAAGTCCATCGGCGAAGGCACGCGCGGGTGGACGCTGCTGCTGGCGGAGCTGGCGAAGCATGCGCCGGCGTCGTTCCACGCAGCGCAGGACTGATGCGCGTCAGGCTCAGTGCCCGGCGTCGTTTCCGCCGTCGTTGTCGTTACCACCCTGCGCGGCCTTCGCCGCCGCCCGCAGCTTGTCCTTCTTGCTCGGCCGCGCCCCCTTCACGCCGCCCGTGCCCGACGCATCGGTCACCGGCAGGGCCGCTTCGGTCGGCTCGAAGCCTTCGACGCGCTCGCGCGGCAGGCTCAGGCCCTGGCGCTTCTCGATCAGGCGGAAGTGCGCCTCGGTCGACGCGCTCACGAAGCTGATCGCCAGCCCGCTCTCTCCCGCGCGCCCGGTGCGGCCGATGCGGTGGATGTAGTCGGTGGGCGAACGCGGCAGGTCGTAGTTGATGACCACGGGCAGCTGCGCGATGTCGATGCCGCGCGCCGCGAGGTCGGTGGCGATCACCACGTCCCAGCGGCTCTCCTTGAACTGCGACAGGATGTCGGTGCGCGTGCCTTGCGCGATGTCGCCGTGGAATGGCACCGCGTAGATGCCGTTCTTGTAGAGCTTCTCAGCCACGATCTGCGCCGCGTGCTGCGTGGCGACGAAGACCAGCACGCGGTCCCATTCGCCTTCGTGCTGCTTGAGCAGGTGGCGCAGCAACTGCGTGCGGCGGATGGCGTCGACCTCGATCACGCGCTGCACGATATTGGGCTCGGTGCCCGGTTCGCCCTGTACGTCGATGACGGCGGGCTCGCGCAGCATGCCGTCGGCCAGCGTCTGGATGGCGGCCGGGAAGGTGGCGGAGAACAGCAGGTTCTGGCGCTGCGCGGGCAGCAGCGCGAGGATTCGGCCGAGCTCCTCGGCAAAGCCGAGGTCGAACAGGCGGTCGGCCTCGTCGAGCACCAGCGTCGACACGGCATTCAGCTTGAGCGCGTTGTGCTCGACCAGGTCGAGCAGCCGGCCCGGAGTGGCGATGACGATGTCGGCGCCGCCGCGCAGGCCCATCATCTGCGGGTTGATCGACACGCCGCCGAAGGCGACGACGATCTTCAGCCGTTCGGGCAGGTGCTGCGCCAGGCTGCGCATGGTCTCGCCGACCTGGGCCGCGAGTTCGCGCGTGGGCACGAGCACCAGGGCGCGCACGCGGCGCGGGCCGTCCACGCGCTGCGCACTCAGGCGCTGCAGCAAGGGCAGGGAAAATGCGGCGGTCTTGCCGGAGCCGGTCTGCGCCGAGCCCCGCACGTCGCGGCCCTGCAGAATCGCGGGGATGGCCGCGGCCTGGATGGCGGTCGGCGCGGCATAACCGCTTTCGGCGGCAGCCTGAACGAGCGCGGGGGCCAGGCCCAGTGAAACGAATGGCATGTGAACAGACAGAGAGAAAAACCCGAGAGAGAAGAGAGACGTAGCGAATGTCGACGATGAAACAGCGCAATCAGACCGGCAGCGCCCTGGTGTACTCCACCGAGGCGGGCGGGCGCATGTGCCCCGACTGCGGCGAGCCCGTGGCCCGGTGCCGCTGCAAGGAACTCAACGCGCGCGCGCCGGCCACCGACGGCATTGTGCGTGTATCGCACGAGACCAAGGGGCGCAAAGGCAAGGGCGTGACCGTCGTCAAGGGCGTGGCGCTGGACGCCGAAGGCCTCGCGGCGCTCGGCAAGCAGCTCAAGACGGCCTGCGGCTCGGGCGGCACGGTGAAGGACGGCGTGATCGAAATCCAGGGCGACCACCGCGAGACGGTGATCGCCGCCCTCGTGAAGCAGGGCCACACCGTCAAGCGCGCGGGAGGCTGAGCACCCGATGAAGCCCGAAGACCTGCAACGCCTGGTGAGCCTCCCGATGCCTTTCGGCAAGCACAAGGGCACGCTGATCGCCGATTTGCCTGGAAATTACCTGAATTGGTTTGCACGTGAGGGTTTTCCCTCGGGCGACATCGGCCGTTTGCTCGCCCTGATGCATGAGATCGACCATAACGGGCTTTCGGACCTCCTGAAACCGTTGCGAAATCGCCCGCCGGGTCGGACTGTTTCGCAATAACACACGAATTTCCCACTCTTTTTGCAATTCACGCTGGATAATCCGGCTTACGTGTCTGTGAGACTTGTCTCCCGTGCACGTAATTCGGTGATCGGTCAGTTTCGCGCCACAGCGCACTTGTTTGTTGTGATTCTGGGACTCCATCGCTTTGTTTTGTTGGTTTGAATTAGGAGTCCCTCAATGGGCAAGAAACTCTACGTAGGCAACCTCGCCTACTCCGTGCGTGACAACGACCTGGAACAGGCTTTCGGCGAGTTCGGCTCGATCGTCAGCGCCAAGGTCATGATGGAACGCGACACCGGTCGTTCGAAGGGCTTCGGCTTTGTCGAAATGGGCACGGATGCTGAAGCACTCGCAGCTGTTGAAGCCATGAACGGCCATTCGCTCCAGGGCCGTGCCCTGACGGTGAACGAAGCCCGTCCGATGGAAGCTCGTCCCCCCCGCACCGGTGGTGGCGGCGGCTACGGCGGTGGTGGCGGCGGTGGCGGCTACGGCGGTGGTGGTGGCGGCGGTTACGGCGGCGGCGGCGGTGGCCGCAGCGGTGGTGGCGGCGGTTACGGCGGCGGCGGCGGTGGCCGCGGCGGCTACTAAGCCCTCCCTGCACGTCCGAGAGCTCCGGCTCTCTGAATGAAAAAAGCTCCTTCGGGAGCTTTTTTCGTTTCTACCGCGCCCTTCCGTGCCCGCGGTCAGGTCGCCCTCATAGAAACCCGGTAAGCATTTGTCCGTACCCTCGCGGTCAGCCAACGGTCAGCCGCGCAGAACGACGCTCACTCCTTCAAAACAAGAGGGGCGAGACATGCGCATCAAGAGTCAGGCGGACTTCTTTTCAGGAGTCATGTTCACCAGCGTGGGAGGGGCCTTCGCGATAGGCGCCACGACCTACACCATCGGCGACGGCGCCCGCATGGGGCCGGGGTACTTCCCGCTGATGCTGGGCATCCTGCTGGCCTTTCTGGGCGCCATCATCATGTTCCAGGCGCTGGTGGTCGAAACCACCGACGGCGACCCGATCGGCAAGTGGGCCTGGAAGCCCCTGGCCTTCGTGCTCGGCGCCAACCTCGCCTTCGGCGTGCTGCTGGGCGGGCTGCCCAGCATCGGGCTGCCGGCCATGGGGATGATCATCGCGATCTACGCCCTCACGATCATCTCGAGCATGGCGGGCGAGCACTTCAAGCTGCGCGACGTGCTGATCCTGTCGACCATCCTGGCCGCCGGCAGCTACGTGGCCTTCATCTGGGCGCTCAAGCTCCAGATCCAGGTCTGGCCCACTTTCATTTCGGGCTGAGGAGCACGCACCATGGACCTGATCCACAACCTTTCCATCGGTTTCGGCGTTGCCTTCACCTTCACCAACCTGCTGTATTGCCTGCTGGGCTGCATTCTGGGCACGCTGATCGGCGTGCTGCCCGGCATCGGGCCGGTCGCGACCATCGCGATGCTGCTGCCTGCTACCTATGCGCTGCCGCCCGTGTCGGCGCTCATCATGCTGGCCGGCATCTATTACGGCGCGCAGTACGGCGGCTCCACGACGGCCATTCTGGTGAACCTGCCCGGGGAGTCGTCCTCGGTGGTCACCTGCATCGACGGCTACCAGATGGCAAGGCAGGGCCGCGCGGGCCCCGCGCTGGCCGCGGCCGGCCTGGGCTCGTTCTTCGCGGGCTGCGTGGGCACGCTGATCCTGGCGGCCTTCGCACCGCCGCTGACCGAGCTGGCCTTCAAGTTCGGCCCGGCCGAGTACTTCTCGCTGATGACGCTGGGCCTGATCGGCGCGGTGGTGCTGGCGTCGGGTTCGCTGATCAAGGCGGTGGCCATGATCGTGCTGGGCCTGCTGCTGGGCATCGTGGGCACCGACGTCAACTCGGGCGTGGCGCGCTACAGCTTCGACATTCCTGAACTGACCGACGGCATCGGCTTCGTGGTGATCGCCATGGGCGTGTTCGGCTACGGCGAAATCATCGGCAACCTCTCGCAGCCCGACGACGAGCGCGAGGTGTTCACGCACAAGGTGAAGGGCCTGTGGCCCACCAAGGAAGACTTCAAGCGCATGACGCCCGCGGTGCTGCGCGGCACGGCGCTGGGTTCGGCCCTGGGCATCCTGCCCGGCGGCGGCGCGCTGCTGGCCTCGTTCGCCTCGTATGCCCTGGAGAAGAAGATCAAGATGCGCCCTGGCGAAGTCCCGTTCGGCAAGGGCAACATCCGCGGCGTGGCGTCGCCCGAGTCGGCCAACAACGCCGGCGCGCAGACTTCCTTCATTCCGCTGCTCACGCTGGGCATTCCGCCCAACGCGGTGATGGCGCTGATGGTGGGCGCCATGACGATCCACAACATCCAGCCCGGCCCGCAGGTGATGACCAGCAACCCCGAGCTGTTCTGGGGCCTGATCGCCTCGATGTGGATCGGCAACGCGATGCTGATCATCCTGAACCTGCCGCTGATCGGCATGTGGATCAAGCTGCTGACGGTGCCCTACAAGTTCCTGTTCCCGGCGATCGTGCTGTTCTGCGCCATCGGCGTGTACTCGACCAACAACAACACCTTCGATGTGTGGATGGTGGCGGCCTTCGGCTTCATCGGCTACCTGTTCATCAAGCTCAGGACGGAACCCGCACCGCTGCTGCTGGGCTTCATCCTCGGGCCGATGATGGAAGAGAACCTGCGGCGCGCCCTGCTGCTGTCGCGTGGTGCATGGAGCGTGTTCGTCACGCGGCCGCTGTCGGCGGGGCTGCTGGTGGCCGCGGTGATGCTGCTGGGCATCGTGCTGCTGCCGGCGATCAAGGCGAAGCGCGAGGAAGCCTTCGTCGAAGAATAGGCCCGCCACCGGGGCAACACCTGAGGCCCGGCAAAGCCGGTTCCTCGGTGTTTCTGGAAGAAGCCCCTGGCTTGGCGCCTGGGGCTTTTTCATTTCAGGAACGCGTCGTACGCCGTCTTCAGGATCAGCGCGCTCACCACCACGATGAACACCCCCCGCACGAACCCCGCACCGTGCTTGAGCGCCACGCGCGTGCCCAGCAGGCTGCCGGCGACGTTGGCCACCGCCATCACCAGCCCGTAGTGCCACCACACGTGGCCCTTGGCCGCCAGCAGGATCAGCGCGGCGCCGTTGGTCAGGGTGTTGATGATCTTGGCGGAGGCCGAGGCGTTGAGGAAGTCGTAGCCCATCCAGCGCACGAACAGGAACACCAGGAAGCTGCCCGCGCCCGGCCCGAAGAACCCGTCGTAGAACCCGATCGACAGGCCGATGGTGCAGGCCGCCAGCGTTTCGGCGCGGCCGGTGAAACGCGGCGCGTGCAGCCGGCCCATGTCCTTGCGCGCCAGCGTGTACAGAAGCACGCCCAGCAGGATGACAGGCAGCGCCCGGCGCAGGAAGTCGCCGGGAAACATCGTGACACCCCAGGCGCCCAGCATCGCGCCGGCGAAGCCGAGCAATGCGGCCGGCCAGAGGGCCCCCCAGCGCATCTGCACCCGCTGGCTGAACTGGGCCGCCGCGGCGGCCGTGCCCCAAATGGACGCGCTTTTGTTGGTGCCCAGCAGGGTCGCCGGTGGTGCGCTCGGAAACACGGCGAACAGCGCCGGCACCAGGACCAGCCCGCCTCCGCCCACGATCGAATCGACAAAACCCGCAAGCAGCGAGGCACCCGTGACCACCAGCATTTCCATGGCGGCGATTGTCTCACCCGGAATGCTATTAAAAAAGTAGCGTCACACGCAGGTATGACAAGCGTATGGGGTGCATTCAGCTTGAGAAAAAAGGCCGGGCCGCGCCCTTCGAACAGGCAAAAAAAAGACGCCGACCAGCGGCGTCTTTCAAGTTCGAAACAGGCATCTCGTACGGAGCCTTTGAAGATTTTTCTTGTTGATCGGGAAGTTGTCTCCTCGGACCCTCGGCAGTACGAGCAGGGCCCGTTCGCGAGTGGGCAGACTTTAGAGCGTGCACCGCGTCAGTGCATTAGGAATTACCCGCTTTGACTTACGTCTGAAACACGATTTGCGAACCAAAGTGTGTCGAGGAGTTAACAAGGTGGCACGACTTGTGCACGTAAGGCAACAGTCCACAACTCGAAGAAGACAACGGCCATGGCCTTGGCAACGCACGCCTCCATCAACGCGGCAGACACCGCCTGGATGATGACTTCGACCGCACTGGTGCTGCTGATGACGCTGCCCGGCATCGCGCTCTTCTACGCAGGCATGGTGCGCCGCAAGAACGTGCTGGCCACCATGGCGGCCGTGGTGGCGATTGCCGCGGTGGTCTCGCTGACCTGGTTCGCGCTGGGCTACTCGCTGGCCTTCACGCCCGGCTGGCCCTGGCTGGGCGGGCTCGGGCGGTGGGGCTTCTCGGGCTTCGAGTACCTGAAGGAAGCGGGCCAGGTGGCGGTGAGCCATGTCGCGCCCAACGTGCCCGAGTCGGTCTACGCGATGTTCCAGCTGACCTTCGCGATCATCACCACCGCCCTGGTGCTGGGCGCCTTCGTCGAACGCATGCGCTTCTCGGCCATCCTGTGGTTCGCGCTGCTGTGGAGCGTGCTGGTGTACGCGCCGGTGGCGCACTGGGTGTGGGAGCCGGGCGGCTGGCTCGCGCAGATGGGCGCGCTCGACTTCGCCGGCGGCTCGGTGGTTCACGTCAACGCGGGCATCGCGGGGCTGGTCTGCGCCTATGCGCTGGGCCCGCGCAAAGGCTACGGACGCGAGGCCTTCGAGCCCTACAGCCTGGCGATGACCATGATGGGCGCCGGCCTGCTGTGGGTCGGCTGGTTCGGCTTCAATGCAGGTTCAGCCGTGGCAGCCGACGGGCGCGCGGGCCTGGCGATGCTGGTGACGCACATCGCGGCGGCGGCCGGCGCCATGAGCTGGATGATCGGCGAGTGGATCGTGCGGCGCAGCCCCTCGCTGCTGGGCCTGTGCTCGGGCCTGGTGGCCGGGCTGGTGGCGATCACGCCGGCGGCCGGTTTCGTCACGCCGCTGGCGGCGCTGGCCATCGGCGCCATCGCGGGGCTGGCGTGCTACTGGGGCGCCACCGGGCTGAAGCACCTGCTGGGGGCGGACGACTCGCTGGACGTGTTCGGCGTGCACGGCATCGGTGGCATCGTGGGTGCGCTGCTCACGGGCGTGTTCGCCGATGCGCGCATTTCGGGCGTCACGGGCAACGTGCTGACGCAGGCCATCGCGGTGGGGAGCGTGGCCATCTACAGCGCGACGGGGACGGCGGTGGTGCTTTGGCTGGTGCATGTGCTGGTGGGCTTGCGCGTCGACGCCGACAGCGAGCTGCTGGGCCTCGATCTTGCACAGCACAAGGAACACCTGGGGAGTTGATCCACCGTCGGAGGAACCATGCCATCCATGTCCGAAAGCGAACGCATCGCCCTCGCCGCCCGCCTTCATGTGGCGCTGCGGCGAAAGCACGGGCGCGTGACCGACACCGAGTGGATGGCAACCAACGCGGAGTACGCCGCCGAGATCGTGCGCATGACGCGCGTGCACGCCGCCGAAACCAAGGACGAGGAGCTCGACCAGCTGGCCACGCGGCTGGAGCAGGCGATGGAGCCGCTGGCACGCGCTGCCCGCCTGGCGGCGCGGCAACCCGACGGGCAGCCGCCGACGCCGCCGCCGCGGTACGTGGGCGGGTTGCGCTGAACGAACCGCGCCCCCCGATGCCGATTCCCGAACTCAGCCCGCAGCCAACGCCGCCTTGCGAATCGACTGCAGCGTGCTCCCCGGCGTGATGGCCTCCGGGTCCAGCAGGCAATGCAGGATCGCCGGCTTGCCGCTGGCTCGCGCGCGGGCCAGTGCGGGGCCGAACTCTTCGGTGTTCGTCACGCGCTCGCCGTGGCCGCCGAACACCTCGGCATAGCCGCGGAAGTCGGGGTTCTTCAACTGCGTGGCGCTGATGCGGCCGGGATAGTGCTTTTCCTGGTGCATGCGGATGGTGCCGTACATGGCGTTGTCCAGCAGCACCACGAGGATCGGCAGGCCGTACTGCACGGCGGTGGCGAACTCCTGGCCGTGCATCATGAAATCGCCATCGCCGGCAAACACCACCACCTCGCGCTGCGGCCACAGGCGCTTGGCGCCGACACCGGCCGGCAGGCCGTAGCCCATCGAGCCGCTGGTGGGCGCCAGCTGGCTGGCGAACGCGCGGAACGGCCAGAAGCGGTGCACCCAGGTGGCGAAGTTGCCCGCACCGTTGCAGAAGATGGTGTCGGCCGGCAGCACCTCGCGCAGGTGCTGCATGACCTCGCCCATCTGCAGCGGACCCGGAATGCGGATGGGCGCCGGGTCGCTCCAGCGCAGGAAGTCTTCGCGCGCGATCTTGGTCTCGGCCTGCCACGCGGGTGTGGATGCGGGGCGCAGCGCGGTCACCGCTTCGGCAAAAGCCTGCGGCGTGGCGTGGATGCCCTGCGCCGGGCGGTAGAGCTTGCCGAGTTCGTCCGCATCGGCGTGCACGTGCACCAATGCCTGCTTCGGCTGCGGAATCGCCAGCAGCTCGTAGCCCTGCGACGGCACTTCCGACAGGCGGCCACCGACCAGCAGCACCAGGTCGGCATGGCGGATGCGCTCCAGCATGCGCGGGTTGGCGCCCAGGCCCAGGTCGCCCGCATAGCAAGGGTGCTCGGCGGACATCAGCATCTGGCGGCGGAACGAGCAGTACACGGGCAGCGAGAACGCCGTCGCGAAATCCGCGAACTGCAGCGCGGCCTTTTCGGACCAGCGGCTGCCGCCCAGGATGACGACCGGGCGCTGCGCCTGCGCCAGGCGCTGCTGCAGCTCGGCGACCTGCGACGCACCGGGATGGGTTTCGGTCACCGCGTAAGGCTGCGCGTCGGCCACCGTCGCGGCCTCGGTCAGCATGTCTTCCGGCAGCGCGATCACCACCGGGCCGGGCCGGCCCGAGGTGGCGACATGGAAGGCGCGCGACACCAGTTCGGGCACGCGCGCCGGATCGTCGATCTGCACGACCCACTTGGCCATGGTGCCGAACACGGCGCTGTAGTCGAGTTCCTGGAAGGCCTCACGGCCCAGTGCCTCGCGCGCGACCTGGCCCACGAAGAGCAGCAGCGGCGTCGAGTCCTGGTGCGCGATGTGCACGCCGGCCGCCGCGTTGGTGGCGCCCGGGCCGCGCGTGACGAAGCAGATGCCGGGCTTGCCCGTGAGCTTGCCCTGCGCCTCGGCCATCATGGCCGCGCCGCCTTCCTGGCGGCACACGGTCACGTCGATCGATGCGTCATGCAGCGCGTCGAGCACGGCAAGAAAGCTTTCGCCGGGCACGCAGAAGAGTTGCTGCACGCCATGGGTGATGAGCTGGTCGACCAGGATCTGGCCGCCGGTGCGGGGTGAGGTCATGCTTGTTCCAAAGGGCTGAAGGTATGGGGTGTTGCTCCTTCCCCCTCTGGGGGAAGGCTGGGATGGGGGCAAGCGGCGTTGGTCAGGCCGACAGCAACTGACATGCCGCAAGCCCCCACCCCTACCCTCCCCCAGCGGGGGAGGGAGAAATGCGGGCTCGACGAAACGAAGACGCAGGGTATTGCTCCTTCCCCCTTTGGGGGAAGGCTGGGATGGGGGCAAGCGGCGCTGGATGAGCCGACAGCAACTGACATGCCGCGAGCCCCCACCCCTGCCCTCCCCCAGCGGGGGAGGGAGAAAGTCAAAGTCATTCGAGGGCTTCGCACGCGGCCACGATGCGCTTGCACGCCTCTTCCAGCTGCGACATCGCCGTCGCATACGAAATCCGGAAATACGGCGCCAGCCCGAACACGCTGCCTGGCACCACCGCCACCTCGAAGTCCTGCAGCAGGTAGCCGCAGAAGTCGCTGTCGCTCTGCAGCAAGGTGCCGCCGGGTGTGCGCTTGCCGAGCACGCCCGCGCAACTCGCGAAGGTATAGAACGCGCCTTCGGGCACGCGGCAGTGCAGGCCGGGCGCGCGGTTCAGCGCGGCGACCACGAAGTCGCGGCGCGCCTGGAAGTCGGCGCAGCGCTCGGCCACGATGCCCTGCGGCCCGGTCAGCGCCTCGATGGCCGCGGCCTGGCTGATGGACGACGGGCACGAGGTCGTCTGGCTCTGCACCACGGCCATGGCCGCGATGAGCGCGCGCGGCCCCGCGCCGTAGCCCACGCGCCAGCCGGTCATGGCGTAGGCCTTCGACACGCCGTTGACGGTCAGCGTGCGTTCGCGCAGCCGCGGCTCGACCGCCACCGGCGTCGCAAAGGCGAGCCCGTCGTAGAGGATGTGTTCGTAGATGTCGTCCGCCAGCACCCACACCTGCGGATGCCGCAGCAGCACCTCGCACAGCGGCTTGAGCTGCGCCGCGCTGTAGGCCGCGCCGCTCGGGTTCGACGGCGAGTTGAGGAACAGCCAGCGTGTGCGCGGCGTGATGGCCGCGTCGAGTTGCGCCGCATCGAGCCGGAAGCCGTCGGCTTCGGAGCAGGCCACCACCACCGGCACGCCGCCGCAGATCCGCACGATGTCCGCGTACGAGGTCCAGTACGGCGCGGGCAGGATCACCTCGTCGCCCGGGTCCAGGCTGGCCATCAGCGCGTTGAAGATGACCTGCTTGGCGCCCGCGCTCACGCTGATCTCGTCGGGCGCGAAGTCCAGCGCGTTGTCACGCCTGAACTTCAGCTGCACCGCGGCCTTCATCGCCGGGCTGCCGTCGAGCACCGTGTAGCGCGTCTCGCCGCGTTCGATGGCGCGCACCGCGGCGTCGCGCACGTTCGGCGGCGTGTCGAAATCGGGCTCGCCCGCACCCAGCACGATCACCGGCCGGCCCGCGCGCTTGAGCGCGTTGGCGTGGTCGGTGATGCGCAGGATTTCCGAGACGCCGATGGCGCGCACGCGCTGCGCCGGCAGGAAAGCAACGGTGTCCAGGTTCACTTGGCGTAGGCCTCCAGCGGCTTGTCGTTGGGCTCGGCCATCAGCTGCTTGAGCGCCGGGCTCATGGGCAGGTTCAGGCTGGTGTTCTTCGGCGGAATGGCGGCCACGAACCACTTGGTGTAGATCTTCTCGAGGTCGCCGCTCTTCATCATGCGGCGCAGCGAGTCGTCCACCGCCGCCTTGAAGGCCGGGTCGTCCTTGCGGAACAGCAGCGCGATCGGCTCGGAGCCCAGCGCCTCGCCGACGATGCGGTACGACGCGGGGCTCTTCGAGTTCGCGATGATGCCGGCCAGCAGGTTGTCGTCGAGCACGAAGGCATCGGCGCGGCCCGACTCCAGCAGCAGGAAGCTCTCGAGGTGGTCCTTGCCCAGCATGGTGTTGTAAGAGACGTTCTGTGCGCGCTCGCGCTTGCGCAGCAGCTGCACGGCGGTGGTGCCGGTGGAGGCCGACACGTTGCGCCCCGCCAGCTGGTCGAGCGTGGCGATGCCCGAGTCGACCTTGGTCGCCATGCGCACTTCGCTCACGTACGTGGTGAGCGCGAAGGCCACCTGCTGCTGGCGGGCGGTGTTGTTGGTGGTGGGGCCGCAGCCGATGTCCAGCGTGCCGTTCTGCACCAGCGGAATGGTGTTCTGCGCCGTCACGGCCATGTACTCCAGCCTGGCCTGCGGCGCGATGTCCTTCAGCACGCGCTCACACAGCTCCACGTGATAGCCCACGTACTTCTCGCCCGCGCCCAGCATGTAGGCCATGGGCGGCGAGGCTTCGCGCACACCCAGCACCACCTTGCCGCTGCCCTTGATCTTGTCGAGCGTGCCGGGGGTGGTCTGCGCGGCGGCGCCGAACGCGAGCGCGAGCATCGTGGCTGCGATGGCGGTGGTCGTGGCGGTCTTGAAGGGAATGTTCATGGTCTCTGTCTCCTGCTTATGGTTGTGGTGAATGCATGCGGCCGCCCGCCGGCCGCCGCAGCAGGGCTGCTGCGCGGCAGGTTCGAACGAACCGGGAAGGCGGTCAGTCGCCGATGTCGAAGGTCACGCCTTGTGCAAGGGGCAACGCGGTCGAGTAGTTGATGGTGTTCGTGGCGCGGCGCATGTACGCCTTCCAGCTGTCCGAGCCCGCCTCGCGCCCGCCGCCGGTTTCCTTCTCGCCGCCGAAGGCGCCGCCGATCTCCGCGCCGCTCGGGCCGATGTTGACGTTGGCAATGCCGCAGTCCGAGCCCGCGCTCGACATGAAGCGCTCGGCCTCGCGTACGTTGAGCGTGAAGATCGACGACGACAGGCCCGCGCCCACTTCGTTGTGCCATTCGATGGCCTCGTCGAGCGTGCTGTAGCGCACCACGTACAGGATGGGCGCGAAGGTCTCGCGCAGCACCGGGCCGGCGTGCGACTTGAGCTCCACCAGCGCGGGGCGCACGTAGTAGGCGTCCTGCGTGCCGATGCCATAGACGCGGCTGCCGCCATGCACGGTGGCACCGATCTCGCGGCTTTCGTTCAGGGCCTTCTGCATGCCGTCGAAAGCGGCGCGGTCGATCAGCGGCCCCACCAGCGTGCCGGCCTCGCGCGGATCGCCCACCTGCACGTTGCCGTAGACCTTGGCAAGCTTGGGCACCAGCGCGTCGTACACGCTGTCGTGCACGAACAGGCGACGCAGCGTGGTGCAGCGCTGGCCGGCCGTGCCCATGGCCGCGAAGGCGATACCGCGCAGCGTGAGGTCGAGGTCGGCCGAGGGCGTGACGATGGCGGCGTTGTTGCCGCCCAGCTCCAGGATGGCGCGGGCAAAGCGGGCAGCCAGCTTCGGCCCCACCTGGCGGCCCATGGCGGTGGAACCGGTGGCCGACAGAATCGGCACGCGGTGGTCGTCCACCAGCACCTCGCCGATGTCGCGCAGGCCCAGCAGCAGGCCCAGCAGGCCTTCGGGCGCGTCGCCGAAGCGCTCGATGGCGCGCTGCGCGATGGCATGCACGGCCAGCGCGGTCAGCGGTGTTTTCTCGGACGGTTTCCACACCACCGAGTCGCCGCACACCAGCGCCAGCGCCGCGTTCCACGACCACACGGCCACGGGAAAGTTGAAGGCGGAGATCACGCCGCACACGCCCAGCGGATGCCAGGTTTCCATCATGCGGTGCTCGGCGCGCTCGGTGGCCAGCGTCAGGCCGTAGAGCTGGCGCGACAGGCCGACCGCGAAGTCGCAGATGTCGATCATTTCCTGCACCTCGCCCGCGCCTTCGGACGGAATCTTGCCGGCCTCCAGCGTGACCAGGCGGCCCAGGTCGCGCTTGGCGACGCGCAGCTCTTCGCCCAGCAGGCGCACCAGTTCGCCGCGGCGCGGGGCCGGCACGTTGCGCCAGGCCTTGAAGGCCTCGTGCGCGCGGCCGATGGCGGCGGTGGCCTCGGCCGGCGTGGTCTGCCGCACCTGTGCGACCACCTCGCCGGACACCGGCGAGCGCACCGTCAGTTCGCCGCCGGTGTGGGCTTCGCGCGGCACGCCCAGGCGCTGCAGCAGTTGTTCGACTTCGGTGGCGACGGACGCCGGGGAAAGGGGGGTGTGGTCTTCGGACATGGACGCGCTCCGGGAAGGAGGAGGAAGAAGGAAGGCAGGAAGGCGGTACGGGGGTGGAACCCGGCCAATATCAGCGAACTGCGCGCGATTGGCTAGTGAAAAAATGGAAGGACCTGATGCGTTTGAGGAAGGATGATGGCGTGCGCCGCGCATCCGACGGGCTGCGCGCCTACGCACAAGGCGCCAGGCCGCATCCAAGATGCGCCACCCCCACTTGCCCGATGCGCCATGAAGACGATCCTCTCCCTCTACGCCGCGCTCCACGCGCTGACGGCGTTCGCGTTCGCCGCAGCGGCCGTGGTGCTGATCGCGGTCGCGGGGCACGCGGGCTTTGTCGCCGTCATGCAGGGCATCGACATCGCGACGGCCGAAGCGGTGATCGAGGCGGTCGGCCTGCTGGCGGCCGCGGTCGTGGCGCTGCAGATCTCGCAGACCGTGCTCGAAGAAGAAGTGGTGCGCGACGCCCACATCGGCGCGCCGACGCGGGTGCGCCGGTTCCTGTCGCGGTTCATGGTGGTGATCGTGGTGGCCGTGGCGGTCGAGGGCCTGGTCGCGATCTTCAAGGCCCGCGAGATGCCCGAGCTCATGCTGTACGGCGCCGCCCTGCTGAGCGCGGTGGGCCTGCTGATGGCGGGCTGGGGCGTGTTCATTCGCCTCAACCGCTACGCCGAAGAGCTGGAGCCCGAAGCGATGCAGGAAGCCAAGAGCGAAGACATCAAGCTGAAGGAGTGAGCATGCCTTTTTCGAGCCTTCTCAAGCCCACCCTGGCCGCGCTGAGCGTGGCCCTGCCGCTCGCGGCCGCCGCCGCGGAACGCAACCCGCTCGTGACCGAGCGCTGGAAGACGCGCCCGGTGGTCGTGGTGGTGCCGGCGGAGGGTGACGCGATGCTGCGCAAGGTCGAGTCCGCCCTGCGCCAGACGGCCACGCGCGAGGCCTTCATCGACCGCGAGATGGTGCTCTACACGGTGGTCGCGGGCCAGGGCCGCCGCAACGCGCAGCCGCTCGACGTGGCGCAGACCCGCGCGCTGCTGGCCGCGCTGAAACTCGATGCGGCGGGCCCGCCCATCTTCGTGCTGGTCGGCAAGGACGGCGGCGTGAAGATGACCGAAGGCCCCGACGTCGACCTGCAGGCGGTGTTCGCGGAGATCGACAGGATGCCGATGCGCCGGCGTTGAAGCTGGCGGTGCTGACACGCCGGCGTTGTTGATGCCCCGGAGGCTCAGGCCTTCCCCGGCCCGGGCGCCTCCGGCAGCTCGATCTTCTGCCCCGCCGGCGAACTCGCCAGGCTCTGCGCCGGCCGCCGCAGCGTGGCGTCGAACGGGTTGATCTTCGGCCCGATGGCCGCGGCCTCGCGCTTGAGCAGTTCCACCACGGTCGGCATGCGGTCGGCATTGAGCCGGTCGGCGATGGTGCCCACGCTCAGCGCGGCCACCGCGCGCCCTTCGCGGTCGAGGATCGGCACCGCCACGCCCGCCATGCCCTCGAGCAGCCCGGTGTTGCGCCCCGCATAGCCCTGCTGGCGCACGCGCTCGATCTCGGTGCGCAGGTACACCTCGTCGTACACGCCGTACTCGCGCACGCGCGACAGGTTGAAGCGGATCACCTCTTCGCGCTCCGCCTCCGGCAAGAACGCCAGGATGGCCAGCGCCCCTTGCCCCACGCCCAGCGCAATGCGCCCGCCGATGTCGCCGGTGAACGATCGGATGGGAAACGGCCCTTCGCTGCGGTCCAGGCAGACGGCGTCGAAGCCGCTGCGCGCCAGCAGGAAGATGCTGTCCCCCAGGCTCGCGCACAGCCGCAGCAGCACCGGCCGGCAGATGGAGCGCAGGTCGCCGGGGTTGCCCGCGCTGGCCGCGAGCGCGAAGAAGTCGATGCCCAGGCGGTAGAGCTTGGTGCGCTCGTCCTGCTCGACCATGCCTTCGGCCATGAGCGACTGCAGCAAACGGTGCGTGGTGGCCTGCGTGAGGCCCACGGAACGTGCGATCTGCGTCACGCGCCCGCCCTCGGCCTGCACCGCGCCGAGCGCCCGGATCACCGAAAACACGCGCGGCACGCCGCCGCTGGACGGTGCGGTGGCCGGTGCGGCGTCCGAAGTGCTTTCCATACCTTGCTCCTGTGGAATCGTGCTGATTGCTTTCGGCCATTATATTCCATTGAACGGAATAAATTGAAGAAAGATTCTGATTAATGGAATACCCGAGGCGATCTGGCGCAATCGTTGCAATAGAGTGAATTGAACGCAGCAAGCTGTCCATGGCCCGCACCAAGATGAACCAAGGTGCCCGGAGCCATCTTTTCGCTCCCGCAGAAAGGCACTCTCCCATGTCATTCCTCCAGCTCACCGACGTGACCAAGTTCTATGGCGCCACCCGCGCGGTGTCGGCCATGAACCTCACGGTGGAAAAAGGCGAGTTCGTCTCGCTGCTCGGCCCCTCGGGCTGCGGCAAGACCACCACGCTGCAGATGATTGCGGGCTTCGAGGCCGTGAGCAGCGGGCGCATCGAGCTCGCGGGCAAGGACATCACGCACGCCAAGGCCAACACGCGCGGGCTGGGCATCGTGTTCCAGACCTACGCGCTGTTCCCGCACATGACGGTGGCCGACAACGTGAGCTTCGGCCTCGAGATGCGCAAGATGCCCCAGGCCGAGCGCAGCGAGCGCGTGAAGCAGGCGCTGGCGCTGGTGCACCTCGAAGCGCACGCCACGCGCTATCCGCGCGAGCTCTCGGGCGGCCAGCGGCAGCGCGTGGCGCTGGCCCGCGCGCTCGTCATCGAGCCGCCGGTGCTGCTGCTGGACGAGCCGCTCTCCAACCTGGACGCCAAGCTGCGCGAGGAGATGCAGTTCGAGCTGCGCCAGATCCAGCGCAAGGTGGGCACCACCACGGTGATGGTCACGCACGACCAGAGCGAGGCCATGTCCATCAGCGACCGCGTGGTGGTGATGGAAGGCGGCTGCGCCACGCAGATCGACCATCCGCAGCGCGTGTACGAGCATCCGAGCACGCGCTTCATCTCCACCTTCGTGGGCAAGGCCAACCTGCTGGACTGCCGCGTCTCCAACAGCGGCGCCACGCGCACCTGCGTGGAAGTCGGCGCGCTCTCGCTCGACGTGGACGACACGGGCTTCAGCGTCAACACCGCGGCGCTGCTGAGCGTGCGGCCCGAAAAGCTGCAGCTGGTGCCGCCGGGGCAGGGCCGGCTCGACGGCGAAGTGCAGGAGCGCTTCTTCCTCGGCAGCCAGTGGCTCTACCGCGTGGCCACGGCCGTGGGCGACCTCACGGTGCTCAGCCCCAACGACGGGCGCGAGGCGCTCGAGGAAGGCGCCCGCACCGGCCTCGACTGGCCGGCGCACTGCATGCGGCTGCTGCCGGCGGAGAAAGCGGTCGCCGCATGAGCACCGCGCTGAAGCACAAGGCCACCCCGTGGTGGCTCAGCGCCCCCGCGCTGCTGCTGTTCACCGCGCTGCTGCTGGTGCCGCTGGCGCTCACGGCCGTGCTGTCGTTCAACGTGTACGACCCGGCCACCGGTCCCAAGGCGGGCGAGTTCACGTTCGCGCACTACGCGCTGGTGTTCTCCGACTCCTACTACCTGGGCATCTTCTGGCGCACCTTCTGGGTGTCGGGGCTGGTCACGCTGATCTGCGTGGTCATCGGCGCGCCCGAGGCCTATGTGCTCAGCCGCATGCGCAACCCGTGGCGCTCGATTCTTCTGCTGGTGGTGCTGGCGCCGCTGCTGGTCTCGGTGGTGGTGCGCGCCTTCGGCTGGAGCATGCTGCTCGGGCCCGAGGGCGCGGTCAACGGCCTGCTGGGGCTGCTGGGCATCGGCCCGGTGAAGATCCTGTACACCAGCACCGCCGTGGTCATTGCGCTGGTGCACGTGATGCTGCCGTTCATGGTGATCCCGGTGTGGACCTCGCTGCAGAAGCTGGACCCGGGCGTGGAGAACGCGGCCCTGTCGCTCAACGCCACGCCCTTCACCACGCTGCGGCGCATCGTGCTGCCGCAGGTGATGCCGGGCATTCTGTCGGGCAGCCTGATCGTGTTCGGCCTGGCCGCGAGTTCGTTCGCCATTCCGGGTCTGCTGGGCGGGCGGCGCCTGAAGATGGTCGCGACCATCGTCTACGACGAGTACCTCAGCGAGCTGAACTGGCCACTGGGCGCTGCCGTGGCGCTGGTTCTGCTTGTCGCGAATCTGGTCGTCATGCTCAGCTACAACCGCCTCGTAGAAGGCCGCTACAAGAAAGCGCTGGGCTGACATGACCCCCACGCTCCATCACTTCGTGTATTCGCTGCCCCCCGAGGGGGCGCAGGCCTCCCTTGGGGCGGCCCGGCGGGAGGCCTGAGCCATGAACAAGAACGGCCCCATCGCCCTCGCGTTCAACGCGCTCGTCATCACCTTCATGCTTGCGCCGCTGGTGGTGGTGTGCATCGTGGCGTTCACGCCCGAGAACACGCTGACCATTCCGACCACGCACTTCTCGCTGCGCTGGTTCCGCGCGGTGTTCGCGCACCCCGACTTCATGCAGTCGTTCTGGAACAGCCTGTGGCTCGCGCTGAGCTCGGCCACCATCGCCACGCTGCTGGCGGTGCCGGCCGGCATGGCGATCACGCGCTACGCGTTTCCGGGGCGCAACTTCCTCAACGGCCTGTTCCTGTCGCCGCTGATCGTGCCGCACCTGGTGCTGGGCGTGGCGCTGCTGCGGCTGTTCTCGCTGGTGGGCGGCTCGGGCAGCTTCGCCTGGCTGGTGATGGCGCATGCGCTCATCGTCACGCCCTACACGCTGCGCCTGGTGGTGGCGGCGCTGGTGGGCTTCGACCGCAGCGCCGAGCAGGCCGCGCTGTCGCTGGGCGCGAGCCAGGCCACGGTGTTCCGTCGCATCACGCTGCCGATGATCCTGCCGGGCGTCACGGGCGGCTGGATGCTGTCGTTCATCAACAGCTTCGACGAAGTGACGATGTCCATCTTCGTCACCTCGCCCAGCACGGTGACGCTGCCGGTGCGCATGTACATGTACGCCACCGAGTCGATCGACCCGCTGATGGCGGCGGTGTCGGCGCTGATGGTGGCCGTCACGGCCTTCGCGATGGTGCTGCTGGACCGCATCTACGGGCTGGACCGCGTGCTGGTGGGGCGCAGCAAATGACGACCACTTCTCATGCATTGCTGCACCGCGTGGCCGAGACCACCGACCGCGAGGCCGTGGCCTTCACGCTCGACGGCGTGCCCGCGAGCGCACTCGCCGGCGACACCGTGCTGACCGCCGTGCTCACGCAAGGCGCCCAGCTGCGGCGCAACGAGTTCAGTGGCCTGCCGCGCGCGGGCTTCTGCATGATGGGCGCCTGCCAGGACTGCTGGATCGCCACCGGCGAAGGCGAGCGGCTGCGCGCGTGCTCGACCTTCATCGCGCCCGGCATGGCGCTGGTCACGGGAAAGAACGGCACATGACGAGCTCAGGCGACATCCGCCCCGTGATCGTCGGCGCCGGCCCGGCCGGCGTGCGCGCGGCGCAGACGCTGGTGGCCTACGGCCTGCGGCCCGTGGTGATCGACGAGGCCTCGCGCGCCGGCGGCCAGATCTACCGCCGCCCGCCTGCCAGCCTAGCGCAGCGCAGCACGCAAACGCTCTACGGCCTGGAGTCGAAGCGCGCCGAGGGCGTGCACGCCTCCTTCGACGCGCTGCAGGGCCGCATCGAGCACCGGCGCGACAGCCTGGTGTGGAACGCGCAGGACCGGCTGCTCGACGTGATGCACGGCCCCACGCACACCAACCACCGCGTGCCCTACAGCCACCTGATCGTGGCCACGGGCGCCACCGACCGCGTGCTGCCGGTGCCGGGCTGGACGCTGCCGGGCGTGTACACGCTGGGCGGCGCCCAGGTGGCGCTCAAGTTCCAGGGCTGCGCCATCGGGCAGCGCGTGGTGTTCATGGGCACCGGACCGCTGCTGTACCTGGTGGCGTACCAATATGCGAAGGCCGGCGTGAAGGTGGCCGCGGTGCTGGACACCGCGCGCCTGGCCGACCAGCTGGCCGCCACCCCCGCCATGCTCACCCAGCCTGCGGTGTTCGCCAAGGGCGTGTATTACGTCGGCTGGCTGCGCGCGCACGGCGTGGCGCTGCACAGCGGCGTGCGCCCGCTGCGCGTGCTCGGCGACGACACGCAAGGCCGCGTGACCGGTGTCACCTGGCAGGACGGCCACGAGGAACGCACGCTGGCCTGCGACGCGGTGGGCTTCGGCTACGCGCTGCGCTCCGAGACGCAGTTGCCCGACCTGCTGGGCTGCCGCTTCGACTACGTGCCCATGCACCGCGCGCACCTGCCGGTGTGCGACGCGGCGGGCCGCTCCAGCGTGCAGGGCGTGTACCTCGCGGGCGACGGCGCCGGCATCATGGGTGCGGATGCGGCCGAGTGGGCCGGCGAGCGCACGGCGCTGGCGCTGCTGGCGGACCACGGCTTGGCCGTCGACACGGCGCGTGCATCGGCGCTGGAACGCAAGCTGGGCAAGCTCATGGGCTTTCGCCGGGGCCTGGAGCGCGCCTTCCCCGTGCCGCAGGACTGGGCCGCGCACGCCAGCGACGACCTGGTGGTCTGCCGCTGCGAGAACATCACGGCCGGCACGTTGCGCCAGACCGTCGCGATCAACGGCGCCGACGAAATGAACCGCCTGAAGGCCCTGTCGCGCGTCGGCATGGGCCGCTGCCAGGGCCGCATGTGCGGCGTGGCCGCGGCAGAAATCCTGGCGCACGCAACGCAGCAACCGCTGCAGCAGGTCGGGCGGCTGCGCGGGCAGGCGCCGATCAAGCCGATTCCGCTGCGGCTCGTGCCCGCCGACGCGATCGCCGAAACGACCGACGAAGGAACCGGCGAATGAGCGGCATCACCCCCCTGAAGACCGACGTCGCCATCGTCGGCGGCGGCATCGTCGGTGCTTCGGCCGCGCTCGCCTTGCGCCGCATGGGCCTGGGCGTGGTGCTGCTGGAGCGCGACCTGTGCGGCTCGCGTTCGAGCGGCGTGAACTTCGGCGGCGTACGCCGCCAGGGCCGCCCGCTCAGCCAGCTGCCGCTGACGCAGCGCGCGCACCGCATCTGGGGCCAGCTGCCCGCCCTGCTGGGCACCGACGGCGAATACATCCGCTCGGGCCATTTCAAGATCGCGCGCAGCGAGGCCGACATGGCCTCGCTGGAGCGCTACCGCGCCATGAGCAGCGACTTCGACCTGGGCCTGGAGCTGATCTCCGCCGCGCGCCTGCGCACGCAATGCCCCTGGCTCGGCACGCGCGCCATGGGCGGGTCGCTGTGCCCGGAAGACGGGCAGGCCAACCCGCGCCTGGTGTCGCCGGCCTTCGCGCTGGCGGCGCGGCGCGCGGGCGCGCAGGTGCTGGAGCGCCACAAGGTCGACGAGGTGGCGCACGACGGCGCCCTGTTCATGGTGCGCGCGACGCATGCCGAAGGCACGCGCGAAGTGCAGGCCCCGGTGCTGCTGAACTGCGCCGGCGCCTGGGCCGGCGCCATTGCCGCCCAGTTCGGCGAGACGCCGCCCCTGCGCGCACGCAGCCCCGTGATGGCGGTGACCGAACCGGTGCCGCACTTCATGACATGGAGCCTGGGCGTGGAAGGCGGCGGCATCTACTGCCGGCAGGTCGCGCGCGGCAACCTCGTGATGGGCGGCGGCACCGGCATCACGCTCAGTGCCGACCGCGCGCGCGCGGACCACGACGCCATCGCCATGCTCGCGATGCAGGCCGTCGAGCTGCTGCCCGCGTTGCGCCACACCCATTTCATCCGCACCTGGGGCGGCACCGAGGGCTACCTGCCCGACCGTGAACCGGTGCTCGGCCCGAGCCGCACCACGCCCGGCCTGTTCCACGGCTTCGGCTTCTCGGGCGCGGGCTTCCAGATCGGCCCGGCCGCCGGCGAGGTGCTCGCCGAACTGGCGCGCGACGGGCGCACCGACACACCCATCGACGCCTTCGCCATCGGGCGCTTCGACGAAGAACCCGTTTCAGTTTCCGTTTCCCACGCCTGACCCCCTGGCTGAATTCCCACCCTGAACTTGATTGGAGAGCACACCATGTCCCGCACCGCCAAGTCCCCTTCCCTCCTTTGTGCCGTCGCCTTCGCGGCGCTGCTCGCCGCCGCCGGCACCGCCAGCGCGCAGAACAAGACGATCTACATCGGCATGAACGGCGGCACCATGGAGAAGGCGTACACGCAGTACGTGTTCCCCGCCTTCGAGAAGGCCTACGGCGCCAAGGTGGTGGTGGTGCCCGGCACCTCCTCCGACATCCTGGCCAAGGCGCAGGCCAACAAGGACAGGCCGCAGATGCATGTGATGTTCCTCGACGACGGCATCATGGTGCGCGCCATCGGCATGGGGCTGTGCCAGAAGCAGAAGCCCAACCCCTCGCTGGCAGAGATCTACCCCGCCGCGCGCTTCAAGGACGACATGGCCAGCGGCGTGAGCCTGGGCATGACGGGCCTGGCCTACAACGCGAAGATGTTCAAGGAAAAGGGCTGGGCGCCGCCCACCTCGTGGATGGACCTGGCCGACCCCAAGTTCAAGGGCAAGGTGGTGTTCCAGTCGATGTCGTCGTCCTCGTTCGGGCTGCACGGCTTCCTGATGTTCAACCGCATCCAGGGCGGCAACGACAAGAACGTGGAGCCCGGCTTCAAGGCCTGGCCCACCACCGTCGGGCCGAACGTGCTGGAGTACATCCCGAGTTCGGCCAAGCTGTCGGAGATGGTGCAGACCAATGAAGCGGCCATCTTCCCGCTGACGCCCACGGCCGTGGCCGCGCTCAAGACCAAGGGCATTCCGGTGGAGTACGCGCCGCCCAAGGAAGGCGCGGTGGTGCTCATGGTGGGCCAGTGCGTGATCGCCAACAACAGCGAGCCCGAGCTGTCGCAAAAGCTCGCCGAGTTCTTGCTGAGCCCGTTGGCACAGGCCAACGTGCTGCAGTACGGCGCGCAGATTCCGACCAACCCCAAGGCGCCGGCCGAGGGCGAAGGCGCGGCGCAGGTGGCGGACATCAACAAGTGGATGAAGACGGCCGTCACCATCGACTGGGAAAGCATCAACGCGAACCGGCCCGCATGGAACGCGCGCTGGAACAAGACCATAGAGAAGTGATCCGTCAGCCCTGCGCGCCGGTTCTTACGGTTTTGCGCAGCAGCACCGGCAGGCACAGCAGATAGAGCGACGCACCCGCCAGCCACACGATGCCCGGAAAGCGCGTTCGGAACGCGAAGTAGAGCGGGCTGATGAGCAGCGGGCCGAACACCGCCGCCAGGCTGGTGATGCTCGCGAGCACGCCCTGCAGCCGCCCCTGCTGCGCCTCGCCCACGCGCGCCGAGAGCGTCGCCTGCAGCGCCGGGGCGCAGACGCCGCCCATGCACAGGAGCGGCAGCATCGCGATGGCCATCCAGCCCTGCGTGGCGAAGGCAATCAGCGCATAGCCCGTGCCGTCGGCGATGGTGCCGATGGCGATGGCCGCGCGTTCGCCCCAGCGCTCGACCACCGGGCCGGCGACGAAGCCCTGCACCAGCGCATGCAGAAGGCCAAAGACCGCGAGCGAGAGGCCGACCATGGTGCCGTTCCAGGCGTAGCGGTCCTGGCCGTAGATCACCCAGGTCGTGCCAGCGACCTCGCCCACCAGCACCAGCAGCAGGAACACGCCGAGCAAGGGCAGCAGCGCCGGAAAGCTGTTGGCCCAGCGCAGCGGCGCGAGCGGATGCAGCACGCCGCGATCGAAGGGTTTCGTGGCGAGCGCCGGCGGGCGCGACTCGCGCAACACCAGCAGGCCGACGAGGAAGGTCACGCCGTTGAGCACCGCAGCCGCGATGAACGGCAGCCGCACGCCGTGGTCGCCGAGCACGCCGCCGATGGCTGGCCCGGCAATGAAGCCCAGCCCGAAACAGGCGCCCATGCGGCCGAACCAGCGCGCGCGCTGGTGCTCGGGCGTGAGGTCGGCAATGGCGGCGGAGGCCACGGCGGTGCTCGCGCCCGTCATGCCCGCGATCGCGCGGCCCACGAAGAGCATCCACAGCGAGGGCGCGAAGGCCATGAAGAGCGCGTCGATGGCTGCGCCCGCCACCGAGATGAGCAGCACCGGCCGGCGGCCGAAGCGGTCGCTGAGCGCGCCGAGCACGGGTGCGCAGAGGAACTGCATCAGCGCGTAGAGCGAGAGAAAGGCGCCGAAGCGCCAGCCGAGGTCGCCGGTGTGGCCGACCTCGCGCAGCAAGCTCGGCACGATGGGCATGACCAGGCTGATGCCGACGGCGTCGAGCGTGACAATGGCGAGGATCACGGCGCGCGCGTGGTGAGCGCTCGCTGGAGCATGTGGGGAATGGATGGAATTTATCATCGATAAGGAATTATCAGCGATAAATTCCTGGCCGTGAAGTCCCCGCGCGCAACGACATTCACATCTACATCGGCACCCATCGACATGAAACTGGACCGCGAAGCGATCCTCGAGGCCGCGCTCGCGCTGCTCGACGAGGTCGGCATGGACAAGCTCAGCACCCGGCTGCTGGCCGAGCGGCTCGGCGTGCAGCAGCCCGCGCTGTATTGGCATTTCAAGAACAAGCGCGCGCTGCTGGACGCAATGAACGGCCAGATCCTGCACAGCACGCACGAGCGCAAGCTGCCGCTGCCCGGCGAGACCTGGGACGCGTTCCTGCGCGAGAACGCGCACAGCTTCCGGCGCGCGCTGCTGGCGCGGCGCGACGGCGCACGCCTGCATGCCGGCTCCGAGCCCGATCCGGGCGACCTCGACATGGTCGAGGCCCAGCTCGCGGCCGTGGTCGGCCTGGGCGTGCCGGTGGCGCAGGCAATGACGCTGCTGATCGCGCTGGGCCGCTACACCGTGGGCTGCGTGCTCGAGCAGCAGGCCACCCCGCCCGACGCGGCGGCGCAGCAGCAGGCGCTGGACGCCGCCGCGGCCTCGCGTCCGCTGCTGGCCGATGCCTTCGCCACCTACCGCCGGGCCGGCCCCGACGCGCTGTTCGAGATCGGCGTGGACCTGATGCTCGAAGGCGCGAAGGCGCGCCTGGCGGGCGGCCCGCCCGCGGACCTCGCGAACACCGCCGCCCCCGGCCCGGCCGCAAAGCGCGGCGGCCGCGCGCCGCGCCGCTGAAGCCGGCTCAGCGCGCGGCGTCTTCCAGGATCCAGCCCGCCGCCTTCTCGGCCATCATCAAGGTCGGGCTGTTGGTGTTGCCGCTGGTGATGGTGGGCATCGCGCCCGCATCGACCACGCGCAGGCCCTGCACGCCGCGCACGCGCAGGCGCGCATCGAGCACGGCCATCGGGTCGCCGTCGGCGCCCATCTTCGTGGTGCCCACGGGGTGGAAGATGGTGGTGGCGATGTCGCCGGCCAGCCGCGCCAGGTCTTCGTCGGTCTGGTACTGCACGCCGGGCTTCCACTCCTGCGGCTTGTACTTGGCCAGCGCGGGCTGCTGGGCAATGCGGCGCGTCACGCGCAGCGACTCGGCCGCCACCTGGCGGTCTTCGTCGGTGCTCAGGTAGTTGGGCGCAATGGCCGGCGCGTCCTCGAAGCGCTTGCTCTTGATGCGCACCGAGCCCCGGCTCGTCGGATTGAGGTTGCACACGCTCGCGGTGAAGGCCGGAAAGCTGTGCAGCGGATCGCCGAAGGCGTCCAGCGACAGCGGCTGCACGTGGTACTGCAGGTTGGGCCATTCGCGCTCGGGCGAACTGCGCGTGAAGGCGCCGAGCTGCGACGGCGCCATGCTCATGGGGCCGCTGCGTTTCATCAGGTATTCGAGCCCGATCTTGGCCTTGCCGACCATCGAGGAAGCCATCACGTTGAGCGTGGGCGCACCGTCGATCTTGTAGACCGCGCGAATCTGCAGGTGGTCCTGCAGGTTGGCGCCGACGCCGGGCGCGTCGAGCACCACGTCGATGCCGTGCTGGCGCAGCAGGTCGGCCGGGCCGATGCCCGAGAGCTGCAGGATCTGCGGCGAGCCGATGGCGCCCGCGCTCAGCACCACCTCGCGCTCGGCGTACGCAGTGGTCATCTCGGTGCCGTTCCACACCTCGGCGCCGGAGCAGCGGCGCGTGCCGTCGGGCTGCGTTTCGAACAGCAGGCGCGAGACCTGCGCGCCGGTCCACAGCTCGAAGTTGGGCCGGCCGTAGCAGGTGGGGCGCAGGAAGGCCTTGGCGGTGTTCCAGCGCCAGCCGTTCTTCTGGTTGACCTGGAAGTAGCCCACGCCTTCGTTGCTGCCGCGGTTGAAGTCGGTGGAGTGCGGCACGCCGGCCTGCTCGGCGGCGGCCGCGAAGGCGTCGAGGATGTCCCAGCGCAGGCGCTGCTTTTCCACGCGCCATTCGCCGCCCGCGCCGTGCATCTCGTCGGCGCCCAGGTAGTGGTCTTCGTGCTTCTTGAAGGCCGGCAGCACGTTCTGCCAGCGCCAGCCGTCGTCGCCGGTGAGGTCGGCCCAGTGCTCGTAGTCGCGCGACTGGCCGCGCATGTAGATCATGCCGTTGATGCTGGAGCTGCCGCCCAGCGTCTTGCCGCGCGGGTAGCGCAGCACGCGGCCGTTGAGGCCGGCGTCGGGCTCGGTGCTGTAGAGCCAGTCGGTGCGCGGGTTGCCGATGCAGTAAAGGTAGCCCACCGGAATGTGGATCCAGTGGTAGTCGTCCTTGCGGCCGGCCTCGATGAGCAGCACGCGCTTGCGCTTGTCGGCGCTCAGCCGGTTGGCCATGAGCGAGCCCGCGGTGCCCGCGCCGATGATGATGTAGTCGAAGGTGTGGTCGTTGTCTCGCATTTTTTTCTCAGGGTTTGACGGTCATGGTCTGGGCTGTGCCCTCGCCGAAAACTTCGGGTGCGTACATGGCCTCGGCGCGCACCGGCGGCAGCTTGAACTCGCCCGCGTTGTTCAGGCGTACGGTGTACTCCACGCGCCAGTTGCCGCGCGGCACGTAGCGGAAATAGGCCCGGTAGCTGTCCGTCGCGCGCTCGATGTGGCTGGGCCAGGTCCAGCCGGCGTCGCTCTCGCCGCGCTGCGCGAGATTGCTTTCGCGGCCCAGGCCTCGGCCGAGCTGGCTGGCGCCCGAAGGCACGGCGTCGCGCACCACCACCCAGGTCTGCTCGGCGGTCGATTCGAGGTCGAGCCGCACGCGGTAGACGTCGCCGACCGACCACTGGCCCTTGCGCTTGCGCTCCACCGGCGTGACCGTGCGGCGCACCACGAGGCCGTTGGCCACGGGCTGCGCGTTACGTACCGAGGCCAGCGTGCTGACGGTGGCCCAGGGCTTGCCGTTGCCTTCGTGGCGCAGTTGCAGCGTGCCCTGCGCACCTTGCGCGGGCCAGGGCAGCAGCACGCCCGGGGCCTTGGCATCGGCCCATGCGGCGTCGCGCGTGGTGCGCCCCAGCGTGGCATGCGTCACGCCGTCGACCGGGCCGGCCTCGAACTGCTGCTGGAAGCGGCGCAGCGCGACCGTGCTCCAGGCGTTGCCCGTGGTGGTGCTCCAGCGGCCCGCGTCCTGGCGGCCGACCAGCCCCTGCGTGATGAGCGGCGCATCGGCCTTCCACGCCGCATCGGTCTGCGCCCACTGCTGCGCGAGCAGCGCCATGCGCGCGGCGGTGCTGTCGCCGCTCCACATGAACCACCACCAGTGCTGCGCCGACTCGTCGCGCCAGCGCAGGCGCGTGCCCTGCACGTCGAAGCGGCTGCGCAGCTGCGCGCCGGCCGCCGTCAACGCGGCGTCGCGTTCGGCGTCCGAAGGCAGCGCCATCAGCGTGCGCGACCAGTCGACCAGCGACTGGGCCGACAGTGCATCGAGCGCCTTGGGGCGCAGCACGAGCTTCGCGCGGCCGTGCTCCACCAGCGTGGCCTGCGCGGCGAGCTGCTGCGGCTCCAGATGGTTGCGCGGTGCCCAGTCCTGCGCAGCC
Organism: Variovorax pasteuri; assembly: GCF_051216435.1. Taxonomy (NCBI): domain Bacteria; kingdom Pseudomonadati; phylum Pseudomonadota; class Betaproteobacteria; order Burkholderiales; family Comamonadaceae; genus Variovorax; species Variovorax pasteuri. The sequence continues at coordinate 141,658 of NZ_JBPJZS010000009.1, forward strand.
AGGCGTCCTTGCAGCAAGGCCTCGAGCGCATCGAGCATGCGGCTGCGCTGCGCCTCGGGCACCGGCCAGCCCTTGGCGTGGGCCAGGTCGAGCAGTTGCACCGTGAGCATCTCGCTGCCGGCCAGCGTGGCTTCGGGAAAGAAGCGCGCCAGGCCCTTGTCGTCGATGTATTTCGGCAACCCGGCCATGAGCCGGTCCCAGCCCGCGCGGTCGTCGAGCGAGACGAAGCGCGAGCTCTGCTGCTCCAGGCACATGTACGGGTACTGGGCCATCCAGCGCATCGACTCGGCCAGCGCCGCGTCGACCAGGCTGGACTGCAGCGCGACGCGCACGCCGCCGGTGAGCGGCACGGCATCGCGCGGCTGCGCGACGGGCACGGCGCCGGCGTCGGCCACCGAGAGCAGCGTCGACTGGCGCACGGTGACGGGCAAGGCGGGCACCACGCGCTGGGCGACTTCCAATGCGTCGCGTTCTTCGCCCCCTTGCGCGCTGATGCGCCAACGCAGCGTGCCGGCGCCGGCGGGCACGGCCACGGGCCACAGCACCTCCTGCGTCTGGCCGGCGGCGAGCTGCACGCGGCGTTCGATCTTCAGGCCGCGTGCGGCCAGCGCATCGGCGGGCACCACGTCGCGTGCGCCGGGCCAGTCGCCGTTCGGCTCGACGCTGGCCTCGGCCCTGAGCAGCACGGCCAGTGGCGACGTGCCGGTGTTGCGCAGGCTGAGCTTCTGCACGATGGCATCGTCCGCGCGCAGCAGCTCGGGCAGGCCGCTGAAGATCTGCAGCGGCTGCGTGCTCGTGATCGTGGTTTCGCCCTGGCCGAATTGCGCCTCGCCCGCGCTGGCGATGGCGACGATGCGGAACTGCGTGAGCGCATCGTTGAGCGGCACGGTGACGCGGGCGATGCCCTGGGCGTCGGTGCGCAGGTCGGTGCGCCAGGCGATCAGCGAGGAAAGGTCGCTGCGCGGCGGCGGCGACTGAGCGCCGCCTGCCTCGCCTGGCCTCCTCCCCATCGCCATGGCCGCCACCGCCGGCGCAGGCATCGGCACGCCGCCTGGCGCGCCGCGGTCGGCCTCGTCACTGGGCCGGTAGTGCGGTTGAGGGCCGGTCTCGAAACGACGCAGCAGGCGGGCGTCGAGTGCCGTGGCGGTCACCGCGTTGCCGCGCGCCGCGAACATCGCATGGGCCAGCCCCCAGGTGTCGTTGGGCTTGAGCGCCAGCAGGGCCTGGTCGACCGCGACCAGCGTGACACGTGCATCGCCGACGGGCTGGCCGGCGGCGTCGCGCACCGCGACCTCCATCGGCACCTGCGTGCGCGGCCGCGCGCTGGTTCCGGCGGGCCGCACGCCGACGGACAGGGTCCATGCGTCGGGGCGTACCGGCACGTCAGCGCGCTGGGTGCTGGCCAGCGGTTCGGCCTTGTCTGCACCCTGCAGCGGATACACGTAGCGCGCGGTCAGGTACACGTTGGGTGCGTGCTGCGGCACGAGCGGTACTTCGATGCGCTGCGCCATGGCGCCGAGCGCATGCACGCTGGCGGACATGACGCCCTCGCGCTCGGTGGTGAGCAGCAGGTGGGCGGGCAGGCGCTCCGGCCGCGCGACGACGACGACCTTGTCGCCGGGCCCGAAGGACGGGCCGTTTTCCAGCTGCAGCGCGGAGCGGGCCGCGGCCTCCTGCCAGCCCAGGTGCCAGCGCTGCTGCAGCATGGCCGTGCGCACCACGGCGCGGCTGTGCTTCAGGCTGGCGGCGCTGGCATCGAACAGCCACTGCTCGGGGATCTGCCCCTGGCCCGGCACGGCGGCGGGCAGTTGCCATTCGCACGACCACTGACCCTGCGCGTCGGTGCGGGTGCTGCACACCTCAGTCTCGGGGCCGAGGTCGGTGAAGCGGGCGCGGTTGTTGTTCCAGTCCTGCTTCACCGGCTTGACGCGCACCTTCACGGGCTCGTCGGCCACGGGCTGGTCGTTGGCGTCGAGCGCGATGCCTTCGATGGCCTGCGGGCGGTCGCGGTCCTTCGCGCGCACGCGCAGGCCGAGCTTCATGCGGTCGGGCCACAGCATGGTGCTGGTGCCGGCGGTCTGCGTCTCGCCGTTCGGGTCCTGGAACCCGAGCTCGGTCTGCAACAGCATGGGTCGCTCCAGCGGCGGCGCCTTGAGCCGCACCTGCGTCTTGCCGGCGGCGTCGAGCTTCGCGTCCTTCGGCGCCATGGGCGGCGGCATGGCCAGGCCGGTGTCGAGGGCCTCCTCGTAGAACGCGTAGCCGGCACGCGGCGCCTGCACGTCGCGCGTCCAGCCCTGCTGCACGCTCACCGGCAGGCCGGCCGCGGCACCACCGGCGAAGTAGCTCAGCCGCGCGTCGACCACGGCCAGTTGCGCGTCGCGCTCCCACAGCGCCCTGGCGCGCAGTTCGCTGTCGAACACGGGCGTGCGGAACTCCTCGACCTGGAACCGCGCGCTGGCGAGCTGCCGGCCGCCCTGCGATACCTGCACGGTGTAGACGCCGAGCTTGGCGCCGAGCGGAATCGTCCACTGGTGGGAGGCGCTGCCGTCGGCGCCGAGCGGCACGCTGGCCGCATGCACCTTGTCGCTCCAGCCGGAGCGGATTTCCACGTCCAGCGTGCCCGCCGGCGGCAGCGCGAAGCCGCGGCTTTCGAGCACCCGCACCACGTGCTGCAGGCTGACGGTTTCGCCGGCCTTGAACAGGGTGCGGTCGAGCACGGTGTGGGCGCGCAGGTTCTGCGCGGCGCGACCCGCGTTGTAACCGCTCCAGCCCGCCGAAGCCTGCAGCAGCGCCATGTCGTTGCCGGCGCGCACGACCACCCAGGCGCTGCCGCCGTAGCCGTAGCGCCGCGCCATGGGGTTCGCGCCGCTGGCGCTGCATGCCAGCTTGCCGCGCAGGGCTTCGTCCGGCCGGGCCAGGCCTTGCGCGTCGGTCTTGCCGCGCCAGAGCAGTTCGCGGTTGCACGAATACACGGCCACGTCGGCGCCGGCCACCGGCCGAGCGCTGTCGAACGCGGTGACCCAGATCACCGAGGCGCCACTGTCGCTGAAGCTCGCGCCGGGGTTGAGGTTGGTGGCCTGCACCACCGCATAGCGCTGGCGCGGCGTGGCGTCGCGGGTTTCGTTGGGGCCGAGCGGGCGGGTGTCGATGTACTGCGTGAAAGCCGCGCTGTCGGCGCGCACCACATGCAGGCCGGGCGCGGAAAGCGGCACGCCGACGAACTCCATGCCCTCGCCCTGCGTTGCCAACGTCGACGTGCGCGACGTTCCCGCCTTGGCGTTCAACAGCTCGGCGGGCCACTGGCCCGACTGCTGCGCCTGCAGCAACTCGATGGCGTAGGCCTCGATGCCCTCGCCCATCTCGCCGCCGAGGCGCCATTGCCGCAGCGGCACCGACTTCTCGACGCGGCGCACCGCGAAGGCCGCCACCGCGTCGGACTGGCCCGCCTGCCACGGCATCACGGCCAACGGGTTGGCCGCGCCGAGGTAGGGCGGAAGGCGCGCGAATTCGACGGTCTTCGGGAACTCGGCGGCGTTGACGAGCGGCCGGGCGAACACGTCCCGAAGTTCGTCGGGCAGGCGCACGGTGTAGCGCGTGCCTTCACCGAAGCTGCCGTTCGGCGGCGACATCCTAAGTTCGCGGATGTTCTCGCGGCGCCGAGGTTCGACGGGATCGAACGACAACGCCGTGCCAGCCGCGTCGACGACACGCAGCGCGCCCGCAACCGCAGGGTCGATGTAGCCCGAAAAACGCAGGAAGAGCGCCCGGCGCGGGTCGCATGCCTTCTGGCCCTGCGGGTAGTCGAGCACCGTGCACGAGAGTTCGGCCTTGAACGCCGGACGGACGGTGTAGTTGAAGCGCCTTGCCGCCGCGTTGCCCGCGCCTGCCTGGCTCAGGCTCAGTTGCGCGCCCTCCGGCACAGGCTGCGCGCAGCGCAAGGCGAGCGCGTACGGCCCTGGAGATGCGGAGTTCACGGCAGCGGCCAGGGCCGCACCGGTCACCGGCACCGCTGGCTGGCTCAGCACCTTGTCGCCCACACGTTGCTCGCAGGTGAAACCGGCCGCCAGCACCCGAGGGTCGTCGGTCGGCTGCGGGGCGTGGTGGCGAAGCAGGAAGACCTGGTCGGGTGCAACTTCCCCGCCCTCGGCCGGATAGGAGTCGAAGAAACCGTAGGGGCCGGCGACGAAGCCCGGGGCAGGCGGCGTGACCACCGCCTCGCCCGCCAAAGTCTTGAGCCCTGGCTTGAACACGACATTGCAGCGCGTGCCGCCGCGCACGTCCGCCGCGAACTCGAAGGCCCAGACGCGCGGGCCGATCCAGCGTGCGCGGCCTTCGGGTGTCTGCGCAGAACATTGAACGGTGGCAGGCTCGGCGCCGTCGCTCTGCCCCAGCGGCACCATGTCGGCATCGAAGCGCACCGACACCTGCCGCACATCGCGTGCCTCGCCCTGGGGGCTGACGCCGAGGACACCCGCCGCATGAAGCGACGGCGCCGCCGCGAACACCACGGCCAATGCCAGCAGGCGCAGCCATGCGCTGCCCGCTGGCAGGGGAATGATCCTCTTGGGGTGGTTCTCGGCCATGTGTCTCCTCGCTCCTCTCTGGGTGTTCTGGAATCGGACGTGAAAGGCGTCCAGCTTTCTAACTGTTCATTGCGAACTCTACGAAAGAAAAAATTCAGAACCGGAGGAGGGAGGAAACCCGGCCCCGGAAAGCTCCGGGCCGGGGCTGCGCGTGCGCGTTACTTGGCCGTGGGCATCACGAACTCGGCGCCCTTGCCGATGCTTTCCGGCCAGCGCTGCATGACCGACTTCTGCTTGGTGTAGAAGCGCACGCCCTCTTCGCCGTAGGCATGCATGTCGCCGAACAGCGAGCGCTTCCAGCCGCCGAAGCCGTGCCAGGCCATGGGCACGGGAATGGGCACGTTGATGCCGACCATGCCCACCTGGATGCGGCGGCTGAATTCGCGCGCCACGTTGCCGTCGCGGGTGAAGCAGCTCACGCCGTTGCCGAATTCGTGCGCGTTGACGAGGTCGACCGCGTCCTTGAAGTTGGCCACGCGCACGCAGCTGAGCACCGGGCCGAAGATCTCTTCCTTGTAGATGCGCATCTCGGGCGTGACGTGGTCGAACAGCGTGCCGCCCATCCAGAAGCCGTCGCCGCAGCCGTCGCCGGCCTTGCTGCCGTCGAAGCCGCGGCCGTCGACCAGCAGCTTGGCGCCTTCCTTCTCGCCCAGGTCGATGTAGCCGGTGATGCGCTCGTGCGCGGCACGCGTGACGATCGGGCCCATCTCGGCGGCGAGGTTGGTGCCGTTGAGCACCTGCAGGGTCTTGGTGCGCTCGATGAGCTTGGGAATGATCTTGTCGGCCACGTCGCCCACCAGCACCGCCACGCTGATGGCCATGCAGCGTTCGCCGGCCGAGCCGTAGCCCGCGCCAATGAGCGCATCCACCGTCTGGTCGATGTCGGCATCGGGCATGACCACCATGTGGTTCTTGGCGCCGCCCAGCGCTTGCACGCGCTTGCCGTGGTGCGCGCCGGTTTCGTAGATGTAGTTGGCGATGGGCGTGGAGCCCACGAAGCTGATGGCCTTGACGTCGGGGTGCTCGAGCAGCGCGTCGACGGCGACCTTGTCGCCCTGCACCACGTTGAACACGCCGTCGGGCAGGCCGGCTTCCTTGAGCAGCTCGGCCATGCGCAGCGAGGCGCTCGGGTCGGTCGGGCTGGGCTTGAGCACGAAGGTGTTGCCCGCGGCGATGGCCACCGGGAACATCCACATCGGCACCATCACCGGGAAGTTGAAGGGCGTGATGCCCGCGACCACGCCCAGGGGCTGGCGCAGGGTCCAGTTGTCGATGCCGGTGCTCACCTGGTCGGTGAAGTCGCCCTTGAGCAGCTGCGGAATGCCGCAGGCGAACTCGACGATGTCGATGCCGCGGCTGACTTCGCCCTGCGCGTCGGTGAAGACCTTGCCGTGCTCGGCGGTGATGAGGTGGGCCAGCTCGTCCTTGTGCTCGTTGAGCAGCTGCAGGAACTTGAACATGACGCGCGCGCGGCGAATGGGCGGGGTGTCGGCCCAGGCCGGGAAGGCGGCCTGCGCGGCGGCCACGGCCGCCGCGACCTGGGCCGTGTCGGCCAGGCCGACCTTGCCGGTGACGGCGCCGGTGGCGGGGTTGGTCACGTCCTGCGTGCGGTCGGAGGTGTTGGCGGCGGGCTTGCCGGCGATGTAGTGGTCGAGGGAGGTGGTCATGGAGAAGGCTTTGCTGTCGGGAGGATGCAGGCAGTTTAGGCAGCGCCGTGTTCCGCGCCTAGCCATGAGGCTTGAACTTATTGTTCACTCTGCTGAACAATGCATCCATGAAACCCCAAAATATCGAGGCGCTCTGGACGCACCTGCATTGGCTCACGGTGCTGGCGCAACAGGGCAGCTTCACGGCCGCGGCGCTGCGCCTGGGCGTGAGCAAGGCGGCCATGAGCCAGCGCATCGCCGAGCTGGAGCGCGCGGCCGGCGCCCCCCTGGTGCAGCGCACCACGCGCAGCGTGCGGCTCACGGAGGCGGGCCAGCGGCTGGTGGAGGACATGCGCGGGCCCTTCGAGCAGATTGCGCACAGCTTCGCGGGCGTGCGCGACCTGGCCGGCGTGCCGCGCGGGCTGGTGCGCGTGACGGCGCCGGTGGCCTTTGCGCGCCAGCAGCTGGTGCCGCGGCTGGCCGAGTTCCTGCGCGCGCAGCCGGAGGTGCGCATCGAGCTGGACCTGTCGGACCGGCTCAGTTCGCTGGCGATGGAAGGCTTCGACCTGGCCATTCGCCACACGGCCGCGCCGCCCGACACGCACGTGGCCTGGACGCTGTGCGAAACCCGCTCGCTGCTGGTGGCCAGCCGCGCCTACCTGCGCCGCCGCGGCACGCCGCGCGAACCGCAGGCGCTGGCCGGCCACGACTGCCTGCACTACCCGCGCGCGCAGGACACGCCGACCTGGCATTTCGAGGCCCGAAAGCAGCCCAAGGGCAAGGCCGCGGCGCCGCGCATCACGGTGCCGGTCTCGGGGCCGCTGGTCGCGAACAACAGCGAAGCCTTGCGCGACGCGGCACTGACCGGGCTGGGCATTGCGCTGGTGCCGGACTTCAGCGCGCAGTCGGCGCTGCAGGCGGGCAAGCTGGTGGAGGTGCTGCCGCAGTGGCGTTCGGTGGGCGCCTTCGGCGAGCGGCTGTATGCGATACGGCCTTACGCCACGCATGTGCCGCAGGCGGTGACGGCGTTCGTGGGCTGGCTGCGGGCTGCGTTGGCGCAAGGGTTTTCGGCGTGAGCGCGCCCTGAACGGCGTAACCGAACCTGAAGAAAACCTGAACAAACGGCGTCGTGCCCTACGCAAACGAAGGGTCTGTGACATACGGCACACGGATGCACGCGGTTACGATGCGCCCTTCCCCTGCTTTTTGTCTACTTTCCCTCTCATTCGCCCTATGTCCCCTGCCACTTCGCCTGCCGACGCTTCAGCCGCCGACAGCGCGTGGCCCCGCGTAGCGCAGCAGGCGCAGGAGGGGCGTCAGTGGACGGTGGCCAGCGGCCGCTGGACCGCGCTGGGCATGTCGTCCAAGCCGGCCTGGCTGGGCCTGTCCAAGAGCCTGGAGGCCGCCCCGCCCGCCGACGACCGCGCCTGGGACCTGCGCCCCGTCCAGCAGCTCGACCACATCGGCGCGCAACTGCTGTGGGACCACTGGCGCCACGAATGGCCCGCCACGCTCGAGATGGCGCCGCAGCACAAGGCGGTACTCGACCAGGTGGCGCGCTACACCGTCGCCACGCCCGAGGAGCCCCCGCCCACGCTGACCGACCGCATCCGTGCGTTCGCGCACAACGGGCCGCGCGCCATGGTCGTGATGCGCGACTTCACCGGGCTGATCGGCCAGCTCGCGATCGACGTGGGGCGCCTGATTCGCGCGCCGCACCGCGGGCCGTGGCGCGACTTCTCGGGACACCTGTACCAGTTCGGCGCCACGGCGCTGCACATCACGGCGCTGGTGGGGCTGCTGATCGGCGTGGTGCTGGCGTACCTCATTTCTCAGCAGCTGCGCCAGTACGGCGCCGAGAGCTTCGTGGTCAACATCCTCGGGCTGTCGCTGGTGCGCGAGCTCGGGCCGGTGCTGGCGGCGGTGCTCATCGCAGGCCGCTCGGGCTCGGCCATCACGGCGCAGATCGGCGTGATGCGCGTCACGGAAGAACTCGACGCGATGCGCGTCATGGGCATTGCGCACGGCTTCCGGCTGGTGATGCCGCGGGTGCTGGCGCTGGCCATCGCGATGCCGCTGATCAGCCTGTGGACCTCGATGGCGGCGCTGGCCGGCGGCATGCTGGCGGCCGACGCGGCGCTCGACATTTCGCCGGCGTACTTCCTGTCGGCGCTGCCGCGCGCGGTGCCCATTTCGAACCTGTGGCTGGCCATGGCCAAGTCGGCGGTGTTCGGCGTGCTGATTGCGCTGATCGGCTGCTACTTCGGCATGAAGGTCAAGCCCAACACCGAGAGCCTGGGGCGCGGCACCACCTCGTCGGTGGTGACTTCCATCACCGCGGTGATCCTGGTGGACGCGCTGTTCGCCGTGCTCTTCAAGGGCATCGGGTTCCGGGGATGACGCGATGAGCATGCCCGTGCGCCCCGACACCGACACCACCGTGGTGGACATCCGCAACCTGTGGACGGTGTTCGAGAACACCGACGGCGACCAGGTGGTGCACCGCGACCTGCAACTGCACATCGACCGCGGCGAGGTGCTCTCCCTGGTCGGCGGCTCGGGCACCGGCAAGACGGTGCTGCTGCGCCAGATCCTGGGGCTGGAGAAGCCCACGCGCGGCACGGTCGAGGTGCTGGGGCAGGAGCCCGGCGAGCTCAGCGCCTCGGGCGCGGCCAACGTGGGCATGCTGTTCCAGCACGGCGCGCTGTTCTCGGCCTTCAGCGTGCTGGAGAACATCGCGTTTCCGCTGCGCGAGCTGAAGCTGCTGCCCGACGAGCTGATCCGCCACGCGGCGCTGGTGAAGCTGCAGATGGTGGGACTGGAGCCGCAGCACGCCAACAAGAGCCCGTCGGACCTGTCGGGCGGCATGATCAAGCGCGTGGCGCTGGCGCGCGCCCTCATCATGGACCCGCCGCTGCTGCTGCTGGACGAGCCCACGGCCGGCCTGGACCCCGAGGCGTCGGACAGCTTCTGCAACCTGCTGCGCGGCCTGCACCGCGAGCTGGGCCTCACGGTGGTGATGGTCACGCACGACCTGGACACGCTGTTCGACCTGAGCACCCGCATCGCGGTGCTGGCCGACCAGAAGGTGATCGTCACCGGCGCGGCGCGCGACGTCATTGCGTACCCGCATCCCTTCATCCACGAATACTTTCTCGGCGGGCGCGGCCAGCGTGCCCTGGAAGCCCTGCATGACAAACCCGCCGAAGCATCCCCATCGCAGCCCGCCGCGCAGGCGGGCCGCTGAAAGGTAGGTAGCCCCCATGGAAAACAAGGCCCATGCCCTCGCCGCCGGCGCCTTCGTGCTCGGCCTCATTGCCGCGCTCGTCGCGCTGGTGATCTGGTTCACGCGCGACAACACCGTGCGCAACATCTACGAACTGTCCACGCGCGAGGCCGTCAGCGGCCTGCAGCCGCAGGCCATGGTGCGCTACCGCGGCATCGCGGTGGGCAAGGTGACGTCGATCGACTTCGACCCCAAGGTGAAGGGCAATGTGCGCGTGCGCATCACGGTCGACGAGCGCGTGCCGCTCACCACCTCGAGCTATGCCACGCTGAGCTACCAGGGCGTGACCGGCCTGGCCTTCATCGCGCTGGACGACAAGGTCGGCTCCAACGTGGTGCTCAAGCCCAACGACGACGACCCGCCGCGCATTCCGCTCAAGCCCTCGATGCTGGCGCAGCTGCAGGACCGCGGCGAAGCCATCATCAACCAGGTCGAAGAGGTGACCCAGCGCGCCAACAAGCTGCTGAGCGACCCCAACCAGAAGCGCGCGGCCGATGCGCTGGAGAACATCGCCGCTGCCTCGGCGAGCGCCAACACGCTGCTCAAGACGCTGGACAACACGGTCAAGACCGGCCTGAACCCGGCCCTGGTCAAGCTGCCCGACACCATGGCCTCGGTGAAGAAGGCGGCCGGCGACGTCTCGCGCGTGGCCAACAACTTCAACACCACCGTCGGCCGGCTGAACGCACCCGACGGTCCGGTCGAACGCCTGAGCGACGGCACCAAGGCGCTGGCGCAGGCGGTCGATTCGTTCAACGCGGCCACGCTGCCGCGCGTGAACCGCGTGGCCGACGACACCTCGCACGCCGTGCGCCGGCTGGGTCGCGCGGCGGACAGCATCAACGACAACCCGCAATCGCTGCTGTTCGGCAACGGCGGTGCGGCCGCGGGCCCGGGCGAGCCGGGTTTCAGCGCGCCGGCCGCGACGCGTCCTTGATGACAGGTCGCGCGAACAGGCGCACAGGAGCACCGACCATGAACACCATCCGATCCCTGACCACCCCGCTGGCCCTCGGCCTCGTGCTGCTGGCCGCCGGCTGCGGTGCGCTGCCCGACAAGCCGGCGCGCGCCACGCTCTACGACTTCGGCCCCGGCATGACGGCCCCGGCCGCCGCGCCTGCAGTGGCCAGCCTGCCCACGCTGGCGCTGGCCGAGTTCGAGAGCAACTCCCGGCTCGACGGCACGCAGATCCTGTACCGCCTGGGCTACGCGGACGCCAACGAGCTGCGCCCCTACGGCCAGTCGCGCTGGAGCCAGCCGCCCGCGCAACTGCTGCGCCAGCGCCTGCGCGACGCGCTGGCCGCGCGCCGCATGGTGCTCGGCCCGGAAGAAAGCGCGACCATCGCGCGCGGCAAGGGCGAAGTGCCCGACACGCTGCGCATCTCGCTGGACGAGTTCAGCCACTACTTCGATTCGGCCAGCGCCAGCGTGGGCCTGGTGCGCCTGCGCGCCACGCTGATCCGCGGCACCGCCGGCGGCGACCGCGTGCTGGGCCAGCGCACCTTCACCGTGCGCAGCCCCGCGCCCAGCGCCGACGCGCCCGGCGGCGTGAAGGCGCTGATCGCGGCCAGCGACAAGGCTTCGGCCGAGCTGGTGCAGTGGGTGGGCGAGCTGCAGCAGCAGACGCCACGGCAGTAAGCTGGCGGCCCCTACCCCGCACGAAGGACCGCTCCCATGAACGCGACACGCATCGTCGGCATCCTGTTGATCGTGGCCGGCATCGCGGCCATCGGCCTGGGCAGCTTCAGCTTCACCAAGGAAACCCACCAGGCCAAGCTGGGCCCGCTGGAGTTCTCGGTGAAGGAGCAGCAGACCGTCAACATCCCCGCCTGGGCCGGCGTGGCCGCGATCGTGGTGGGCGGGGCGCTGCTCCTGCTGGGCGGCAGGAAGGGCTGAGCCTTCAGCCCAGGCCGGCCAGCAGCTGCGGCAACAACGCTTCGGCCGGGCCGCGCAGCACCACCGTGGCCGCCTCGTCCAGGTGCGGCAACGGCTCCAGGTTGAGCGTGACCAGCCGCGCACCGTGCGCCAGCGCGGTCTGCGGCAGCTCGGCGGCCGGGTAGACGATGGTCGTGCTGCCGACCACCATGAACAGATCGCACTCCTGCGCCGCCACCTGGGCGTCGAGCAGCACGCCCGCATTCAGCATCTCGCCGAACATCACCACGTCGGGCCGCGCGTGGGAGCCGCAACGCAGGCAGCGGTGGAAGGGCCACGGCCCGCTGCGATTGCCGCAGTGGTCGCAGCGCCAGCGGCGCAGCGAGCCGTGCAGTTCGAGCACGTCCTGCCCGCCCGCCAGCGTGAGCAGGCCGTCGACGTTCTGCGTGACCAGCCGCGTGGCCGGGCGCAGCCGCTGCAGTTGCGCCAGCGCGGCGTGGCCAGGGTTGGGCGGCGCCGACTCGATCAACGACAGGCGCTGTGCCCAGAACCTGGTGAAGCCCGACGGGTCGCGCGCCAGGTCTTCGGCATGGGAAAACTGCAGGGCGCTCTGGCTCTTCCACAGGCCGTCGGCATCGCGGTAGGTCGGAATGCCCGAGGCCCGGGACAGGCCGGCGCCGGAGAAGACGACGATGCGCCGGGCGTTGGCCAGCAGTTCGGCGGCGGCGTGGACAGAAGAAGAGATATCGGGTGCGGCAGGCGTCATCGCTCGGGTCTGGGGGAATTCGCTGCGGGCGGCGCGACGCTGGCGCCCAGGCGTTGCGACACGGTGTCCGCGCAGGCCTTGAGCGCGCGGGCAATCTCGCCGTCCCACGCGGTGTTGAAGATGCCGGCCGGGCCGATGGCGGTCACGGCCAGCACGATGGCGCCGGTGTGGTCGAACACGGGCGCGGCCATGGCGCTCACGCCCTCGATGACCTCGCCGTCGGAGCGGCTGATGCCGTGCTCGCGCACCTCTTGCAGCTGGCGCTCGAAGTCGCTCCACGAGGGCAAGGGCTGCACCGCCGGCATGCCGGCCGGCGGGGGCGGCTCGGCGCCCTTGCGCTGCTTCTGGCGCTGGCGCTCGTCGTCGAGCAGCTGGCGCACCACCACAGCGTCGAGGTAGGTGGCGAACACGCGGCCCGAGGCGGTGTGGGTCAGCGAGAACACCGTGCCGTGGCGCATGTTCACATGCACCGGAGAAGGCGACTCGGCCGTGCGCACGATGGTCGCGCCGCGCGCGCCCCACACGGCCAGCGCCACGGTGTGGCCGAGCTGCTGGGCCAGCTGGGCGATCAGCGGGGTGGCGATGTGCACCGGGTCGGCCTGCTGCAGGCTGATGAGCCCCAGTTGCAAGGCGAGCGGGCCAAGCAGATAGTGGCCGCTGGCGCGGTCCTGCTCGATCAGGCCCAGCCGCCCGAAGCTGACCATGTACGGATGCGCCTTGGCGGGCGTCATGTCGGCCTCGCGCGCCAGGTCTTTCAGCGCCATCGGCCGGCCGTGGTGCACCAGCGCGCGCAGCAGCTGTCCGCCGACTTCGATGCTCTGGATGCCGCGCTGGGCGCGGTCGGTGTCATTGGCTGCCATGGCCCGCCGATCGTTCGTTCATGAAGAAGGGATTAGACATTAACTGATCCGACGCTTACACTGACAAAATTAGTTCACAGCAAATTCGTTCGCCTTAAACGAATTTCAAGATCCACCCCACCGACGGAGACAACCCGATGAGCCAAGCCAAGAAGTTCGCCAGCCAGGCCGACATGGAAGAGAAGAAGATCACCTTCAGCCAGATCTCGGAGCACGCCTGGGCCTACACCGCCGAGGGCGACCCCAACACCGGCATCGTCATCGGCGACGACTGCGTGCTGGTGGCCGACACCCAGGCCACGCCCGCCATGGCCGCCGACGTGGTGCGCCGCATCCGCGAAGTGACCGACAAGCCCATCAAGTACGTGGTGCTCACGCACTACCACGCGGTGCGCGTGCTGGGCGCGGCCGGCTACTTCGAGAAGGGCGCCGGCCACATCCTGGCCAGCCAGGACACGCGCGACCTGATCGTGGAGCGTGGCGAGGAAGACAAGGCCAGCGAAATCGGCCGCTTCCCGCGCCTGTTCCAGAACGTCGAAACGGTGCCCCCGGGCCTGACCTGGCCCACCATGACGTTCACCGGCAAGATGACGCTGTGGCTGGGCAAGCTCGAAGTGCAGCTCATCCAGCTGGGCCGCGGCCATACCAAGGGCGACACCGTGGTGTGGCTGCCGCAGGAGCGCACGCTGCTGTCGGGCGACCTGGTCGAGTTCGGCGCCACGCCGTACGCCGGCGACGCCTACTTCAAGGACTGGCCGCAGACGCTGGACAACATCGCCGCGCTGAAGCCCGCCGCGCTGGTGCCGGGCCGCGGCGCCGCGCTCACCACCCCCGAAGCCGTGGCCGAGGGCCTGACGGGCACGCGCAACTTCATCTCCGACGTGTATGCCAGCGTGCAAGAGGGCGTGAAAGCCGGGCGCGACCTGAACGCGGTCTACAAGGACACCTACGAGAAGCTCAAGCCCAAGTACAGCCAGTGGGTGATCTTCGACCACTGCATGCCCTTCGACGTGAGCCGCGCGTACGACGAGGCCTCGGGCCATGCGGACCCGCGCGTGTGGACGGCGCAGCGCGACATCGACATGTGGAAGGCCCTCGAGGGCTGATCCTGCATGGCTCCCTCCCCCGCTGGGGGAGGGCTGGGGTGGGGGCAGGCAGAGCGCCGGTTTCGAGCGCCGTCGAGCCCCCATCCCGACCTTCCCCCAAAGGGGGAAGGAGCAAGACAAAGACATAAGACACGGAGACAAGTACGTGATCGACTATCAGAGCCTGCGCTTCGACTACAAACGCCACGCCGATCAGGACGCGGCGGCACCGGCGCACCACCCCGTCGTGATCGTCGGCGCCGGCCCTGTGGGCCTCACGCTGGCCATCGACCTCGCGCTGCGCCAGGTCCCGGTCGTGCTGCTGGACAACGACAACACGCTGTCCAGCGGCTCGCGCGCCATCTGCTTCGCCAAGCGCACGCTGGAGGTGTTCGACCGCCTCGGCTGCGGCGACCGCATGGTCGACAAGGGCGTGTCGTGGAACGTGGGCAAGGTGTTCTTCCACGACGAGCAGGTCTACCGCTTCGACCTGCTGCCCGAGCCCGGCCACGAGCGCCCGGCCTTCATCAACCTGCAGCAGTACTACGTCGAGGGCTATCTCGTCGAGCGCGCCGCGGCGCTGCCGCTGATCGACCTGCGCTGGAACCACAAGGTGACGGGCATCGAGCCACGCGACGACGGCGCCGTGCTCACGATCGAGACGCCCGACGGCAGCCACAGGCTGCAGGCCGGCTACGTGGCCGCCTGCGACGGCTCGCGCTCCAACCTGCGCCAGCTGCTGGGGCAGGAGGCCAAGGGCCGCACCTTTCGCGACCGCTTCCTGATCGCCGACATCGCCATGGACGCGCAGTTGCCGACCGAGCGCCGCTTCTGGTTCGACCCGTCGTTCCACCCCGGCCAGAGCGTGCTGCTGCACAAGCAGGCCGACGGCATGTGGCGCATCGACTTCCAGCTCGGCTGGGACGCCGACCCGGCGGAAGAGCGCAAGCCCGAGAACATCACGCCGCGCGTGCGCGCGCTGCTCGACAGCATCGGCTTTGCCGACGTGCAGTTCCAGATCGGCTGGGCCAGCGTCTACACCTTCGCCTGCCAGCGCATGGAGCGCTTTCGCCACGGCCGCGTGCTGTTCGCGGGCGACTCGGCGCACGGCGTGTCGCCGTTCGGCGCGCGCGGCGCGAACTCGGGCGTGCAGGACGCGGACAACCTCGCCTGGAAGCTCGCGGCGGTGGTGCAGGGCCAGGCGCCCGACGCCCTGCTCGACAGCTATGCGAGCGAGCGCGAATTCGCGGCTGACGAGAACATCCGCAACTCCACCCGCGCAACCGACTTCATCACGCCCAAGAGCGAGGTGAGCCGCCTGTTCCGCGACGCGGTGCTGGAGCTGACCAAGCGCCACGCCTTTGCGCGCACGCTGGTCAACAGCGGGCGGCTGTCGGTGGCCACGGTGCTGCGCGACTCGCCGCTGAACACGGCCGATGCCGACAGCTTCGCGGGTGCGATGGTGCCGGGCGCCGCAGCGGCCGACGCGCCCGTGGTGCGTGCCGACGGCGGCACCGGCTGGCTGCTGCGCGAGTGCCATGTCGAACGCTTCACCGCGCTCGTCTTCGGCCAGGGCGAAGCCGCCGAGCGCAGCCTGCAGGCGCTGAAGGCCGCCGACTTGCCGCTGCACATCGTGCGCGTGGAAGGCGACGGCACCGGCGCGGAACTCGCCACGCAGCGCTACGACGCGCAACCCGGTACCGTCTACCTGCTGCGGCCCGACCAGCACGTGTGCGCGCGCTGGCGTCAACCCACGGCAGCGGACATCCGCGCGGCGCTGGCCCGCGCACTGGCCAAGGCATGAACACGATGCAACTGATCACCACGCCCCACCTCGACGCGCCCGACGATTTCTACGAGGCGCTCATCGAGGCGCACCAGGGCCTTTCCACCGACGAGAGCCACGCTTTCAACGCGCGCCTCGTGCTGGTGCTGGCCAACCATGTCGGCTCGCTGGCCGTGCTGCGCGAGGCCTTCGACGCGGCGCGCGCCGGCTGAGCCCATCCGCAGATTCTTCAGATTCCAACCTCATCGCGATTTTCGAAAGAGAAAGCACATGACCCAAGCACCCTCCGCCTCCGAGCGGCGCTACCAGAGCGGCTTCGGCAACGAGTACGCCTCGGAGGCCGTGCCCGGCGCCCTGCCCCAGGGCCGCAACAACCCGCAGCGCGGGCCGCTCGACCTGTACACCGAGCTGATCTCGGGCACCGCCTTCACCGCGCCGCGCCACGAGAACCGCCGCACCTGGCTGTACCGCCGCCAGCCCTCGGTGGTGTCGGGCCGCTACCAGCCCTATGCGCAGGCGCACTGGACCACCGGCGCCGACCGCGAGATCGCGCTGCCGCCCGAGCCCCTGCGCTGGCACCCGCAGCCGCTGGACGGCGCGGGCGAGGTCGACTTCATCGACGGCATGCACACCATCGCGGCCAACGGCGATGCCGAGTCGCAGGTCGGCATCGGCTCGCTGATGTACCTGGCCGGTCGCTCGATGGAGCGCCGCGCCTTCGTCAACGCCGACGGCGAGATGCTGGTGGTGCCGCAGCAGGGCCGCCTGGTCATCACCACCGAGCTCGGCGTGCTCGACGTGAAGCCCGGAGAAATCGCGCTGCTGCCGCGCGGCATGGCCTTCAAGGTGGCATTGCCCGACGGTCTTTCGCGCGGCTACGTCTGCGAGAACTACGGCGCGCATTTCCGCCTGCCCGAGCTGGGCCCGATCGGCTCGAACGGCCTGGCCAATGCGCGCGACTTCCAGGCGCCGGTGGCGGCTTTCGAATCGGAAGAAGGCGCCTACGACATCGTCAAGAAATTCGGTGGCCGCTTCTGGCAGGCGCCAATGAAGCAGTCGCCCTTCAACGTGGTCGCCTGGCACGGCAACCTGGCGCCCGTGAAGTACGACACGGCGCATTTCATGGTGATCGGCTCGATCAGCTTCGACCACCCCGACCCGTCGATCTTCACCGTGCTGACCGCGCCCAGCGACACGCCGGGCACCGCCAACTGCGACTTCGTGATCTTCCCGCCGCGCTGGATGGTGATGGAAAACACCTTCCGCCCGCCATGGTTCCACCGCAACCTGATGAGCGAGTTCATGGGCCTGGTGCTGGGCGAGTACGACGCCAAGCCGGGCGGCTTCAAGCCCGGCGGCGCGAGCCTGCACAACTGCATGGTGCCGCACGGGCCGGACGAGGAAGCCTTCGACAAGGCGACGAACGCCGACCTGAAGCCGCACAAGCTGGACAACACGCTGGCCTTCATGTTCGAGAGCCGCTACCGCTTCATTCCCACCAACTTTGCGCTGAAAAGCAGCGCACTCGACACCGACTACGCCGACTGCTGGGCCGGCCTCAAGGATCAATTCAAAGCATGAAGAGAACATTCACCCTGACCCGCCGTGCAGCGGCCGTCGCCCTGCTGGCCGCGCCCTTCCTCGCGCACGCGGCCGACTTTCCGACCAAGCCCATCCGCTTCGTCGTGCCCTACTCGCCCGGCGGCACCACCGACCTGGTGGCGCGCACGGTGGGCCAGAAGGTGTCGGAGAAGCTGGGCCAGCCGGTGCTGATCGACAACCGCGGCGGCGCGGGCGGCAACATCGGCATGGACGCCGTGGCCAAGGCCGCGCCCGACGGCTACACCATCGGCTTCGGCGCCATCTCGACCAATGCGCTGAACCCGCACATCTACAAGTCGATGGCCTTCGATCCGCGCAAGGACTTCACCGCCATCAGCCTGCTGGGCACCTCGACCATCGTGCTCGAAGTGCCCGCGGTCTCGCCGATCAAGTCGGTGCCCGAGCTGATCGCCGCCGCCAAGAAGAACCCCGGCATGCCCTACGCCACCGCGGGCGCCGGCACCTCGATGAACCTGGCCGGCGTGATGTTCGCGCAGATGACCGGCACCGAGCTCGTGCACGTGGCCTACAAGGGCAGCGGCCCGGCCATCACCGACATGCTGGGCAACAACATCGGCGTGATGTTCGACAACCTGCCCGCGTCGCTGCCTCACATCCAGGCCGGCAAGCTGCGCGCGCTGGCCGTGGCGGGCCCCACGCGCTCGCCCTCGCTGCCCGACGTGCCGACGATGGCCGAGGCCGGCCTGAAGGGCTATGCGCTGGACCCGTGGTTCGGCGTGTACGGCCCGGCGAAGCTGCCGGCGCCGATCGTGAAGGCGCTGAACGAAGCCTTTGTCGAAGCGCTGGCCATGCCGGACGTGAAGGCCAAGCTGCAGCAGGCCGGCTTCTCGCCGCGCGGCTCGACGACGCAGGAGCTGACCACGCTGACCGACACCGAATACAAGCGCCTGGGCGATGTGGCTCGCAAAGCCGGCATGACCGCAGACTGATCAGACACACAGAAAGACATCCATGACCG
This sequence comes from Variovorax pasteuri, assembly GCF_051216435.1. Lineage (NCBI taxonomy): Bacteria > Pseudomonadati > Pseudomonadota > Betaproteobacteria > Burkholderiales > Comamonadaceae > Variovorax > Variovorax pasteuri. Next base: position 160,126 of record NZ_JBPJZS010000009.1, read on the forward strand.
CACTCAACGCCACCCATGACCCGAAGCTGCGCAGCTGGGTCGCCTCGGCCAACGCAGCCGGCACCGACTTCCCGGTGCAGAACCTGCCTTTCGGCCGCTTTCGCACCGCGGGCAGCGCAGAGGCCTTTCGCATCGGCGTGGCCATCGGCGACCAGGTGCTCGACCTGAAGGCCGCCGGCCTGGTCGACACCGACGACATGAACGTGCTGATGAACGCCCCCGTGAAGGACCGCCAGGCCCTGCGCGCCGCGATCTCCGCGGGCCTGGCCGAAGGCAGCGACAAGCAGTCCGCCTGGGCCAAGGCGCTGCTGCCGCAGGCCAAGGCCGAGATGACCGTGCCCTGCCGCATCGGCGACTACACCGACTTCTACACCGGCATCCATCACGCGACGACCATCGGCAAGCTGTTCCGCCCCGACCAGCCGCTGATGCCCAACTACAAGTGGGTGCCCATCGGCTACCACGGCCGTGCCTCGTCCATCGGCATCAGCGGCCAGAGCTTCAAGCGCCCGCAGGGCCAGACCAAGGCCCCGGATGCGGAGACGCCCAGCTTCGGCCCTTGCAAGCGGCTCGACTACGAGCTGGAGCTGGGCTTCCTGGTCGGCCAGGGCAACGCGCAGGGCGAGCCGATTGCCATCGGCGAGGCGGAAGACCATCTGTTCGGCGTGACGCTGCTCAACGACTGGTCGGCGCGTGACATTCAGGCCTGGGAATACCAGCCGCTCGGCCCGTTCCTGTCGAAGAATTTCGCGAGCACGCTGTCGCCGTGGATCGTGACGACCGAGGCGCTGGCGCCATTCCGCGCGAAGTTCGAGCGGCCCGCCGGAGACCCGCAGCCGCTGCCCTACCTCGACTCGCCCGCCAACCGCGAAAGCGGTGCGCTCGACATCACGCTGGAAGTGCTGCTGCAGACCGCGAAGATGCGCGCGGAAGGCGTTGCGCCCGTGCGTCTCACGCGCAGCAACACCACCGAAGCCGCCTACTGGACGGCCGCGCAGCTCATCACGCACCACACGGTGAACGGCTGCAACCTGCAGCCGGGCGACCTGCTGGGCTCGGGCACGCTGTCAGGCCCCGGGCCCGGCGAGGCGGGCTCGCTGATCGAGCTGACGCTGGGCGGCAAGCAGCCGATCACGCTGCCGAACGGCGAGAAGCGCACCTTCCTGGAAGACGGCGACACGCTGGTGATCCGCGGCTACTGCGAGCGCGCGGGTGCGGTGCGTATCGGGTTGGGCGAGGTCAGCGGCACGGTGGTCTGAAGCATCGCGCGGACTTGATTGCCGCGAGCCCCCACCCCGACCCTCCCCCGGAAGGGGAGGGAGAAAGACCCCGGAGCATTCGAAGTCGGTGCGTTGCCTTGCTCCTTCCCCTCCCGGGGGAAGGCTGGGATGGGGGCACGCGGCCTGCGAAAAGCCGTCGGTCTGCGATACGCCGCTTGCCCCCAACCCTCCCCCAGCGGGAGAGGGAGCAAGGCATCAGGGCGCCGTTGCAGGCGTTGCCACAGGCGCTGGCCACGCCACTTCGCTCGCCACGCGCGGCTTGCCCACCGGCGCGGTCGCCTTGCCGATCTTCACGGCGGCCATGTCGGCCTCGCTCGGGTACTGGTTCGCGAGCCAGTAGTCGAACACGCGGCGCGCAATGGGCGCCGCGGCACCCGCGCCCCAGCCGGCGTTTTCCACGATCACCGCAATGGCGATCTTCGGGTCGTTCACCGGCGCGAAGCCCATGAACAGGGCGTGGTCGCGCTGGTGCTCCTCGAGCGCGCGGGCGTTGTACTTGGTGTTCTGCGCCTGCGTCACGGCCTGCGCGGTGCCGGTCTTGCCGGCCGCCTGGTAGAGCGCCCCCGCGAACACGCCGCGCGCCGTGCCGCTGGTGACCACGCTGGTCAGGCCTTCGCGGATCACCGAAATCGCCGCCGGCGTGTAGCCGAGGTTTTCCGCCGGCATCTGCGGCAGCGGCACCACCTGCCCGCTCACGGTGTTGCGCGTGGCCAGCACGAGGTGCGGCTTGTGCTTGATGCCGCCGTCGGCCACGATGGAGGTGGCCTGCGCCAGCTGCAGCATGGTGAAGGCGTTGTAGCCCTGGCCGATGCCCAGCGAAATGGTCTCGCCCGCGTACCACTTCTTCTGCTCGGGACGCTTGTAGGTGTTGCGCTTCCACTCGGTGCTCGGCAGCACGCCGCGCACCTCGCCGCCCAGGTCGATGCCGGTGATCTGGCCGAAGCCCAGGGGCTTCATGGCGTCGTGGATCATGTCCACGCCCATCTCGTTGGCCAGCGAATAGAAATAGATGTTGCTCGACAGCTGGATCGCGCGGCGCATGTCCACGCCGCCCAGGTTGCCTTCGGGGCTGCCGAAGCGGTGGCCGCCGAAGTTGAAGTAGCCGGGGTCGTTCACCACCACGCTGGGGCCGCGCTTGCCGGTCTGCAGCGCGGCCAGCGCCATGAAGGGCTTGTAGGTGGAGCCGGGCGGGTAGGTGCCGCGCAGGGCGCGGTTGAGCAAGGGCTTGTCGAGCGACTCGGTCAGCGCCGCCCAGCTTTCGTTGTCGATGCCCTCGACGAACAGGTTGGGGTCGAAGGTGGGCTTGCTCACGAAGGCCAGCACCTCGCCGGTCTTGGGGTCGATGGCCACCACCGCGCCGCGCCGCTCGCCGAACATGTCTTCCACCAGCTTCTGCAGCTTGATGTCCAGCGACAGCATCACGGTGTTGCCGGGCGTGGCCGGGTGGCTGGCCAGGCGTCGCACGGCGCGCCCGCCGGCCGAGGTTTCCATCTGCTCGACGCCGGTCTGGCCGTGCAGCGTCTTCTCGTAGCTCTGCTCGATGCCCAGCTTGCCGATGTAGTCGGTGCCCTTGTAGTTGGCCTGGTCTTCCTCGGCCCAGTCTTCCATCGCGACCTTCTCGCGCTGGTTGATGCGCCCGATGTAGCCGAGCACGTGCGCGGCCAGCTCGCCCTGCGGATAGTTGCGGAACAGGCGCGCCTTGATCTCCACGCCCGGAAAGCGGTAGCGCTGCGCGGCGAAGCGCGCCACCTCTTCGTCGCTCAGGCGGGTGCGGATCGGAATGGAGTCGAAGCTGCGCGAGTCCTCGCGCAGGCGCTTGAAGCGGCGGCGGTCGCGCGGCGAGACCTCGAGCACCTGCGTGAGGCTGTCGATGGTTTCGTCGACGTCGCCCACCTTCGAGGGCGTGATCTCCAGCGTGTAGGCCGAGTAGTTCGAGGCCAGCACGATGCCGTTGCGGTCGAGGATGAGGCCCCGGTTGGGCACCACCGGCACCACCGCCGTGCGGTTGCTCTCGGCCTGCTCGGCCAGGTCTTCGTGCCGCGTGACCTGCAGGTAGATCAGCCGCGCGCACAGCAGGCCGAACGCGAACAGCACTGCCATGCCGATGACGATCACACGGCGCTTGAAGCGCGCGAGGTCGACGGCAACGTTGCGGATTTCGGTCATGGCGGTGCGAGCTTAGGCGCGTGCAGGAGCGATGGCAAATGCGGGGGCGTGCGGCCGCCGCTGGGCCGCCCCGAGGCGGGCCGCGCCCACCCCTCGGGAGGTGGAGTTGCACGCAGCGAAGCGAAGTGAAGAGCCGGGGGGCGCCATGGCTAAAGCGGGCGGTTCTCGTCCCGGTCGGGGGTGCGGCGCTGGGGGGCGAGCAGCAGGGCCGAGGCCAGCGGCCACAGCGCGGCCTCGATGCCGGGAGAGATCAGCACCGTCCAGCCCGGGAACACGCCGCCGCCGATCAGGCGCGTGACCACCTCGATCAGCTGCGACAGCGCAAACAGCGGCAGCACCTGCAGCGCCTGCGACAGCACCGGGTACCACAGCAGGCGCCGGTGGATGGTGATCGCGAAGAAGCCCAGCGTGGTGTAGGACAGCGCATGCTGGCCCAACATCGACGACTGGTGCACGTCCATGAACAGCCCGAACACGAAGGCCGCGCCGATGCCCACGCGCATGGGCTGGTGCACGCCCCAGAACACGATCACCAGCGCCAGCAGGTCGGGCATCCAGACGGCGCGACCGATCGGGATCATGTTGACCAGCGCCGCCACGATGAGGCTGGTCCACATGAACACCGGGCTGACGGGCAGCAGCAGCTGCTGTTGGCCGGGACGCTTGATCATCGGCGCTCCCCCTGCTTCTTCTCGTTCTTGCCCGCGCCGGGCTTGCCGTCGGGGCGCTTGCGCTGCGTGGGGGCGGGCGCGGCCGCCGGCGGCGCGGACGGCGTGCCGGTGGGCGCCAGCACCAGCACATAGCGCGCGGCCGTCACGTGGGACAGCGGCACGCAGTAGATGCGGGCGAAGGCCGAGTCGGCGCGCCGCTCGATGCGCTCGATCTTCGCCACCGGCAGGCCGGCGGGGTAGATGCCGTCGACGCCGCTGGTGGACAGCAGGTCGCCTTCCTGCAGGTCGGCATTGGCGGCCATGAAGCGCAGCTCCAGCCCGCCGCCGTGCGCCGAGGCGTCGCCGAAGGCCACGCTGCGCACGCCGGTGCGGGTGTTCTGCACGGGAATGGAGAGGTCGCGGTCGATCACCAGCGTGACCTCGCTCGTGAAGGGCAGCACCTGCGTGACCTGGCCCAGCACGCCGCGCGAATCGATCACCGGCGAGCCGGGCGCCACGCCCTGGGTCATGCCCTGGTCGATGACGATCTTGCGGGTGTAGGGGTCGGCCGCGTCGTAGAGCACCTCGGCCGCGCGGCCGGGGGTCTGCGTGGTCTGGCGCAGTTCGAGCAGTTCGCGCAGGCGGACGTTGTCCTGCGCCAGCGTGTCGGCCTGGGCGGCGCGCTCGGCCTGCATCATCAGCGCCTTGCGCGCTTCGTCCTCGTTGCGCTGCGCGGTCTGCAGGTCTTCGAGGTAGCGCCCGCCGCCCATCACGGCCTGCACCGGCTTCAGCGCCACCCATTGCACCGGATAGAGCACCGCGCCGATGGCCGCGCGAACCGGCTGCACGATGTGAAAGCGTGCATCGGCCACCATGAGGAACAGGGCGAGTGCGCCGAAGAAGATCAGCTTGCTGAGCGCCGACTGCCCCTGGTTGAACAGGGGGGGCGCTGTGCGATCGAGCGTGCCCAGAGGCATGGGTTCAGACCTGGCGGTAGTGCTGCTGCATCAAATAACAAAAGGCCGGCCTGCGCAAGCAGAGGCCGGCCGATGAGGGCTGGTGCGCCTTCACTCGCTCGTGAAGATGCTTCCCAGACGGTCCATTCGCTCGAGAGCGATGCCGCAGCCGCGCACCACGCAGGTCAGCGGGTCTTCGGCCACCAGCACCGGCAGGCCGGTTTCCTCGGCCAGCAGGCGGTCGAGGTCACGCAGCAGCGCGCCACCGCCGGTGAGCATCATGCCGCGGTCGGCAATGTCGGCGCCCAGTTCGGGCGGTGTCTGTTCCAGCGCGTTCTTCACGGCCGAGACGATGTTGTTGAGCGGATCGGTCAGGGCTTCCAGCACTTCGTTGCTGCTGATGGTGAAGCTGCGCGGCACGCCTTCGGACAGGTTGCGGCCCTTGACTTCCATTTCCTTGACCTCGGAGCCTGGGAAGGCCGAGCCGATGGTCTTCTTGATGACTTCGGCCGTCGGCTCGCCGATCAGCATGCCGTAGTTGCGGCGGATGTAGTTGATGATGGCTTCGTCGAAGCGGTCGCCGCCCACGCGGACCGAACCCTTGTAGACCATGCCGCCCAGGCTGATGACGCCCACTTCGGTGGTGCCGCCGCCGATGTCCACCACCATCGAGCCGGAGGCTTCGCTGACGGGCAGGCCGGCGCCGATGGCCGCGGCCATGGGTTCCTCGATGAGGTAGACCGACGTGGCGCCGGCGGCTTCGGCCGCGTCCTTGATGGCGCGGCGCTCGACCTGGGTCGAGCCGCAGGGCACGCAGATGATGATGCGCGGGCTCGGCGTGAGCAGCGTGCGCGGATGCACCATCTTGATGAACTGCTTGATCATCTGCTCGGTGATCACGAAGTCGGCAATGACGCCGTCCTTCATCGGGCGGATCGCCTCGATGTTGCCGGGCACCTTGCCCAGCATGGCCTTGGCCTCGCGGCCGACGGCCTGGATCACCTTCTTGCCGTGGGGACCGCCTTCATGGCGGATGGCCACCACGGAAGGCTCGTCCAGCACGATGCCCTTGTTGCGGGCAAATATCAGGGTGTTGGCGGTGCCGAGGTCGATCGCAAGGTCGGTGGAAAAATACCGACGGAAAGCTCCAAACATGTGCGGAATCCTCTGAGCACGGCCTGCGCATCGACAGGTCGTCGCTCTATTTTTTGGGTCGTTTGACGGGGTGAATTGATCGTTTTTGGCGCAAAAGCCGGCGCGTTCGCGGGGGTTGCGGCAAAGGCGGGATAATACCCGAATCCCCTCTGATTCCTGTATTAGCACCGGCCTCGCGGTGCGATTACCTTCGCTTTTTGGCGTTTAGCCCCTATGTCACTTTCCGCTTCCGATATCGCGCGCATTGCCTCACTGGCAAGGCTGCAGCTGGCCTCCGACGAAAGCGAGCGCATGCTCAGCCAGATCAATGGCTTTTTCGACCTGGTCGAGCGCATGCGTTCCGTGGACACCACCGGCGTCGAGCCGCTGGCCCATCCCGTGGCCGCCATTGAAGACATCACGCTGCGCCTGCGCGACGACGTGGTGAGCGAGCCGAACAACCGCGAAGCCAACCAGAAGAGCGCCCCGGCCGTCGAAGCCGGCCTGTTCCTCGTGCCCAAGGTGATCGAATGATGAGCAGCGGTGAATTGCACCAGATGAGTGTGGTCGCGCTGGCCAAAGCGCTGGCCGACCGCAAGGTTTCGGCCGTCGAGGCCTCGCAGGTTTTCCTGGGCCGCATGAAGGCCCACGAGTCGCTCGGCACCTTCGTCGCCGTGAATGAGGAAGTCACGCTGGCCCAGGCCCGCGCGGCCGACGCCCTGATCGCCAAAGGCAATGCCCCGGCGCTGGCCGGCGTGCCGATCGCGCACAAGGACATCTTCGTCACCACCGATTTCGCCACCACCGCCGGCTCGAAGATGCTCGCGGGCTACCGCTCGCCCTTCGACGCCACCGTGGTGCGCCGCCTGGCCGAGGCCGGCGCGGTCACGCTGGGCAAGCTGAGCTGCGACGAGTTCGCGATGGGCTCGGCCAACGAGAACGTCGCCGTGCCCGCCGTGGGCCACGACCAGCCCGTGCCCGTGCGCAACCCCTGGAACCGCGCACACATTCCGGGCGGCTCGTCCGGTGCCAGCGCGGCGGCCGTGGCGGCCCGCCTGGCCCCCGCGGCCACCGGCACCGACACCGGCGGCTCGATCCGCCAGCCCGCCTCGTTCTGCGGCGTGACCGGCATCAAGCCGACCTACGGGCGCGCCTCGCGCTACGGCATGGTGGCCTTCGCCTCCAGCCTCGACCAGGCCGGCCCGATGGCGCGCTCGGCCGAAGACTGCGCGCTGCTGCTGTCGGCCTTCTGCGGCCCCGACCTCGACCGCGACTCCACCTCGCTCGACAAGCCCGCCGAAGACTTCGGCCGCTCGCTGAACGACTCGCTCGAAGGCCTGCGCATCGGCGTGCCCAAGGAGTTCTTCGGCGAAGGCGTGGCACCGGGCGTGCGCGCGGCGATCGACGCGGCGCTGGCAGAGTACGAGAAGCTCGGCGCCAGGCGCGTCGAGGTCTCGCTGCCGCGCACCGAGCTGTCGATTCCCGTGTACTACATCCTGGCCGCGGCCGAGGCCTCGAGCAACCTGAGCCGCTTCGACGGCGTGAAGTTCGGCCACCGCGCCAGGCAGTACAAGGACCTGGCCGAGATGTACGAGCGCACGCGCGCCGAAGGCTTCGGGGACGAGGTCAAGCGCCGCATCATGATCGGCACCTACGTGCTCTCGCACGGCTACTACGACGCGTACTACCTGCAGGCGCAGAAGGTGCGCCGCATGATCGCCGACGACTTCCAGCAGGCCTTCGAACAGTGCGACGTGATCGCCGGCCCCGCCGCGCCGACCACCGCGTGGAAGCTCGGCGAGCACGGCGACGACCCCGTGGCCGACTACCTGGCCGACATCTTCACCCTGCCCGCCTCGCTGGCCGGCCTGCCGGGCATGAGCGTGCCGGCGGGCTTCGACGCCGGCCTGCCCGTGGGCCTGCAGCTCATCGGCAACTACTTCGGCGAAGCCAGGCTGCTCAACGCAGGCCATCGTTTCCAGCAAGCCACCGACTGGCACGCACGCACGCCGGAGGGCTTCTGAAATGAGCGAAACCGTGAACACATTCGAAGCACAGCAACAAGGCCGCCCGACCGGCCCGCTGGTGCGCGGCTATGAAGTCATCATCGGCTTCGAGACGCACGCCCAGCTGTCGACCGCCAGCAAGATCTTCAGCCGCGCCTCCACCGCCTTCGGCGCCGAGCCCAACACGCAGGCCTGCGCGGTCGACCTGGCGCTGCCCGGCACGCTGCCCGTGATGAACAAGGGCGCGGTCGAACGCGCCATCAAGCTCGGCCTGGCGCTGGGCTCGCACATCGCGCCGCGCAGCGTGTTCGCGCGCAAGAACTACTTCTACCCCGACCTGCCCAAGGGCTACCAGATCAGCCAGTTCGAGATCCCGGTGGTGCAAGGCGGCGCGGTGTCGTTCTTTCTCGGCGAAGAAAAGAAGACCGTGCGCCTGGTGCGCGCCCACCTCGAGGAAGACGCGGGCAAGTCGCTGCACGAGGACTTCATCGGCCAGAGCGGCATCGACCTGAACCGCGCCGGCACGCCGCTGCTCGAGATCGTGACCGAGCCCGACATGCGCTCCACCGCCGAGGCCGTGGCCTATGCGCGCGAGCTGCACAAGATCGTGACGTGGATCGGCATCTGCGACGGCAACATGCAAGAGGGGAGCTTTCGCTGCGACGCCAACGTGTCGGTGCGCAAGCCCGGCGACAAGCTCGGCACGCGCCGCGAGATCAAGAACCTGAACAGCTTCAAGTTCATGCAGCAGGCGATCGACTACGAGATCAACTCGCAGATCGACGAGCTCGAAGACGGCCGCGCCATCGAGCAGGCCACCGTGCTGTTCGACCCCGCCACCGGCGAGACGCGCACCATGCGCACCAAGGAAGACGCGGCCGACTACCGCTACTTTCCAGACCCCGACCTGCCGCCGCTGAGCATCGCGCCCGAGTGGATCGAGCGCGTGAGGGCCACCATGCCCGAGCTGCCACGCGCCACCGCCGAGCGCTACGTCCGCGACCACGGCCTGTCGGAGTACGACGCCGCGCAGCTCACGCAGAGCGCGGCGCTGGCCGGCTACTTCGACGATGCCGTGAACGCGGGCGCCACGCCCAAGCTGGCGAGCAACTGGATCACCGGCGAGATGGCGCGCCGCCTGAACGCCGCGGAAATCGGCATCGAGGCCGCGCCCGTGAAGGCGCAACAACTGGCACAGCTGGTCAAGCGCATCGCCGAAGGCACGCTGGCGAACAACGCGGCGCGCCAGGTGTTCGACGCGCTGTGGACCGGTGAAGGCAGCGATGTGGACGCGATCATCGAGGCGAAAGACCTCAAGCCCATGGCCGACACCGGTGCGCTCGACAAGATCCTCGACGAGGTGATCGCGAAGAACGCGAAGAACGTCGAGGAGTACCGCGGCGGCAAGGAGAAGGCGCTCAACGCCCTCGTGGGTCAGGTCATGAAGGCCAGCGGAGGCAAGGCGAACCCTGCGCAGGTCACCGAGCTGCTCAAGGCCAAGCTCGGCTGACACCCTTGCGGGAACACCGCGGAACCGGCTTCGCCGGGCCGCAGGTGTTGCCCCCGGCCGGGGGAAGGAGAAGCGACACGAAGTGCGCGCAGCCTGGGGGCAAGCAACTACCTGCGGAACCGGCTTCGCCGGGCCGCAGGTGTTGCCCCCGGCCGGGGGCGAGCAACTACCTTCCGCCGTTCTGCGGCGACCAGAGCGCCTTCAGGCGCACGCGCTCTTCGTCGAAGCGCGCATTCACCCGCTTCTTCTCGTCTTCCTGCTCCGCGATGAAGCGGTTCTGCACCGCCACGCTCTGCGTGTTGTCCTCGATCTTGCGGCGCACCGAGCCGGGCGCCTTGCTCGGGTCCAGCTTGTAGAACTCCATCTCCTCGTCGATCTTCTTGCGGTCTTCGGCCAGCTCGGCAATGCGCTTGCGCGCCGCCTGGGTCACCGCATCGACCTGCGCCAGCGCCTCGGTGCGCTCGCGGTCGTGCGTGGCGGCGTTCGGATAGCGCACCAGCAACGCACGCTCGCGGCGGCGCTCGTCGGTGATGCGCGCCGCCTGGATGGCGGCTTCGCGGGCGCGGTCTTCGCGCTCCTGCAGCTCGCGCGCCGTGTAGGTCGGCTCGACCTTGCGGCGCACCGAGCCGCTCGGGTTCAGCTCGCGCTGCTCGCGGTCGCTGCACTCGGCAATCGGCCGGTCGGCCGTGAGCGTGCGACCGCGGGCGTCGGTGCAGGTGAAGATGCCGGGCCCGGCGCCTTCAAGCTTCTGCGGCTGCGCATGCAACGCGCCGCAGAAAGATGAAGCCAGGACGAAGAAAAATGCCGCCGCGCGCAGGCGAGTCGGCTGGCCGTGATCGCGGGCGTGCATGCGGGCCTTGCCTCAGCTGGCGCCGTAGCGCGTGCGGTAGGCCAGCACGCGCTCGTGGTGCGCGCCCAGGTCGGCGGCGGCAGTGCCCGAGAGGTAGCTCAGCAGGTCGTCCAGCGTGGCGATGGCGATCACCGACAGGCCGAGCTGGTTGCGCACGTACTGCACGGCGCTGTGGTTCACGTCGACACCGTTCTCGGTGGCTTTTTCCTGCCGGTCGAGCGCGATGGCCACGGCATGCGGCGTGGCGCCCGCGGCCTGGATCGCGGCAATCGACTCACGCACCGCCGTGCCGGCCGACATGACGTCGTCCACGATCAGCACGCGGCCCTTGAGCGGCGCGCCCACCAGGTTGCCGCCCTCGCCGTGCGCCTTGGCTTCCTTGCGGTTGTAGGCAAAGGGGTAGTTGCGGCCGCGCCGCGCGAGCTCCGCGGCCACCGTGGCGCCCAGCGGAATGCCCTTGTAGGCGGGGCCGAAGATCATGTCGAATTCGAGCCCGCTTTCGATCAGCCGGTCTGCATAGAATCCGGCCAGACGGGCGATCTTGCCGCCGTCGTCGAAGAGCCCCGAATTGAAGAAATAAGGACTCATTCGGCCGGCTTTGGTCTTGAATTCGCCGAAGCGCAGCACGCCGGCATCCAACGCGAACTGGACGAAGTCCTGTGCGACCGCGCTGCTTTTCTCACCATCTACAGCCATCGGAAATTCCTTGTGTTCAAACTGACCAGTCTCAATCTCAATGGCCTGCGTTCGGCCGCTACCAAAGGCGTGGCCGACTGGGTGGCCGAACTTGCGCCGGATTGTATTTGCATGCAGGAGATCCGGGTCCAGGCCAGCGACATCGAAGGCCGCTTCGAGGAGATGGCCGGCCTGAAGGGCCACTTTCACTTTGCCGAGAAGAAAGGCTACGCCGGCACCGCCATCTACACCAAGCACGCACCGAGCCAGGTGGTGGTGGGCTGGGGCGACGCCGAGTTCGACGCCGAGGGCCGCTACCTCGAACTGCGCTTCGACACGCCCAGCCGCAAGTTCTCTGTCATCAGCTGCTACTTTCCGAGCGGCAGCTCGGGCGAGGAACGGCAGGAGGCCAAGTTCCGCTTTCTGAAGGGCTTCTTTCCGTATCTGATCGCGCTGAAGAAGGAGCGCGACTTCGTGCTCTGCGGCGACATCAACATCGCGCACAAGGAAATCGACCTGAAGAACTGGCGCGGCAACCGCAAGAACAGCGGCTTCCTGCCCGAGGAGCGCGCCTGGATGACGAAGCTGCTCGACGCCGGGACCGGCGGCGCGGGCCTGGTGGACGTGTACCGCATGCTCAAGCCCGACACCACCGACGAGGCCTACACCTGGTGGAGCAACCGCGGCCAGGCCTATGCCAACAACGTGGGGTGGCGGCTGGACTACCACCTGGCCACGCCGGCCATCGGCGCGCTGGCCCGCACCGAGCAGATCTACAAGACCGTCAAGTTCAGCGACCACGCACCGATCACGGTGGAGTACGACTTCACGCTGTAGCGGCGCGGCCTAGCCGCAGCAGCCGTCCCTCATCTGCCCACGCCGGTAGAACGGCCCCAAGTCGTCGGCCAGCGCCTTGACGGTCTCGCGCCACGACAGGGCGCCGGCAGGGTCGCCCGCCAATGCGCCGCGCATGCGCGCCAGCAGTTCGGCGCGCAACGCGGGCTCGTCGATGCCCAGAACGCGACCCGCATCGACCACCACCCTCCCGCCGACCAGCACCCGGGCAATGTGGCTGCCGTTGGCGCGCGCCAGCAGCAAGTCGAGCGGATCGGTCTCTGCGAAGAGCGCGTCGTCGTCGAGCGCGTCCCAGTCCAGCAGCACCAGGTCGGCCGGCGCACCGGGCTCGATGCGGCCTCCGCATGCAGTACCACCCCGCACGCTGCGCGGGCCATTGCCCGAAGCGAAGGCCCAGAGCTGCGCGCGGGTCATCGTGGTGTCGTAGCCCCAGCCGCGGTGCAGCGAATACGCCAGCCGCATTTCGCGCAGCGCGTCGTCGTCTTCGTCGAAGGCCATGCCGTCCAGGCCCATGGCCACGCGGCACCCGTGCTTCAGCATCTCGGGCACCGGCGCTATGCCCGACTTCAGCCCCAGGTTGGAGCTGGTGTTGACCGCGATGGTCGCGCCGCGCTCGGCGATCAGCGCCAGCTCTTCCGGCCGGGCCCACGCGCAGTGCGCGAGCGTGAGGCGTGGGCCCAGCAGGCCGATGTCGTCGAGAAAACGCACGATGCCGCCGGGGTGGTTGGCATCGGCCCAGTCGCGCTGGTAGCGCGTTTCGAGCAGGTGCATGTGGACCGGGCGGCCCGTGTCTGCCGAAGCCTGCGCGATCGCCTCGAGCAGGGGCGTGCTGCACCACTGCACGGCAGTCGGCCCGTACTGCACGGTCATGTGCTCGCCGTGGCCGCCCTCTTCCACCATGCGAGCGACCTCGTCGACCAGCGCGAGCTGCTGCGCGGGCGTCACCGGCTTGACCGCGAGCCGCCCCGCCACCGCGTCGCGGATGCCCGGACGCAGCGCGGCCAGCACGCTCGCGTCGTCGCAGTAGGCAATGCCGTGGCGGTCGCGCATGGCAATGGCGAAACCTGTGCGCACGCCGACGTCGCGTGCCGCACGCGCCACAGCCGCGGCTTCATCGACGTAGGCCATGCCGCCCTGCACGCGCGTGTAGTGGACCATCAGGTTCGCCACGCCGTGGCGCGCCGAACGCGCGAACGAGGTCGCAGCGCAGAGGTACGGGTCCATGCCCGGCACCACGCCAAGAAACGGCAGCCAGCTTTCCAGCGGCTGGCCGAAGGCGCCCAACGTGGCGCTGCGAAAGGTGCGCGCGTGGTCGTGCGCGTTGGCCAGCGCCGGCAGCGCGAGCAGGCGCGGCGCGCCGGCACTGGCGTTGCCCGCCAGCGGCACGATCGACTGGATCCGGCCAGCCGACAGGGCGATGCGCACATCGGCTTGCGCAGGCTGCACACCGGGCTCGGCCAGCAGCCATGCGCAGTCGAGCGGGCCTTCATGCATGCGAGCGGACATGGCGTTTCTTTCGTCGTCGGGTGGTGTCTACGGCGCGGCGATTTTGCGCTCCGCCAGCGGCGGCAGGAAGCGCCGCTCGAAGACCTCGCCGGCCGCGGGCGCATTCGCCAGTTCGAACCCGTCCTTGACCTGCCCGATCGCGCGCGTCATGCGTGCATCGTTCACGTCGCCCACGCCTCCGGTCGCGACCTCCGGCGTCAGCATCACGGTGCGAAGGGTGTACAGCAGGCGCCGTTTCTCCAGCGCTGCGTTGAGCAGCGGCTCGCGCTTCATCAGCGCGGCGATGGCCGCGTCGGGGTCGGCCACCGTGTCGCGCAATGCCCTGTTGATGGCACGCACCAGACCGGCCACGGCCTGCGGCTTGTCCTTGAGCAACTGGCGCGACACCACCACGCCGTTGCCGTACAGGTCGACGCCGTGGTCGCCGTAGTGGAACCAGCGGATGTCCTTGTCCGGGTCCACGCCCTGCGCCACCAGGTTCATGTAGCTCGTGACCGAGAACACGGCCGAGCCTTCGACATGGTCCTTGAGCATCATCTGCTCCTGCAGGTTGGGCGCCATGTTCGTCCACTTGACCTTGCTTGCGTCCACGCCGTTTTTTTCCGCCATCAACGGGAACATGCGCTGCGCGGCACCGCCGGCCGGCGAGCCCAGCGTGCGGCCTTCCAGGTCCTTCAGGGTCCTTATCGGACTGCTGGATTTCACGATGAGTGCGAAGGGTGCGCGGTTGTAGACCATGTAGACCATCACGGGCGCGGCGCCGGGTTTGGCGGCCGCATTCTGGATGACCGCGTTGACGTCGCCGAAGCCCGCGTCGTAGGCCCCGGCCATCACCTTGGTCACGGCCGCGGCGGAGCCGTCGCCCTGGTCGATCGTCACCGCGAGCTTCTCGGTCGCGAAGTAGCCCCTGTCTTCGGCCAGGTAGTACCAGGCATGAATGCCCTGCAACTTCCAGTCGAGTACGAACCTGATGGGCGTGATCGACTGGGCGCGTGCGCCGCGCACCGGCAGCGCCGCGCCGAATGCGGCGGACAGCGCCACGACCGCCGTGCGGCGCGAGACGGAATGTGAAAGAGAACGCGAAAAGGAATGGGCCACGCAATGCTCCTTGGAATAAGTCACAGGGCTTCGAACAGAACGTCCTGCGCGCCTTCCCACAGCACCCGGGTGCCGAGCGTGCGCAGTTGCTTCCGCCCTTCGACGATGGTGAGAAAGTGGTTTCCCGCGAGCGAGCCCATCTTGCTGGCGAAGCTGCAGGCGCCGTAGGCCAGGATGATCTCGGTCTCGCTGTAGCCGCCGGGGTAGAACAGGATGTCGCCCACCGACGGATGGCTGGTGTGGTTCTCGAAGCCCACGCCCAGCTGGAAGTCGCCCATCGGCACCCAGCAGCCTTCGCCGCTCCAGCGCACATGAATCAGCTTCTGCCGGTAGGGCAGCAACTTGCGGAACGCCGCCACGGTGAGCGGCGCGTCGGGGTGCGCCTGCGCCAGGAAGCGCAGTCCGCCGGCGGTGATGCGAATGCGGTCGTTCATGTCGTTCATCCCATGGCCATGTCTGTCTTGCGCTGGGCCCAGCCCGTCATGCGCCGCTCGACCAGCGAGGACACGGCATACAGCGCCACCCCCATCGCCGCGAGCAGGAAAAGCCCGGCGAACACCATCGGCACGTCGAAATTGCCGCTGGCGATCATCATCACCGTGCCGATGCCCTTGTTGGCAGCCACCGTCTCGCTCAGCACCGTGCCCACGAAGGCCAGAGTGATCGCGATCTTCAGCGACGCGAACAGGTAGGGCAGCGCGCGCGGCAGGCCCACGTTCCAGAGAATGTCGCGCTTGCGCGCGCCCAGCACGCGCAGCACGTCTTCCAGCTCGGGCTCGGTGCTCGCGAGGCCGGTGGCCACGTTCACCACCACCGGGAAGATGCTGATCACCATCGAGGTCAGGATGGCCGGCACCGTGCCCGCGCCGAACCACACCACGAACAACGGCACCACCGCCACCTTGGGGATGCTGGAGAAACCCACCAGCAGCGGATAGGTCACGTCGTAGGCCAGCTTCGACGAGCCGATCACCACGCCGATGACGATGCCCGCCCCCACCCCCAGCGCAAAGCCGGCCAGCGTGGTGTAGAGCGTCTGCACGGTGTGCGGCCACAGCAGTGGCATCTTCTGCAGCAGCACCGTCGCGATCTGGCTCGGGCGCGGCAGGATCAGGTCGGACACGCCGAAGGCCAGGCACCCCACCTCCCAGAGCACGAAGAAGCCGACCAGCGCGCCTGCGGACAGCAGGCGCTGGCGGGTGAGCGGCGCGATCATGCGGGCACCTCTTCTTTCGCCGGCTCGCGTCGCTCTCGCGGCGCGCCTGCGCAATGCGCATGCGCAGCTGCTGCACCAGCGCCGCGAACTCGGGCGCGTAGCTGCTCTCCAGCGTGCGCGGCCGCGCAAAGCCGACCTCGCGCGTCTCCAGGATACGGCCCGGCCGCGCGCTCATCACGCAGATGCGGTTGGCCAGGTAGGCCGACTCGCGCAGGTCGTGCGTCACCAGCAGCACGGTCGGGCGCCGGGCGATCCACAGCGTCTGCATGATGTCCCACAGCTCCTCGCGCGTGAACTGGTCGAGCGCGCCGAAGGGCTCGTCGAGCAGCAGCAGCTCGGGCTCGTGCACCAGCGCGCGGCACAGCGAGGCGCGCTGCAGCATGCCCCCCGACAGCTGCCACGGCCGCTTGTCGCCGAAGCCCTTCAGCCCCACCTGCGCCAGCAGCGCATCGGCACGCTCGGCGTACTCGCCGCGCTTCTTGCTGCGGTAGTGCTGCCGGAAGGGGTCCACGATCTTCAGCGGAATCATCACGTTCTCGCGGATCGTGAGCCACGGCAGCATGGTCGGGTTCTGGAAGGCCAGGCCGACGCGCAGACGCGGCGCGGGCGACGCATGCGCGCCCGCCACCACGGTGCCGGCCGCGCCCACCTCGCGCCCGCCGGCGATCACCGCGCCCGCGCTCGGCCGCAGCAGGCCCGCCACCAGCTTCAGGATGGTCGACTTGCCGCAGCCGCTGGGCCCCACGAGCGCGACGAAGTCGCCCTTGTCGATGTCCAGCGTCGTATGGTCCAGCGCGATGGTGCCGCCGCCATAGCGCAGCATCACGTCGGACAGATGGATGAATGCGTTGCCCATGAAGTCCTTCAGTAAAGGCTGGAAGAAGTGGCGCCGGTGTCGTCCATCCGCAGGATCGCGGCCACCGGCCCCCCGCCCGCGGGCCCCTGGTGCTCTGCGCCGCCCGACACGTACAGCGCCGCGTGGCCGGCCACCGAAGCCAGCACGCCGCCCACCACGGCGCGCGCATGGCGCGTCGAGTGGATGTCGGAGTCGTTCAGCATGGTGTGGCGCGCGTCGCGCACCCGGCCGTCGGGGCTGGCCTCGGCCTTGGCCAGCAGGTTCACCAGCCGTGCGGACAGCGCCTGCGCATCGCGCTCCGCATCGAGTCCGAACGCATCGCGCAGCAGCGCGCGCACGCTGGCGGCGTCGATCGCATCGCGCATCACCGCATGGGCGATGCGGAATGCCGACGCGCTGCCTTGCGCCTCGCCCAGCACGATCACCACGTTGCCTTCCAGCTCGATGCCGGCCGAGGCCGAGGCGCGCGCCGAGAACAGCCGCCAATCGCTCATCACGCTGGCATCGCCGACCGCGCCGCGCGCCACTTCACCGAGTGCCACCGCCACGCCGAGTGCCGAGGCGCCGCGCGAATAGCCCATCGACTCGTAGCTGTCGTGGGTCACGGGCGCGGCTCCGCGTGCCAGTGCGGCCGAGACCTTGGCCGCGGTGAGCAGCGGGCACTTGACCTGCACGAAGTGCACGTCGTCGGCGCTCCGGATGCCGGCGTCGCGCATGGCCGCGGCAACGGCTTCGGCCGTGGCGTCGACCTGCGCGGTGCGGCCCATCTCCTCCGGCAGGAACGCGCGCGTGTGTGCGACGCCGACCACCAGGCGCTTGCCCAGGCCGGCCGGAGCCTCGGCCACCCAGCGCCGCGCGAACACCGTGAAGTGCGGCGACAGCACGCCCTCGGTTCCGCCCGACATCACCAGCGCCACGCGCGCGTGCACCGCCTCGGGCGTGCAACCGAGCGCTGGCGCCAGCAGGTGGCACCACGCCGTGGCGGCGTACTCGCGTGTGAAGTCGTTGACGCAGCCGTTGCCTTCGGTCTTGCCCATCACGGCCACGATGTCGGCCGCGACGAGTTCGCCCGCGTCGATCAGCGCCTTCACGCCATCCAGGTCGCCCGGCCCGCTGCATGGAATGCGCCAGACCTGCACCTGCTGGACCCTTGCCGCGCTCATTCGGCGCTCCAGTCCACTTCGCCCACCGGCACGGCGTTGGCCGGCACGCCGGCCGGTGTCCGCAGGATGGCGCTGCTGTAGTGCTCGGTGTTGCGCGGCTTGGGCACGGGCATTTTCTGCACGCCCTTCACCGAACGCCCCCAACCGACCGCATCGGTCACCAGCTTGCCTTCGCGCATCACGAAGCGGCCGCGCAGCAGCGTATGCAGCGGGTAGCCCTGCACCGCGCGGCCGTTCCACGGCGAGATCTTGCTGATGCTCTGCAGCTTGTTCTGCGACAAAGTGCCCGCGCGCTGCATGTCGACGATGGCAATGTCGGCATGGGCACCCGGCGCGATCACGCCCTTGGTGCCGTACAGGCCCCAGGCCTTGGCCGGGTTCACCGCGCTCCAGCGCACGTAGTCCATCAAGGTGGCGCGCGCGCGGTTCACCTCGGTGAGCATCAGCGGCATCTGCGTCTCGACGCCGGGGAAGCCGCAGTCGCAGTCCCAGATGCTCTCGCGCGTCTTCTCTTCCGGTGCGTGCGGCGCGTGGTCGGTGGCGATCATGTCGAGCGTGCCGTCCATGAGCGCGTCCCACAGCGGCTGGTTGTGGCGCGCCTCGCGGATCGGCGGGTTGAGCCGCATCACGCCGCCGAGCTTGAGCATGTGGCCGGTGTTGAGCAGCAGGTACTGCGGGCAGGTCTCGGCCGTCACATCGACGCCACGGCGCTTGGCCTCGCGCAGCAGGAAGAGCGAATCGGCCGCGCTGTGGTGCGCGATGTGCACGCGCGCACCGGTCCATTCGGCCAGCGTGAGCACGCGGCCGATGGCCTCGATCTCGGCCACGGCCGGGCGCGCGGCCAGGTGGGCCATGGCGTCGATGCGGCCGGCCGCCTGCATCCTCTTCTGGCGGCGCTGCAGGATCGACGAGTTCTCCGCATGCACCACCGTGCGGATGCCCAGCGGCGCGAGCTTCTCGAAGCCCTCCAGCAGCGCACCGTCGGTGGGCGCGGGCAGGTTGCCGAAGGTGTTGCCGACGAAGGCCTTGAAGCTGGTGACACCGGCGTCGAGCAGCTCCTCGAGCCGGTCGACCGTGTCGTCGCCCAGCAGGCCGTGGATGCCGAAGTCGCAGTACGACGACTCGGCCGCCTTCTGCTTGATGCGCAGCGCCTCGACGGTGCCCGTCGACGGGTTGGTGTTGGGCATCTCGAACACGGTGGTCACGCCGCCCATGGCGGCGGCGGCCGAGCCGGTCTTCCAGGTTTCCTTGTTCGGGTAGCCCGGGTCGCGGAAATGCACGTGGCTGTCGATGGCGCCCGGCAGCAGGAACAGGCCGTCCGCGCGCATTTCCTCGCGCGCCGGCGGCATGGTGTCGTCGTGGCCGACGGCCACGATGCACTCGCCGGCAATGGCCACGCTGGCCTCGATGATCTGCTCGGCGGACACCACGCGGGCGCCGCGAATGACGAGGTCGACTTCTTTCATGTCGGCCTCCTCAGAGCATCGCCCAGCCGCCGTCGACGGGCAGGTCGACGCCGGTGATCTGGCGGGACACCTCGCTTGCCATGAAGAGGCAGGCGTTGGCGATGTCGGAATCGGTGGACACGCGGCGCAGCGCATAGTCGGCGGCATGGCGCGTCATGGCTTCTTCCAGCGTGATGCCCAGCTTGCCGGCCATGTCGGCGCACACCTTCTCGCGAAAGCGCGGCCCGTCGACCATGCCCGGTGCCACGCAGTTCACGTTGATGCCGTAGGGGCCGGCTTCCAGCGCAAAGCTCTTGGTGATGCCGCGCAGGCCCCACTTCGATGCCGAGTAGGCCATGCGGCCGGCGCGCCCGCGCATGCCGAAGGTGCCGCCCACGTTCACCACCTTGCCGCTGCGGCGTTCGATCATCGAGGGCAGCACGGCGCGCAGGGTGTTGAAGCAGCCAGTCATGTTGAGCTGCACGATCTCGTCGAACTCCTCGCTCGTGGTTTCCCAGCCGGTCTTGCCGATGGGGCCCGAGCCGCCGGCCACGTTGACCAGCACGTCGATGCGCCCGAAGGCTTCCAGCGCGCGGGCCGCCAGGGCCTCGGTCTGCGCGCCCACGGTCAGGTCGCAGGGCACGACGATCGCCTCCACGCCGAGCGCGCGGGCCTCCGCGGCCACGGGCTCGATGGCGCCGGTGTCGCGCCCGGCCAGCACCAGCTTGGCGCCTTCGCGCGCGAAGGCCAGCGTCACGGCGCGCCCCATGCCCTTGGCTGGGCCGGTGATGAGCGCCACCTTGTCTTTGAGTTGCAGGTCCATGTCTTGTTCTCGCTTTCGGTTCAGGGTCTTGAGGTGCTTGAGGGGCGCTCGGCGCGCGCGGGCAGGAAGCCCCGGTCGAACACCTCGGCCGGTGCGGGCGTGCGCGGCAGCTGGTTGGCGTCCACCACGATGTCGATGGCCTTCTTCAGCCGCGCGTCGTCCACGTCGCCCAGGCCGATGCGGGCCACCTCGGGGTGGCTCATGTCGTTGCGCAGCGTGGCGAGCAGCTTGTCCTTCTCGACCTCGCGCTTGAGCAGTGCCTCGCGCTTCATGACGTGGTCGATGCCCATGTCGGGGTCTGCAATGACCTCCTTCACCGCGCGGTTGAGCGCCTTCACGAAGCCCTGCACCGCCTTGGGGTTGTCACGCACGAAGGCACGCGAGAAGAACACGGCGTTGGAGTACAGGTCCATGCCGTGGTCGCCGTAGCGAATGAAGCGCAGGTCCTTCGCCGGATCCAGGCCCATGGCCTTGGCGCTGAAGCTCACGGTGGTGACGTAGCCGAAGGCCGCGTCGATCTGCCCACGGGTGAGCATCTGCTCTCGCAGGTTGGGCGCCATGTTGGTGATGGTCACCTTGGACGCATCGATCTTCGCGAGCTTGGCGAAGGCCGGAAACAGCTTCAACGCGCCGTCGTTGGCGGGGCCGCCGAGGGTCTTGCCTTCGAGGTCCCTGGGCGAACGGATGGGGCTGTCCTGCTTCACCACCAGCGTGAACGGCGGCGTGTTGTAGAGCATGTAGACCGCCACCGGCGCATCAGCCGGACGCTTGGAGGCCAGGTCGATCAGCGCGTTGAGATCGCCGAAGCCGGCCTGGTAGGCGCCGGCCGCGACCTTGGGGATCGAGGCGGCGGAGCCCTCGCCCTGGTCGATCTCGACGTCCAGGCCCTCGGCCTTGAAATAGCCCTTGTCCTGCGCCACGAAGAACCAGGCCTGCGGGCCTTCGTACTTCCAGTTGAGCACCACCTTGACCGGCACCTGCGCAGCGGCGGACGCGGCCGCCAGGGCCAGGCCGGCAGCCACGCCCAGCGAGGCGAGCAAGCGCCCGAGGCGTGACGTCGGGAACGAATTGAGCGAGAGCGGCATGCGAAAGACTCCTAGCGTTTCTTGGAAAGTGAGGAAAGCGAAACGAGCAGCGACTCGGCGGTCGCAACAAAACCGTGCAGTTGCTGCACCATGAAATGAATGCCGCGCGTGACATAGGCCGGCGACGAGGTGCCGCACGCATCCTTCAGCAGCACGCAGTCGTAGCCGAGAAAGTTCGCGTCCTGCAGCGTCGAGAACACACAGCGGTCGGTGTTGATGCCCGAGAACAGCAGCGTGGCGATGCCCTGCTGGCGCAGGATGCTGTCGAGCTCGTTGTCCCAGAAGCCGCTGAGGCGGTGCTTGTGGACCGTGATGTCGCCGGGCGCGACCGCCAGTTCGTCGATGACCTGCGCACCCCACTCGCCCTGCACCAGCGAGGGGCCATGGTCGATGGGCGAATGCTCCGCATAGCCGACGCCGCTGGCGCTGCGCTTGCCCTTGAACTGCACCGTGGGCGACAGGTTGAGGCGGTCCGCGCGAATGCCCCAGTTGAGCCACACCACGGCACCGCCGGCCGCACGCCACGCCGGCAGCAGCCGGGCGATGGTGGCCACCGGCTTGCGCGCCGCACGGATGCCGATGCCCTTCTGCGCGAACCAGCCCTCGGGGTGGCAGAAGTCGTTCTGCATGTCGACCACGACGAGCGCGCTGCGCGCCAGGTCGAACGCGATCGGCTGCGGCTCGGCGGCCACCTGCAAGGGCCGCGGCCGCTTCGGCGCACGCACCAGGCTCACCCGGCCGTCGGCCAGCGTCCAGGCGTTGTGCGGTGCCGGGCCGAAGCGGACGGGCGCTTGCGCTGCATTGGTGCGAGGGGACATGGATCGGCGTGTCATGCGAGGCGGGCATGCAGCGGACGTGCCAGAAGGCGCTTCGTATCCATACCGATTCGCGTGCTCTGTGTTGCCGTTGCGGCAACGGTGGCGGTGGCGTGTCTGGCGCGCTTCATGCAACGGCTGCGGACATGAACCACCTTCGCTTCCTGCGCTATGCAGACGAGGTCGCCCGCGCCGGCTCGATCCGCCAGGCGGCCGAGCGGCTCCACGTCGCACCCTCTGCCGTCAACCGCCGCATCCAGGACCTGGAGGAAGAACTGGGCACGCCTCTCTTCGAGCGGCTGCCGCGCGGCATGCGGCTCACTGCGGCGGGCGAGTTGTTCGTGCGCTACATCCGGGGCCGCGCGTCGGAGTTGGAGCGGGTGCGCTCCGAGATCGAGGACCTGCAGGGCCTGCGCCGGGGGTCGGTGCGGCTGGTGGCGAGCCAGGCGCTGGCACCGCGCTTCTTGCCCGATGCGGTGCGGGAGTTCGGTGCAACGCATCCGCTGGTGGGCTTCGATGCGCGAATCGGCGACCACGTGCAGGCGGCCGATGCGCTGCGCAGCTTCGAGACCGACCTGGCGCTGGTGTTCAACCTGGCGCCCGAGTCCGACATCGAGCGCGTGTGCGCGGTCGAGCAGAGGCTCATGGCCATCATGCACAAGCGCCACCCGCTGGCGAAGGCGAAGACCCTGCGCCTGAGCGACTGCGCCGACTACCCGGTGGTGCTGCCGAACCGCGACACCGGCGGGCGACAATTGCTGGAGCGCTTTCTCGCGCGCAGCTCCACCCGCATCAGGGCCACGGTGGAGAGCAACAGCTTCGAGTTCTTGCGAGGCTGCCTGTACGACGGCCAGTCGATCTCGTTCCAGATGGCCATCGGCACGCGGACTGAAGACCGTGACGTCGTGGCGCGGGACATCGAGGACCGCGGCTTTCCGCGCGGCGAACTGGTGCTGGCCAGCCTGCGCGGGCGGCAGTTGCCGGTGGTTGCCTATGCCTTCGCGGAGTTCCTGCGCAAGCGGCTTGCCCCGGCCTGACTAGCGCGACAACGCCGGCAGCGCCTTCACCAGCGTCGCCACGAAGGCCTGCATCGCCTCGGTCTCGTGCGCGCCGCGCTTGGTGATGCGATAGAAGTCCATGCCCACCTTGGGCTTGACCAGCACGTCGGTGCGCACGCGGTGGCGCCGGCAGGCCGCGAGCGCGAAGGTCGGCATCACGGCGGTGCCGAAGCCGGCCTCCACCATCGAGATCAGCGTGCCGAAGAAATTGAACACGGGCCGTTGCGCGTCGGCGCGACCCGCGGCGGCCAGGTGCTGGTCGATCACCTTCTGGATCGGGTTGCCCGGCGGCAGGCCGACCAGTTCGGCGCCGCGCAGGGCCGACCAGGGCGCGGTGCCGATGGGCGGCGGTTCACCCGCGCCGGCACAGGGCGACACCCGCATCAGGTGAAAACGCCCGACCGGCGTGCGCTCCAGCCCGGCCGCGGCCTTGAAGAAGAAGCCCAGGCCCATGTCGGCGTCGCCGGCCGCCACCATCGCCTCCACGTCGCGCAGGTCGGCATCGAACAGGCGCAGGCTCACCTGCGGGTGCGCCGCGCGGAAGGTGGTGAACACCTGCGGCAGCAGGTGCGAGGACACCAGCGGCGTGGCCGCGATGCGCAGCGTGCGGCGCGCCGCATCGCCCGCCGCGCCGAGCTCGGCCGCCACGTCGTCCAGGTCGGTCAGCAGCCGCTCGACCACCGGCAGCAGCCGCCGGCCTTCGGGCGTGAGGCTCACCACGCGCGTGGTGCGCTCGAACAGGCGGCAGCCCAGCTGCTTTTCCATCTCGCGCACGAGGATGCTCAGGCCCGCCTGCGTGATGTGCGCCTGCTCGGCCGCGCGCGTGAAGTTGCCGATGCGCGCCACCTGCAGGAAGGCGCGCATCTGGCGGGTGGAGAGGTTCATAAGGATTCATGATAAATCCATAGCACATCTAAATTTCCCAAATGGTTGATGTGCGTTCCTAATGCAGCCGGAGACAACGAACCGGGCGCGCAAAGCGAAAAGCCAATCACCATGAGCAACGAAGTCATCATCCTGGGCGCCGGCATCGGCGGCCTGACCCTGGCGCTGAGCCTGCACCAGGCCGGCATCCCCTGCCGCGTGTACGAGGCCGTGCCCGAGCTGAAGCCGCTGGGCGTGGGCATCAACCTGCTGCCGCATGCGGTGCGCGAACTGACCGAACTCGGCCTGCTGCCGGCCCTCGACAAGGTGGGCGTGCGCACGCAGGAGGCCGTGTTCTTCACCGAGCACGGCCAGCTGATCTTCCGCGAGGCGGCCGGCCAACACGCGGGCTACGACTGGCCGCAGTTCTCCATTCACCGCGGCGACCTGCAGACGCTGCTGCTTGAGGAGACGCTGAAACGCCTGGGCCCCGACAGCGTGGTGTGCAACCGCCGCTGCACCGGCGCGACGCAGGACGCCGAAGGCGTGACTGTGCATTTCGCCGACACCGCCGATGCGCCCGCAGTGCGCGGCGCGGTGGCGGTCGGTTGCGACGGCATCCACTCGGCGCTGCGCAAGCAGCTGTACCCGAACGAAGGCGCGCCGCGCTACTCGGGCATCAACATGTGGCGCGGCACCACGCGCTGGAAGCCGTTTCTCTCGGGCGGCAGCATGGTGCGCGCGGGCTGGCTCGCGGTCGGCAAGATGGTGATCTACCCGATTCGCAACGACATCGACGCCGAAGGCCACCAGCTCGTCAACTGGGTCGCCGAGATCCATGCGCCGCAGCCCGCGCTGCGCGACTGGAGCCGCGCGGGCCGGCTCGAAGACTTCCTGCCGGCCTTTGCCGACTGGCATTTCGACTGGCTCGACGTGCCCGCGCTGATCCGCGCGTCGGACACCATCCTCGAGTACCCGATGGTCGACCAGGACCCGCTGCCGCGCTGGACGCACGGGCGCCTCACGCTGCTGGGCGACGCCGCGCACCCGATGGTGCCGCGCGGCTCCAACGGCGCGGGCCAGGCGATCATCGACGCGCGTTTCCTGGCCGGCGCATTGAAAGACCTGGGCGTGGGCACCGCCGCGCTGGAAGACTACGACCGCGTGCGCGTGAAGGCCACCACCGAGGTGGTGCTGACCAACCGCAGCAACCCGCCCGACGCCATCCTGCGCGAGGTGTTCGAGCGCTCGGGCGGCAAGCGCTTCGACAAGATCGACGACGTGGTGCCCACCGCCGAGCTGCAGGCCATCTCGGACAACTACAAGCGCGTGGCCGGCTACGACCCGGTCGCGTTGAAGGCCCGGCCTTCGTTCCTCTGAGACCGGTTTGAACCTGCGCATCCAACACAAGAACTACGGAGACACGACACCATGCGTTCACTGACAAAGACCTTCGCCGCCCTGTTCGCCGCGCTCGGCATGGCCACCGCCGCCCACGCCTGGCCCGACCAGCCCATCACGCTGGTGGTGCCCTACACGCCCGGCACCGGCATCGACCTGGTGGCACGCCAGCTCTCGGCCCGCTTGCCGGCCCTGCTGGGCCAGCCGGTGGTCGTGGAGAACATTGCCGGCGCCAGCGGCAACATCGGCAGCGAGCGGGTGGCGCGCGCCAAGCCCGACGGCTACACGCTGATGGTGCAGGTCAACACGCTGGTGATGAACCGCAGCCTGTACAAGTCGCTGAGCTACGACCCGGTGGCCGACTTCGCGCCCGTGTCGCTCACTTCGTGGGGCACGCTGCTGCTGGTGACCAACCCGAACGTGCAGAAGGCGGCCTCGGTGCAGCAGATGGTGAGCGCCGCCAAGGCCGCGCCGGGCAAGCTGACCTACGCCACGCCGGGCGTGGGCACGCCGCACCACCTGTCGATGGCCCTGCTGATGCAGGGCACCGGCACCGAGATGCTGCACGTGCCCTACAAGGGCACGGCCGGCGCGGTGACCGACCTGCTGGGCGGGCGCATCGACTACATGTTCCTGCCGGTGCACGTGGCGCTGCAGCACATCCAGGTCGGCAAGCTCAAGGCCATCGCCACCGGCAGCAGCAAGCGCCTGGCGCAACTGCCCGACGTGCCCACGCTGGCCGAGGCCGGCGTGACCTCCGACAACGTGGACATGTGGTACGGCGTGCTCGCGCCCAAGGGCACGCCGCCGGAGGTGGTGGCGCGGCTGAACACGGAGATCGCGAAGGTGCTGAAGCAGCCCGAGGTGGCGAAGTCGTTCGAGTCGCAGGGCATGGTGCCGGCGAGCTCGACGCCGGCGGAGTTCGGCGCGCTGATGAAGAAGGATGCGGACCGCTGGGCGTCCGTGGTCAAGCGCGGGAACATCACGGCGGACTGAGTTGTGTTTTTTCTCCCTCCCCCGCTGGGGGAGGGTCGGGGTGGGAGCAAGCGGCCTTTGAACAGGTCGCTGCTCTTGCGAAGGCCGCGTGCCCCCATCCCAGCCTTCCCCCAGAGGGGGAAGGAGCAACACCGCAATTCAGCGCGGCGTCTTTCCCGCATGCCGCGCCAGGTGCACCTGGTGCAGCGTGATCTTGCGCACCTCCGCCTGGCTGGTCTCGATGTGCGCCCGCAGCAGCATCGCCGCCTGGTCGCCGCGGTTCGCGCGCACGGCCTTCAGGATCTTGGCGTGCTCCTCGTAGGTGGCGTCGATGCGCGGCTGCTTGGTGAAGTCGAGCCGGCGAATGATGCGGATGCGGTCGGTCACGTCGCCGTGCACGCGCGCCATCTCGGCATTGCCGGCCGCCGCCACCAGGGCACAGTGAAAGCCTTCGTCCCACTGCGCCACCTGGGCCATGTCGCTGCTGCGCTGCGCCACGGGCGCCAGCCAGATGTCGGCCAGCGTGTCGAGCAGGTCGTGGTCGATGTGGCGGTCGGTTTCGCACAGCCGGTGCACGGCCGTGGTCTCCAGCACCATGCGCAGGTCGTAGAGCTGTTCGAACTGCTCGAAGTCGAAGGGCAGCACGCGCCAGCCGCTGCGAAACAGCACCTCCACGAAGCCTTCCTGCTGCAGCCGGAACAGCGCCTGGCGCACGGGCGTGCGCGACACGCCAAGCCGGTCGCTGATCTCGTTCTCGGTGAAGCGGTCGCCGGGCACGAGGATGAACTCGGCCACGTCGCGCTTGAGCTGCGCATACACCTCGTCGGCCCGCGTACGGAACGCGGCCGCCTGGACGGGCGGGGCGGCGAGGACTGGAGCTTCGGGGCGGGGTCGGACGGTAGACACGGGGGGAATGTTAGTCGCTGGCGCGGGCGTCACGAGGGGCGGTTCAGTGCGGCCAGCAAAGCGGCGCTCGGCGCGGTCCACCCGACGATGCCGCCCTGCGCACGCACCATGTCGAGCGTCGCGGTCTTGAAGGCGGGGAAGTAGCTTTCGGTGCAGTCTTCGAGCAGCAGGCTGTCGTAGCCGCGGTCGTTGGCTTCGCGCATGCTGGTCTGCACGCACACCTCGGTCGTCACGCCGCCGAACAGCAGGTGCGTGATGCCGCGTTGCTGCAGCAGTTCGTGCAGGCCGGTCGCGTAGAACGCGCCCTTGCCGGGCTTGTCGATGACGAGCTCGCCGTCGACGGGCGCCAGCGCGTCGATGATCTGGTTGCCGGGCTCGCCCGCCACGAGGATGCGGCCCATGGGGCCTTGGTCGCCGATGCGCAGCGTCGGGTTGCCGCGGTTGCGCTTGGCGGGCGGGCAGTCGGAGAGGTCGGCCATGTGCGCCTCTCTGGTGTGCACGACCAGGCCACCGGCTGCTCTCCAGGCCTCCAAGATCTTTCTGGTGGCAGGAACGATCGCTTCCAGCAGCGACACGTCGTTGCCCAGCGTCTCGCCGAAGCCACCGGGTTCGATGAAGTCGCGCTGCATGTCGATGAGGACGAGCGCCGTGTTTGCGACTTCGAATTCGTAGGCGAATGGGTTGGCTTGTTCTATGCGCATGTTCTTTCTCGCTGATTCCGAGTGCGGGGGTGCGGCGATGGGCAGCATCGACGGCGAGCACGCCACCTCGCAGCCCGGTGTGTGGCGCGGGGTGGGCGCGCCCTCTGCGCCGCCGAGGAGCGCAGCGTTTCGCGGATCAGGGCTCGCAGCTGTTTGAGCGCAGCGAGTTCTGCGAGACCCCGCGAAACGCGAGCACCGCAGGGGAGCCGCGAAGCGGCCGGCGCAGTGGGGGCGACCGCACCGTGCCGCACACCGGGCGGCCTCCCAACAGAAAGCAGAGCCTTCATGCCACCGCCTTCAAAGGCTCATGATGCCCGCCACCCATGTGCGCCCCGATCACATGCCGCTCGGCCCCCGCAGCAGGCGTTTCGAACACGATCTGCCCTTCGCTCATCACGACGATGCGGTCCGCGAGCTCCAGCAGCTCGTCGAGGTCTTCGCTGATCAGCAGGACCGCCCCGCCCTTCTCGCGCACCTGCACGATGCGTGAGTGGATCTCGGCGACCGCGGCGAAGTCGAGGCCGAACACGGGGTTCGCGGCGATCAGCACGTTGATGTCGCCGGCCAGCTCGCGCGCCAGCACGGCGCGCTGCACATTGCCACCGGAGAGACTGCGAATCGGCGCACCTTCGCCTTGAGTCTTCACGCCGTATTCCGCAATCCATTCACGCGCGCGGCTGCGCCAGTACGGAAAGCTCAGCACGCCACCGCGAGACAAAGGCGGCTGGTCGAAGTCGCGCAGCGCCATGTTCTCCGCGACGCTCAGGTCGCCGACGCAGGCATTGCGCAACGGCTCCTCCGGCAGGCTGCGCACCTTGAGGTTGCGGTTCTCCGCGCGGTGCGCGCCGTAGGGCTGGCCCATCACCGTGACCTTGCCCGCAAGGCGCGGGCGCTGGCCCACGAGCGCCTCGACGAGTTCGCGCTGCCCGTTGCCCGACACACCGGCCACGCCGAGGATTTCTCCGGCACGCACCGACAGGCTCAGGTCATGCAACGCCAGCGTGCCGCGATCGCCCTGCGCCTTCAGCCCTTCGACCTTCAGTGCGATCGGCGCATGGGCGGGCATGGGCTTGCGGGTGAAGGGCGCCTGTGCCGCCGCCTGCTCGCCCCCCATCATGGCCTGCGCCAGTTGCGCCGGGCTGGTGTCCGCCACGCGGCAGTGATGCACCGCCTTGCCGCGGCGCAGCACCGTCACGCTGTCGGCATACGCCATCACCTCGCGGAACTTGTGCGTGATGATGAGCACCGTGCACATGCCGCTGCGCGCGAACTCGCGCACATGGCCCAGCACCTCGTCGGCCTCCTGCGGCGTGAGCACCGAGGTCGGCTCGTCGAGGATCAGCAGGCGCGGCTTCAGGTACAGCTGCTTCAACAGTTCGAGCTTCTGCTTCTCGCCGGCCGCGAGCTCCGAAGGCCGCACATCGAGGTCGAGGCTGAACGGCGTGGTCGCCAGGAATGCCTTCAGCTCCGCGCGCTTGGTCTTCCAGTCGATCAGCGCCGGCGTCTTGCCTCCGGCGAGCAACAGGTTCTCCGCCACCGTCATGCCCGGCGCCAGCGTGAAGTGCTGGTAGACCATGCCGATGCCCAAAGCGCGCGCCACGATCGGGTTGGCGATGTCCTGCTCGCGCCCGTCGATGAGGATGCTGCCTTCTTCCGCGCGCTGGAAGCCCGCCACGCACTTCACCAGCGTGCTCTTGCCCGCGCCGTTCTCGCCGAGCAGCGCGTGCACCGTGCCGGGCTCGACGCGCATCGTCACGCTGTCCATCGCGGTGAAGGCGCCGAAGCGCTTGGTCAGTTGGTAGGTGTCGAGCGCGAGCGCGCCGCTGCCCGCAGGCAGGCCACCGATGGCGCGGGGTGATGGGGCACTCATGTCAGTTCTCCACCTTTTGGGTATGGTCCTGCTTCTGCCCGCTTTGCTTGCGGCGCTGTTGTTCAGGGCGCGTGCACAGGCCGCCGGGTACTCCCCTCCGCGAATGTCCCCCGCTTCGCTCCTCCTTTATTTCGCTGCGGCGAGCACCCGACGCCCTGTGCACTGGACACGCTGCTGGTGTGCCCCGATCACTACCGCTCTTGACAATGCTCACGCTCTTGGCGTGCGGCCGATCAACCACCGCTTTGAACAAGCTCACGTCGATGGGGTGCCTTGCGCAGCGAAATAAAGGAGGAGGGGCGCAGCCCCGGGGGACATTCGCGGAGCAAGGTACCCCGTCGGCGTGAGCGCGCCCCGAATGCCCCCGACAGCGACGAACAAGACAACCGCTCCTCATAGCACCGCCAAAAGAGCCGACGAGCTGGCATGCGCCCCGAACACGCCGCCCTGCATCGTGATCATCTTCAGCGCAGCCAAGTGGTTGCCGTAGTCCGTCGCAGCCGTGCAGTCCGACAACAGCAGGCACTCGAACCCCCGGTCGTTCGCGTCGCGCATCGTCGTGTGCACGCACACGTCCGTCGTGATGCCCGCGAGGATCAGGTTCTCGATGCCGCGCGTGCGCAGGATCAACTCCAGGTCGGTGGCATAGAACGAGCCCTTGCCCGGCTTGTCGATCACCACCTCGCCCGGCAACGGCGCCAGCTCCGGAATGATGTCCCAGCCCGGCTCGCCGCGCACCAGGATGCGCCCGCACGGCCCGTCGTCGCCGATGCCCACGCCGTTCGCACCGATCTGCCGCGAGCGCCAGCGCTTGTTGGCGGGCAGGTCCGCCAGGTCCGGCCGATGGCCCTCTCGCGTGTGGATGATGTGAAAGCCCAGCGGACGCAACGCCGCCAGCGTGCGCGCGATCGGCTGGATCGGCGCCTGCACCAGCGACAGGTCGTAGCCCATCACGTCGACGTACCCGCCCTTGCCGCAGAAGTCGGTCTGCATGTCGATCACGATCAGCGCGGTGTTGTCGGGCCGCAGCGCGCCGTTGTAGGGCCAGGCATAGGGCTCGGCGGCGACGTGGCGCTCGGTGGTGTTGGCGATGGTGGTGGTCATGGGTGCGTCATTCCCCGTAGTTGCGTTCGGGCGGCGCGAAGCCGCAGCTCGTGCCGTCGGTCACCTTCACGTCGGCGCTCCATGGCAGCTTGTAGGTGCCGGCGGCCATGTCGTGCATGTAGGTGTAGGGACAGTCCTGTGCGCCGCCCTTCACCGCCACGTAGCCGCGGTGGTACAGCTGGTAGATGTTGTTCTCCACGCCCCAGCCGGTGCGCGCCTCGCGCACCAGGTCGGGCCGCAGCTCGGCGGTGATGATCTCGTCGACGCGGCCGCCGCCCTCGACCATCACCGTGCCGTCGAAATTGCAGAACATGCCCTCGCCCATCGAGTCGAAGCTGCCGTCGCTGCCGCACAGGCACACGCTCGCGGTGTAGGCCAGGTTGCAGAAGGCGTTGGCCTGGTTGGTGATCTTCCAGGCGTGGCGGATGGGCGCGGTGTAGCCCGCCGTGCGCAGGATGATGTCCGCGCCCTTGTATGCGGCCTCGCGCGCCATCTCGGGGAACATGCCGTCGTGGCAGATGATGAGCGAGAGCTTGCTGCCGTTGGGCCCGTCGCACACCGGAATGCCGAGGTTGCCCGGCTCCCACGGCTCCACCGGCACCCACGGGTGCAGCTTGCGGTAGTAGAGCTTGATGTCGCCGTGGTCGTCGATGATCAGCCCGCTGTTGTACGGGTTGCCGCCGGGGTTGGCTTCCATGATGGAGAAGCAGCCCCAGATCCTGTGCTCGACGCAGGCCTGCTTGAAGGCCGCGACCTCGGGCCCGTCGAGCGTGCACATGATCTCGGGGCTGGTGTCCATCGACAGGCCGTGCAGCGCGTACTCCGGGAACACCACCAGGTCCATCGTGCCCTGGTTGCGGCGGGCCTTGCCCACCATGTCGCAGATGCGTCGCGTCTGCGCGGCCAGGTCGGCCGGCGTCTTCACGCTGGGCAGTTGCAGCTGCACCAGCCCGACCACCACGCCGTGCGCCGATTTGTTGAGGCCTCCGAAACCGCTCATGGCATTCAGCTCCTTGTCGATGAAAGTTCGCCGGGGCTGCCGACGGCCGCGCTGCCCGGCTTGCAGGTGAACACCAATATCACCAGCGTGAGCACGTAGGGCACGGTGTTGAACAGGTGGTAGCCCCAGCCGATGCCGATGGACTGCAGCGCCGGGCCGATGGCGCCCGCGCCGCCGAACAGCAGCGCCGCGCCCACGCAGCGCAGCGGGCTCCAGCGCGCGAAGATCACCAGCGCCACGGCGATCAGGCCCTGCCCGCTGGAAATGCCTTCGTTCCAGCTGCCCGGGTAGAACAGCGTGAGCGACGCACCGCCGAGGCCGGCGATGAAGCCGCCCGCCGTGGTGGCCGCGATGCGCAGGCCCGACACCGAGTAGCCGAGCGCGCGCGTGGCCTGCGCCGAGTCGCCCGCCATGCGCACCAGCAGGCCGGCGCGCGTGCGCGCGAAGCCCCACCACAGCAGCACCGCGAGCGCCACGCCGATGGGCACCAGCGCATTGAGCTGCAGGGCGGAGCGCACCACCGTGTTGTCGCTCCAGAAGCCCAGCGGAATGGCGGGGATCTGCGGCGCCTGTGGCTGGATGAGCGGCTTGCCGAGATAGAAGGCCAGGCCGGTGCCCAGCAGCATCAACGCGATGCCGGTGGCCACGTCGTTCACGCGGTCGAGCGAGCACAGCAGGCCGTGCAGCAGCGCCAGCAGCGCACCGGCCACCGCGCCGATCAGCACGCCCAGCCACGCCGAATCGGTGAGGTAGGCGCCGCCGAACGCCGCCATGGCCGACAGCACCAGCACGCCTTCGAGCCCGAGATTGATGCGGCCCGACTTCTCGGTGAGGCACTCGCCCAGGCTCACGAAGAGGAAGGGAGCCCCCACGCGCAACGCGCCGCCGACGATGCCGGCCACGAGCGCGATCCATTGGTCGGCGGTCATTGGCATACCTCCGTGCTTCGCACTGCGGTGCGACCTTGCTTGGGGCGGCCCGGCGCGGCGGTCATGCATTGCTCCTTTCGTAGGTCTTGGCCTCGGGCAGCATGCGGTCGCCGAACTTCTTCCAGTTCACGGTGCGCAGCCCCTCGCTCGCCAGGATCAGCACGAAGGCGATGCCCTGCAGCACCAGCACCGACGCATCGGGCAGGCCGAGCCGCCGCTGCAGCAGGCTGCCCGCCGCGCCGAAGCCGCCGAACAAGATGGCCACCGGCACGATGGCCACCGGGTTGTGCCGCGCGATGAACGACACCAGGATGCCCGCGTAGCCGTAGCCCGCGATCAGCGAGGCGTTGGCATTGGTGTGCACCGCCGCCACCTCGACCGCGCCCGCGAGCCCCGCGCATGCGCCGCCCAGCCCGCAGGCCGAGAGAATGAGCCGCGTGGCCGGCAGCCCCACCAGCTGCGCGGTGCGCGGATTGCCGCCCACCACGCGCACCGAGAAGCCCGACACCGTGGCGCGCAACCACCAGCCGAGCCCCAGGCACGCCACCACGCCGATCGCCAGGCCCCAATGGATGTCGGAGCCGCCGATGCCGCCGATGAGCAGCCCGTCGTTCAGCGCATAGGTCGAGGGCTTGTTCAGGCTCGCCGGGTCGCGCAGCGGACCTTCGACCAGGTGCTTGAAGATGCCGATGGCGATGTAGGCCAGCAACAGGCTGCTGATGGTTTCGTTGATGCCGCGAAACTGCCGCAGCCAGCCCGCCAGCATGATCCACAGCCCGCCGGCGATGGCGCCCGCGATGCAGACGACGACCGTGCCGACGACGTTGCCGGGCAGCGGCACCGCATGCGCAAGCGCCGCGCAGGCCAGCCCGCCCAGCACCAGCGCACCCTCGCCGCCGATGATGATCAGCCCGGCGCGCGCGGGCAATGCCACGCACAGTGCGGTGAGCATCAGCGGCGCGGCGCGCTGCAGCGTGTTCTGCCAGGAGAACCAGTCGCCGAACGCGCCCTTGAACAGCGTGGTCCACACCTCCACCGGGTCGACCCCGGCGAAGGCCACCACCAGGCCGAACAACAGCAGCGCCGCCGCGATGGCGAACACCGGCAAAGAGAATTCCTTGAGTGCGTGGCGCATGACGGCGGTGCGCTGGGGTCAGACCGAGCCGAGTACGCCTTCGACCAGGTA
This sequence comes from Variovorax pasteuri, assembly GCF_051216435.1. Lineage (NCBI taxonomy): Bacteria > Pseudomonadati > Pseudomonadota > Betaproteobacteria > Burkholderiales > Comamonadaceae > Variovorax > Variovorax pasteuri. The sequence goes on from NZ_JBPJZS010000009.1 coordinate 194,209, forward strand.
GTTCATCTTTTCCAGCTCCAGGTCGGTCTGCTTCAGCACCTTGCCCGCCGGCACCACCACCGCGCCCTTGTTGTCCTTGATGCCGTCCTTGAAGATGTCGAAGCTGCCCGCGATCATCTTCGCCTTGATGTCGTCGGCCTGCTTCTTCGCGGCGTCCGGCACCATGGGGCCGTAGGCGGACATCTTCACGTAGCCCTCCTTCAGGCCGCCGCGCAGGAAGTTGGGGTGGGGCTTGCCGGCCTGCGCGGCGTCGATGATGGTCTTGTACGCGGTGAGCCAGTTCCACTCGGCCCCCGTCAGGTAGGCGTTGGGCGCCAGCTTGGCCTGGCTCGCGTGGTAGCCGCAGACCATCTTGCCGCGCTTGGCCGCGGTCTCCACCACCACCTTGGGGCCGTCCACGTGCATGGTGAACACGTCGCAGCCCTGGTCGGCCAGGCTGTTGGTGGCCTCGGCCTCCTTCACCGCCATCGACCAGTCGCCCGTGAAGATCACGCTGCAGGTGATGTTCGGCTTGACCGAGCGCGCACCGAGCGTGAAGGCGTTGATGTTGCGCAGCACCTGCGGAATGGGCTTGGCGGCGACGAAGGCGATCTTGTTGCTCTTGGTCATGTGCGCGGCAATCACGCCGTTCAGGAACTGGCACTCGTCGATGTAGCCGAAGAAGCTGCCCACGTTCTTCGGGTGCTTGCCTTCGGTCCACAGGCCGCCGCAGTGCGAGAAGCGCACGTCGGGGTTCTTCGGCGCCACCGCGAGGATGTGCGGATCGAAGTAGCCGAACGAGGTGGGGAACAGCAGCTTGGCGCCGTCCTGCGAGATCATGCCGGCCATGGTCTTCTGCACGGCGGCGGTCTCGGGCACGTTCTCTTCCTCGACCACCTTGATGCCGGGCATCTTCTTGACCTCGGCGGCGGCCTGCGCGTGGGCCTGGTTGTAGCCGTAGTCGTCGCGCGCGCCGACGTAGATCACGCCGACCGTGAGCGGCTTGGCCTGCGCGCTGGCGAGGGCGCTCCAGCCCCCGAGGGAGCCGGCGGCGCCCAGCGCGGCCAGGGTCTTGATGGAATCGCGGCGATTGAGGGGGCTGGTCATGACGTACTCCGTTGCTGGATACAAAGTTGAAGGACTGGAAGAAAAAACTGTTGTGCGGCGAGCTGCCTCAGCCGAGCAGGCTGACGTGCGCCGAGACCACGCGCCAGCCCTCGGGCGTGCGCATCCAGGTCTGGCTCTGGCGGCCGGTGCGCTCGGCGCCTTCGCGGCGGAACTCGCAGTTGGCGGTGGCGAAGTCGCGCCCGTAGGTGGTGATGACGGTGATCAGCAGTTCGCGCGCCAGCCCCTGCGAGGGGCGCGATGCACGAAAGGCCCGGATCTCGTCGTAGCCGTAGAGGTTCTCGGTGGCGCCGTAGCGCAGCGTGGTCGGGCTGTTCCAGAACAGCTCGTCGAGCACCTCGACCTTGTTGTGGACCAGCGCGTCTTCGTAGCGGGCAAAGGCGGCCTGCACTTCGGCCAGCACGTCGGGCAGGTTGATGTCGGTGGCGTTCATGCGGGGGTTTTCTCCGAATTCAGTGCTGCGACGGGCGCATGCGCCACGCCCGCGGCTTCGAGTGCGGCGGCCACGCGCAGCACGAGGTCTTCGCGCCAGGGCGCGGCGATCACCTGGACGCCGATAGGCAAGTCCGGCAGGTTCGGCTGGCTGGCGCAGGTGCCCCACACCGGCACCGCGCACACCGGCAGGCCGATGCACGAGAAGGGCTGGGTCAGCAGGCCCATGTTGGGCCGCACCGGCAGCTTGTGGCCGTTCACCTCGAAGGTCTCCGCGCCCACGGGCGTGGCCGCGGTGGGCGTGGCCGGGGCCAGCAGGATGTCGTAGCGCCCGAACAGGCGCGCCACGGCTTCGGCATAGAGCCGGCGCACGCGCTGCGCACGCGACACCCAGGCGGCGGGCAGCAACGCGCCGGCCAGGAAGCGGTCGCGCGAGAGCGGCTCGAAGTCGTGCGCGCGGCGGCGCAGGTCTTGCAGGTGCAGCGCGGCGCCTTCCGCGTTGGTGATGAGGAAGGCCGCGGCGCGCCCCGCCTCGACCATCGGCAGCTCGACGCTGGCCTGCGCAACGCCCGCGCCCAGCGCATCGGCCACGAGATCGACGGCAGCCAGCGCCTCGGCGCCGGCGCGCTGGTGAAAGTAGCCGCCGAGCACGCCGATGCGCAGGCCGCGCGTGCCGTGCGCCAGCACGCCCGACACGGGCTCGACCGCGCGCTGCGCGCAGCCGGGGTCGTGCGCATGACCGGCTTCTTCCGGCCCCTGCATCGCGTCGTAGACCAGCGCCAGGTCGCGCGCCGAACGGGCGAAGGGGCCGAGATGGTCCAGGCTGGACACGAACGGAAAGCTCCCGGTGCGCGGCAGCCGCCCGAAGGTGGGCTTCAGGCCGAACACGCCGCACAGCGAAGCGGGCACGCGGATCGACCCGTTGGTGTCGGAGCCCAGCGTGAGCGGCACCTGCCCCGCGGCCACCGCGGCGCCCGAGCCGCCCGACGAACCGCCCGCGATACGGGTGAGGTCGTGCGGGTTGCGCGTGGGACCTTCGTGGCTGTTCTCGGTGGTGAAGCCGTAGGCGTACTCGTCCATGTTGAGCGCGCCCACCAGCACCGCACCGGCGCGCTCCAGGCGGCGCACCAGCGCGGCGTCGGCGCGCGCGGGCGCGGTCTGGCGTTCGATCTTCGAGCCCGCGAGCGTGGGCAGGCCGGCAATGTCGAACAGGTTCTTCACCGCGAAGGGCACGCCGAGCAGCGGCAGCTCGCGGGTGCGCGCACCGTGCGCCGAGGCCAGCGAGGCATCGACCTGCGCGGCGCGGCGCAGCGCGCGTTCGCTCAGCACGGAAGTGAAGGCGTTGACCTTGCCGTCGGTGGCATCCACGCGGTCGAGGCTGGCCTGCACCAGCGCGGTGGCGCTCGCAGTACCGGTGCGAACGGCTTCGGCCATGTCGGACGCATCGCGCGCCAACAGCTCCGTGGCGGTCATACAGCTTTCTCCTCGGCCTCGACCGGCGAGAAATGCACCGCCGGTTCGGCCGACATCGTGAGCGGCACGGCCTCGACCACCGCGGCGAACTCGGCCGCGAGCGCGAAGTAGCGCAGCACGCCGGGCCGGTGTTCGGGCGACAGGCGCAGGTCGAGCACCGCGGCGGCGGCGTCGACGTAGCTTTCGATCTGTGCGGGTGTCATGGCAACGCTCCTTCTATCGGCGCACTTCGCGCTGGAAGATGTCGAGGCTGAGCTTCTTCATGGCCACGAAGCTCTCGGTGCTCAGCGTCTCCACGGTGCGCGGACGCGCATCGCCGTAACGCAAGATCTCGGCCACCTTGGTGGGCCGCTTGGTCAGCAGCAGCACCTCGTCGGCGAGGTACACCGCTTCTTCGAGGTCGTGCGACACCAGCAGCATGGTGGTGCCGGTCCGCATGAACACCTCCTGCAGCTTCTCGCGGATGAAGAGCGTCATCTCGAAGTCCAGCGCGGAGAAGGGCTCGTCGAGAAACAGCACCTCGGGGTTGGGCGCCAGCGCGCGCATGATCGACGCCGTCTGCTGCTGGCCGCCCGAGAGCTCGTAGGGAAAGCGCTTCAGGTCGAACTTGACGTCGAAGGACGCCACCAGCTCTTCCATGCGCCGGTCGACCTCGGCCTTGCTGCGGCCTTCGAGCTTCAGCGGATAGGCGATGTTGTCGATGGTGCGCATCCACGGGAACATCGCCTCGCGGTAGTTCTGGAACACGTAGCCGATCTTGGTGTCCTTGCGCTGCTTGCCGTCGAACAGGATCTCGCCCGCGTCGATGGGCACCAGCCCCGCGATCATGTTGATGAGCGTGGACTTGCCGCAGCCGTTGGGCCCGAACACCGAGACGATGGCCCGCTTGGGAATGTCGAGGTCGAAGTTCTCGTACAGCGGCCAGCCGGCGAAGTACTTGGTGAGCCCGCGGATGGTGATGTGCGTGCCGGCGGGACCGGGCTTGAACGCGGGCTTGGGCACGTCGGCGTACACCGGGCCGTTCAGGACGATGTCGGAGGTCACTTTCATCTTCCGCTCCAGTGCACGATGCGGCGCTCGGCAATGAGGAAGAGGATGTTGAGCGCGTAGCCCAGCGCACCGGCCGAAAGAATCGCCGCGTACATGCTCTTCACGTTGAGCACCTGCTGCGCGTCGATGATCCGGTGGCCCAGCCCCGTGTCGGAGCCGATGAACATCTCGGCCACGATGACGATCACCAGCGCCATCGACACGGCCGAGCGCAGGCCGACGAAGGTGGGCTGCAGGCTTTCCCAGATCAGCACGTCCTTGAAGACCTGCCAGCGCGACGCACCCATGACCTTGGCGGCCATCACGCGCTGCTTGCGCGCATTCATCACGCCGTAGGCGCTGTTGAACACCACGATGAGCAGCGCGCCGAAGGCCGCGATGGCCACCTTGTTGACGTCGCTCACGCCGAAGATCAGCAGGAACAGCGGAATCAGCGCGGACGAGGGCGTGGAGCGGAAGAAGTCGATCAGGAACTCCACGCTGCGATAGGCCTTCTCGTTGCTGCCAAGCAGCACGCCCAGCGGCACGCCGATGGCCGCCGCGATGACGAAGGCCTGCAGCGTGCGCCACACCGTCATCGCGAAGTCGGTGAGCAGCGGTCCGCCCGCCAGCCCGGTGACGAGCGCGGCGATGGTGTCGGCCGGCGTGGGCAGCAGGATGGGCTTGATGAAGCCCAGGCGCACCACCAGGTCCCATGCGATGAACAGCACCACGGGGCCGATGAAAGGCAGCAGGCGCTCGCGCAGCGGCGTCTTCGGTGCGGCGGCGTTGAGGCTGGCCGGCGGGGTCCACGGCGCGGCCGTGGTCGAGCTTGCGTCGGCCATGGTCATGCCTTGTAGAGAAGGCCGTCCACCAGCACCTTCTTCTCGAAGATGCCTTTCTCGGTGAACAGGTCGTAGAACTTCTGGAAGTACGCGACGTCGCTGGGCTTGAACTCGTTGTAGAGCATGTACGACGCGAGCGGCACTTCGGCCGTGAGCTTGCCTTCGATGGCGGTGTAGCCCTTCATGAACTGGCGCGCCTCGTCGGGCTTTGTGCGCACCAGCTCCACGCCGCGCGCGTAGGCGGCGATGTACTTCTTCGCCACCTCGGGGTTCTTCTTGATGAACTCGGTGGTCAGGCTGGCCGCGCCGCCATGCCACGGCGCCATCGGGTCGCCCAGGATGTACTTGGCCACCACGCCGGCTTCGATGACGCGCGTGGTGCCGTTCATGCGGCCCACGGTGCCGGTGGGTTCCAGCGTGTAGCAGGCGTCGACCTGGCCTGCCACCAGCGCGGCCACGTGCTGGCCGATGGGCAGTTCGGTGACGGTCGCGCCCTTGGCGCCGGCGCGCTCCAGCATGGTCTTGCACAGCGTGACGTTCTGGATGCCGGGCCCCGAAGCCACCCGCTTGCCGGCCAGCTCGGCCATGGTCTTGACGGGGCTGTCTTTCGCGACGATGAACTCGTCGAGCACGAACTTGGCGTTGCTCGGGTTGGTGCAGAAGATCTTGAACAGGCCGGGCTGCGCGATCTCGCCGATGGCGAGGTTGGCCGAGCCGGTGCCGTTGGCGCTGCCGTCGCAGCGGCCTGCGAGCATGCCTTCCATGACCTGCTGCGCGCCGGCGAACTTGAGCGGCTCGACGTCGAGGCCGGCTTCCTTGAAGTAGCCCTTGTCGACCGCCGCGAAGAACGGCAGGCCCGCGGCCACGGGCCAGAAGCCGATGCGCAGCTTGGGCGCGGCCTGCGCGCGCACGAGGGCGGGCGCGGCCAGCACGGCCAGGCCTGCGGCGCCGGCCTGCAGCAGCTGGCGGCGGTGGCGCGAAGCGGAGGGTTTGTTGGGGGTGCTCATCGGGACTCCTGGATCAAAGTCAAAGGGAAGAAGGTGCGGTGCCGGTGCCGGTGCGGTTGGCGACGTAGGCACGCCAGCCGCCGTGGGAGCTCACGTCCTGCGCAGCGGCCAGCGCGTGGCCTTCGCAGATGAAGCCCTTGACCCAGCTGCCGTCGGCCAGCTCGACGCTGCCGAGGCCCAGGGGCGGCGGAATCAGCGCCAGGAAGCTGCCGACCTGCGCGAGCGGTACCGACCACACCTCCAGCGCGATGGCCGCACCCGCCTCGCCTTCGGCCACGCGCTGCAGGCCGGGCTTGGGCGGCACCGTGCCCGGCAGCGCGTACAGGCGGTAGGCCGGCGACGTGGTGGTGGCGCGCAGCAGCGTGGCACCGCGCTCGGTGAGCTGGCCGTTGAGCGGCATGCCCGACAGGTGGGCACCGACCACGGCGATGGACAGCATGTCGGCATCGGCCGCGGCGAGGCCCGGAATGGCGCGCGGCGCGGGCAGCGGTTTGCCGGTGGCGCCCTGCGCGAGTCCGGTGGCGTGGTGGTAGCGCTGGCCCAGGTCGGCCAATGCCAGGTCGCTGCCGCAGGGCCCGATCAGCGTGATGCCGAACGGCAGTCCGTCGTCGCGCAGGCTGCTGGGCACCGAGAGCGCGGCGTAGTCGAGCAGGTTGACGAAGTTGGTGTACGCGCCCAGGTTGCGGTTGAGCGCCACGGGGTCGGCGCGCATCTGTTCGCGGGTGTAGTGGGTGGGCGCGGTGGGCACCACCAGCAGGTCGATGCCGCGCCACATCGGCTCGACCTTCTGCGCGATGGCGCGCAGGCGCGTCTGCGCGTCGAACACGTCGGCGGCGTTGTAGCCGCGGCCGGCGGCGAGGATGCCGCGCACGGGCTCGATGACCTCGTCGCCGTGCGCGTCGAAGAATTCGCGCACCGCGGCGTAGCGCTCGGCGACCAGCGCGCTTTCGTACAGCAGCGCGGCAGCCTCGGCGAGCGGCGCGTAGGCAATGGTGACGGGCGAGCCGCCCATGGCCAGCAGCCGCGCGGTGGCGTCGTTGAAGGCCTGCTCGGCGGCGGTGTCGCCAAAGAAGTTCAGCGTGTCGGGCACGCCGAAGGAGAAGCGCGCGGGCAGCGGCTTGCGGCCCAGGCGCAGGTTGCGCGAGTACGGGTCGCGCGCGTCGTGGCCGGCGGCGGCCAGCAGCACGTCGACGGCGGTGGCGACGGTGGTCGCGAAGATGGAGACGCAGTCCGCGCTCTGCGCGGCCGGCACCACGCCGAAGGTGCTCAGCAGGCCGCGCGAAGGCTTCAGGCCGACGATGTTGTTGAGCCCGGCCGGCACGCGGCCCGAGCCTGCGGTGTCGGTGCCGAGCGCGAAGTCGACCTCGCCGGCGGCCACCAGATAGGCCGAGCCCGAGCTGGAGCCGCCCGACACGTAGCGCGCGTCGAAGGCGTTGGGCACCTCGCCATAAGGCGAGCGCGTGCCGTTCAGCCCGCAGGCGAACTGGTCGAGGTTGGTCTTGCCGTCCAGCGATGCACCGGCTTCGAGCAGGCGCTGCACCACGGCCGCGTGCACGGTGGGGAGGCGGTCGAAGGCCGGGCAGGCGGCAGTGGTGGGCACGCCGGCCACATCGATGTTGTCCTTGACCGCGAAGCGCAGGCCGGCGAGCGGCAGGGCGAACCCGAGGGCGTCGCCGGCCCGTGCGTCCACGACGGGGGAGGCGAATTTCGCGATCCAGGCGGCGGCGGGAGATCCGTTTTCTTCGTGCACCATCATCAGGCATCCAAACATGTGTACAAGTTGAGATGCAAGCGGCGTGCCAGCGGGAACGTGCTGAGACGTGGATCAGATCAGGCGGGGATTTGCTCCTTCCCCTTCCGGGGGAAGGCTGGGATGGGGGCAGGCCTTCGATGAGGCGCCGCTCCTTTTCAGAGGCCGTCGTGCCCCCACCCCAACCCTCCCCCGGGAGGGGAGGGAGCAAGGCGGGAATGCAGGCAGGGATTTACTCCTTCCCCTTCCGGGGGAAGGCTGGGATGGGGGCAGGCCTTCGATCAGGCGCCGCTCTTTTTCGGAGGCCGTCGTGGCCCCACCCCTGCCCTCCCCCAGCGGGCGAGGGAGAAAGACAGAGGGTCAGCTCTTCTTCGCGTCCCGGTAGAGCTTTTCCACCTTCGGCAGGTTCGCCTCCAGCTTCGCGATGCGGTCCGGCCCGCTCGGGTGCGTCGACAGGAAGCTCAGCCCGCCCTGGTTCTTCGACGCCGTGGCCATCTTCTGCCACAGCGACACCGACGCCTTCGGGTCATAGCCCGCGCGGGCCGCGAGCTCCAGGCCCACCAGGTCGGCCTCGGTTTCGTCGCTGCGGCTGAACTTGAGCGTGATGAGCTGCGTGCCCGCGCGCGCCGCCATGTCGCCCACCTGCCCCAGCCCGAGCAGCTGCGCACCGATGGAGAGCGCCGCCCCGGTGCCCGCGCTCTTGGCCATGCGGGCGCGCGCATGCTCGCGCAGCGCGTGGGCCATCTCGTGGCCCATGACCATGGCGACCTCGTCGTCGGTGAGCTTGAGCTGGTCGAGGATGCCGGTGAAGAAGGCGATCTTGCCGCCGGGCATGCAGAAGGCGTTGATCTGCTTGCTGCCGATCAGGTTGACCTCCCACTTCCATTCGCGGGCGCGCGAGTTCCACGGCATGGCGAAGGGAATCAGGCGGTTGGCGATGGTGCGCAGGCGCTGCAGCTGCGGGTTGCCGTCGGCCGCGAGTGCGCCCTTGGCGCGCGCCTGCTCGAGCAGCTGGCCGTACTGCTGCACGCCGGCCGCCTCGATCTTGTCGGCGGGCACGAGGTTGCGCGCCATCGAGGCGTTGCCGACGTTGACCTGCGCCAGGGCAGGGCCGCTCAGGGCCGCGCCGGCGGCAGCCAGCAGGAAGGCCCGCCGGGGGTTCCAGGGCGACGCCATGGCGGGCGCGGCAAATTCGGAGCGGTCGCATCGTGTGCACATAGGGGCGGGATCATAGGAACAAATGAAGACAAACGCGCTCCGCGATGACCCCGGGCGCTCATGGACAATCCGAAGCTCATGCCCGTACCTTCCGCAGAAACCTCGACCGCCCCCAAACCGCCCTGGCGCGACGCGCTGAAGGTCTACCTCGAGCCCGCCACGCTGCGCATGCTGGCGCTGGGTTTCTCCGCCGGGCTGCCGCTGCTGCTGGTGCTGGGCACGCTGAGCTTTCGCCTGCGCGAGGCGGGCATCGACCGCACCACCATCGGCTACCTGAGCTGGGTCGGGCTGGCCTACGGCTTCAAGTGGGTCTGGGCGCCGCTGGTCGACCGCCTGCCGCTGCCGCCGCTGACCACCCTGCTCGGGCGCCGGCGCGGCTGGCTGCTGCTGGCGCAGGGCGTGGTGATCGTGGGGCTGGTCGGCATGGCCATGAACGACCCGCGCCTGGGGCTCAAGCCGCTGATCTGGTGCGCGCTGCTGGTGGCCTTCGGCTCGGCCACGCAGGACATCGCGCTGGACGCCTTTCGCATCGAATCGGCCGAGACGCGCAAGCAGGCCGCACTGGCCGCCGCCTATCAAACGGGCTACCGGCTCGCGATGATCTGGGCCGGCGCGGGCGTGCTGTGGGTCGCGGCCTGGGCCGAGGTGGCACCGGCCGTGGTGGCCACCGGCGCGGCGGCTTACCAGAACGGCGCCTGGAAGACGGCCTACCTGGTCATGGCGGCCTCCATGTCGGTCGGCGTCGTCACCGTGCTGCTGTCGCCCGAGCCGGTGCAGCGCGTGCTGCCCCCGGCCAAGAACGCGGCCGAGTGGCTGCGCAACGTGCTGGTCGAGCCCTTTGCCGACTTCATCCGGCGCTACAAGTGGCAGGCGGTGCTGATCCTCTCGCTCATTGCCATCTACCGCATCAGCGACGTGGTGATGGGCATCATGGCCAACCCGTTCTACGTGGACATGGGCTTCACCAAGGACGAGGTGGCCACGGTCAGCAAGATCTACGGCGTGGTCATGACGCTGGCGGGCGCCTTCGTGGGGGGCGTGCTGTCGATGCGCCTGGGCGTGATGCGCGTGCTGATGCTGGGCGCGGTGCTCAGCGCGGCCAGCAACCTGCTGTTCGCCTGGCTGGCCTCGCGCGGGCACGACCTGACGGCGCTGATCGCGGTGGTCTCGGCCGACAACCTGGCCGGCGGCATCGCCTCGGCGGCCTTCATCGCCTACCTGTCGAGCCTGACGAACATCAGCTACTCGGCCACGCAGTACGCGCTGTTCAGCTCGCTGATGCTGCTGCTGCCCAAGTTCATTGCCGGCTACTCGGGCGTCTTCGTCGACGCCTACGGCTACAGCACCTTCTTCACCGCCACCGCGCTGCTGGGCGTGCCGGTGCTGGTGCTGGTGGCGCTGGCCTCGCGGCTCACCGCCGTCGCCGGGCCTGCGGACCGGCCTTGAGACGGCTTTGAAGCCCCGCTGAAGCCGCGTTCAAGCGCCCGCCGGACGGCCTCCAGGCGCCCGGCCGTATAGGACACGACCGACGTCCCGCGCAGCCCGCAACTGGTAGGCTGTTCGCGTATACATTCGCTTTTGCTCCTTTTTGTTTCCTTTTCTTGCGCTCCCTTCTGGAGCCCCCGTTGTCAGCAAGCCCACCTACAAGATCGTGCCGTCCCGAATTCCCCCCCTCCAAATCAGCGCCTTCACGGCGACCTCCGCGGTCGGCGTCGGCAAGGAAGCGCTGGCCGACGCGCTGGCGCAGTCGCGCAGCGGCCTGCGCGCCAATGACTTCGGCGACGCGCCGCTGCCGACCTGGATCGGCCGCGTCGACGGCATCGAGGAGGTGCGCCTGCCCGAGCTGCTCGCCCAGTGGGACTGCCGCAACAACCGGCTGGCGTTCATGGGCCTGCAGGCCGACGGTTTCATCGAGGCGGTGGCCGCCGCACGCGAGAAGTACGGCGCATCGCGCATCGCGCTGATCCTGGGCACCTCCACCGCGAGCATCGGCGAGACCGAGCTGGCCTACACGCAGCTGGACGCCGAAGGCAGCTTTCCCCCGAATCAGCGCCGCCCCGCAGTGCACACGCCCCATTCGCTGGCCATGTTCACGCAGGAACTGCTGGGCATCAGCGGCCCGAGCGAAACCATTTCGACCGCCTGCTCGTCCAGCGCCAAGGTGTTCGCCTCGGCCGAGCGGCTGATCCGCCTGGGCCTGGCCGACGCGGCCGTGGTGGGCGGTGCCGACACGCTGTGCGGCAGCGTGCTGTTCGGCTTCAACTCGCTCGAGCTGGTGTCGACCGAGCCCTGCCGCCCCTTCGACGCCGAGCGCAACGGCATCAGCCTGGGCGAGGCGGCCGGCTTTGCGCTGGTCGAGCGCGTGCAGACCGGCGCCGCGGCCTCCTCGCTGCTTCTGCTGGGCTACGGCGAGGCGAGCGACGCCCACCACATGTCCACGCCGCACCCCGAGGGCCTGGGCGCCGAACGTGCCCTCGACGAGGCGCTGGCGCGCGCCGGCCTCGCCCCCGACGACATCGACTACATCAACATGCACGGCACCTCCAGCCAGAAGAACGACGAAGTCGAAGGTGCGCTGGTGGCACGCCGCTTCCCCGCGCACACGCACGCCAGCTCGACCAAGGGCTTCATGGGCCACACGCTGGGCGCGGCGGGCATCGTCGAGGCGGTCATCAGCCTGCTGGCGATCGAGCGCGGCCTGAAGCCGGGCACCGTGAACACCCGCACGCTGGACGAAGGCTTCGGCCCGCAGATCCAGCTGGCGCCGGTGCACGGCGAGGTGCGCTACGTGCTGAGCAATTCCTTCGGCTTCGGCGGCAACAACTGCTCGCTGGTGTTCGGCAAGGCCCCCGCATGAGCACGAACGACGCCAAGCCCGTGATGCCCCCGACCCTCTACATCGAAGGCCCCGCCTTCTGGACCCCCACCCTGCCCGGCTGGGAGGCCGCGCGCGCCGCCTTCCGCGGCGAAGGCCCGCTCAGCGACCCGCCCGCCAAGCGCCCCGCGCCGCAGGTGCTGGCCCCGGCCGAGCGCCGCCGCGCGCCCGACACCGTGGCGCTGGCGCTCGAAGTGGCAGCCGCCGCCATGGCCGCCTCGGGCCGCAACGCCGCCGAGGTGCCCTGCGTGTTCACGTCGGCGCACGGCGACCTGTCGATCAACGACTACATGTGCAGCACGCTCGCCTCCGACCCGAAGATGCTGTCGCCCACCAAGTTCCACAACTCGGTGCACAACGCGGCCGTGGGCTACTGGACCATCGGCACCGGCTGCATGGCGGCCAGCAATGCCGTGTCGGCCTTTGAGCACAGCTTTGCCTCGGGACTGCTCGAAGCGGCGGTGCAGTGTGCGGCCGACCAGGAGCCGGTGCTGCTGGTGGGCTACGACACGCCCACGGTGGGCGCGCTGACCTCGGTCACCGACAGCCGCGGCCTGCTCGCGGTGGCATTGGTGCTGGCCCCCGCGCCCACCGAGCGCACCGTGGCAGCGCTGCAATGGTCGCTGGCCAGCGATGCCGAAGCGGCCACCACCGCCACGGCACCGCGCTCGGACGCTGCGAAGTCGCTCGCCGGCCTGAACCCGATGGCGGACGCGCTGGGGCTGTTCGAGGCGCTGGCGCACCTCGATGCCGGCACAGCGGCGCCCGTCGATCTGCCGCTGTCGCCTTCGCTGTCCCTGCGGCTGCGACTCCAGCCCCTGTCCTAGCCCGTCCACCCGTTTCCCGAACCACCACCCGGAGCCGACCCCATGAAAGACACTGCGACTGACTCCTTCGACGCGGTGATCATGGGCGGCGGCCTGGCCGGCCTCACGCTGGCGCTGCAGCTGCGCCGGCGCTTCGCCGACCTGCGCGTGCTGGTGCTGGAGCGCCGCGCCCACCCGGTGCCGCACGCGGCACACAAGGTGGGCGAGTCGTCGGTGGAAATCGGCGCGCACTACTTCGACACCGTGCTCGGCCTGAAGGCCCACATGGACGAGAAGCAGCTGCGCAAGTTCGGCTTTCGCTTCTTCTTCAGCGAAGGCCGCAGCGACATCGAAGGCGTGACCGAGATCGGGGCGAGCCGCTACCTGTCGGTGCCCAGCTACCAGATCGACCGCGGCATCTTCGAGAACTTCCTGGCCGAAGAGGCCGCGCGGCTGGGCGTGCACTTCGTCGACAGCGCGCTGGTGCGCCGCATCGACCTGTCCGAGGACGCCGCCACGCCGCACCACATCGAATGGACGCGCGGCGAACAAACCCACCGCACGCAGGCCCGCTGGCTCATCGATGCGTGCGGGCGCGCCGGCATGCTCAAGCGCAAGCTGGGCCTGGCCGAGCCGAACGCGCACGACGTGAACGCGGTGTGGTTTCGCATCGGCGAGCGCATCGCCATCGATGAATGGAGCGACAGCACCGAATGGCGCGAGCGCTGCAACCCGCAGTCGCGCTGGCTGTCGACCAACCACCTGGTGGGCGCGGGCTACTGGGCCTGGCTGATTCCGCTGGCCTCGGGCTCGCATTCGGTGGGCATCGTGGCCGACCCCAAGCTGCATCCGCTGGACACCATCGACACCTTCGACAAGGCGATGGCGTGGTTCGCCACCTACCAGCCGCGCCTGTACGAGGCGCTGGACGGCAAGCGCCACCTGCTGCAGGACTTCGCGTTCCTCAAGCACTTCTCGCACGGCTGCAAGCAGGTGTTCTCGGGGCGCCAGCGCTGGGCCATGACGGGCGAGGCAGGGCTCTTTCTCGACCCCTTCTATTCGCCGGGCAGCGACTTCATCGCCATCGGCAACACCTACATCACCGACCTCGTCGCGCAGGACCGCGCCGGCCGCCCGCTGGAAGCGCGCGCACAGCTGTACGACCAGCTCTACCACTCGTTCTACGAAAGCACGCTGGCGCTCTACCAGGACCAGTACCCGCTGTTCGGCGACCCCGAGGTGCTGCCGGTAAAGGTGATCTGGGACTACGCCTACTACTGGGGCGTGCTGTCGCAGATCTTCTTCCACCAGCGCCTGACCGACCTGCATGCGCTGGGCAGCCTGAAGGGCGAGTTGCAGCACTGCCAGCGCCTGAACGTCGCGGTGCAGGCGCTGCTGCGCCACTGGTCGGCCGCGAGCGACCGGGCCAACCCGGCCGTGATGCTCGACCAGGCGGCAATGCCGTGGTTCGCGGAGCTCAACCGCAGCCTGAAGGACACGCTGGACGACGCTGCCTTCCGCGCGCGCATCCGCGCCTCGACCGTGCAGCTGCGGCAGCTGGCCGGCGAAATCCTCGCGCGGGCACGTGCCGCCGACGCGAACGTGGACGCGGGCGACCTGCCCGCGCTGCTTGCGGCGAATCTCGACCTCCCTCCGGTGGCCGTTGGACAGGGCGCTATGCTTTTCGCAGCGAACCCGGTTGACATCGCCACCTGAGGTTTACCCAACTTTACGGAGCGTTCAAGCCTGCTTGCTCCCTGTGGACGACCATGAAGCGCATGAGCACCCCCCAACTCCTGATGATCGAAGACGACGCCCGCCTGGCGCAGATGGTGGGCGAGTACCTGACGCAGTCGGGCTTCGCCTTCAACCACGCCGGTGACGGCGCCAGCGGCCTCGAACAGCTGCAACAGCACGCGCCCGACCTGGTGATCCTCGACCTGATGCTGCCCGACACCGACGGCCTCGAAGTCTGCCGCCGCATCCGCGCGCTGCCGGGTCCGATGTCGAAGGTCTCGGTGCTGATGCTGACGGCCAAGGGCGACCCGATGGACCGCATCATCGGCCTGGAGATCGGCGCCGACGACTACCTGCCCAAGCCTTTCGAGCCGCGCGAGCTGCTGGCGCGCATTCGCGCCGTGCTGCGCCGGCGCAGCGAGAACGCCACCGAGAGCGAGGCCTCCACCGTGATGCGCTTCGGCACGCTGGAGATCGACCGCAACGCACGCACCGTGTCGGTGGCCGGTGCGCTGGCCGACCTCACCTCCTACCAGTTCGACCTGCTGGTGGCCATGGCCGAACGCGCGGGCCGCGTGCTCACGCGCGACCAGATCATGGAAGCCGTGCGCGGGCGTGAACTGGAGGCCTTCGACCGCTCCATCGACGTGCACATGGGCCGCATCCGCGCGGCCATCGAGGTCGACGCGAAGAACCCCAAGCGCATCCTCACGGTGCGCGGCGTGGGCTACGTCTTCGCCAAGCAACAAGACTAGAAAATGTCGACCCCCCGGCTTTTCACTCGCTGCGCTCCGTGCAATTCGCCACCCCCCGAGGGGGAGGCGCGGCTCGCCTTGGGACGGCCCGGCGGCGGCCGCCTCTTCCGGTGATGCTGCGCAGTCTCTACTCCCGGCACCTCTACGTGCGCATCTGGCTCGCGGTGGTGGGCGGCGTCGTCATCCTCACGCTGATGGCCAACTGGATCGTGCGTGAAGCCGCGGAGGCCGAGCGCGAGCGGCTGGCCCCGGTGCCGCGCAACGTGGTCGTGCTGGACGCGCAGGACAAACATATAGGCGAAGGCACCGCACTGCGCGTGCCGGGCCAGGGCCTGGAGTTCGACGTGACGCTCAGCGACGGCAAGGCCATCACGCTGCGCGTGGCGCCGCGCGAGCGGCCCACGGGCTCGGGCGGCTTCGCGCCGTGGCGCACGCCCTTCGGGCTGGGCTGGATGATCGCCCTGGTGGGCGTGGCGGTGGCGCTGGGCGTCTACCCGATCGTGCGGCGCATCACGCAGCGGCTGGAGTCGCTGCAGCGCGGCGTGCAGCGCTGGGGCGAAGGCGATCTCTCGGTGCGCGTCGCCGAAGAAGGGCAGGACGAAGTGACCGATCTCTCCAAACGATTCAACGCGTCGGCCGAACGCATCGAGAAGCTGGTGCGCTCGCACAAGTCGCTGCTGGCCAACGCCTCGCACGAACTGCGCTCGCCGCTCACGCGCATCCGCATGGGCCTGGAGCTGATGGGCGAGCGCCCGAGCCAGTCGGCGCGCGAAGAAATCTCGCGCAACATCGGCGAGCTCGACCAGCTCATCGACGAGATCCTGCTGGCCAGCCGGCTGGACGCCAGCGAGGCCGACATGGGCACCATCGAGGCGGTCGACCTGACCGGCCTGGCGGCCGAGGAATGCGCGCAGGTGAATGCGGAGCTCGACCTGGCCGAAGGCACCGACAACGCAAACCTCACCGTGCCGGGCGTGTCGCGCCTGCTGCGCCGGGCCATTCGCAACCTGCTGGAGAACGCGCGCCGCTACGGCGCCGGCGAAATCGCGGTGGAGCTGGGCAGCGCCGACGGCTATGCCACGGTGCGCGTGAACGACCGCGGCCCAGGCGTGCCGCCCGCCTTGCGCGAGCGCATCTTCGAGCCCTTCTACCGGCTGCCCGGCGCCAGCGAACGCAACGGCGGCGTCGGCCTGGGGCTGGCACTGGTGAAGTCGATCGCCGAGCGGCACGGCGGCACGGTGCGCTGCGAAGACCGGCCGGGCGGCGGCGCGAGCTTCGTCATTCGCCTTCCGGCCGCCGCGCGCGGGCACTGAGCGCGCCACCCTCGCCACCGCGGGGCTGGTCAGGTTGGTGCCTCGGGGCGCACCTAAAATCCCGCCCCTATGCAGAGATCGCACATCGTTCGGCCCGCGGCCATGTTCTGGGGGCTGGTGGTGTTCATGCCGGTCGGCGTCACCTACCTTTCAGCCATCCTGCTGATGCTCACCCTGCTGGTGGCCGGCGACGGCCGCGAGCGCATCGCGCGGCTGCGTGCCAACCCGCTGTGGTGGCCGGTGATGGCCTACCTGGCCTGGACCCTCGTGGTGCTGGCCGTTAGGCCGCACTACCCCGAAACCCCCTCCAACCTGTTCCACGGGTTGCGCATCGGCCTCACGGTATTGATGGCGATGGCGCTCACGCGCGAGGAGGCAATCTGGGCGCTGCGCGGCTTCCTGCTGGCGGCGGCGCTGGGCGTTCTGCTGATCGTGGCCTATTACGTCATCGGCTTTCCGCTCTGGTCGCCGCTGCGCGCGGTGGTCATGGAGGTGGGCAACAAGTCGATCAGCAATGCGCTGCTGTTCAGCGTGGTGGCGTCCACGGCCGCCGTGTGGGGCATTGCGCAGATCGCCGCGCACAGGCCGCTGCGGGCCGTGCCGGCCTTCGTGCTGATGCTCGGGCTGGGCCTGGTGGTGGCGCTGCCGCTCACCTCGCGCACCTCGGTGCTTGCGCTGCTGCTGGTGGTGCCGATGGTGTGCATCCACCAGTGGCGCAATCACCTGAAGATGCTGGTGGGCGCGCTGGTGCTGGGCACCGTGGTGCTGGGGGCCGGGCTCTACCAGTTGCCGCAGCTCCAGCACAAGGTCGAGACCGGCGTGCAGGAACTCGAGGAAGCGCAGGCCGGCGCCGTCTTCAAGGGCAGCTGGGTCATCCGCTACTACATGTACCGCGACACCGGCCGCATGATCGCCGACCGGCCGCTCACCGGCTGGGGCATCGGCGGCTGGACCGAGCAGTGGCACAAGCGCGGGCCGGCGATGTTCGCCGACTCGAACATGCCGCACAACGACTTCCTGTGGGTCGGCTCGCAGGGCGGGCTGCCGGCCGTGCTGAGCCTGCTGTTCATCATGGTCGGCGCCGTCTGGCAGGCATGGAAACGGCCCGACATCGCGGGCCGCTACGCGCTGGCAGCCACGCTGATCGCGCTGATCGCGTCGAGCGTGAACTCGGCGCTGCGCGACGCGCAGATCGGCCTGGCGCTGCTGTGGATCGCGATGATCTACCTGCGGCTCGCACAGGAAAGGCAAGACCCGGATCCGTGGCGCGACCTGTGGCCGCGCCGGCGGCTCCAGACGAACAAGACTCCATGAACAACAAACGTCACATCCTCGCCGCCCTGCTGGTGGCCTGCGCTCTCAGCGTGCACGCGGCCCCGGCCGTCGTGCAGGGTCTGGTCCACGGCACAGGGCAGGAAGCGCAGCGCTTTCCATGGGTGCGCGCCGACGATGCCAAGGCGGCCGATCGCATCAACCAGTTTCTTTTCATCGAGACTTTCGAGGCGATGGCG
The DNA here is from genome assembly GCF_051216435.1 of Variovorax pasteuri. NCBI lineage: Bacteria > Pseudomonadati > Pseudomonadota > Betaproteobacteria > Burkholderiales > Comamonadaceae > Variovorax > Variovorax pasteuri. Next base: position 212,064 of record NZ_JBPJZS010000009.1, read on the forward strand.
CCGGCACGTGCCGCGGACGGTCTGCGCGGCGTGGAGGCGCAGCAGTGGAAGACCCTGCCGAACCTCGGCTACGAGGTGCTGCGCAACGACGCCCGCCTGCTGTCGCTGCGCATCGAAGGCGAAAGCTGCGGCGCGTACTGCGAAAGCTTCGCCGTCGGGCATGCGTTCGACGCGGCGACCGGACGCCATCTCGCGCCGGCCGACCTGTTCACGGCCGCCGGCCTCGCCGAAATGGCGCGCAAGGTGCAGGCCGACAACGTCGCCCGGCTGCGCAAGGAAATCGCCGCGCTGGGCGGCAAGGCGCGCGCCAAGGAAGAGGACCGCGAGGACAAGGCGGCGCTCTACACCGAATGCCTGCAGTCGCGCCAGGACCCGTCCTGGCTGAAGATGGACCCGTTGCGCAGCATGGAGATCGATGCGAAGGGCGTGCTGTTCACGCAGGGGCGCTGCAGCAACCATGCGTTGCGCGCGCTCGACGACCTCGGTGACTTCAGCAGCCGCTTCACGCCGGCACAACTGGCGCCGTGGCTCACGGCCTACGGCCGCGCGTTGCTGCTGGGAGAAGGCACGGCGAGCGCGCCGGCTTCGGCGTTCGACCAGGTGCTGCGCGGCAGCATCGATGCACGATTGCCGGTCACCTTGCGGCTGCAGCCGCTGGCCAGCGACGGCTCGGTCGGCGGCACCTATTTCTACGACCGCTATCGCAAGCCGATTTCGGTGTTCGGCACGTACCGCGACGGGGTGCTGGCGCTGGAAGAATCCAAGGACACCCGCCTGCGCCTGGTGCCCGAAGGGACGGGGTTGCGCGGCGAGTGGATCAGCGGGCAGAAGACGCTGCCGCTGGTGCTGGCGCCCTGACTCAGCCGCCAGAGGGCCGCTAGAGGCGCCACGGGCGCCAGGCCGGCCGCGGCGAAGCGGCAGGCCGGCGCGCGGCGGCGTCAGTGCCGCGACGACACCGTTTCGCCGGCCTTCAGCCGGTACACCGTGCCGCAGTACGGGCACTTGGCTTCACCGGTGCGCGCCACGTCGAGGTAGACCTTCGGGTGGTTGTTCCAGAGCTTCATGTCGGCCTTGGGGCTGGGGCAGAACACGCCGCCTTGATGATTGAGCTCCTTGGCCAGGAGTTCGACGACTGCATTGGTAGACATGGGGTTCAGACTTTCGTGAGCCAGTGGGCGTACTTGGGGTTCTTGCCGTTCACGATGTCGAAGAAGGCAGACTGGATTTTTTCGGTGATGGGGCCGCGCGAACCGCCGTCGCCCCGGTTGCCGATCTCGATGCGGTCGAGCTCGCGGATGGGCGTCACTTCGGCGGCGGTGCCGGTGAAGAAGGCCTCGTCGGCGATGTAGACCTCGTCGCGCGTGATGCGCTTTTGCACCAGCTCCAGGCCCAGGTCCTTGCAGATGTGCAGGATGGTGTTGCGCGTGATGCCGTTGAGCGCGCCGGCCGACAGGTCGGGCGTGTAGACCACGCCGCCCTTGACCACGAAGATGTTCTCGCCCGCGCCTTCGGACACGAAGCCGCTCGCGTCGAGCAGCAGCGCCTCGTCGTAGCCGTCGTCCAGCGCTTCCATGTTGGCCAGGATCGAGTTGGTGTAGTTGCTCACTGCCTTGGCCTGCGTCATCGTGATGTTGACGTGGTGGCGGGTGTAGCTCGACGTCTTCACGCGGATGCCGCGGCGCATGCCTTCTTCGCCGAGGTACGCACCCCACGACCAGGCCGCGACCATGGCGTGGATCTTGTTGCCCCTGGGGCTCACGCCGAGCTTTTCGGAGCCGATCCAGATCAGCGGGCGCAGGTAGCAGCTTTCGAGCTTGTTCTCGCGCACCACCTGCTTTTGCGCTTCGTTGAGTTGCTCCTGCGAGAACGGAATCGTCATGCGCAGGATCTTGGCGCTGTTGAACAGCCGCTCGGTGTGCTCGGCCAGGCGGAAGATGGCGGTGCCCTCCGCCGTCTTGTAGGCGCGCACGCCCTCGAAGGCGCCGCACCCGTAGTGCAGCGTGTGACTCAGCACGTGGATCTTGGCGTCGCGCCAGTCCACGAGTTCGCCGTCCATCCAGATCTTGCCGTCACGGTCGTCCAGCGAGGGGGGGATCGAGCTCATTTCCTGATTCCTTTGGAAGCGGTATGGGGTGCGACCGGGGGGAAGTCGCAAAAGCTTTCGATTTTACGGCGGCGCCCGGAACCGGGTGCCCGACAATGGTCGGTTGTGCAAACCAGTGGAAAAAGGGTTTCCGTGTCCGTATTCAAGAACGTCATCGTCTATCGCATCGAACCTGCCTGGTCCCAGACACTGACCGAGGCGGAAGAAGGGCTCGGCAAGCAGCGCTTCGTGCCTTGCGGCCCCTCGCAGGAAAAGTCCGCCGGCTGGGTCGAGCCCCGCGGCGAGGCCGGCGGCCCGCTGGTCGAATCCATCGACGGCCAGTGGCTGGTCGAGTACATGATCGAAAGCAAGGCCGTGCCCGGCTCCGTGGTGCGCCGCAAGCTCGACGAGCGCTGCGCGAACATCGAGGCCACCACCGGCCGCAAGCCCGGCAAGAAGGAAAAGAAGGACCTCAAGGAAGACATCACGCTGGAGCTGCTGCCCATGGCCTTCACGCGCAGCGCGCGCGTGACGGTGTGGATCGACAAGGCCGAGAACCGCCTGGTGATCAACAGCGGCAACGCCTCGCGCGCCGACGAAGTGGTCACCAGCCTGGTGAAGTCGCTCGACGGTTTTGCGGTGGCCCTGGTGAACACGCAGATCGAGCCCGCCGCCGCCATGGCCAACTGGCTGCTGACGCAGGAGCCGCCGGCCGGGTTCACCATCGACCGCGAATGCGAGCTCAAGGCCTCGGACGACTCCAAGGCCGTGGTGCGCTACGCCAAGCACCCGCTGGACATCGAGGAAGTGCAAAAGCACATCACCGACGGCAAGCGCCCCACGCGCCTGGCGCTCACCTGGGACGACCGCGTGTCCTTCGAGCTCACGCACGGCATGCTGATCCGCAAGATCACCTTCCTCGAAGGCACGGGCGACGGCGCCTCGGGCGGCAAGAAGGAAGACAACTTCGATGCCGACGTGGCCATTGCCACGGGCGAACTGGGCCAGCTGGTGCCGGCACTGCTCGACGCACTGGGCGGCGAGGCGGCGTTCTCTGCGGCCTTGCCCGACGACAACGCAAAGCCTGCCGCGGCGGCACCGACCACCACGACGCCGGCCGATGCGCCGGAAGAAGAAGACGCGCCGTTCTGACGCGCCTTCGATGAAGGTTCAGGCGACTAGGTAGGTCTGCGCCAGCCGCACCCAGCAGGCCGCGCCCAGCGGCAGCACCCGGTCGTTGAAGTCATACCCGGGGTTGTGCACCATGCAGCCGCCGAACTCGCCCTCCCCGTTGCCCAGCATCAGGTAGCAGCCCGGCAGCGCGGCGAGCATCCAGGCGAAGTCCTCGCTGCCCGCGAAGCCCTTGGGCACCTGCGTGACGACGTTCTCCTCGCCCACCAGCTCGGCGCAGACCTGCGCGGCCAGCTGCGTCTCGGCCGCGGTGTTGACCACCGGCGGCACCAATTGGCGGTAGTCGATCTCGGCCTCCACGCCGTGCGCCTGCGCGGTGAAGCTCACGATCTCGCGGATGCGCTGCTCGACCAGCGCGCGCGTCTCGGGCCGCGCCGCGCGCACGTTCAGTCCCAGCGTCACCGATTGCGGAATCACGTTGTGCGTGGCGCCGCCGCGGATGAAGCCGACGGACACCACCGCCGTGTCGTCAGGCGCCACGTTGCGCGCCACCACGGTCTGCAGCGCCGTCACGATGGCGGCCGCCGCCGCGACCGGATCGCGCGCACGGTGCGGCATGGCGCCGTGCCCGCCCACGCCCTTGATCGTGACGTCGGCCACGTCGGACGACAGCGTCACCGGGCCGGTCACGGCCAGCATGGTGCCCACCGGCACGCCGGGCGCGTTGTGCAGCGCGTACACCGCATCGCAGGGAAAGCGCTCGAACAGGCCGTCGGCGATCATCGCGCGCGCGCCGCAGAGGTTCTCTTCATCGGGCTGGAAGATCAGGTTCAGCGTGCCGTCGAAGTCGCGCGCCTTCGCCAGTGCCTTGGCCGCCGCCAGCAGGATGGCCGTGTGGCCGTCGTGCCCGCAGGCGTGCATGCGCCCGGGGGTGCGGCTCGCGTACGGCAGGCCGGTGGCCTCGACGATGGGCAGCGCGTCCATGTCGGCGCGGATGCCCAGGCGGCGCGTGCCGTGGCCCACCTTCAGCTGCGCCACGATGCCGGTCTTGCCGATGCCCGTGTGCACCTCGTAGCCCCAGCTGCGCAGCAGGTTGGCGACCAGCTCGCTGGTGGCGCTCACCTCGAAGCCGAGTTCGGGGTTGGCGTGGATCTGCCGGCGGATGTCGACGAAGGCCTGCGTGTCGACGTCGGCCTGGGGCAGCAGGCGGGACAGGAGCTTGGTGGTCTGGGGGCTGAGTTCGCGGGTCATGAAGAAAGGTCCGTTTCGAAGGGATGTCAGGCCGCCTTGCGCTCGCGCAGGCTCAGCAGCGCGGCCAGGCTCAACGCGCCGCAGACCACCATGTAGAAAGCCGGCGAGAGCGGGTTGCCGGTCTTGGCGAGCAGCCAGGTCACGATGAACTGCGAGGAGCCGCCGAAGATCGTCACGCCCACGCTGTAGATCACCGAGATGCCGCTGGCGCGCACGCCGGCCGGCAGCATCTCCAGCAGCATCAGGAACATCGGCGTGGTGCCGATGTTCACGCTCGCGGTGAGCAGCGCCGACAGCGCGAGCACCAAGGGCACGCTCGGGTAGTGGCTGATGAGCCAGAACACCGGCACCACCGCGACCACGCTGAACAGCAGCGAGCCGATCACCAGCGGGCGGCGGTTGGGCAGCCGGTCGGCCAGGCGCCCCGCCACCAGCGACACCACGAACAGCGTGATACCGGTGACGCAGCCCGACAGCAGCGACAGCGACGGCGGCATGTGCAGCACGCGGATCATGTAGGTGGGCATGAAGAACACCACCAGGTACATGGTCGCGGTGCCCGCCGTGGTCGCCAGGATGCCCTTGAGCACCGTACCGCCGTGTTCGCGCAGGAGCCGGCCCACGGGACTGGACGCATGGCTGTCGGCAACGTGGGTCTCGTCGAGGTGGGCGCGAATGTAGAAGCCCACCGGCGCGATCAGGAGGCCGAGCAGGAACGGCAGGCGCCAGCCCCAACTCTCCAGCGAAGCCTGCGGCAAGGCGGCGTACAGCGCGGCGCCCGTGAGCGCACCCAGCAAGGCCGAGATGCCCTGGCTCGCCAGCTGCCAGCTCACGCGAAAGCCCCGGCCCTTCACGCCGCCGGCCTCCATCAGCATCGAGGTGGCCGCGCCCACTTCGCCGCCGAGCGAGAAGCCCTGCAGCAGCCGACCCGCCACGATCATCAGCGAGCCGAACACGCCAGCCGATGCGTAAGTCGGCGCGAAGGCGATGCACAGCGTGCCCAGCACCATGAGTCCTATGGTCAGCGTCATGGCGGCCTTGCGGCCCTTGCGGTCGGCGTAGTTGCCGATGATCACGCCGCCCAGCGGACGCATCACGAAGCCGATGCCGAAGGTGGCCACGGCCAGCAGCAGCGAGCCGTAGGCGCTGTCCGAAGGAAAGAACAGCTTGCCGATCAGCAGCGCGAAGAAGCTGTAGACGGTGAAGTCGTACATCTCCAGCGCATTGCCGAGCGAGCAGGCCGCGATCAGGCGGAACTGGCTCTGCGGTGCCTTCGCCTTGGCGGCACCGGCAGCGTTGGAGGCGCTGGAAGAAGAACCCAGGATCGGGCTTGCAGGCAAGGTGGCTTCGCTCATTTAATGTCTCCACGAACAGGTTTGCGGGGGACCGGCAGGACCCTTTGCGGCGGAGTATTCAGGCAAAGCACAGCAGCGAAGAATCACAAATTTTCATGCCGATAACCAAACGGAATCCCCGACAGAAAGAGGCCCGTGGCGCCATCGGGAGAACCACCAAGGCGGTGTTTTTGCGCCCCTTTTTCGAAAAAACGGCACCACGATGAAGCTGCAACAGTTGCGCGTTTTGCTGGCCGTGGCCCAGCACGGCAGCATCCACGAGGCCTCGCGCAGCCTGCACACCACGCAGCCGGCGCTGTCCAAGACCATCTCGGAGCTGGAGCGCGAACTCGGCGTGACACTGATGTCGCGCTCCACGCGCGGCGTGAGCCTCACGGCCTACGGCGTGGCGCTGGTCAAGCGCGCGAGCCTGGTCGAGCAGGAGCTGCGGCATGCGCTGGAAGACATCGAGGCGATCCGCGGGCACGACGAGGCGCAGCTCAACATCGGCTTCACCGCGGTGGCCTCGAGCGGCCCGCTGCCCGACGCGATGGCGTCGTTCCGCCAGCGCTTTCCCAACGTGGCGATGCGCGGCTTCGAACTGCGGCCGCAGCAGATCTTCGAAGGCCTGCGCGAAGGGCGGCTCGACCTGGGCCTGATCTCCACCTGCAACGGGCCGGGCACCAACGCCTTTCAATGGGAGCCGCTGTTCTCGGTGGCCATGCACCTTTCGGTGCGCGCGGGCCATCCGCTGCGGCGCGTGCGCAAGCTGCAGCCGCTGCTGGACGCCGACTGGCTGGTGCTCGACCCGATCGACGACGCGGGCAGCCCGCTGGTCAGCACCATGCAGATGCACGGGCTCGAGATGCCCCGGCGCATGGTGCAGAGCGCGTCGAACCTGCTGGGCCTTCAGCTGGCCACGCAGACCGACATGATCAGCATGTGGTCGGACTTCGTGTTCCACGGCGCGGGGCCGCTGCGGCTGCAGCCCGGCCTGCTGGAGAAATTGCCGATCACCGACGCGTTGCCGGACTTCGACGTGTTCCTGGTCTACCGCTCGGCCGACCTGATGACGCACGCATGCGCCGAATTCGCGAAAGAGGCGCGGCACCACGCCAAGGCGAACCCGCCCTGGCGGCAGCCCGGACGCAAGGCGGGTGCGGGCTGATCAGGCCGTGGGGTTTTGGGTTTCGTCTTCGGGCGCGGTTTCGGGCCGCGTCATGGTCCAGCTCTGCAGCTTGCCGCCGCTGAACACGGTGTCGACGTACGAATTGCCGCCGTCGGTCCAGCGGTACAGCTCGGGCTGTTCGTCCTTGGGCGAACGCAGCTCGCCCAGGGCGCGCGTCATCGCGACCACGTGCATGAGCGTGACACCGGGCTTGAGCTTGGCATTGAGCATCACGGCGCTGCCCACGTAGCCCACCGGGCGCTCCGCCGCCCGCTTCAGCACCTGCATCGCGCGGTTGAAGTGCAGCAGCAGAAACATCACGATTGCGCCGGCGGCCAGGGCCACGCCGCCCCATCCGCCGCTGCGCCAGGCCAGCCCCAGGAGAAGGATGGCGCCCACGGGCACCAGAAATTTCTTGAAATTCATGGCGCGCATTGTCGCCGCCCGACCGCAGGGCGAATCGACACCCCGGAGTAGCGGCGCTGACTACCGCCGGGGGCGCCGGGCGGTACCCGGGCCGAAAAGCGCAGGGCCAGGGAGCGCCAGCGGGCACATTTCGCTTCACGGGCATCAGCCCGGGCCACTGAAAAGCGTATGACCATTCCGCGTTCCGTCACCTTCGTTCGCCTCACCCTCGTCGCCGCGCTCGCGGGCACCGCACTCAGCGGCTGCTACGTGGTGCCGCTCGGACAACCCGCTCCCGCGGCACCGCCTTCGCAGGCGTACGCCGTCGCACCGGGCCCGATCGCACAGACCTTCAACGCGCGGCTGTACCCGTCGAACGCCGAGGCCGCGCGCTACGGCGCCGTCGCCGGCACGGTGACCAACGACATGAACGGCCGCGGCCACTTCAACGCACAGATCGGCGGCGAACAGTTTCAGGGAGAGGCAACCCGGGTCGCAGGCTCGCGGGGCACCGGCGTGGCGAATGCCACCGGCAGCCGCGGCGGCAACCTGAGTTGCCAGTACACGATGAACTCGGCCACGTTGGGCAGCGGCCAATGCGTGCTCAACAGCGGACCGGCGTTCACGATGCACATCGGGGGGTAGGGAGGGTAGGCCCGGCGCGTCAGAGGCGCGCCGGGCCGTTTTTTTCCCGTCACGATCAATCGAGGCGGCGGACCACGTCCATCGCCTCTTCGATGCGCTCGACGGCATGGATCGTCAGGCCTTCGATTTCCTTCGCGCCCTTTCGGGGCGCGTTGGCCTTGGGAACCACCGCCACGCTGAAGCCCAGCTTGGCGGCCTCGCGCAGGCGCTCCTGCCCGCGCGGCGCCGGGCGCACCTCGCCGGCCAAGCCGACTTCACCGAACGCGATGAAGCCCTTGGGCAGCGGCTTGCCGCGCAGGCTCGAGGTGATGGCCAGCATCACGGCCAGGTCGGCCGCAGGCTCGCTGATGCGCACGCCGCCCACCGCGTTGACGAACACGTCCTGGTCCATGCAGGCCACGCCCGCATGGCGGTGCAGCACGGCCAGCAGCATCGCCAGGCGGTCACGGTCCAGGCCCACCGACAGGCGGCGCGGGCTCGGCCCGCCGTTGTCGACCAGGGCCTGGATTTCCACCAGCATCGGCCGCGTGCCTTCGAGCGTGACCAGCACCACGCTGCCGGGCACCGGCTCGGCGTGCTGGCTCAGGAAGATGGCGCTCGGGTTGGTCACGCCCTTCAGGCCGCGCTCGGTCATGGCGAACACGCCGATCTCGTTGACCGCGCCGAAGCGGTTCTTGATGGCGCGCACCAGGCGGAAGGTCGAATGCGTTTCGCCCTCGAAGTACAGCACCGTGTCGACCATGTGCTCGAGCACGCGCGGGCCGGCCAGCGCGCCCTCCTTGGTGACGTGGCCCACCAGCACCACGGCCGTGCCGCTGGTCTTGGCGAAGCGCGTGAGGTGCGCCGCGCATTCGCGCACCTGCGCGACCGAACCCGGGGCCGAGGTGAGCTGGTCGGAGTACACCGTCTGGATGGAATCGATCACCGCGATGGCCGGGCGCGTGGCGTCGAGCGTGGCGATGATCTTCTCGAGCTGGATCTCGGCCAGCACCTGCACCTGCGAGTGATCGAGGCCCAGCCGCTTGGAGCGCAGCGCCACCTGCGCGCCGCTTTCCTCGCCCGTGACATACAGCGCGTTCTGCCCCGCGCGCTGCAGCGCGTCGACCGCCTGCAGCAGCAGCGTCGACTTGCCGATGCCCGGGTCGCCGCCGATCAGCGTCACGCCGCCCGACACGATGCCGCCACCGAGCACGCGGTCGAGTTCGTCGAGCCCGGTGGGCGTGCGCGCGACGTCGGTCGCCTCGATTTCCGAAAGGGTCGACAGCTCCGACGCGCCCGCGAGCGACGCGAACTGCGTGCCGAAGCGGTTGTTGGCCGCACCGCCGCCGGCGCCTGCGCCCGCCACCTGTTCGACGAGGGTGTTCCAGGCGCCGCAACTCGGGCATTTGCCGAGCCATTTGGGGCTGGTGCCGCCGCATTCACTGCAGACGAAAAGTGTTTTGTCCTTGGCCATGCGACGAGTTTAGGTGTCCGCACAAACCCTGATGCCCGGCGCCTTGGAAAGAAAGGGCCAATCATTTAACATGTTAAGTAATTTCGAGAGAACGCGGAAAGAGACAAGCCCTTGAGCACCACATTCACGCACCGCAATTTGCCGCGCCTGCTGCTGCAGGCCCGCGAAGCCGTGATGGCCCACACCCGGCCCAGCCTGCGCGAGCACGCGCTGTCCGACCAGCAATGGCGCGTGCTGCGCGTGCTGGGCGAACACGGCGCGGTCGACACCGGCCGGGTGGCGCGCGAGGCCTTCATCCTCGGCCCCAGCCTCACCGGGGTGCTCGCGCGCATGGAGCGCGACAACCTCATCACCCGCGGGCGCGACCCGGCTGACCAGCGCCGAACCGTGGTCGCGGCCACGCCGCACGGCATGAAGCTGGTCAAGCGCCTGGGCAGCAGCATCGAGGCGCACTACGACTGGATGGAACAGTCGATGGGCAAGGCCAAGCTCACGCAGCTGTACGGGCTGCTCGACGAACTCATCGCACTGGAGCAACCTTCATGAGCCACAGTCCGCACCCTGCGCACTACCTTCCGGCCGGCACCGTGTACGGCACGCTGCTGAACTTTCGCGCCGAGGTGGAAGCGCTCGCGCCGCAGATGACGCAGCCGCCCTACAAGGCCCCGCCCCAGGCGCCCGTGCTCTACGTGAAGACGGCGAACACCTGGAGCCCGCATGGCAGCGCCATCACGGTGCCCGCGGCCGTGCCCCAGGTGGAAGTCGGCGCGAGCATCGGCATGGTGGTCGGCGCCGAGGGCGACGTCGAAGGCTTCGTGCTGCTGGACGACCTGTCGATTCCCCACGCAAGCTTCTTCCGTCCGCCGGTGAAGTTCAAGTGCGTCGACGGCTTTCTGGGCGTGGGGCCGGCGCTGCGCGACGCACAGGACGTCGCGGACCCCGCGGCCTTCCGCGTCGAGGTGCGCATCAACGGCGAACTGAAGCAGTCCATCGACTTCTCGCAGCTCGTGCGGCCCGCGCGGCAACTGCTGGCCGACGTCGGCGAGTTCATGACGCTCGCGCACGGCGACGTGCTGATGCTGGGCTGCGGCCCCGGCCGCCCGCTGGCACGCGCCGGCGACCGCATCGACATTTCCGCGCCGGGGTTCGAGACCTTGAGCCACACGCTGGTGAAGGAAGCCGCATGAAGCACGCACGCGTCATCTACGAAGGCCGCGAACACACCGGCACCGCCCACGAATTCGACGGCCAGGCCGATGCGGCCGTGCGCCTGGACGACGGCCGCGTCGTGCCGCAGGCGCAGCTCACCTGGCTGCCGCCGCTCGCGCCCACGGCGCGCCCGCGCACCATCCTCGCGCTGGGCCTGAACTACGCGGACCATGCCAAGGAACTCGAATTCAAGGCGCCCGAAGAGCCGCTGGTGTTCGTCAAGGGCCAGAGCGCGCTCATCGGCCACCGCCAGCGCACCCACCGCCCGGCCGGCGTGAAGTTCATGCACTACGAATGCGAGCTCGCCATCGTGGTCGGCAAGACCGCGAAAAATGTGAAGCGCGACGACGCCTGCGACTTCATCGGCGGCTACACGGTGGCCAACGACTACGCCATTCGCGACTACCTGGAGAACTGGTACCGCCCCAACCTGCGCGTGAAGAACCGCGACACCTGCACGCCGCTGGGCCCGTGGTTCGTCGATGCGGCCGATGTGCCCGACCCGATGGCGCTCGCGCTGCGCACCACCGTCAACGGCACCGTCACGCAGCAGGGCAACACGCGCGACATGATCTTCGACGCGCCCTTCCTCATCGAATACTTCAGCCGCTTCATGACGCTGTCGCCGGGCGATCTGATCCTCACCGGCACGCCCGACGGCGTGGTCGATTGCCAGCCGGGCGACGTGGTCGTCACCGAGATCGAGCGCATCGGCGCGCTCATCAACACCATCGAGACCCTTCAAGGACAAGCATGAGAGTCGATCACCTGATCAACGGCAAGCGCGTTGCCGGCACCGATTACTTCGAAACGGTGAACCCCGCCACGCAGGAGGTGCTGGCCGAGGTCGCCTCGGGCGGCGAAGCCGAGGTCAACGCCGCCGTGGCCGCCGCGAAGGAAGCCTTCCCCAAGTGGGCCGGCATGCCCGCACCCGAACGCGCCAAGCTGATCCGCAAGCTCGGCGACCTGATCGCCGCGCATGTGCCCGAGATCGCGCAGACCGAGACCAACGACTGCGGCCAGGTCATCGCGCAGACCGGCAAGCAGCTGATTCCGCGCGCGGCCGACAACTTCTACTACTTCGCCGAGATGTGCACGCGGGTGGACGGCCACACCTACCCCACGCCCACGCACCTGAACTACACGCTGTTCCACCCGGTGGGCGTGTGCGCGCTCATCAGCCCGTGGAACGTGCCCTTCATGACGGCCACCTGGAAGGTCGCGCCCTGCCTGGCCTTCGGCAACACCGCGGTGCTGAAGATGAGCGAGCTGTCGCCGCTCACGGCCGCGCGCCTGGGCGAGCTGGCGCTCGAAGCCGGCATTCCGCCCGGCGTGCTGAACCTGGTGCACGGCTACGGCAAGGAAGCCGGCGAGCCGCTGGTGGGCCACGCCGACGTGCGCGCGATTTCGTTCACCGGCTCCACCGCCACGGGCAACCGCATCGTGAAGAGCGCGGGCCTGAAGAAGTTCAGCATGGAGCTGGGCGGCAAGAGCCCGTTCGTGATCTTCGACGACGCCGACCTCGACCGCGCGCTCGACGCGGCCGTGTTCATGATCTTCAGCAACAACGGCGAGCGCTGCACGGCGGGCTCGCGCATCCTGGTGCAGCAGTCGATCTACGCGGACTTCGCGGCCAGGTTCGCGGAGCGCGCCAAGCGCATCACCGTGGGCGACCCGCTCGACGAGAAGACCATCGTCGGCCCGATGATCTCGCAGGCCCACCTGGCCAAGGTGCGCAGCTACATCGAGCTGGGCCCGAAGGAAGGCGCGACGCTGCTGTGCGGCGGCCTCGAAGGTCCGAGCAACCTGCCCGACCGCGTTCAGCGCGGCAACTACGTGATGCCCACCGTGTTCGCCGACGTCGACAACCGCATGAAGATCGCGCAGGACGAGATCTTCGGCCCGGTCGCCTGCCTGATTCCGTTCAAGGACGAGGCCGATGCGATCCGCCTGGCCAACGACATCCCCTACGGCCTGAGCAGCTATGTGTGGACAGAGAACATCGGCAAGGCGCACCGCGTCGCTGCGGCCGTGGAGGCCGGCATGTGCTTCGTCAACAGCCAGAACGTGCGTGACCTGCGCCAGCCTTTCGGCGGCACCAAGGCCTCGGGCACGGGGCGCGAAGGCGGCACCTGGAGCTACGAGGTGTTCTGCGAACCGAAGAACATCGCGGTGTCCATGGGCTCGCACCACATTCCGCACTGGGGCGTGGCGTGAGCCACACCTCACACCTCGCTGTGCGGCGTGGCGTGAGTCACACCCCACACCTCGCTGTGCGGCGTGGCGTGAACACCCGACGCCGCACGTTGTTGCAAGGCGCAGCCGCACTCGTGGCGCTGCCTTCGCTCGCGCGCGCGCAAGGCACATGGCCCGCCAGGCCGATCCGCGTGATCGTGCCCTTCACGCCCGGCGGCACCACCGACTTCGTGGCACGCCTCGTGGGCGTCGAACTGTCGAAGGCGCTGGGCCAGCCGGTGATCGTCGACAACAAGCCGGGCGCCGGCACGGTGATCGGCGTCGATGCCGCCGCCAAGGCCGCGCCCGACGGCTACACCTTCGTCTGCGTGGCCAACAGCTTCACGGCCAACCAGACGCTGATCCGCAAGCTGCCCTACGACACGCAGAAAGACCTGCGCCCCGTCGCGCTCATGGGCATGTCGGAGCATGTGCTCGCCACGCACCCGGGCAGCGGCCTGAAGACGCTGGCCGACCTGCGCAACCAGGCCAAGGCGAAGCCGGGCACGCTGAGCTTCGCGTCCTTCGGCAACGGCACCTCGGCCCACCTGTCGGGCGAGATGCTCAAGCTGCAGATGGGCCTGGACATCGTGCACGTGCCCTACAAGGGCCAGGGCCCGGCGCTCACCGACCTGCTCGGCGGGCAGGTGACGATGATGTTCGGCAACTGGCCCGAGTTCCGCAGCCATGTGCAAAACGGCAAGCTCATTGCGCTGGGCATGGCGACCGCACAGCGTTCGCAGTACGCGCAGTCCATACCCACACTGGCCGAACAGGGCGTGCCCATCGAGTCCAATTCGTGGAACGGCCTGCTGGCGCCCGCCGGCACGCCCGATGCCATCGTGCAACGCATGAACGCCGAGGTGAACCGCGCGCTCGCAGGGCCCGTGGTGACCGAGGCCTTCCACAAGGGCGGCATCGCGTCGCTGTCGGGTACGCCCGAGCGCTTCGCGGCCTTCATCCAGAGCGAGATCTCGAAGTACGGCGACGTCATTCGCAAAGCCAACATCCAGGTGGAGGGCTGACCGGTGAGCCTCTATGCGATGCAGAAGTTCTTGTTCGCGCTCAACCGCGAGCCCGAGGTGCAGCGCCGCTATGCCGAAGGCGGCGATGCGCGCGCGGCTTTGCTGGGCGCCTATGACCTGAACGACGAAGAGCGCGAAGCCATCGATTCGGGCGACATCGGCAAGCTCTATGTGCTCGGCTGCAACGGCCAGTTGCTGATGCACTTCGCGCCGCTGCTGGGCATTGCATGGGCTGACTACCTGGAAGCCATGCGCGAAGGCGTGCGCAAGTACGGCCCCGTGCGTGCCGGCATCTACGCCATGACAACCGGCACAGACGAAAGGGTGGCAGGCGTATGAGCCTTGTATTCGCAGGCGTGTGCAGCCACGCCCCCGGCATCACCGGCCGCGCGCATCTGGCCGACCCGGCGGTGAAGGACGAGTTCCACGCGCAGTTCCACCGCTTCGGCGAAGCGATGCGCGCGACGAAGCCCGACGCGGTGATCGTCATCGCGGCCGAGCACTTCGCGAACTTCTTCATGAACAACATGCCGGCCTACGCCATCGGCATGGCCGACAGCTACGAAGGTCCAATCGAAGACCCGAAGTGGCTCGGCATCGCGAAGACCACCGTGCCCGGCGACGCCGCGCTGTCGCAGCGCCTGATCCGCGAGGTAATGCAGACGGTGGACGTGGCCTACGCGGAAGAATGGAGGTTCGACCACGGCATCATGGTGCCGCTGAACTTCTTGACGCCGAAGTTCGACACCAAGGTCATCCCCGTCAACATCAATTGCCAGGGCCCGCCGCTCACGCCGCTGCACCGCGCCTGGGCCTTCGGCGAGGCGCTGCGGCGCGCCTGCGACAAGGCGCCCGAGCGCATCGCGCTGGTGGGCACCGGCGGCATCTCGCACTGGCCGGCCACGCCGGATTCAGGCAAGGTCAACGCCGCGTGGGACGCCGAGTTCATGCGCCGCTGGTGCGCCAACGACCGTGAGGCGCTGCTCTCGCAGGACGACTACAACGACGAGGCCACCTACCGCGAGGCGGGCCAGGGCGGCTTCGAGATCCGCACCTTCCTCAGCGTGGCCGCGGCCGCGCGCGGCAAGGGCGAGATCCTGCACATGAAGGCCATTCCGATCTTCGCGGTGACCTGCACCGCGGCGACGATGGCCATCGAATGAACCGGAGATACGCATGCCCCACCTGGTGATCCTCTACACGCCGAACATCGAGGCCGAGACCGACATGTCGGCGCTGTGCCGCACGCTGGCCGACACCATGCTCGCGCAGCGCGACGAGGCCGGCAAGCCGGTGTTTCCCATCGGCGGCACGCGCGTGCTGGCCTACCCGGCCGCGCACCACGCGGTGGCCGACGGCAAGGCCGACTACGCCTTCGTGTACCTCAACATCCGCATGGCCGCGGGCCGCTCCGAGGCGGTGAAGAAGAAGGCCGGCGACGAGTTGCTGGCCGACGTGCGCGCGCATTTCGCGCCCATCTTCGAGCAGCGCCCCATCGGCATCACGCTGCAGATCGACGAAAGCCCGGGGCAGGTGTACGACGGCAAGCACAGCAACCTGCATCCCCTGTTCAACAAGACCTGAGCGAAGGCCTCCATGCTCTCTTCCGACACCATTGCCAAGCTGGCCGCCGAGCTGCACGACAGCGAGAAGTCGCGCGTGCAGGTCGAGCATTTCTCCAAGCGCTTTCCCGAGATGACCGTCGAGGACGGCTACGCCATCTCGCGCGAATGGGTGAAGACCAAGATCGCCGAAGGCCGGGTCGTCAAGGGCCACAAGATCGGCCTCACTTCGCGCGCCATGCAGCAGGCCAGCCAGATCACCGAGCCCGACTACGGCACGCTGCTGGACGACATGTTCTTCGAGCAGGGCGGCGACATTCCGTTCAAGCGCTTCATCGCACCGCGCATCGAGGTGGAGCTGGCCTTCGTGCTCGGCAAGAAGCTGCAGGGCCCGAACGTGACCATCTTCGACGTGCTCGCCGCCACCGACTACGTGGTGCCCGCCATCGAGATCATCGACGCGCGCATCGAGCAGTTCGACCGCCACACCAAGGCCATGCGCAAGGTATTCGACACCATCGCCGACAACGCGGCCAACGCCGGCATCGTGATGGGCGGGCGGCCCGTGAAGCCCGATGCGGTCGACCTGCGCTGGGTGAGCGCGCTGCTCTACAAGAACGGCGTGATCGAAGAGTCGGGCGTGGCCGCGGCCGTGCTCAACCACCCCGCCACCGGCGTGGCGTGGCTTGCGAACAAACTCGCGCCGTGGGACGAATGCCTGGAAGCCGGCGAGGTGGTGCTGGGCGGCTCGTTCACGCGCCCCACCACCGCGGTGCCGGGCGACACTTTCCATGCCGACTACGGCCCCCTCGGCTCCATCGCCTTCCGTTTTGTCTGAAAAGAACCCCATGCACACACCCATCAACACCTTCAAGCAGGCCCTTCAATCGGGCAAGCCCCAGATCGGCCTCTGGGTCGGCCTGGCCGACGGCTACGCGGCCGAGATCCTGGCCGGTATCGGCTACGACTGGCTGCTGGTCGACGGCGAGCACGCGCCCAACGACGTGCGCTCGGTGCTCGCGCAGCTGCAGGCCATTTCCAGCGCATGGTCGGCGCAGCCCGAAGCCGAGCGCTCGCACCCCGTGGTGCGCATTCCGGTCGGCGACACCACGCTGATCAAGCAGTACCTGGACATCGGCGCGCAGACGCTGCTGGTGCCCATGGTCGACACGGCCGAGCAGGCCGCGCGGCTGGTGCAGGGCATGCGCTACCCGCCCGAGGGCATTCGCGGCATGGGCAGCGCGCTGGCGCGTGCGTCACGCTGGCAGGCCTACCCGAACTACCTGCACGAAGCCAATGCGCAAACCTGCCTGCTGGTGCAGGCCGAGACGGTGGAAGCCATGAAGAACATCGACGCCATCGCGGCCACGCCGGGCGTGGACGGCGTGTTCATC
This sequence comes from Variovorax pasteuri, assembly GCF_051216435.1. Lineage (NCBI taxonomy): Bacteria > Pseudomonadati > Pseudomonadota > Betaproteobacteria > Burkholderiales > Comamonadaceae > Variovorax > Variovorax pasteuri. The sequence goes on from NZ_JBPJZS010000009.1 coordinate 228,959, forward strand.
GGTCCGGCCGACCTGTCGGCGTCGATGGGCTTCGTGGGCCAGCCCAACCACCCCGAGGTGCAGGCGGTGATTGCCGACGCGGTTGCGCGCATCCTCAAGGCCGGCAAGGCGCCGGGCATCCTGTCGACCACCGAGGAGCAGGCGCGCAAGTGGCTCGCGATCGGCGCGCTGTTCGTGGCGGTGGGGGTGGACACCATCGTGCTGGCGGCGGCGGCGAAGCAGCTGCTGGCCAAATACAAAGCCGCGCCGGGCGCGGCCGCGCCCAGCAGCTACTAATTCACTTCACACCGGAACCCCCTCATGCAACGCACGACCCTCGCGGCCATCGCCGCCGCAGCCACCCTCTTCCTCGCCGCCTGCGCCCCCATGGGCACCGGCAAGCCGCAAGGCCTCACTGCCCAGCAGGAAGCCAATCGCCAGACGGTGCTCGCCTTCTACGAAAAAGGCCTGAACCAGAAGGACGCCGACGCGGCCCTGCAGTACGTGGGCAACCGCTACGTGCAGCACAACCCCACGGCAGCCGACGGCCCCGAGGGCTTTCGCAAGTTCGTGGGCTTCCTGCGCGAGAAGTTTCCGAAGTCGCACAGCGACATCAAGCGCAGCTTCGTCGACGGCGACTACGTGATCCTGCATGTGAACGCGGTGCGCGAGCCCGGCACGCGCGGCAGCGCCATCGTGGACATCTTCAAGCTGGAGAACGGCAAGATCGTCGAGCACTGGGACGTGGTGCAGCCCGTGCCAGAAACGGCCGCGAACAGCAACACGATGTTCTGACCCTCCCGCAGTGACGCACTCCCGCCAGCCGACGCCAGCCCGATGACCACACCCACCGACCCATCCAAGCGCTTTCGCTCCGCCACCATCCGCGAGGGCACGATCCGCGCGACCACGCGCAGCTTCCTGCATGCGCTGGGCCAGGACGACGAGGACATCGCGCGCCCGCACATCGGCGTGTTCCACACCGGCGGCGAGATGAGCCCGTGCAACCTCAACCTGCGCGAGCAGGCACAGCACGCCAAGACCGGCATCTACGCGGGCGGCGGCACGCCGCACGAATGCCCGGTGGTGTCGGTGAGCGACGGGCTCACCATGGCGCACTCGGGCATGCGCTTCTCGCTGATCTCGCGCGAGCTGATCGCCGACAGCGTGGAGGCCTCCACGCGCGGCCACCAGTGGGACGGCATCTTCGCCATCGGCGCGTGCGACAAGAACCTGCCCGGGCTGATGATGGGCATGGTGCGCTGCAACGTGCCCAGCGTGTTCGTGCACGGCGGCTCCGCGTTGCCGGGCCAGATGCCCGGGCCGGACGGGCGCGACCTGAACGTGGTCGACACCTACGAGACCATCGGCAAGGTGCTGGCCGGCACGGCCACGCACGACGAGCTCGATGCCATGAGCCGCGCCTGCCTGCCCACGGCCGGCGCATGCGCGGGACAGTTCACCGCCAACACCATGGGCATGGTGTCCGAGGCGCTGGGCCTGGCGCCCATCGGCTCGAGCATGGTGCCTGCGGTGTTCAGCGAACGCGCGCCGCTGATGCGCCGCGCGGCAAAGAACCTCATGAAAGCGGTGATGGGCGACAGCCCGCTGCCGCGCGACATCGTCACGCGCAAGGCGCTGGAGAACGCCTGCGCCGTGGTGTCGGCCACGGGCGGCTCGACCAACGCCGCGCTGCACCTGCCGGCCATCGCGCACGAGGCGGGCATCCAGTTCCACCTGGACGACGTGGCAGAGATCTTCGCGCGCACCCCGCTCATCGCCGACCTGCGCCCGGGCGGCCAGTACCTGGCGCGCGACGTGTTCTACATCGGCGGGGCGGGGGTCATCCTGCGCACGCTGCTGGAACAGGGCTTCCTGCACGGCGACGCGCTCACCTTCACCGGCCGCACCATGGCCGAGGAACTGGTCGGCGCGCTGGCGCCCGACGGCCGCGTGGTGCGCGAGGCCGGCAACCCGATCTCGCGCGACGGCGGGCTGGCCGTGCTCAAGGGCAACCTCTGCCCCGACGGTGCGCTGCTGAAGACGGCGGGGCTCAAGGGCCTGGTGTTCCGCGGCCCGGCGCGCGTCTTCGACTCGGAAGAGCAGGCACAGGCCGCCGTGCAGAACCGCCGCTACGAGCCGGGCGACGTGATCGTGATCCGCAACGAGGGCCCCAAGGGCAGCCCCGGCATGCGCGAGATGCTGGGCATCACCGCCCTGCTCTACGGCCAGGGCATGGGCGACAAGGTGGCGTTGCTGACGGACGGGCGCTTCTCCGGCGCCACGCGCGGCCTGTGCATCGGCTACGCGGGGCCGGAGGCGGCCGACGGCGGGCCGATTGCGGCCCTGCGCGACGGCGACGTGATCGCCATCGATGCGCGCGCAGAAGCACGCACCATTTCGGTGGAACTGACGGCAGAAGAAATCGCGTCGCGCCTGGCCGGACGTGAGGTAAACGCGGGGGCGCCGAAAGGCGGTTTATTGGAAAAATACGCGCTCACCGTGCGCCCTGCCCATCAGGGCGCCGTGACCCACTCGGGCGCGGTCACCTGGCTGCGCGACGAGTCGTGACTTTTCACAACAACGTCCCGGAGCGAGACCCATCATGACTTTCACCCGCCGCCAGATCCTGCAGACCACCAGTGCCTCGGCCTTGATGGCCAGCCTTGGCCAGAACGTCTTCGCGCAAGCGATGAACATCGAGACCGCCACCATCGTCACCGGCTTCGCGGCCGGCGGCACGTCGGACACCACCTGCCGGCGCCTGGCGCTGAAGCTCAGCGGCGAGTACGCCAAGACCGCCGTGGTCGAGAACCGCACCGGCGCGGGCGGCCAGATCGCCGTGAGCTACGTGAAGGGCCGCCCCGCCGACGGCAGCACCATCCTGCAGACGCCGACCTCGATCCTCACGATCTACCCGCACATCTACAAGAAGCTGCCCTACGACCCGATGGTCGACATCACGCCCGTCAGCCTGGCCTGCGTCTTCGACTTCGGCTTTGCCGTGGGCCCGGCCGTGCCGGCCAGCGTGAAGACGGTGCCCGAGTTCCTGGCCTGGGCCAAGGCCAACCCGGCCGGCGCCAACTTCGGCTCGCCAGCTGCGGGCTCCACGCCGCACTTCATCGGCGCGCTGCTGGGCAAGAAAGGCGAGGTCGAACTCAAGCACGCCGCCTACCGCGGCACGCAGCCGGCCATGCTCGACCTGCTGGGCAGCAACGTCTCGGCGGTGTCGGGACCCATCGGCGACATCACACAGCACCTGCAGTCGGGCAAGGTGCGCATCCTGGGCGTGTCCGGTGCCAAGCGCAGCCGCTTCGCGCCCGACGTGCCGACCTTCGGCGAACAGGGCCTGAAGGACATGGCGCACAGCGAATGGTTCGCCTTCTTCCTGCCGGCCAAGGCTTCGCCCGAACTGGTGGCCAAGCTGAACACGGCCATGAAGAACGCGCTGGCGCAGAAGGACGTGATCGACGGCCTGGGCACCTTCGGCCTGGAGGCGATGTCTTCCACGCCCGCCGAGCTGACCGCGCTGCTGAAGAAAGACACCGCCAAGTGGGCGCCGATCGTCAAAGAGGTCGGCTTCACCGCGGAAGGTTAACCCCATGAAGGAACTGCCATGAACACACTCGCCACGCCAGCGCCGTCCGCGCTGGTCCACCCTTCGATCCATCCCGACGAGCGCGCCGCGCGCGAGGAGCTCGCGGCCTGCTACCGCGTGTTCGCGATGCTGGGCTGGGTCGAGATGATCTACAACCACATCACGGTGCGGTTGCCCGACAGCGTGACGGGTGGCGAGAAGCAGTTCCTCATCAACCCCTTCGGCCTGCACTACAGCGAAGTGACGGCCAGCAACCTGGTGAAGATCGACCTGCAGGGCAAGGTGCTCGACGGTTCGACGCACAAGGTGAACCCGGCCGGCTTCGTGGTGCACGCGGCCATTCACGACGGGCTGCCCGGCGCGCACTGCGTGATGCACACGCACACCACCGCCGGCGTGGCCGTGGCCTGCCTGCAGGGCGGCCTGCAGCAGACCAACTTCTATACCGCGCAGCTGCACGGGATGGTGGCGTACCACGACTTCGAGGGCATCACCATCCACGCCGACGAGGGCCCGCGGCTGCTCAAGAGCATCGGCGAGCGCAACGCCGTCATCCTGCGCAACCACGGCCTGCTGGCCTGGGGCGAGACGCTGCCGCAGACCTTCGCCATCCTGTGGACGCTGCAGCGCGCCTGCGAAATTCAGATGGCCACCTTCTCGATGGGGCCCGCCATTCCGGTGAGCGAGGAAATCGCGCAGCGCTGCACGCGCGACGCGCTGCAGTTCAGCCCCGAGCACGGTGCCGGGCAGGACGTGTTCAATGCGCTGGTCCGCCAGGTGGACCGCATCGACCCTTCCTACCGCAACTGAACCCGGAAACCTCATGAAGATTTGCATCTACGGCGCCGGCGCCATCGGCGGCTGGATCGGCGCCGGCCTCGCGCAGGCGGGCCAACGGCTCAACGTGGTGGCGCGCGGCGCCACGCTGGAAGCGCTGCGGCGCGACGGCCTCTCCCTGGTGCGCGGCGACGTGCGCACGCGCGTGCCCGTCAACGCGGTGGCCGACCCGGCGGAACTCGGGGTGCAGGACCTGGTGGTCATCGCCGTGAAGGCGCCCGCGCTGGCCGGCGTGGCCGAGCGCATCGGCCCGCTGATCGGCGCCGACACCGTCGTGCTGGTGGCCATGAACGGCGTGCCGTGGTGGTTCCTCGAAGGCGGCTTCGGCGGCGCGATCACCGGGCACCGCCTCGCCGCAGTGGACCCCGAAGGCGCCATTGCCAAGGCCATTCCGTCGCGCAACGTGATCGGCTGCGTGGTGCACGCGAGCTGCTCGCTCGACGGGCCGGGCGTGGTGCGGCACCACTTCGGCAACGGACTGATCGTGGGCGAGCCATCGGGCGAGGCCACGCCGCGCGTGCAGAAGCTTGTTGAGCTGCTCAAGAGCACCGGCATCGACACCACGCTGTCGCCGCAGATCCAGAAGGACGTCTGGTTCAAGCTGTGGGGCAACATGACGGTGAACCCGATCAGCGCACTCACCGGCTGCACCACCGACCTGATCATGGGCGACGACTACGTGCGCGGCTTCATCTCGGCGGTGATGCTGGAGGCCAAGGAAATCGGCCGGCGCATCGGCATCGAGATCACGCAGAGCCCCGAAGACCGGCACGCCATCACGATGAAGCTCGGCGCGTTCAAGACCTCGATGCTGCAGGACGTGGAGGCGGGGCGCTCGGTGGAGCTCGATGCGCTGGTGACGGTGGTGCGCGAGCTGGGCGAGCTGACCGGCGTGGCCACGCCGTTCACCGATGCGCTGCTGGGGCTGGCCCGGCTGCGCACGCGGCAGCTCGGGCTGTACTGATCCGCCGGGCGCACCGGCAAGCGCTCACCAGCGCTTTTCAGGCGTGGCGGCCAGCGTCTCGGTACAGGCGGCGACGGCCTTCGTGCGTTCCTCGCGCAGCCGCTGCCAGTTGTCGGCCTGCCATTGCGCCCACGCCACAGGTTCCGACTGGTAGAAGCAGGTGGCCGGCGGGCGCATGAAGCCCGGGCGGCCCAGCTCGGCGCCGAACTTCAGGCGGAACAACTCGTCCGAGCCCGTCAGGTTTTCGTAGACCAGGTGCCACGGGCCCGGGAGCAGTGGCGTGTCGGCTTCCGCCTGGACCTTGCCCGCTTCCGCGATCTCCTCGGGCGTGGAGCCGTCCGTCAGGGCGGTGGCGTGCGCGGCTTCGGCGCGCTTGCGGTAGATGTCGGTGGCGACCTTGCCGAGCGCCTCGTTCAACTCGGCCATGGCCGGGTTGACGCCCAGTGGGTCGTCCTTGAGGGCGTCGAGCGTGTCGCCGCCCAGGTCGTCCTTCGAGAAGCCCTGCACGGCCGCGCCACGAACCAGCACCGCGAACGCGACGTTCAGCGCAATCTGCCCTGCCACATTGTTGACGGTGTTCTCGCGGCGGACCACGCGAAGCTTTTCGATGCCGGGCTTGTAGAGGCCGCGGTTGAAACGCAGCCGGGTCTGCGGCGCGGCAGGCGCCTCCGGGGGCGCTTCGGTCGCGGCGGCAAGTGCGGCCGGTGCGGGTGCCGCGGCGGGGTCCGCGGCCGTTGCCGCGGCACTTGCCGGCAACGGTTCCGATGCCGCGCCTCCCTCCGTCTGCGTCTGTGCCTGCGCCGAGAAGCCGGCGACGGCCAGCGCGATGCCGCATGCATGCCATGCGGCGTTTGTATGTTTTCTCGATTTCATGTGAGCAGTTATTTCCTCCGGCGCGGATTGTCTCCGCCCGGAAGCCACTGCCCGATGCCCCGCACGCCTACAAATTCACGCAGCGCGCGTTCGCCGACGGTCGTTCAGGCCAGCGCGCGCCGGATGGCCCCCACGGCCCGCAAGGTGCGCGCCGTCGCAATGGCATCGATCGGCTGGTTCTGCGACGACAGCTTGGCAATGACCAGCTCGTTGCGCGGGTCGACGAACAGGTGCTGCCCGTGGATGCCCATGGCGAACAGCATGCCGGGCGCGTCGTCGACCACGTACCAGCCGCTGCGGTAGCGCATGCGCATGCCCGCGAAGCCCGCGGCGAACTCGCCCTGGTTCCAGGCTTCGGCGTCGCCGCCATGCCACATGTCCTCGATCCAGCCGGCGGGCACCACGGCGCGGCCGTCGGCAGCGCGCCCTTGCTGCAACACCATCCAGCCCACGCGCGCCAGGTCGCGCGCGGTGGCGCACAGGCCGCCGGTGCAGCGGGCCGCGCCCTTGGCGTCGACGGTGATGTACGCCGGGTCTTCGGCGCCCATGGGCGCCCACAGGCGCTCGCTGGCCAGCGTGGCGAAGGGCTGCCCGGCCACGCGCTCCATGACGAGCCCCAGCAGGTCGGTGTTGGCCGAGGTGTACTTGAACGGACCGCCGTGCGGCGCGTGCGTGGCGGTGGTCGTCTCGAAGAAGGTGCGCAGGTCCGACGGCGCCTCGCCGGGGGGCACCGGGTCCCAGCCGGTGGCGGCGCGGTAGGCCTCGGCGGCCTGCGCGTCCATGACGACGCCGGTGCGCATGTCGAGCAGCTGCCGCACGGTGGCGCCCTGGAAGGCGGTGCGCGCCAGCGCGGGAACGATGGCCGACACGGGCGCATCGACGTCGAGCAGGCCCTCGCCGTGCAGCACGCCGGCCACGAGCCCGACCACCGACTTGGTCGCCGACATGAGGATGTGCTGCGTGTGCGCCGCCATGCCGGTGTCGTAGGACTCGTGCACCACGCGGCCCTTGTGCATCACGACGAGGCCGTCGGTGCGGGTGAGCTGCTGGAACTCCGCGAGGTCGAGCGCGGCGATGTCGGTGGGAAAAGGCGCGGCGCGCGCCGGGTCGTTGGCGATGTCGGCCACGGGGATGAGGTCACGCACATGCTGGAAGGCCCAGGTGCTGTGGGGCCGGGTGCGCCAGTTGGTGCGGTCCGCGTGGCCTGCGTGGTCCGCGGCGGCAGGGTTTGCTTCGGGGGATTGATCCATGCCCCAAGTCTAGGGAGACCGGACAGGCGGGTCCATGCGCGAGGCCACCGGATTCCTTGTCGATCGTTCGGCTTCGGCGCGCCGCAGCAGCTCCGATGCCTCCTGCGCGTTGAGCCTGTCGAGCCTGGCAGCCCAGGCCTCGAAGTGGTCCAGCTCGCCGAGTGCGGCGTCCAGCCCAGCACGTTGCGCCACTGCGCGGTGCCGCCCAGGCACCAGGCGTCATTGGCGGCCACGGCGTTTCTCGCGGCCGTCATGTCCGCGAAGCGCTCGAAGAACGGCAGCGCCATGCCGCGGATCGCAGTGACCATCTCCGGCACCAGCGTGGCGTCGGGCGTCTTGCCAGTGTGAACGTCCCACGAGACCCGGCCCGGGCCGGAGGCCGGCAAGCCCTTCATGGACGCGCGGTTCAGCGAGTACTGCGATATGTGAGGCCCGACAGCCTGCAGCCCGAGCTGCTTCGCCACGGCCCTGGCCGCCGTGAAGCTGCAGCCGAAGTGAAAGGCGATGGCGATGAAGGGCGCGCCGCGCATCGCGCCGCCCAGCGCGATGACGTTGTCGCCCGTGCCGGTGGGCGCGCGGAGTTCGAGCGCGGACTTGTAGAAGCGGTAGTCAGGCCCGAGCGCCGTGGCCAGTTCGGCACCCAACGCCTGCAGGTATTTCTTCGCGTCGCTCGACATGCGGTGCCGTGCGCGTTCAGTGCGTCTTCAGCAGCACCCGCACCGCCTCGGGCAACGAGTCGACCTGCGGCATGAAGTGGTCGAGCAGCGCGCCCAGGGCCACCGCGCAGACCACCGCGCCCAGCAGCGGCTTCCAGGTGAGCCGCACGGCCGCCATGAGCCAGCCCTCGCGCGCCACGCGCACCGCGGCGCGCGCCGACACGTACGAGAAGGCGACCTCGACGGCCACGGCCAGCAGCGCGTCCCAGCTGAAGTACAGCAGCACCAGCGAGCCCGCGCCGAGCACCACGGCCGTGCAGATCAGGAAGATGGCGACCACCGGCACCACGATGACGGCACCCTCGTCGGACGCGCCGGCCACGTCGAGCGCGCCGCTGGCCACGTCGGACAGGCCGCTGCCGCCGCCACCACTGCCGCCGCCGCCTTCACCGACGCTCGCGTGGCTGTGCGAGCCCCCGCCTGCGCTGCGCCCGCCGCCGAAATCCAGGTCGGGCACGTCGATGTCCGGATTGAACTCGCGCCCCTCGACCAGCCGCTTCGCCCACCAGCGCAGCACCAGCAGGTAGCCCAGGTACCCCACGCCCAGCGTGAGGAAGTAGCGCACCGCCAGCGAATCGACGTGCAGCAGGTGCATCTGCAGCGCCGACACGCACCACATCAGCAGCAGCGTGAAGCTGCCGATCAGGATGCCGTGCGTGCGCAGGCTGTGGTTGCGGTGCAGGTCGCGTTCGACCTGCGTTTCCCAAAGGCGCACGGAGCGCCAGTTGGAAAGGACCTTCATGCGCTTTCGGTGGGCGCGAACGGCACGCGCTGCGCCACGGCGCACATGAGCTCGTAGCCGACGGTGCCCGCGGCGCGCGCCACCTCGTCGATCGGCAGCACCGTGCCGGTCTTCGCGGATTGGCCCCACAGGGTGACCTCGCTGCCGAACTTCGCGCCAGGCACGTTGGTGAGGTCGACGGTGATCATGTCCATGCTCACGCGCCCGACCATGCGGGTGCGCACGCCGTTCACCAGCACCGGCGTGCCGGTGCCGCAGTGGCGCGGGTAGCCGTCGGCATAGCCGACCGCGGCAACGCCGATGGTGAGCGGGCCCTCGGCCGTGAAGTTGGAGCCGTAGCCGATGGTGTCGCCGGCCTTCAGCGTCTGCACCGAGATCAGCTGGGTCGCGAGCGTCATGGTCGGCTGCAGCTGCCAGTGCGCCGCGTCGTGCTCGGGGAAGTCGGGCGCGCTGCCGTACAGCACGATGCCGGGGCGCACCCAGTCGCCGCGCGTCAGCTCGGGGTGACGCAGGGTGGCGGCGCTGTTGGCGATGGAACGTTCGCCCGGCAGGTCGCGCGTGACGCGCTCGAAGGCCTCGAGCTGGTGGGCGATGCCGCGGGCGCCGTCGGCGTCGCTGAAATGGGTCATCAGCGAAATCTCGTCGACCTGGGTGAGCGCATTCAGGCGGGTCCAGGCGGAGCCGAAGCGCTCGGGCGTGAAGCCCAGGCGGTTCATGCCGGAGTTCATCTTCAGGAACACACGCTGCGGCTTCAAGGTCTTGTGGGCGGCGAGCATGTCGATCTGCTCGTCGCAGTGCACGGTATGCCACAGGTCCAGGCGCGAGCACAGCTCCAGGTCGCGCGCGTCGAACACGCCTTCCAGCAGCAGCACCGGGCCGCGCCAGCCGAGGGCGCGCACGCGTTCGGCCTCGGCCAGGTCGAGCAGCGCGAAGCCGTCGGCACCGCGCAGGCCCTCATAGACCCGCTCGATGCCATGGCCATAGGCGTTGGCTTTGACCACCGCCCAGACCCGGGCGTCGAGGGCCGAGCGGCGTGCCCGCTCGAGGTTGTGACGCAGCGCGTCGGTGTGGACGGTGGCAAGAATGGGACGCGGCATAGGGACTCTGCGGGGGCTGGAGGAAAATGCAGACCACGTTTTAGCACCTTCGGGAATGGGGTCGAACACCGTGGGGATGCCTAATTTGGCGCCGCACCCCCATGCTATAACCGCCCATTCGCCCACAACGCGACACTTTTTCACTACCGCCAGCAGACCCTCTGGCCAGCCAGCCCATCGATGAAGCGCGGTTTCTTTACGATCATGTCGGCCCAGTTCTTTTCGTCACTGGCCGACCAAGCGCTTTTCGTTGTTGCCGTCGACCTCATGCGAAGTTCGGGCGCACCCGAATGGCAGCGCGCGGCACTGGTGCCGATCTTCGCCGTCTTCTATGTGGTGCTGGCCCCTCTGGTAGGCGCCTTCGCGGACGCCTTGCCCAAGGGCAAGGTGATGTTCATCAGCAATGCGATCAAGGTGGTCGGCTGCCTGATGATGCTGTTCGGCTCGCACCCGCTGCTGTCGTATTCCATCGTGGGGCTGGGCGCGGCGGCGTATTCACCGGCCAAGTACGGCATCCTGACCGAGCTGCTGCCGTCCTCCCAACTGGTCAAGGCCAACGGCTGGATCGAAGGCCTGACGATCGCGTCCATCCTGCTGGGCATCGTGCTCGGCGGCACGCTGGTGGGGCATGCGGTGTCCAGCAAGCTGCTGGCCTTCGACTTCCCGTTGATCGACACCGGCATCGACTCGCCGGCCGAAGCCGCCATTGCGGTGCTGATCTTCGTCTACGCGCTGGCGGCCTGGTTCAACACCCGCATTCCCCACACCGGCGTGGAAATGCGCCCGCTGCGCTCCAACCCCGAGCAAGGCCTGGCGCGCAACATCGTGGCGCTGCTGCCCGACTTCTGGCATTGCAACTCCCGCCTGTGGCGCGACCGGCTCGGCCAGATCTCGCTGGCCACCACCACGCTGTTCTGGGGGGCGGGCGGCAACCTCAAGTACATCGTGCTGGCCTGGGCGTCGCTGGCGCTGGGCTACAACACCACCCAGGCCTCGGCGCTGACCGGCGTGGTGACCATCGGCACGGCGGTGGGCGCCATCGTCGCTTCGATGCGCATGCGCCTGGACATGGCCACCCGCGTGATCCCGATGGGCATCGCCATGGGGCTGATGGTGATCGCCATGAACTTCATCGGCAACGTGTGGCTGGCGGTGCCGTTCCTGATCATCCTGGGCGGGCTCGGCGGCTTCCTGGTGGTGCCCATGAATGCACTGCTGCAGCACCGCGGCCACAACCTGATGGGCGCGGGCCGCTCCATTGCCGTGCAGAACTTCAACGAGCAGGCCTGCATTCTTCTGCTGGGCGGCTTCTACAGCGTGTGCACCGGCCTGGGCCTGTCGGCCTACGGCGCCATCAGCGCCTTCGGCCTGGTGGTGGCGGGTTGCATGTGGCTCATCAAGCGCTGGCATGAGAACAACCTGAAGAAGTACCCCGAAGAGGTCGAGCACCTCCTGGCCATCGCGCGCAGCGACAAGCACCACTGACATTGCGCGACCGCGTTGGTGAGCTGGCCGGCGCGCCCTGCGCCCCTTTTACCAACGCCCCCATGCCCGCGCTCGCCCTCGTCTTCAACGCCTTCGTCTGGGGCGTGTCCTGGTTCCCGTTCCGCCAGATGGCCGGCCACGGCCTGCATCCGCTGTGGACCACCTGCCTGATCTACCTCGCCATTGCCGTGGCGATGGGCCTCGTGCGCCGGCAGGCCTGGAAGGGCTTCGCGGCATTCCCGATGCTGGCCGTGCTGGGCATGGCGGCGGGCTTCACCAACGTGGGCTTCAACTGGGCCGTGACCCAGGGCGACGTGGTGCGCGTGGTGCTGTTGTTCTACCTGATGCCGCTGTGGAGCGTGCTGCTGGCCTGGCTTGTGCTGGGCGAGCGGCCGACCGGCGGCGCGCTGGCGCGGGTGGCATTGGCCCTGGCCGGGGTGGTCGTGGTGCTGAAGGCGCCGGGCACCGACTGGCCGGTGCCGTCGAGCCTGCCCGACTGGCTGGGCGTGGCGGCGGGCTTCGGCTTCGCGGTGACCAACATCACGCTGCGCCATCTGCGTCAGGCCCCGGGCGAATCGCGCGCGCTGGCGATGTTTTGCGGTTGCACCGTCATGGCCGGCGTTGCGGCGCTGGCGGGCACCGCGCTCGGCGCCATCGATTCGCCGATGCGCGCGTCCCCGGGCTGGCTGGGCTGGGCCGCGCTGCTGGGCACGGGCTTCGTGATCGCCAACGTGTGCCTGCAATACGGCGCGTCGCGGCTGGCCGCGAGCGCGGCCTCGGTGATCATGCTGTCGGAGGTGCTGTTCGCCAGCGTCTCGTCGGTGGCGCTGGGCGCGGCCACCATGGACGCGCGCATTCTCGTGGGCGGTGCGCTGATCGTGGCGGGCGCGGTGTGGTCGGCGTTTGCGCGAACGCCCGTGCGGGGCGATGATCGCGCCTCCAGCGCCACTGCCGCTCACTGAGGACATTCCATGACCAGCGTCTACGACTTCGAAGCCAACCAGATCGACGGCAAGCCGGTGCAGCTTTCCGCCTTCAAGGGCAAGGTACTGCTGATCGTGAACACCGCCAGCAAGTGCGGCTTCACGCCGCAGTTCGCGGGGCTGGAAGCGCTGCATGAGAAGTACGCCGACCAGGGGCTCACGGTGCTGGGCTTTCCGTCGAACCAGTTCGGCTCCCAGGACCCGGGCACCAATGAGGAGATCGGCGCCTTCTGCACCAAGAACTACGGCGTGAGCTTTCCGATGATGGAGAAGATCGACGTCAATGGCGGCAACGCGGCGCCGCTGTACCAGTGGCTCACCAAGGAAAAGCCGGGCCTGCTGGGCCTCACGGCCATCAAGTGGAACTTCACCAAGTTCCTGATCGGGCGCGACGGCAAGGTGCTCAAGCGCTATGCGCCGCTGGACACGCCCGCTTCGCTCACGCGGGATGTGGAAGCGGCACTGGCCGCCGCAGGCTGAAGCGCCCGCCCGCTCAGAACCTGAAGTCGGCCGTCTTCGAACCGCCGCCCACCGTCACGGTCTGGCTCTTGGCGCTGCCGCCGGGCACCGCCGCATCGATCACATAGCGCCCGTTCGGCAGGTCGACCAGGCAGACCGGCCCGTTCGCGCGGAACGCCAGCGCGGCGGCGTTGTTGGCGTCGCCGCCCTTGATGGTCACGTCCACGTTGGCCATGTAGGCGCCGTCGGCGCGCGCGAACAGCAGCGCCAGCGGATGCTCCTTCATGGCGGAGCGCATGGCCGTCGATTCGTCGGAGCCGATGCCGCCGCAAACGTAGCGCGCAGCGCCCGCGCCCTGCCAGGGCGGCATGGCGCCTTGCGCCTGCGCGGCCACCGCACCGGCTGCGCACACGCAGACCAGCAGCGAGCGCCGCAGCGCGGGAGAAACGAGGGATGCGAGAACGGGGGACATGGCATGGGCTCCTTGCAGATTCGGTGCAGCCATGATGCGCCGCGCCGCCCGCTCGCGCGAGTCGGACCAACCCCCTCCCCGCTGTGCGACCAGGCCCCGGAGCACGCGCCCGGTCAGGCCTTCAGCGCCGCGTCCAGCAGCTCGACCCAGTGCCGCACCGGCGTGTCTGCGCTGCCGCTTTGCAGGTGCGTGATGCAGCCGATGTTGGCCGACGCGATGGTGGTGGGCTGCAGCTGCTTCAGGTGGCCCAGCTTGCGGTCGCGCAGCGGATAGGCCAGCTCCGGCTGCAGCACCGAGTAGGTGCCGGCCGAGCCGCAGCACAGGTGCGATTCGTTCATGGCCACGCGCACGTCGAAACCCAGGGCGCGCAGGTGCGTCTCGACGCCGCCGCGCAGCTTCTGGCCGTGCTGCAAGGTGCACGGCGGGTGGTAGGCCACCACGCCCGCCGGCGCCTGCACACGGGCCTTCAGCGCGGGCACCAGGTCGGGCAGCAGTTCGCTCAGGTCGCGCGTGAGTTCGCTGATGCGCGCCGCCTTCAGCGCGTAGGCGGCGTCGTGCTGCAGCAGGTGGCCGTACTCGCGCACGGTGACGCCGCAGCCCGAGGCGTTCATGACGATGGCCTCGACGTCGTTGCGTTCCACCAGCGGCCACCATGCATCGATGTTCGCGCGCATATGCGCCTTGCCGCCCTCCTGGTCGTTCAAGTGGAACTTCACGGCGCCGCAGCAGCCCGCCTCCTTCGCGATCACGGCCTGGATGCCGGCCGCGTCGAGCACGCGCGCGGTGGCGCTGTTGATGTTGGGCATCATCGACGGCTGCACGCAGCCCGCGAGCATCAGCACCTTGCGCGCATGCGTGGCGGTGGGCCAGGCGCCGGCCTCCTGCTTCGCGGGCACCTTGGCCTTGAGCGCCTCGGGCAGCAGGCCACGCACGGCCTGGCCGAGCTTCATGGCGGGGCCGAACAGCGGCGAAGGCAGGCCCTCCTTCAGCAGCCAGCGCTGCGCCTGTTCCATGGCGGGGCGCGGCACCTTCTCGTCGACGATCTTGCGGCCGATGTCGACCAGGTTGCCGTACTGCACACCACTCGGGCAGGTGCTTTCACAGTTGCGGCAGGTCAGGCATCGGTCCAGGTGCAGCTGCGTGCTGCGCGTGGGTGTTTTGCCTTCGAGCACCTGCTTGATGAGGTAGATGCGCCCACGCGGACCGTCGAGCTCGTCGCCGAGCAGCTGGTACGTGGGGCAGGTGGCGGTGCAGAAGCCGCAGTGCACGCACTTGCGCAGGATGGCCTCGGCCTCGCGGCCTGCGTCGGTGCCTTGGAATTCGGGAGCGAGCTCGGTTTGCATGGCGGTTCTTGTTTTACGTGGAGGCGAGCAGGCGGCCGCGGTTGAACAGGCCGTGGGGGTCGAACTCGCGCATCAGCGCGCGGTGGATGCGTTCGATGGGCGCGCTCATGGCGTCGAAGCGCGGCACGTGGGCGCCGGTGTGCTCACCCGTGTGCTCGCCCGGCAGGCGGAACAGCGTGGCATGGCCGCCCGCCGCGCGCGCGATCTCGCGGATGCGCGGGGCCTGGGCCGCGCCCGGCGGCGCCTTGTACCAGCGCTGGCCGCCGTGCCATTCGACCAGCGGGGCGGCGCCGTCGAGCGCGAGCACCGGCGCGGTCTGCGGCACTGACAGGCGCCAGAGCGCATTCGCCCCCCCATCCATCGCGAACCACGGCAGCTGCTGGTTGCGCAGCGATTGCCAACAGGCGGCGGCATGCGCGTCGTCCTTGCGCTCGCCGCCCAGGTGCGCGCAGGCGGCTTCCACCGCCGCGACCGCACCGCGCAGGCGCAGGTACAGCGCGCCCGCGCCTTCCTGTTCGACCCAGCAGCTGGCATTCAGCGGCAGCGGCCGGCCACCCCACTCGTTGAGCAGGCGCAGCGCATCGGCCTGGCTGCAGGCGAAGGCCAGCGTGGCCTCGGCGGGCGGCACCGGCAGCACCTTGAGGCTCACCTCGGCGATCGCGCCCAGCGTGCCGAGCGAGCCGGCCAGCACACGCGACACGTCGTAGCCCGCGACGTTCTTCATCACCTGGCCGCCGAAGCTCAGCACCTCGGCGCGGCCGTTGACCAGCGTGGCGCCGAGCACATAGTCGCGCACCGCGCCCACGCTGGCGCGCGCAGGGCCGCTGAGGCCGGCGGCGACCATGCCGCCCACCGTGCCATCACTGCCGAAGCACGGCGGCTCGAACGGCAGGCACTGGCCCTTCTCTGCGAGGGCCGCCTCGAGTTCGGCCAGCGGCGTGCCGGCGCGCACGGTGACGACCAGTTCGCTAGGCTCGTAGCTCGTGATGCCGGCGAGCGCGCGCATGTCGAGCTCCTCGCCTTCCTTGCCTTCCTTGCCTTGCGGCGGCTCGCCGTAGAAGTCCTTGGTGCCGCCGCCGCGAATGCGCAGCGGCGTGGCGTCGGCTGCGGCGGCGCGCACGCGCTCGACGACCTGTTGAAGTGCGGTGTCCATGCTGCTCATCAGAACCTCGGCAGGTCGGGGTGTTTCAGCTTGCCGCCGCGCACCACCTGCTTGCCGTACTCGGCGCAGCGCTGCAGCGTGGGAATCACCTTGCCAGGGTTCAGCATGCCCTCGGGGTCGAAGGCGCGCTTCACGCCGAACATCTGCTCGTTCTCGCTGGCGGTGAACTGCACGCACATGCTGTTGAGCTTTTCCACGCCCACGCCGTGCTCGCCCGACACGGTGCCGCCCATGGCGACGCTGGTCTCCAGGATGTCGGCGCCGAACAGCTCGCAGCGGTGCAGCTCGTCGGGGTCGTTGGCGTCGAACAGCACCAGCGGATGCAGGTTGCCATCGCCCGCGTGGAACACGTTGCAGCAGCGCAGGTTGTACTTCTTCTCCATCTCCTGGATGGCCAGAAGAATGTCGGCCAGCCGCTTGCGCGGAATGGTCGAGTCCAGGCACATGTA
Organism: Variovorax pasteuri; assembly: GCF_051216435.1. Taxonomy (NCBI): domain Bacteria; kingdom Pseudomonadati; phylum Pseudomonadota; class Betaproteobacteria; order Burkholderiales; family Comamonadaceae; genus Variovorax; species Variovorax pasteuri. The sequence goes on from NZ_JBPJZS010000009.1 coordinate 245,368, forward strand.
GTCGGGGCTGATGCGGCCCGAGGCGGGGAATGCGTTCTTGCGCCCGCTCCAGAATTTCATGCGCTCGTCTTCGCTGTTGCTCACCGCGATGGCGGTGGCGCCGCAGCCGCGCAGCACGGCGGTCATGCGGCCGATTTCTTCTTCCACCTCTTCGGGCGTGCCGTCGGACTCGCACAGCAGGATGGCCGCCGCGTCCAGGTCGTAGCCCGCGCGCACGAAGTCCTCGACCGCCGCGGTCATGGGCTTGTCCATCATCTCCAGCCCGGCCGGAATGATGCCGGCCGCGATCACCGCGGCCACAGCGTCGCCGGCTTTGCGCACGTCGTCGAAGCTGGCCATGATGCAGCGCGCCAGCTGCGGCTTGGGCACCAGCTTGACGGTGACCTCGGTGGTCACGGCCAGCATGCCTTCGCTGCCGATGACCAGCGCGAGCAGGTCGAGCCCCGGCGCGTCGAGCGCGTCGCCGCCGAACTCGATGGCCTCGCCCTCGGCCGTGAAGCCGCGCACGCGCAGCACGTTGTGCAGGGTCAGGCCGTACTTCAGGCAGTGCACGCCGCCGGAGTTCTCGGCCACGTTGCCGCCGATGGTGCAGGCGATCTGGCTCGAGGGGTCGGGAGCGTAGTAGAGGTTGAAGGGCGCGGCCGCCTCGCTGATGGCAAGGTTGCGCACGCCGCACTGCACGACGGCCGTGCGGCTCACCGGGTCGATCTTCAGGATGCGGTTGAACTTGGCGAGCGACATCGTCACGCCCAGGGTGTGCGGCATGGCGCCGCCCGACAGCCCCGTGCCTGCGCCGCGCGCGACCACGGGCACGCCGAGGCGGTGGCAGGTCTGGAGCACGGCGGCCACCTGCGCCTCGGTCTCGGGCAGGGCCACCACCAGCGGACGGGCGCGGTAGGCGGTGAGGCCGTCGCACTCGTAGGGCGTGGTGTCCTCGGCGTGCCAGATGAGCGCATGGGCAGGCAAATGTGCCTGCAGCGCACGCACGACCTGCGACTGGCGCTCTGTTTTCTGTAGCGAATCCTGCTGCGTGGGGGTGAGCGGCGCATTCATGCGGCGGCCTCTTTTCTTCTGTTCGCGCCTGCGCGCGGAATGTCTCGGGGTGGACCGCACTCTACGCACATCGCCCCGGGTGCGGGTTGAAGGATTTTTGCGGCCGGCTTGAGAGAACTTTGCCGGCACGACGCACGGCGCTGCACAGCCCGGTCCGGTCCGGTCCTTCGCTTCGATTGCCGTTCAGCGCAGGCTCTGCGCCAGCCAGTCGGCAAAGGCCGCGCACTCCCAGCGCTCCAGCGTGCCGGGTTGCCAGCAGATGTAGTGCCGGTGCGGCGAGGGCACGGCCTGGTCGGACAGCGCCACCAGGCGCCCCGACTCGAACCACGCGGCGCCCATCTTCTGCCGCACCAGCGCCACGCCGAAGCCGCTGGCCGCGGCGTCGTACACGAGCCCCAGGTCGTTGAACTGCGAGCCGATGTTGGGCTCGGGCTGGTCGAGCCCGCAGCTGGCGAACCAGGTGCCCCAGGGTTCGAGCGGGCTGCGGATGAGTCGCGCGCTGGCGATCTCGGCGGCGCTGCGAAAGCCGGTGAACGGCCCGAACTCGTTCAGGTAGCTCGGACTGCAGGCCGGCACCACCTGTTCTTCGAGCACGAGGCGGTGTTCGCAGTCGGCATAGCCGCCGGGGCCGTAGCGCACTTCGAGGTCCGCCTGCTCGGCGGTGACGTCGAGCAGCGGAATCGACACCTGCAGCACCAGCTCGATGTCGGGGTAGATGTTGCGGAACAGCTCCAGCCGGGGCATGAGGAATTGCCGGCTGAAGGTGGGCGTGACGGCGATGCGCAGCCGCGTGGCGCGCTGCGCGGCATTGCTGCCGAGCGGCGTGGCCTGCAATGCCGCAAGCCCGGTGCGAACGTTCGCGAGGTAAGCGGCACCGTCGGCCGTGAGGCTGAAGTCGCTGCGCCCGAAGAGCTTGAAGCCGACGTGCGACTCGAGCTGGCGGATGCGATGGCTCACCGCGCTGGGCGTGACGCACAACTCGTCGGCCGCGCGGCCCGCATGCCGCAGCCTTGCGACGGCCTCGAAGGTCAGCAGGCATTGGATCGGGGGAATGTGCTGCAGGGCCATCGTCTCAGTGGGGGTGTTCGGTGGGCGCACGTCCGGGGCGCCGCTCGATCGACCTCGGCCCTGAACAACGCTCTTCGCGCACCCTCAGTCCTCGAAAAAGCTCACCGGCAGCCCGGACGTCTCCACGCGCATCGAAATCACGCAGCCCGAGGCCGGCCGCTGTTCGATCTCCGCCGCAGGCCGCCCCTTGCGCGCGCTGGTGACGAACAGCGTCTTCAGATCGTCGCCGCCGAAACACGGCATGGTCGGGCATTGGACGGGCACAGGAACCGAGGCCACGATGTCGCCCGAAGGTGCGAAGCGCAGCAGCTGCGCGCCTTCGAACATCGCCACCCAGTAGTGGTCTTGCGCGTCGATGGTGGCGCCGTCCGGCCGGCCTTGGTAACCCAGCGGCGCGTCCGCAGTCCAGCCTTCGCGCTTGGCTTCGAACTGGTGGAACACGCGGGCACGCGAAAGCGCGTTGGCCTCGGCGTCCCAGTCCCACGCGCACACCACGTGCGCGGCGGTGTCCGCCCAGTACAGGGTGCGGGCGTCGGGGGAGAACGCGAGGCCGTTGGCCGTGGTGGACTCGTTGGCCATCTGCGTGATGGTGGGCGAGATGCCCGTGCCGGGGCGTGCGTCGAGGCAGTAGAGCGCGGCGTTGGGCCGGTCCTTGGCTTCGTTGAGCGAACCGCCCCAGAAGCGGCCCCAGGGGTCGCACTTGCCGTCGTTGAAGCGCATGGTGCGCACGTCGTGCTCCACACGCGCCAGGGCGACCAGCTCGCCGCCCCATTCGCGCGCCCGGTAGAAGCCGTCGCGCAATGCGATCACCAGGCCGCCGCTGCGCGCCGGCGCCATGCAGCCGGGCTCCGTGGGCAACGGCCATCGCTCCACGGTGGCATTCGGCGAACCGATGTCGCCGCGGGTGCGCAGCACCGCGCGGCCGGGAATGTCGAGCCAGTAGAGCGCGCGTTCTTCGGGGTGCCAGAACGGCGACTCGCCGAGCTCGCAGAGGCTGTCTTCGATGGAGGTCCACATGGTTCGGCCATTGTGCCCCCGGCCATGAAAGCGACAGGCAAAAAAAAGCCCGCTGACGCCGGAGCGCTCGCGGGCTGAACATCCAAAGGAGACCTCGCTTGAAAAACTCGTGACGAAGAATTGTTCTTGTGAATGCGTTTGGATCGCCAGCGGCGGGGCTGCCCGAAGGCAGCCTCGCCACAGGGGATCAGCGGTTGTAGGCGGTTTCGCCGTGGGAAGAAATGTCGAGGCCTTCGCGCTCTTCTTCTTCCGACACACGCAGGCCGATGGTCAGGTCGGCGATCTTGAAGGCGATGAAGGCCACCACGCCGGACCACACGATCGTGAGCGCCACGCTCTTGATCTGGATCCAGACCTGTGCACCCATCGCGAAGGTGTCGGGCGTTGCGCCGCCGGTGCCGCCCAGGCCCTTGGCTGCGAACACGCCGGTCAGGATGGCACCCAGGATGCCGCCCACACCGTGCACGCCGAACACGTCGAACGCGTCGTCCGCGCCCAGCATGCGCTTCAGGCCGCCCACACCCCACAGGCAGACCAGGCCGGCCAGCAGGCCCAGCACGATCGAACCCATCGGGCCGACGAAACCGGCGGCAGGCGTGACGGCCACCAGGCCGGCAACGGCACCGGACGCAGCGCCCAGCATCGAGGCCTTGCCCTTGTGCAGGCTTTCACCCAGGATCCACGACAGCGCCGCGGCAGCGGTGGCGAGCACCGTGTTGATGAAGGCCAGGCCGGCCAGCGCGTTGGCAGCACCTGCCGAACCCGCGTTGAAGCCGAACCAGCCGACCCACAGCAGCGAAGCGCCGACCATGGTGAGCGTGAGCGAGTGCGGCGTGAACGCTTCCTTGCCGTAGCCCACGCGCTTGCCGACCATGTAGGCACCGACCAGGCCGGCCACACCGGCGTTGATGTGCACCACGGTGCCGCCTGCGAAGTCGAGTGCGCCGTCCTTGCCCAGCAGGCCGCCGCCCCACACGATGTGGGCGATCGGCACGTAGCTGAAGGTGAACCACAGCACGGAGAACAGCAGCACGGCCGAGAACTTGGCACGTTCGGCGAACGCGCCGACGATCAGCGCCACGGTGATGGCCGCGAAGGTGCCCTGGAAGGCGACGAACACGTATTCAGGAATGGTGGTCAGCGCGCCGAAGGTTTCCTGCGTGATGCCCTTCATGAAGATCTTGTCGAATCCCCCGAAGAAGTTGCCGTCGCCCGAGAACGCGATGCTGTAGCCGTAGATGGCCCACAGGATGCTGATCAGCGAGAAGATCACGAAGACCTGCATCAGCACCGACAGCATGTTCTTCGAGCGGCCCAGGCCGCCGTAGAACAGCGCCAGGCCGGGAATGGTCATCAGGATGACCAGCAGCGTGGAGGTCAGCATCCAGGCGGTGTCGCCTGAGTCGATCTTGGGTGCCGGTGCGGCGGCGGGCGCCGCGGCTGGTGCCGCGTCGGCTGCAGCAGGCGCGGCCGGCGCTGCGGGTGCAGCGGCAGCGGGTGCCGAAGCGGCAGGCGCTTCGGCCGGGGCCGCGGGCGTTTGTGCAAGTGCGGCGGTGCCGGCAGCCAGCACACTCAAACCGAACGCAAGAGAGACAAGCAGTTTTTTCATAATCGTTGTTCTTTCGGGCCTGGACTCGTTCAGAGGGCTTCGCGACCTGTTTCGCCGGTGCGGATGCGCACGACCTGTTCGAGGTTGTAGACAAAGATCTTGCCGTCGCCGATCTTGCCGGTGCGGGCAGCACCCTCGACGGCTTCGATCACGCGATCGACGAGGTCGTCGGAGACGGCCGCTTCGATCTTGACCTTGGGCAGGAAGTCGACCACGTACTCGGCGCCGCGGTAGAGCTCGGTGTGGCCTTTCTGGCGACCGAACCCCTTGACCTCGGTGACGGTGATCCCCTGCACGCCGATGGCCGACAGTGCTTCGCGCACCTCGTCGAGCTTGAACGGTTTGATGATGGCTGTGACCAGCTTCATGAGTTTTCTCCTGCGGATGGAAATGAAACGGTGCGGCAGCTTGGGCCGCACCTCGTTGTTCTGCGGCTTAGAGCGTCTTCGTCAGCGTGAGGATGAAGCGCGCCTTGTTCGGCGAGTACGTCGTCTGGCCGAAGGTGCCGAAGCCGTAGTCCACGCCCGGGTTGCTCACGGCGAGGTACGAGCTCTTCTTGTTCGCGCCTTGCACCGAGCCGGTCAGCGACAGGCCGTTGCCGAAGTCGTACGACGCGCCGACGTTGTAGTCGACATAGCTCTTGTAGCCCAGGCTGCGGATGTCGCTGGACATGTTCGTGTAGCCGACCGCTGCCTTCAGCGTGACCTTGGGCACGATTTCCTTGCTGTACGCCAGGTTCAGGTAGCCGGTGTTGGTGCCCTTCAGGCCCGAGCCCGCCTTGTTGCCGGCGTAGCCGAAGTAGTCCTTCGACACGGTGTGCGAGTACTTGGCGGTGAACGAACCGAGGGTTTCGCTGGCGTAGGTGCCGGCAACGTACAGCTCGGTGGTGTTGCCCGACGAGTTGCCCGGGTAGATGTAGGTGAGCGCACCGACGTCCATGTCCAGCGGGCCGGCCTTGAACTTGTAGCCGCCGTACAGGTCCATTTCGATGCTGTTGCCCTTGAGCCAGTTGACGCTGGAGTTCCAGCTGCCCACGTAGAAGCCGCTGTCGCCGAAGGCGTAGTCCAGGCCGCCCTGGACGGCGGGCTTGAAGCCCTTGGTCTTGGCGTAGTCGTTCTTGCCGATCATGTCCTGATCCTGGCCACGGAACTTGTAGTTGGTGGTCAGCGAGATGTTCCCCGTGAGGTTCGGGGCGGGAGCGGCAGCCGGCGCGGCGGCGTCCGTTGTTGCCTGCGCCAGGGCAGCGCCCGAAGCGGTCAATGCCGTGGCAAGAACGATCAGCGCCTGGGCGGCGGTACGGTACGTCATCGGGAAACTCCTCGCAAAGTGTGTTGTGGGACCTGTGAGGCTCAAAGCAGGGAGCGTGCCAAACTGCTCAAAAGCCGGTCCGCAGAACGCTCCCCGAAGGCTTGAGCGAGCGCGAAATCGTTACAACAGGTGCTTCGGGTGGCCGCCGTCGCACAACCGCCTGCACCACTGGCGTGCCCCCGATGGACGCACCATCTTGGGGAGAATGAACGCAATGAGTCTGTCTTTGGTGCAAAGCCGTGCTTTGCTGGGCCTGGAAGCGGCCAGTGTCACGGTTGAGGTGCATCTGGCGAACGGCCTGCCCAGCTTCACGCTGGTGGGGCTGGTGGAAACCGAGGTCAAGGAGGCGCGCGAGCGGGTGCGCTCGGCCATCCAGAACGCCGGGCTGGAATTTCCCAACAACAAGCGCATTACCGTGAACCTGGCGCCGGCCGACCTGCCCAAGGACTCCGGCCGCTTCGTTTTAGCTCTATCCGGCTGTTAGATAATTTCTGCAATCCTGACAGTCTCATAGAGACGAGTAGCGGGAGGGGTCCGGGGAGGGGACGTGTGATGCGGAAGTCTGTGGATAACCTTGAGATCGTTCGGTGGAGGCAAACCGCGGCCATCGAGGTGTTGCGCGTTCTTGCAGACTACGCAAGGCAGGACGTGTCCTTTGTCCCACGATCCAGCCACGGATCGACGCGGTGGCACGTGTCTGTTGGTGGAACTGATTTCGAGCTTCTCTGCACGGGGCCGAAGTTCCTTGATACGCGCGCGAATAAGGGCGGCGGCGGAGCAGTAGACCTCGCGATGCACCTGCTGGGCCTCGATTTCAAGCGGGCTGCCAAGCTTCTCCGCGCGAAAGGGATGTAGTGCACCTCATCAAAGCCACCGAGGACTTCAAGCTATCGAATCGACCCAGGCCCGGTTTTCCTATCCTCCTCTGGGAGGACATGCGAAGCTGCTGGGAGGCCAACGAGTTTCTGCGCTATTACCTGATGCGGGGAGCTATTGGCTCTCAGAACTCCTGGGAGCCGACTGGCCGGGCGTTGTACGACTACTTTTCCTTCCTCCAAGCCCATGAGCTTCAATGGGATGACGTTGACAGGGGCGAAGACAAGACGCTCGTAGCCGCGTACCGCGACTACTGCTTTGAGGTTGCAAACCTGAAGCGAAATACAGTACGCCAACGCGTGATGTACGTCTGCGAGTTCTATGAGTTCGCCCTGCGGGAGCGTTGGATCGGTTCACTTCCATACCGGCTCGAGGAACGCCGCCATTTCGGTCGGCCAAACGGTTTCCTGCAACATGCAAGTGCAGCTGGAGGGGTAACAAGCGTCCGCTCCGTCATGCCCCGTAGGCACAGGACGTTGCCGCAGTTTCTATCGAAGGATCAAGCCAAGGCGCTGCTTGGGGCCTCAAGCAACGTCCACCATCGCATGATCATCAGAATGGCTCTTCAGAGCGGTCTGCGGAGAGAAGAACTGGCGACCTTTCCACTTGCCTACGTTTACGACCCAAGCCGGGCGCCAACTAAAGAGCGGAACGTCCGTGTGATCCTCGATCCCGACGACGGTAGCGGGATGAAGACGAAGGGTGGGGTAAAGCGAACCATCCTGATCGGTCGGCGCCTCATGGCTGACCTGTACCACTACGCGAAGCATCATCGCGGCGAACGCGCATCGAACTCTGATCAGGTCCACGCCCCTCTTTTCTTGAACCAAGATGGCAGTCCGTGGGCTGCTAGCGGCAAGGGAATTGAGGCGATGGTGCGTCGGATAGGTCGACGTATTGGGGTCACGACGCACCCGCATATGCTCCGCCACACGTATGCAACGCACACCTTGGTAGCAATGCAGCGGCATCGCGCTGACAACAGAATTGAACCGCTGGTGTTTGTGCAGAAGCAGCTTGGCCATGCGTCGATTACCACAACGATGATCTACCTGCACTTGATAAACGAGCTATGGGCTGAACGAGTCTCAGGAAATGGCGCTGTACCTTGAAATCGAAGACGAACTGGATGAGATCAAGCACGGCGTTGTCGTAGGATGGCTGGACAAGAACGAGCCCTTGGCAGGCGGGTATGGGCACAATTTGATTGCTTGGCGCGCGCGCGAAGAAAGCGTTACGTTCTTCAAAAGCCATGCTCACATGGTCAGGTCAATAGCTCAGAGCACCGCAATTCGTAGCAACGGACATGCTTGGTGCACCGCTGACGACAACCTCTGTGAAGGCAACGATATCAATCCAACGAAGTGTGGTGATGGTTGTTCTAACGCCGTCATCGGAAGGTCGCATGCCTCCATTTACGATGGCTTGTACTCCCAGCTTAAGTCGCTGGAGCACTGTGTTGACATAGGTGAAGGAGCCCGGACGCGCGTAGTGCGCGACATTGATCGCTGCCGGGCCGTGCTGACGTCTTTGGGACACGAACCGCAAGAGGTGCTCTCATGACACAGGCACGCAAGGAGGCGTCCAAGCGCGAGAAGGAACTAGAGCTTGCAATCTTTCGCATCGAGCGCGGTCGTTCGCATACCAAGGCAGAAAAGCTCAGCATATCGGCCGTGGCAAGGGAGGCAGGTGTCACACCCGCATTGATCCACAACCACTACCCGGGGGTTGCCGAGAAAATCCGGGTCAAGTTGTCAGCATCAAGCCGTCAACGCCGGGATGAGAAGCAAAAGGAGTTGCAGGAAGCTCACGAAAAAAACCGACAGCTCCAGCAGCAACTCACAGCGGCCGAGGATCGCGTGGACAAGTTGGCCAGCATCAACGAGAGCCTGCTCCTTGAAAACCGCACTCTCAAGGCTGCAACCGAGGATCGCAAAGTCGTTAGGCTGCCAGGCACCAGGTGATCGCGTCCTCAGCCGAACTCATTAAAAATAGTTAGCTCACCTAAGTCTATGATTTTTAGGGGGAAAATGCCTAGTAACTGTTAGCAAGGCGCCAGAATGTTGGACCTGCCCATGGCCATGGCCATCCTGGCGGCCAGCGGGCAGATCGACAACGCCCGGCTCGCCGGCCACGAGTTCGCCGGGGAGCTGTCGCTTTCCGGGGAACTGCGGCCCGTTCGGGGTGCGCTGGCCATGGCGCTGGCACTGCACACGCGGGGCGTGGCCACCCGTTTGGTGCTGCCCATGGACAGTGCACAGGAAGCCGCGCTGGTGCCCGGCAGCGAGGTGTACGGCGCCCGGCACCTGCTGGACGTGGTGCGGCAGTTCGTGCCCGACGCCGACGCGGCCGCGCAACTTCCCGAGCCGGCCTCCGACGATGGCTGGGCCCGGGTCGAGGCCGCGCCCGGTGCCGCCGCACCGCGCTACGCCGACCTGTGCGACGTCAAGGGCCACGCGGGCGCCAAGCGGGCGCTGGAGATCGCGGCGGCCGGCGGCCACAGCCTGCTGATGATGGGCGAGCCGGGCTCGGGCAAGTCGATGCTCGCGCAGCGCTTCGCCGGCCTGCTGCCGGGCATGAGCATCGGCGAGGCGCTGGAAAGCGCTGCCGTGGCCAGCCTGGGCGGGCGCTTCGCGACCGATCGGTGGATGTGCCGGCCTACTTCTGCGCCGCACCACACGTCGAGCGCAGTAGCACTGGTGGGCGGCGGCTGGTCAACGTTTCGGTCGTTGAGAAAATTCATAGCTATTTGAGAATTCTCAGGCTATTTGAGAATCCTGGCTTACCAAGTAAGCGGTCACTCTGCCCCCGCCCCTTGTAGTCTCTAGCCCTGTCGTCACATCGTCCGAGCGAGATGGCTAACAATATTGGCGACAGTCCCCTAGCCTGCCGGAACAGCTCCGGCGTCAGAGATAAGCGCTTGCAGCGGACGCTTCATTGGGTCGAGCTCATCGGCGACGTCCAATGCAAGGCGGACCCAGTCGTCGAACTGCGGATTCCCCTCAGGCCCCAGCTCTGGATGAGCCGAAAGCACACCAACCATCTCTCGAATATCCAGCGCGGCTCTGCGCTGCTTGCCCAAGTTGATGATGTGCTCCCGAGCTTTCTGTCGGTGCGCCGCAATCTCTTCCAAGCGTTTGGTTTCTCTTGCTCGCTCCGCAGCCTCTTGTTCCTTCGCAATCTCGATGCGTCGCTTGACCCTGTGCTCATGTGCGAACTGGGCATAGGTCCGCATGGACAACTCGGCTCGCACGAGCAGCCCCTGAATGATGGTCGGTAGTTGACTCTCCAGCTTTTCGCCCGGCTTGTCTGTCCATTCAAGAGCATCAAGCGGACCCGATTCGGCCCCGAGCCTGAGCGTCGTTGCATCGACTTTTTTGGATTTCAGAGCTCTCCTATGGTGGTTCGAGACGTCGGGTTCGATGATTAAAAGTCCCAGGCGGGCTCCCCCAAAATGCAGATTCATCTTCAAGAAATGAAGGGTCCCAACCCCTTGGATCCATTCGTCTTGGCTTAAAACGTCCAATCCAGTCGTCACAGGCGCCAACGCACGGGCAATACTGTTGAAGATCTTCAGTTGACGTTGGTGCTGCGGGCCATCGAAGCGCGGCTTGTCAAAGGTCCACCCTCGTTCCTGGGCCTTTTGACGACGCCTGGCTTCGGCATCAAGTACGCGCTTCAGCGCGCTATGAGGGCTCGACAGATCTCGACATGCAACCACCTTGCCGATGATCTTCATCGCGGCAGCTACCTGCTCGTCTATCTGTTCTGCAAATTCTGGGGCGGCAATGGACTGGTTCAGATCCTCACCCACTGGCCAGCTGCCATAGCCGCGATCTCCGAAGGTGACTTCGATCGAGTGGCCGGGAAGGCGTATCGGCAATGGAGGGCGCCGTCCGGCCTTACCCGCCGCCTTCCTGGCCCAGTACCCTGGCGGTGGCCCTGGAATGTGAGATCGAACACAGAGCTTTCCGATTGCAACGTCAGATATACCCAAATCCTTGGCAAGTGTCGAACGGGGACGGGTCCAAACAAGTTCGTATAGTTCCGTTCGAGTCAGCGTCTTCGTCATGCCTGTGTGTCAGTATCTGGGCCATTCGGTATGCGACACATTGTTCCAACAGGAGGACTGCCTTGGCAAATACAGATTCCACCCGCCTGGCGGTACTGATCGACGCGGACAACGCATCCTCTTCAGTCGTGCAGGAATTGCTTGAGGAAGTCGCAAAGTATGGAACGGCCACGGTCAAGCGAGCGTACGGTGACTGGACGACCGCCAATCTAACCGGCTGGAAGGCACACCTGCATCGCCATGCAATTCAGCCTATCCAGCAGTTCGCGTACACGCAGGGCAAGAACTCCACGGACTCTGCCTTCATCATCGACGCGATGGACCTGCTGTATGCCGGCAACGTGGACGGCTTCTGCATCGTATCAAGCGACAGCGATTTCACTCGGTTGGCAACGCGCATGCGCGAGGCGGGGAAGGTGGTCTACGGCCTTGGCGAGCGCAAGACACCTGAGCCGTTCATTGCCGCATGCGATAAGTTCATATTTTTCGAGGTTCTGAGAAAGCCTTTGGAATCAGCAGCTCCTGTTCAGGTCGCGGGCGTCCCGGACCTCAAAGTGCTTCTCGTAGGGGCGATCAAGGAAACCACACGCGATACCGGCTGGGCTTCGCTGGCGGCAGTGGGTGGGTATGTCGGCAAGAACAACACTTCATTCGACGCTCGAAACTACGGATTCCGAAGACTCAGCGATCTCGTTCGCAACCAGGAATACCTCGAGGTGAAGGAGTTACCCGATGCCTCAGGCTCTGTACATCTTCTTGTCAAGCTGAAATAGGGAATGTTGCACTCAGCGGCAATCAACAGGGAAGAGCTTTCCGCCGACTGCGGCTCGGCCATCAAGTCGAGCACATCGGAAAGCAGTTTCTTGGCACCGCCCGGCATTGCGTCCCTCTTGCTCGCGGCAGGGGTGGAGGCTCGGCGCTTTGCAGTGACCATGTCGTTGTCCTTTCAGGTTGCGGATTTAGGAAGGACCGCCAGGCAGCGGGCCATCGACCAGCCGCAGCTCTATCACCTCCTGGTACATCGGCGGTCCATCGGCCTTGTCGTTGCCGATCTTGTCCACGAGGTAGACGGTGTGTTCGGAGAGCCGCAGGCCCACGCGCATTTTTCGCAGCGTAATCGGGAGCGGCAGTTCCGCGGTCCAGCGCAGGGCCGTGCGGCCATCTTCCACCTGGCCCCGTTCGCCGACAGGAGCAAGGATCGCCGCAACTTGCGCGTCGCGCCACACGAGCGCGCCTCGCCCCGAAACCTCGCCGACCACCAAGCTGCATCGCAGTTCGGGTCTGCCCCCTTGTTCGGAGCCGGTACCCATCGGGCCGTAGACGGTCACGGTCACGCTGTCTCCACCGTCACGCATCATGGCCGTGGCCGCACGTTGTGACGGTAGTTGCATGTAGTCGAGGAGAACAAGATCCGACGCGTGCTCGTCCTCGATGGCGTGCGGCTGGTAGCGCGTGGCGACGAGTCGTAGCATCGGCTGCGCTACCTGCAACGGAACGTGCCCCGGAGGCGGATCGCCAGATGTGAGCGACCGGCCATGGAACGCCATGGCCGGCCACCACGTGTTCAAGCGCAGGTCCACGCGCCAAGCGTCCTCGTCCTCGTCATACGTTGGCTGGTAAAGCGTGATGCCGTTAGCTGCAGCAGCATGCGCGAGATCATCCGCGACGGAATGCGGCGATGAGATGAAGTCCGACGCGACCATGTTCACGCGGTCGATCACACCGGTCATGCGCGTCGGGTCTGTTCCCCATTGGGAGACGGCCTTTCCGGCCGGACGCCCGGGCATTTGGCAGACGATGCCCACGAGTTCGCCGGGGCCTGAGGTTCCCCAATCGCGCCCGAAAAATACGCTGATGGCCTGCTCGCGCACGCTGGTTGACACCCCAAGCTCGCGGCTCCTTCGGAACCTGAACGCAGGCGCGATGTTGTGGAAGAGAGGTGGGGCCGGGCGGCGCGTCGCGAGCCAGTCCACGGCTTGCGGGTTGCTTGTGACGGGCGCACTGGCGCGGCGGCCAAGCGTGGCCGCGGCTTGCGCGCGCAGGAAGTAGGTGACCGCGCGGCGATGGTTGTCGCGCATGTCGTGCAGCACATTGTTGAACTCCACGCGCACGAGCCCCCGGTCGATGGGCAAGCCGTCACGAATCATGTCATCGACCTGGGCGCGCAATTGCGCGGAGAGGTCGGCGACGACCAACTCGCCGCGCCGGTCCACCGGCGGCAGGCTGCCGTGCCGGAGTTTGCCCATCGCGGGGTTGTCGCCCGGGTCCACCCATGAAGCCACCAGTTCGAGTACCGCAGTGGCACCTGCATCGACGTGCGCCACAACGTCCAGTTTGCCCACGTGCTCGCCTGGATCACGGTCCGCCCGCGCGAACTCCTCTAGCTGCGGAGACCGCGGCTGGGCGGCCAGGTTCTTCACATGGAGCTGGAGCATCTCGCAAACATAGGGCGAATCAAGCGGCATTCCGCTGTTGCGTCCGTACTGCCTCGCCATCAGGTCGTCGTCGTCGCCTTCGGGAAAGACCAGCACCTCGAAGTTCTCTCCGGTGGGCACGACGATCTCGATGGCGTTCTCGAAGGGCAATACACCGATCGGGCGGATACCCGGCGGCGCGGACGCCGGATGGGCAGCAACAAAATCCACGCGCAATGGGCGCGCATGCGGCCACCGCGCGCCGTGCGCATACAACTCGTGCCTGTGTTCCACGCTCGCGCGTGGCCCAGTGACGCTCACGAGATCGCCGCCTGAATGCTGCCTAGCAATCACGAGACGCAGCCGTCTCACCATGGGGTCAGGGTGATAGGGCACGGATGAGCACGCGGCGTCGGGACGCGACCGGACGACCGTTTGCGGACCGGAGCCGGCATCAACGGCCGGGAAGGCACCTTTGGCGTCACGTTCGAAGTAGCCGAATGCCGTGTCGGTCGGCCGTGCGCCCGCGTCGAACGCGCCCAGCTTGTCGAGCTCAATGAGGTCATGCACCTCGCCGGCCAGCAGGTAGCGCGATGTGCGGAAGCAGCCCGCGCCACAACCCCATTGTGGCTGCGCGAGAACCACCTGTGTGGCCGTCTGCATCTTGCCAAGGCCCGAGAGGGCGAAGTTGTCGGTGAGCAGTGCCAGTGGCGCGCGCAGCGGTTCGTAGCGCAGCAAGGTAAAGCCGTTGCCTGGAAGGTTCGGGTCGAGTTGGCGCGAGCCAACTAGCGCACCGGCATCGTCGTCCGGTCCGCCTGAGATTGAAGACCCGTCCCGCAGTACCACGCGCGCCGAGACTTCCACGCCACTGCCGTAGCGAAACCGCGGGTTGGCGTGTTTCCTCGCGCGAATCGTCTTCTGAACAAGGGGAGCCCTTTCCTTGTTGATGCGGCTCGGGAACGGTACACCGGCATTCCAGCCGTTCCATTCAAACACGGTGTCGTCCACCACGATCGACGGACTGTCGGCGGAACCGGCGTGGGAATGCCGTGCGAGAGGCACATACCCTTCCGCGCGGGTTCCCGCCGTCGGGTGGCGCAGTTCCAGGCCGGTCGCGACCTGCGGGATGTCGTGGTACGTGATCTCCCGATCCATCAGAGCGCGCCATGGCGCTTCTTTGCCGGGCCGATGGACACGCACGTCGGGACGCACGCCGATCACCAGGTGCTCCAGGTACCTCTCCGTATCGGGCGGATCGACCGCTGTGACCTCATCGAAGAACTTGCGGAAGAAATGGTGCTGCACTGTCATTGGCCCCGAACGCAGGACCGCGATCTGCTGCTGTGCTTGCGCCGCCGCGTCACCGCGCACAAAACCATCGGCAGCCGCCAGCGAGTGCATGGTCGCTGACACCGTGTTCTCGACGTTGCCGTGCGTCTCAAGGTTGCTGAGCCTCGCATCCCTCAGGTCTGCCCGGCCGTCCCGCACATAGGCTCTCAGTTCGCCGCGACGTGCGCGCGGCTGGCCGTCCCGGCCGATCGCCGTGCGGCAGGAATGCACCTTGTCTTCGAGCCCGGCCCATTCGGCACTGACGAATGCTGTGCCACTTGCCAGTGCCTGCTCTACGAGCGTGCGCGGGCCCAGGCTTTCGAGCGGAACCTCCATGTCGACCACGAGGCCGAGGAAAGGCAGCAGGCCGAACTCCTGCGCGATGGCTGCAAGCCGGTTTTCAAGACTTGCCTGGTCCGTAACATCGTGGGCCTCCGTCGCGCTCTTGCCTGCAGCGGGACAGTAGGGTGCCGTCGCGAGTGCAGATCGTGACCATGCATCCAACAGCCCGACGCGGCCGCCGAACGCCTTCACGTCGTGGTCGTCGGCCGACTGCAACCCAGCTAGGCTCTTGCGCAGCAAGTTGATCCCGTCCGCATTCAAGCCTAAATGCCGCGTGATGTGATTAGGTCCGAGCACGCGTTCGGCCACGTTGGATGTGTAGCCAGCCATCAGCGCTAGCAAGTGCCGGTCTTGCAGCGTGGCCATCCGGGGGCGCAGCGGCTGCAAGTCTTCGGAGACCTGCGCCAGCGTTCGGCCGGGGCGCAGGAAATGCGAGTGCACGTCGCGGAAGTCATCGCCCACCCGGCCATCGTGCATGCCCTTATCCGAGGTGCCTGCCAGCAGGTCGAGCGCGGATGGGACGGTTCGCAAGTGACGTCCAAGTCGCTGGGCAGTTTTCGCGCGCGCCTTGTTAGCGAGTTCAGCGCTGCTCGCGGCAAACCCGCTGACTGCGAGCCTCGCGGCCGCCGACGAAAAGTAGAGCCGCTGCGGCGCGGGGCCACCGGCTTCAGCGACCGGCGGCGTTAGCGCCACGCCGGCAAAAAGCGCCTCCCACAGGGCAGGCTGCAGCAGTTGCCCTAATTCGGCTGGGGCGGCGACCGCTGGCGCCAGGGGCAGCTGTGCAGCGCCGACGTACGTGCGGAGTTGCACCTTGCCGCCTCGTTGCAACAGTGCCGCGAGGTTGTCGCGCCGCCAATTCAATGTCCTCGCGTTCGGCGCAAAGAACAGCGTGACGGTCAGCATGCCGCCGGTGATGCCTTTGGGCAGCGCGGTGAGTTCGAAGAGTTTTTCGTGTGCGTTGCTCATGCTTCGAAGGCCTCCTGGTATTGGCGCCAGATATCTGCATCCATCAAGCTTGCGTCGTCGTCGTACGCTTCACCTCGCGGCGCCTCGCCGGCCGATGCCGCGAGCGTTCGCGTTAGCTTGGCTCCACCGCCCCCCCCGCCCTGGCTGTGGCTAACCGAATAATTCAGCGTCCAGCCGAAAGGACCGCAGCCCACGCGCACGCCGAATCGGCCGTCGCCACGTGCGCTGCCGTTTTCGTAGACAAGGCGCACGACGAGTTCCGCCGAGATGCTGACGATGCCCAGCACCGTCGCCTCGCCGCCCGCGTAGAAAAATCCTTCGAGCGTGCTTCCTTCGCCGGACTGCCGGTAGTACAGGCCCACGGTGATGCGCCCAGTGCCTTCGATCATGGCCAGCTTGAATGCGCCGACTAGGCCAAATTCGAACGACGCGGAGATCGAGACGAGGCGGTCCATAGCCATCACCATCTCGAAGAAACCGCCGCCGCCGTAAGGCCCGATGCTGATCAGCATCGGCTTGTAGCGCCGCGCGACTGCGCACGAGACTTCGGCCGCGCGGTCATCGAAGGGGAGCAGCATCGCCACTTCGAAGTCGAAGTTCTGGATAGTCATGCCGCCGACTTGGATGATGTCTTTCTGGAAGCCAAAGCCGGCACGGATTCCGTTGGGCACCGGCTGAAGGAAGAACCCGCCGCCGCCGCCGATCAGCTTCATCATGCCCTCGAGGAATTTCAGCGGCCCGCCATCGAGCGAGGGCGCGCAGAACTCCGGCCGTTCGAGGTGGAATCCGTCGGTCGTGCTGGCGTGGAATTTCACGCGGCCCACAGGAAGCTTGATCAGGCCAAAGATGTTGACGGAGAACGACGTGAGTTCGCCGTCGAGCGCGAACTTTGACGTGCCTTCGAGCAGGTCGGCATCGACGGAGGTGACGATGCGCAGGTGGGCGGTGTACGGGTCGCACGGGATATTGCACGTGCCCGCGCCCACGCCGGGCAGGAAGATGCCCGCATATTCCTTGTTGATGTCGCGATCGAGCGTGTACGAGGTGGCGATCTTCGCCGGGACAAAGCGCGATGCGAGGTCTACGAGCTTGTCGCGCGCTAGGTCGAGCACCGCGCTTTGCAGGTTCTTCAGCACCTGCGTCGCGGAAACCTGCGAGGTGACCTTCTTCAGGCGGTCGGTCAGCGCGGGCAGTTGCGTGATCAGGGTTGCGAGGCCCGCAATGTCGAGCATGTCCGCAACGGCCACGATGGTGCCGAGGTCCCGGTCGAGTTTCTCGAGATCGGGGGCGAAGTCCGGGCCAAAAGCTGACTTCGCGATCGGACTATTCCTGAAGTTCGTCCACCACGCCTGTGCCGTCACGCCATGAATCCTCGCGATGACCGGTTTGAGTTCACGCCAGATTTCCTGCGCGACCTTGAGGACAGCGGCGAACAGGTCGTCGTAGAAACCCCAGTCAGCGACGCATTGCGCCAGGCCTCCTTGGAAGGCGCACGCGGGAAGGCCTGCCGCCTGCAGCACCCGGTCGAGCTCGTCGCGCACCAAGGCTGCCACTGCGGGCTGGCGCAGCAAAGGCGCGGGCTGTGCGCGCAGTTGCACAAGCGAATCGAGGAACTCCACCACCCGTGGCTGGCCAAGGGCTGCGTCCGTGCGGATGGCATCGACAAGATTCTTGGCTGCCGCTTTCAGCGCACTGAGCTGCGAATTGATGTTCGCGAGGACGTCCGTCATGATCGTGCCGGCGATTGCCTCGACTTCGCCCGTGACGAGAGCGATGCGCTCCTCGACCCATGTTCGTGCATCGTTGCCGAGTTCGCTGCCGGATGCGTAGTCCTCAGCTACCGCGACGGCGTTGACGGCATGCCGCATGAACTCGGCGGCGAGGTTGATCAGGATCAACCCGTCGAGCGGCTTGTTGGTGCCGAGCGTGTCGCTCACGGCCATGTAAACATCGCGGACCGCGCGAAGGTCGGGCTCGATGCGCCGCAGCAGAGTGGCACCCTCCACGTGGCCGGGTTCTTGGCAGATCCGGAGGAGCTTTTGCTCGAACCCTCCCACGCGCGCCAGCCAGACGGACTTCGCTGGGTCGAGCTGCGTACGCAGAGCATCGCGCGTGGCAGTGACCTGCGTCGCGAGCGCCGCGACGAGCTGCGGATATTGCGTGGCCGCAGCGCGCAGTTGGTCGGCCAACGCCATATACGCGTCGTAGAGGTGCCCGGCACGCACGAGCAGGCTGCTGCACGACGCTAGCAGCCGGCCGGCGATGTCGTCAATGGCGTCTTGCGCGGACTGCTTCGCGAGCTTCTCGAGATCGGCGGCGAGCGTAACGGCCGTGCTTCGGACTTCGGCGACCGTCTGGTATGCGCGGGTGCGCAGGTCGGCGACAAGTTCCTTCGCGGCGACTTGGTAGTCGTTCGCCTTTTTGACCAGACGCTGGACTTCGGCGTGCGCGGCGAGTGCCTGGTTGATCACACGGTGCACGCCCTGGAGGTTGCTCGCGGCGTATGTCTGCGCGACCCAACTGGCAAAGCCCTGGAACTCCGGCGACAGCAGCAGGTCCTGCATCAGCACTTCAGGCCGGGCAGCGATGTCCTTCAACTTGTCCACAAGCCCGTTCACGCTCTTACCGATGCCAGGCAACAACGCGAGCAGGCCCGCCGCATTCCCCGCGTCCGCGGCAGCCCTTGCACTGACGACGCTTGCGCGCAGGCCGGTGAGTGCGGTCGACAGATCCTTGTACGCCTGCGAGGCGCACCAGCCACCGGAGGCCGACGGCGCGCAAGGCTCGTTCCACGCGCTGATGACTTCATCCAGCCCCGCCTCAGCCGCAGCCAGGACCTTCGCGGACTTCTGGACAAGTTCGTCGCCAGCGGCGTCGACCCGGTATTCAAGTTCCTCGAGCAGCTTGGGCACTTCTTCGAGCCCGAGCGGCTCGAGCAACGCGGACAGCGGAATGGCGCCCATGATCTTCGCGGAACCGTCGAACGCGAGATTGCTTTCGAGTGTGGCCAGACGACTTGCCCCCCTGAACGTCCCCACATCGGTGGGCTGGCGCAATGCAAGTTGTCGGCGGCGTTGCGACGGCGGGGAGACGTTGTCACCGGTGTAGGCGACAACGCCGGTCTTTCGCGTGAGGCCCCGGGCCGTCATGTCCGGGTTGGCCACGCCGCCCGCACGATCGGATTTGCCCTTGAAGTTCAACGGCCGGCCCTCAAGCAACTTCAGGTAGATTTCCGGGCCGTTCGCCGCGGCCTCGAAGGCAGCCCGCTTGTAGAGGTTGTCGTAAGTCACCCAGACGGGATCGACACCCTTCGCGCCAGCGCCGGTCTGCACACCAATCGAGCGCACAACCACGCGTGCCTTTGCAACGACCGGGTAGAAGGGCGGCTGAGAGGCGGTCTCCAGCAGCACTGAGTTCACCAGCGGCCAGTTGACGGTGACTTCGTGCTGCATCACCTGGGTCGGCCAACTCGTGTCGCCGCGCTTGAGGCTTGGGGCGTACTGCACATCGCCGCCGTCCACATCGGCCTGACGGAACACGTCCGGTGGCAGCAGATGAAAGTCGTCCACTACCTTCCTGAGCATCGCGCTGGCGTGCACGACGGTGTTGTCGACGAAGGCAAGCGCCGTTGTTGCAAGCGTCTTGCGGTGGAGCCGAACCGTGAATCCGTGTGGCGCGGTGCCCGGCGCGGTGCGGATCACGAAGGCGGACGGGCCAAACCCGCCGAGTTGCAGTCCCTTCGGGTCCTGGATCTGCAGTTCGCCGTCGAGCAGGATCTCCACCGACGCTGGCTGGGGAAATGCGTTGGCGCTTTCGGGCGGCTGACCGGGCAGCGGGAAATCCAGTCGTGGCTTGACCACGCGGATGAAGTAACGCTGCAGGTTCGCGGCCACGCTGCCGCGCCCCCCCACCAACTCGGCGCCCCGGGCGGTGATCTTGATCAGCACCGCTTGGTGCCCGTAGGGCATGAGGTAGCCTTTGTAGACAACCCTGTCGAAGTGGCTGCGCGAGAACGTGGAGGAGTGGTCCCACGCTTGGATGCTCAGTGCATAGCCGCCGTCGGTCTCGTCGCAGCGTTGCCGCCGTCCGCGAAAGTACGGCGGGTCCCATAGCCCCTTCGATCGCATGCTCGCGCCGAGCGCGGACAGCCGGAAGAGGCTGGCGTGGAAAGGCCGCGGCTCGAAGATCCCGAAGCGAGGCGGATCGCAATCGAGGCCCGGGGTGAGCCGCACCTGATCCGAGCCGAGCAAAGCCTGCCGGCCCCACCGGCCTGTGAGGTCCACCAGCTGGAAGCGGTCGTTCTCGTCCAGGCTTTGCCGGCGGTCTTCCACTTCGGGCCCAGAGGCTGTTGAGCCGTAGTGCAGTGGCGGCGAATCCGACTCCGAGTGGTCGGGCGAGTGAATCGCGCGCAATTGAAGTGCAGTCGCGTCGGGGTCGCGCGGCTTGAGCTGGAACACCGGGTGAAACTCGCCTGCATGCAGGGCGACCGGTCCATGGTCGACGAATGTGCGCTCCGATGGCGAAATGTGCAGGCGCCAGGGGATCTCAAGCAGCGTGGCCTCGGCCAACTCCCCGGCCGATGGCGGTGCCGGGAAGTTCCTGCTCCTCGTCGCGTAACGCCAGGCTTCGAGCGAACTCGCGGCCGACTGCGCTACAACGATGCGCCAGCGTTTCGTGTCGAGTAGCGCATCGATGCGCACGGGAAATTCGCGTACCGCGCCCGCGGCCGGCTCGAAGCAGAACCGCGACTCGCCCGCGACGCGCGCGCGGACCGGCCGGTCCTGCGGGATGTCCTCATTGCCGTTGTCCCTCGCGTCGCGGAATCGGCTCGCCGCAAGGGCCCGATCGTCGCGCTGTCCATGCTTGCGCTTCTGGTCTTCCTGGGAAGCGAACGGAATGCCGCGACTATTCTCGGTCCTAACATCGGCCGTCAGATCGACGGGAAGCTCCGTCTGCGCCGGGGCACGAAAGAACGCCTCTTCCGAAATCGACTGCGGCGGCAGCACAAGCCAGATGCGCGCGTCCGCGCCCGTGCGCATGACTTTCAGTTCAGTGAACCCGCGGCGCAGCTCGAAGCCTCTGAAGCGATAACGCAGCCACAAATGGTCCTCAGGCCGCATGAACTCGAGTTCCATGTCGTCGAGCGGAATGCGGTCGATGCGCCAGGGCGCATTGTCCAGCACGCCCTCGAAGGCCGGGCGGGGGCCCGGCGCCTCATGCCCCACGCTCGGTCGCAGCACCGCATGCACCCCGTGCTCGTGCGCGAAAGCTGCATGGAGCCACTCGAATTCGCAATTCACCCTGCAGCGCCGGCCGTCTGAGTCGAGGACGAACTCCTCGTTCAGCACGCCCTCCAGAACCGCCTGACGGTCCACGGTGGCGGTCTGTGCGACCCGTCCGGTGATGATTTGCTGTCTGGCGGTATTGAAAGCCAGCGTGGCATCGCGCACGCGCATGGTGACCCTGCCGGCGTCTTGCCCGAGGTGCTGCACGAGTGTGAGTTGCGGCACGTGCGTCGCACCGGTGACGGCCTGCGACGTGCCCGCGCCGTCTTCCGCGAGTTCCAGCCATGCCTGCTGGATCTGCACGGGCTGCGCTCCAAACTGCGGCGCATTCGACAAGCGGGGGGGCCGCATCGCGATGCTGTCCGCCTCGGCGCAGAGGTCGATCCGGCTTGAGCGAGTCGAATCGCCGGCCATCCACGCTGCGCCGAGGCGTCCTGAAATGGAGCATGAGTCGACCGCGCCCGACAACGCCCGGGAACGGGCGGTCAGTGCGCCCGCTTTGGGATGCAAGGCCAGCGTCAAGTCCGGCATCAGTGCGACGCGCCCGATCCCCGAGAGCGAGAGCGGCCCAAAGTTGGCAACAGTACGACGTGGCGCGAATTCCAACCCGGTGCGGCCCGCAGCCCACTTCTCAAAGTTGAACGTCACCGGGGACGCGGCCAGCGCGTGGCGCAACACGCCCACGGCGCCTCGCGGCGAATCAGCCAGTCGCAGAGTGAAATCCGCGGGAACCCTCGTTGCGGGAAGAAACGCAGATTGGAGAGAGACGATCCAGTCGTTGCCATCGCGCCGCGCCTCAAGCCGGCCGGGGCCGACAAGCCAGGAGGCATCAAGTGACCAGAGAATTGCGGCACCCCGTGCAACGGTGAGCGTGCCCATGTCGAGCGTCACGTTCAAGCCGCCGTGACTTTCACCGGCAGCCATCGGTGCAAAGGGCAGAGCGGTTGCCGCGGCGCCGAACTGCACCCATTGGCGCCGGGTCATCGCTGGCCCCGAAGCAGTTGTAACGGGGTTGGCGACGTCAACTCGCCGGTGTTCGCGCATCAGCGCCGCAATGTCAAGACGCGCACGAGACCCGACCGGGGTTGCACCCTTGTTACTCATTGGATCCCTCCTGGCATGCCGGCTAATCTGCCGGCAGAGTTCCAGCCGAATCCGGAACCCCTGTTTTGTTGGGGCGCCGAAGGAAGCATGCCGCGCGCCCAGTTCCCTCTTCAACTCGCAGGGTCAGCTTACCGGCGGTGAATTGCGCGTGCAAGCGGCAGACATCGAACGTCGGGTAATCCCGCTGTCAAAGTGAATAAGGTTCTGGGAGGGTGGCGTTGCGCGGTGAGCGCATCATCGCCTGGTATCTCTTAACTGAAAGGGGATTTCCGATATGGCATACATTGCGGCAAACCCAGCGTCGTACGTCGGAAAGGTCGTAGGCAACGGTCAGTGCGTGGCCTATGTGAAGGAGGCCTCGGGTGCTCCGGCGACAAGTGCCTGGTCTGCGGGCGACGTCGTGAAGACCGCGAGCCCGGCCACCGGGACGGCCATCGCGACGTTCGATGACGATGGCACCTATGGCAATCACACCGACGGACGCTCGCACGCCGCAATCCTGAAGGACAAGCAGGCGGCAGGACTTAACGTCTACGACCAGTGGACAGGGCACCCCGTGAGCCAAAGGCTGATCCGCTACAAGAATGGGGCGGGAACGCCCAACAACGACGGCGATGCATTCAAGATCATCGAATGAGGATTCCATGGCAACGACCAACCCCAAAGGCGCGATTCGGGCCGGGACGACACTCCGCTTCCCCGACGACACCCTTGCCGCCCGGGCAATGCTCGGCCTCACATGGTCTTTCTATGACGGCGACGTCGCGGACAACGCCATCCTAGCTCCCCGCACCGAGACCGTGAGCGGTGGCAAGGCGAGTCTCGAGTGGGTGTTCGATGAAACCCAGGCGGGCCGGATCACGTTGCGCGTCCAGGACGCGAGTGGTACCGTGATCGATGATCGGCCGCTCGATGCATTCGTCAACCGTGTGGACGCAACTGCTGCGATTGATCTTGGTTCGAGGCTGGTGCTCAATGTGGAATTGAAGTTCGACTGACTTGAATCGGTTCGGGCAAGCCGCTGGTGCTCAAGTCTTGTCCGCGTTCGCCGCCTGCAGCGGGTCCGACTCTTCCATCCGGTCGAGAGCTTTCTCCAGTTAATGGAAGGCGTCGTCGCCGACGTCGCCCGATTCGCGTAGGTGCAGCCGCCTGCGTCGCGCCGGCTGCAAGCTGGGCGTGAAATCGGATTCGTCGCGCACATGCGAATCGTTGCAGCTCTCGCCCTACGCGAACCGCTCGAAGCGCAGGCGCGCGCGTGAGTCGCCTTCAGGCGCGATGGCCGCAGCGACGGCGAGCGCATCGGTTGCAACGAGCTCGCGTGCTTTCGGACCTTGTCAGCCACCAGGTCGCCGTCGTGTAGATGGAGCGTGCGCAACAGCGACTTGAGCGTAAGCCCCTGTCCGTGCAGGCAATGGCGTATTGCTCAGCCGCCCGAAAAACATAGACGAAGCCTCGCTTCTTTTTTGTCTTTCCCCCTCGAGGGGGACAGGCACTTTCTTCAGCAATTCCGATACGGCTACCTCATCGAGTTTCGAAGTGCGAAATCAGATGACCACGGGTAGCGCAAGAGTGATTGACTTGGCTGCCTCTATCGCCAGCTTGGTGGTTTCCTCGTACGTGTCGATCGCGTCTTCTAGATCTGCCTGTTGCAGCATTCCATCTTCCCTTTTGAATCTGATACTCACACGCTGAGATATCGGAAAAATCTTCGCCAGACGGTAGAGCGAAGAATCGCAGTCGGCTCTGAACTATGGCCGCCGGCTCGTCGACGCGCGACTGAAGGCATCGAGCATCATCTCAACCATGTCCACAGCCAACATGGAACCGTCCCTCTCGGCCAACTTGTCCGCTGTCCAACCGATCCGCAACTCGGTTCGCACAGATCTCACCACGTCTGCCGCATCCCACTCACCATTCGAATGGTCGAAGTAGGCATCCTGGTGGCGCACGAAGCGCCGGCAGCGCACCCGCACGGCTGGCAGGTGATCGACGAGCTCGCCGAGAAGCTCGGTGTCCAGCTGGTGGTTCACGGCCACCACCACCGGTGCATCGACTATGTCGACGAGGGCTTAATGGCCAACGCGGCGCCGTTTCGCGCCTTCGGGGTCGACATGGGCTCGCACCTGGCGTGGCCGCGCGATGAGCCTGGGCCGGGAGGGCCTCTGCAAGACGTGCCCGACCTCGCGACTCAGGTGTTCGGCGCAGCGGCCCAAGCCTGGCTGAACAAGCCACACGAATGGCTCGATGGCCAAACGCCAACAGCGTTCGCCGCTGCCGGCGGCTCGGAAAGAGTGCGCTCGATGCTCAACGCGATTCAACACGGCGGTGTCGTATGAGGATCGCAGCGTCGTCCTGGGCCTCCGGCATCGGCGTGGACTCGCACCTGGCACGGCCGCTGGATGGGCATGGATCGAGAGGTGTGGAGTGATCCTGTTCCTCGACTTCGACGGCGTGCTGCATCCGGAGGGGGAGGATCACATCCTCAACGGTGGCGTCGACTTCTGCTTCCTGCCACGCTTGGAGGCGTTGTTGCGCGAGTTCCCGTTCGTGAAGATCGTGATCAGTTCATCCTGGCGCGAGCAGCTTCTCTACAAGACCTTGCTGAAGCCGTTCTCCAGCGACATCAGAGCCCGCATCCTCGGAGCCACGCCACATTCGGGCTTTGGCCTTCCGCCGCCGTACAGTAAACGTGAAGGAGAGATCCTCGCCTGGCTCCAGATCCATGATGGGGTTGACGAGCCGTGGGTCGCACTCGACGACGCCTATTGGCAGTTCAATCATTGCAAGGACCATCTGGTGGTGTGCGGCTCGTTCACCGGCTTCGACGACAAGGCCAGCACCGAGCTTCGCACTCGCTTTGAAGGAGAGCTCCGATGAAAGTGCTGATCCTCTCCGATCTCCACCTAGAGTTCGCGCCCTTCGAGCCAGTGCCTGATCTCGAATTCGATGTCGTCATCCTCGCCGGAGACATCCATTCGCCGGCCAAACGCGCCGTCCAGTGGGCGGCGGATCGCTTTCGCGGCAAGCCTGTGGTGTACCTGTTGGGGAATCACGAGTACTACGATGGCCGCTTGGACAAGACACTGGCCGAAGCGCGCCGCGAAGCCGAAGGAACCAATGTCCATCTACTCGACGGTGACGAGTTGGCGATCGATGGCGTACGCTTCCTCGGTGCAACGTTGTGGACCGACTTCGCGCTCGCCATCGAGACGCCCGAAGGGCTGGTCAGTGATGTCCGGCGTGCCATGAAGATGGCGACCAACCTGCTGAACGACTACGCACTGATCCGCACGGTCGACGAGTCGGCGGAGCCCGATACTTGGCGCTACAAACAGGGAAGAAAGCTCCAGGCGGCGGACACGCTTCGGATTCATCAGGCGCAGCGCGCCTGGTTGCGCGACAAGCTTTCGGAACCGTTCATCGGACCGACGGTGGTCGCGACGCACCATGCACCTCATCGCGGATCGCTTGCAGAGCGCTACGCCGATGACTGGGCTTCGGGTGCGTTCGTGAACGAGCTTCCGGATACGTTCTTCGACGCACCAGTGCTCTGGGTGCATGGTCACACGCATCAACAGTTCGACTATCGAGTCCGTTCTTGTCGAGTCGTTTCCAACCCGCGCGGCTACGTGAACTGGAGCGGCAGGATCGAGAACAAAGAGTTCGATCCAAGCTTGATCATCGATCTCGAGTATTCCATCTAGCCCATCGATGCAACCGAGGTTAGCGGCTTGGGTGGTTGCTGTGAAGTCTGCCCTGCAAGACGTCAGCCGAGTCACAAGGGGCGGGCGGTTGGACCCAGTAAGAACTGCCCAGCTGTTGGCTGCGGTTGAAATAGCGCGCAAACAATGCGAGCAGATGGACTGCATCGCTCGCGTAGCAGCGGCCAAGTCATGATGGTCGACTCAGCCGGACGGAGGTGCAAGTTCGTCGCGTAGCGCGTTTCGTTGGTCAATCACGTTCGTCAGGTTCTCGTGAAAGAGATCCACGTCCGGCATTCGGAAGCCGAGCCAGCCAAGCCCGGGGTGACGGAGGTTCAGAACCAAGCTGCCATCGGGCTGAATCGACCACTGCCAAGCGGCCCCATCGACCTGTGGCGGGGCCTTGATGAGCACGGGCAGCGTCTCAGGAAAAGCCGGCTCCATCGTCTTCCTGGTTTCTGCCAGGACGCGGATGAGTCGGTCGAAGGTTTCGGCCGGTGGGATCTCTCCGCTGGTAGACCAACTCACGATGTCAATGCCGCTCTCGTGAGTCATCTCGACTGTCATCAGCTTCATGGTCAGGGCCTCTCAAGTGCGGTGAGCTCAGTGCAGATTCGAACGTCCGATCCTGCGCCTAAATGCCCGCGGCAGCTTAGCCCGACGCGACCTGCTACTTTGACGTGGGTGGGCTTCCGTTGCCAGTAAGCAAACAGCCATCCCATCTTGACGAAGCGATAGCACCCCGGCCGGCGGGCTAGACTTCGGCTGTCGGCCAGGAGCGGTCTCTCGGTGGCGACTCTCAATCCTTTAGTTTCAATCCTGCTGGACACACGATGCGCATTGCAAAGAATGAATTGACTTGGGCGAGGCTAATCGAACGACTGAAGCTTGCAGTGCTGCGGATGCACGCCAAGACGGACTGAAGTCGGCCGAGGCTATGTGAAAACGCTCGAAGGGCGTGTTTTCGAGGGTACCCAAACCATTCCCGAAGCCTTGATCGTCGATCCTGGCGCGATCTGAGAGGTCGACATTCACGCGAAGGACGCAACACCAGCGTTTTCACACAGCCTCGGCCGATTTCGGTCACGGCAGCTGCGACAGCTCATCATCGGCCGCGTGCCAAGGAGCCTTCGACGCCAGGTGAACGTGTCGCTGCTTCAGTGGGGTAAACGGCGTGTCAAGCGTTCCCAGGGAAAAAGAAATCCAGGAAGCTGTGTCGCCGTGAATACTGTGCCACGTCAAAGGGGAGCCGCACATAGAGCAAAACGTCCGGGATACCCCGGGCGACGAACTTCGGCCGCGTAGAACGTCAGCGCCGTGAGCGATGGCGAAGTCGCTCACCGGCACGCTGCCGTACGTGCCAAAGGCTGCGCCATGGGCCTTCCGACACATGCTGCAGTGGCAGTGCGAGACCGCCTTGATTTCGGAGCGAACTTCGTACTTCACCGCGCCACATAGGCAACTTCCGAAGAACGGCGGGGGCGCAGCGTTACGTTTCATGGGATTTCACGATGGGCTGGTTGTGGCCGACTGCTGGTGAAGTGGCTCAGCAAGGCGGTCATATGAGAGGGGTGGGAAGGATGCCCCGTTGGAGCGGGAATGCCGCCACAAACTCCGGGCGCCATTCCAGTTCCAAGCGCATGCTCGTGTCGCGGATGAATTCATATAGGGAAACGACCTCCGCGTCACCAAGTCGGCCGGCAAGTGAAGCCAGCTCCGACTGAGCCAAGAAGAAGTCACCATTCTTTGAAACGCTTCGAGCAAGCGCGTGCTTCAACACATCAGGAATCGCCGAGTCCGACACATCACTTCCTTCATGCATGGGTTTCTGCCTCCAACACCAGTTCTTGGCCAAATTATGTCGGCGCCGCGACCGACCGCTCTTGGCCGAGTACGGCCGAACGCCAGCAAGGAGCTCGAGAGGTCGGCGAGTTGAGCGCTTAGTGAGCTCGTTGCTCGCAGGTTAGTGGTCAGCGCTCGCCATAACCCACGATTTCGACCG
The DNA here is from genome assembly GCF_051216435.1 of Variovorax pasteuri. Lineage (NCBI taxonomy): Bacteria > Pseudomonadati > Pseudomonadota > Betaproteobacteria > Burkholderiales > Comamonadaceae > Variovorax > Variovorax pasteuri. The sequence continues at coordinate 273,514 of NZ_JBPJZS010000009.1, forward strand.
ATGCCTTTTCTTATAAGCTACCTGACCGCCAGTCCGGCAAACTTGTTGGCCAGCGCATCTCCCTCAAAGCCTGCCGTCAGTTCGCGCAGCCACGCTGGCTGACGGCCCTTGGTTCCACCGGTCCATTCTTCGCCGCTAGGCCCGCGGTATACAACGCCGTCCTGATAAGCCTTCTCAACCTTTACAACGCTGCCGCGCAAGGCGCGCTTTCGCGTGGACGTGTCGTAGTTCGCTAGCTCAGCTAAACCTTCCTTGATACTGAAGCCCGCGGCCTGAAGCTTCTTCGCACACGCATCAACAATCACCTTTAGTTCTTCACCGCGCTTGGCGTCGCGTGCCGCTTCAGCTTCTTGAATCAGTTTTTGCAGCTCGGCGTAACTTAGTTTGGTAATGTCCATCTCATTTGCCATGCTTGAATCCAATATTGATAGTGTTCTAATCTTAACTTGTTACTGACGGAAAGTCTTTTCGAAAACCCGAGGATGCTCACAGAACAAATGCCGATTTCAGTCGACAAGGATTTTTTGTCTGGTGGAAGCGGATTCAAGAAGATTATTTCCGGTGGCGGGGAAAACATTCGGCTCGCTGCTAAGGGCCCTAGGCGGAAATTGCTGCCCGACGAAAACGGACGTTCATCGAACCACTTGCTATCACGCTCGGGCGACTGCAGTCCTGTCTCCTGAATCTTCGCTCACGCGAGTTCATGCGATCCTGGAGGCGCGCATATGAGACCTTATCTAAGGCAGCTTGTCTAACGGTTTCCATTTGCCTTTTTCGGTGCGGACCTCCCAATCTTTGCCGTTCCTACTTCGGTGAGGACTAATTCCACCCGCGCACCCTCCACCTGCAGCAATTGGCGTTTTGCAGAACTCTATTTTTACGTATTCGCCATCATATTCCACATTCTCGCGGCTGCACGCCGACGGGAGAGGGTAGAACTCAGCGACTTCCGGTACATGAACCCACTCGGTAACTACCCCTTGCTCAGGTTCGGCGCGGTAGACCTTGCAATCTTTCAGACCTATCAAAATAGACTCGCCTTTCCCGGCCGTATTTAGTCGGACGAGATTGCCTCCAAAGGGATTTTGCAAGAGGAGAATTCGCTCCCTATCTTCTTTACTTAGCTTCAATTTCTCAATGTTGTCGGTGCACCCGGCTATCAGGAGAAAAGACAGAAGCGCCTGAAGTGTTTTCTGAGACTGCTTCATAGGTTATTGACAACATCGCACGCTAAACAAAAAATTTCATTGGCCGGCCAAGCCGGTCCAGTGCAACGCCAAGGGCTGCTGGTGGCCGAATTTTGCGTTACGGTGCGACTGACTGGCTGTGGCCGTCACCCGAACCAGGTGCTGAGTTCTACGTCGTCCCAGGTGCCGTTTTCGTTCAATAGCCTTTCGAGAGCCTTGCGCCGCTCCATCACTTACGGGTGCGAAGAGATACTTGGGTTCACACACCATGAAAGATCCTGTGTCGACGGCCGTTGACCAGTCATGTTTCATGATGAAAAGCTCAGCAAAAGGAAACAAGAAGAGATTCTGCGTAGTTTCGAACGTTTACTTCTGGCCGAGCAAGCCTCATGGAAAAACTATTTTTTGCTGATATGTTCCATACCTGTAGCCTTTTTTTAGAAAACAGATGGCAAATGTGTCGGCTACGGATGCTGTCACTCCTGGTTCGGCGTGTCTTCCAGTGGGATCCAACAGGGCTGCTGGATACCAAGCCAGTGCGACCTGCGGAGCACCGTTCGCGAAGAACCTTAGCGAGTCACGCCCTTGCAAAAGCTTTTTATCGCTGCTAGAAATTTGAAGTAAATTTGCGGGATCGACACTCGTCGACCTGCATTGTTTGAGCATTTCCAACTGCACCTCTGTCGGCATTCTTGCCGGCGGAATTAGCGCAGCCACGTTATGTATCCGGAACTTCTCCGCTACCGAACTTGCGGTACTCTGCGGAGAGAACGGGCTAACGGCGACTAGGGTCAGGAGCGCGACGAATCTGTGAAGGCGCGGCATTTGTAAGTCCTGACGTTGAAACTGAGCGGCGCGGCGAGGCGTCCGCTTGGATGGCCGGTATTGGCCGAGGCTGTGTGAAAAGACTGCCAGTTCCGCTCTTCCAAAATTAAAATTGGTGCACCCGTTCTGAGCGAGGTGCCCCATGAAGCGATTCATCCAAGGCGAGTCGCGCGAGCAAG